>SVMF01000002.1 GCA_015067565.1 Oscillospiraceae bacterium | reverse complement strand
ACAAAAAGTGACGCATTTTTCTACAACGGATCGTGGTATCATCGAACTAAATATTTTCGCGAAGATTACTCCGTTGGATATAGCAAGAAGGGTGGTTTTAAATCTGCACAAGAGGCCAGGGAAAGTTGCAAAAGAATGCTAATAAATGAAGAGAAGGTTGTTTAGAAAGTTCACGCGAAAATCTTTCATTTTAATTGCGTTTGTGGTATACTAACTTAATAAGTGCAAATATTTGTTGCAAAATTCGTCAAAAGACCTATTCGAAGTGACGAATTGCTGCAGAGAAAGTTTTCATTATTTTTAAGAAAAGGAGGGTCAAAAGCTGCTATGGACAAGTTTGAATTAGTATCACCCTACAAACCAACAGGTGATCAGCCTGAAGCTATAAAGAAGTTAACAGAAGGCATCCAAAACGGCCTGAAGGAACAGGTTTTACTGGGAGTTACGGGTTCTGGTAAAACTTTTACGATGGCAAATGTCATCGCCAATGTGAACAAACCGACGCTGGTTCTTGCGCACAACAAGACGCTGGCCGCGCAGCTTTGCTCCGAATTTCGCGAGTTTTTCCCCAACAACGCGGTCGAATATTTCATATCCTACTACGATTACTATCAGCCGGAGGCCTACATCGCCCACACCGACACCTACATTGAGAAGGATTCGGCTGTCAACGACGAGATCGAGCGTCTGCGCCACAGCGCCACCAGCTCCCTTTTTGAGCGGCGCGACACCATCGTGGTTGCCTCGGTTTCGTGCATCTATGGCCTTGGCGACCCCATCGATTACAAGAACATGGTCATCTCGCTGCGCACAGGAATGCAGAAAAGCCGTGACGAGCTGACAAAAAAGCTTGTCGAGATCCGTTATGAGCGAAATGACATCGATTTTTCGCGAAACACCTTCCGTGTGCGTGGTGATACGGTGGAAATCTACCCCGTTTACTGGTCGGGGCGAGCCATCCGCGTCGAATTTTTCGGCGACGAGATTGACCGCATCTCCGAGATCAACGCCGTGACCGGTATGCCCGAGCGTGTGGTCGGCCATGTCGCCATCTACCCTGCCTCGCACTATGTCGCAGCACCTGAGAAGCTGCGCCGCGCCATTTTGGAGATCGAAGAAGAAATGGAGCAGCGTGAGGCTTGGTTCAAAGACAATGACAAGCTCCTCGAGGCACAACGCATCCGCCAACGCACGATGTACGACATTGAGATGCTGCAGGAGATCGGCTTTTGCAGCGGAATTGAGAACTACTCCCGTGTAATCTCGGGTCGCAAGCCGGGGACTCCGCCGATGACGCTGATTGACTACTTTCCTGACGATTTCCTGCTACTCGTGGATGAGAGCCACGTCACGCTGCCGCAGGTGCGCGCCATGTACGCAGGCGACCGCAGCCGCAAGGAAAGCCTTGTGAATTACGGCTTCCGTCTGCCCAGTGCGTTTGACAACCGTCCCCTCACCTTCGAGGAATTCCAGAGCAAGCTCAAGCAGACAATCTACATCTCTGCCACACCTGCCCCCTTCGAGAAGGAACGGGCGCAGCAATATGCCGAGCAGGTCATCCGTCCGACAGGCCTTCTGGATCCCGAGATCTTCGTGCGCCCCATCGACGGCCAGATCGATGATCTGATCGGAGAATGCAATGCCGTCATCGAAAAGGGCGAGCGTGTCCTGGTCACGACGCTGACCAAAAAAATGGCCGAGGATCTGACGACGTACCTGCAAAAAGCAGGCATCCGTGTGCGCTATATGCACTCTGATGTGGCCGCGCTGGAGCGTGTGGAGATCCTGCGTGACCTGCGCATGGCAAAATTCGACGTTCTCGTCGGCATCAACCTGCTCCGAGAAGGTCTCGACCTGCCAGAGGTCTCGCTTGTCGCGATCCTGGATGCGGATAAGGAGGGTTTCCTGCGAAGTGAGACCAGCCTGATCCAGACCATCGGACGCGCTGCGCGAAATGCTGACGGCCGCGTTATCATGTATGCTGATAAGATCACGCCTGCCATGAAGGCCGCCATCGGCGAGACGAACCGCCGCCGCGAGATCCAGGATGCCTACAACAAAGCGCATGGCATTGTGCCGCAGACGATCCGCAAGGATGTGCGTGAGCTCATCGAGATTACGCAGAGCGATGCCGTCGGCAAGAGCGGTGTCAAGATGACGAAGGCTGAGAAGGAGCGAGAGATCGCCCGATTGGAAAAGGAAATGCGCGCCGCAGCCAAGATGATGGAATACGAGTACGCAGCCGTCCTGCGCGACCGCATCATCGAGCTTCGGAAATAACAAGAAGCGGTGAGCTACAGCTCACCGCTTCAGAGTGTCAAAAAAGTCGCCAATCGTCAAAATGCTAATTTTTTGACGGTTGGCGATCTGTGTTCCAATAGACTGTTGCGAGCAGAACCCTAATATAAGCCAAAACACTTCCAATGCTTGCTTCGCAAGGCATTTTGACTTACATCGCAAACCGAGCTCTACCGTACCATCGTACGCCGACGAACTCGGTTTGCTCGTCTTGCCGCCTTTTTGAACTCTGACAGTCTGTCGAAAAACGAGTTTTTCGACAGACTGAAGCGGTGAGCTACGGCTCACCGCTTCTTGTTTATTCCTTGTTCTGGAAATAGATTGCGATCGTGCGCAGTCCGTCTCTATGAGAGAAGCGATAGCTAATCGCAAGCTGCTTGTTTTCCTTTGCCGCAGCGCGCAGCGCCTCGAAGCAATCGGTACCATCGGCACAAAGGCGGTCGCGCGTCTGACGATAGACCGTGTCGTTCGTGCACTTGACCGTGAAGAACTTGGCTTTATTCTTCGCTGCCGTCACGGCGATCTGCTTGATCTTGTTCAGGTCATATTTCTCGAGCACAAGGTCATTGTGGTAATGATAGTTTGCGCGCGTTGCCGTGCATTCGGGCGGCGCAATCGGACAGTAGCTGAGGTCTCTGCTGCGCAGAAGCTCCTTCGTCGTGATCATAAAGAAATCGAAGCCGAGATTGTCATTCTTGACCGTCTGAACAGTGTCGGAGCTGTCATCCCACGTGGTGTCAAGGTAATAATAATCTCCGTCGATTTTGATGATAATCCAGGCGTGACCACCGGCATTCTGTCTGCCGTCGCAGATCATGCCTGCCGCCTCGGCGCACTCAATTCCGCATTTTTGCAGCAGATACTGCATCGCACGGGCATAGCCCTCGCAGACAGCCTTGCCCTCGATGAACGCACCGTAGATCGAGCGAAGCTTGTCGATGGAATGGACATCCGGGCCACCGGCCGCCTTCTCCTCATTGAGCGAAAGGGTGTCATAGTCCACCGTGTTGATCATTCTGACATGCAGACGCAGCGCCACATCGTAAGCGCTCATCTGGTCGGTGATCCCCTCGAGGAACTGCGCTGCAGACGCCTCGATCTTCGCCGTGATCGCCGCAGACTCCTGCGCACTTGCGCCATAGACGAAGCTGATGGTAGACGGACTGACCGTAATGGTGCGATACCAGAACAGCTCGGGATGGTCATAGGCAACACAGTCCACGACCGTGGAAGCCTCCTGTAAGGTAAAACCCGTATTCTCAATGCAGTCCTCGTGTGCGCAGATCGAGCGGTACATCTCGTTGTACAGTGCCTTCTGTGGCTCAGGCAGACGATTGTAGTAGAAATACTCCGGAGCTCCGTCCAGCTTGCGGTCCGGCTTCTCCGGCACATAAGGCTTGCCGAATTCGGTCTCCTCCAGCTTCACCGTTACCTCGGTGACAATCTGCTCCTCCTCGGGCACACCGCTCATCTCGAGCAGATAGCGGAACGGATTGTTCTTGAACTTCGGATTTGCCGACAGCTCGCGCACCAGTCTTCTGTAACCGATGCCGGAGATCTGCTCCGTGCTCTCATAATAGCTGATCCTGCCATTGGCCAGATCCTTCTGATTCAGGAAGCGCAGGTACTGCGTCGAGACCAAGGCGATATGGCCCTCGGCCAGCTCCTCCTCCAGTCCCGGAATGTGCTTGCGCTGCCACAGATGTGTCAGCTCACGCACCAGAAGCTCTGCAAGGTTGATCGAAGGCAGGTCGCTCTCGACCGTGGCCTTCGTCCCATCAGTGTAGGACTTGTACGGAACATCCGTGCCACGCTGCAGGAGCTTGCGGTTCTTCTGCAGGGCATTGATGATGCGGTTGGTCGACTCGAAGCAGACATCATAGTCCGCCCCGATCGTAATGCCATAGGTGCTTTCCAGGAAGAGCCTTGCTCTGTCCAGATGCGCCTTGAGGTCGTTCTTGTTATTGCCGACCAAGGCAGAGGCGCAGTGGCGGCACATCTTTCTGCCGTCGGAAAGGACGCTCATGTCGTCCGTTCCCTTGACGACGCGCTTGCCGCAGAAGTCGCAGACATCACTCAGGACAACATCCTGCATCTCAACGAAGTGGATCTCATAGCCGTTGTCGCACAGCATGGACGAGAACTTTTTCAGGCCCTCAAAGTCGAAGCACTCCGGCGCCTCATCCTTGCCGTAATACAAATAGCTGCTCTTTTCTCTCTGGCCACCATGCCACTGCAGATAGCGGTGGATCGGCTCGAAGAGCATCTTCATCACATCGTCACCGGACGAGATCAGCACAGAAATGACACCGATATCGCTGACACAGTCTTCGATGATCAGCAGCTCAATATCCTTCGCATCAGGCGTATAGTTTCTGCAGAAGACCTTGGGCTGACGGCTCAGGATCTGCGTAGAAGCCTCATCGGTAAAAGGCTCAGAAAGCACGGGACATACCGCCAGACTGTCGGCTACCGACGGGAACATGGACCGCAGGGTCTCAGAAAGCATTGTTGCTGCCAGGGTTGAAATCTTTCTCGGATCCTCACCGAATTCGCCCTTGAACTTGACCGACATCACAACCGCACCCTTTGGCGAAGCCATCATATCGACCTTGCTGTTCATAATGGTCTCGCTCGGGCAGACGGGATCCTCCACTGCGCCGTACTTTCTGTAGGTCTGCTTGTACAGGTCAATGTGATCGTCACCGATCAGGCTGACATAACTGCAACCTCCCGTTGCGTTCATGGACAAGGTGCAATGGTCAAGCGGTGTGTAGCCGTTGGTGATGACCTCCATCGGCTGTCTTCTGACCGCAACGCTGACCTCGTTGATCGTCATGCCGTCTTGACTGTGCGGCATGATGTGGTTCTTTGCATAGATCTTCTCTGCATCTTCGGAGAATACGATGTGGTACTCTCTGTCCTGCAGATACTGATAGGAAATGTTGTTTCTGCCGCCGGTGGCATGGCGGATGTACATCTTGCCGGCTACCGGATCCAGACGCGAGATGGTGTAAATACAGCCGTTGTAGAGCATATTCTGTCCGGCAATGTAATTTTGCGTCATTCTGTCCTTCGGCAGGGGCAGGATCATCTCGCCGCTCTCGCTGATGAGGCGGATCAGGTGCTTACCGTTGATATAATCATAGAGCTTGCCACGCTTGCGGATGCAGATACGCTCCTGTGGGATGAAGCGGCCGTCCTTGTCGAAATCTCTGGAGCGGTCGTACTCAAAGTAGTCATACAGGCGCAGCGTATTGTTCTGATGGATGCCGCAATCGGCCAGGATCTTGCGCAGGATCTCGTTCATCGAGCCGTTTTCCAGCAGCTCGGCATAATCCGGCAGGTTGGCATCCTTCAAAATCTCACGGATCTCACTTTCGCAGATGCCGCCGACATTGGCACGAACCAAAATCTTGTGGATCGCATTTTCTCTGCCGCTGTGCTCCACGGGAATGCGCATGAGCTGCTCAGGCTTCCACAGCGTCTCGATATTGTCCGTGTAATAGTCGCGCAGCAGGTATGCGCGGGAGAAGATCATGACCAGGGTCGGCTGCTGCGGTGTCATGGACGCATAACGGCGCACAATGGCAGGCAGGTTGTCCTCCGTATCGAAGGCCACGATCACCCGGTAATCCTTGGGATTGTAGTACGGTGCATTCATGCGCAGATTTTCATTTGTGCGCAGAAGCAGGCCGTGGTTTGCATTGGCTGCAACACTTTCGCCAAAATCGCTGTAGGGAACCTTGCGGTCTGCGAAAACCGACACATTCCGACCGCCGAAGGCGATGGAGAAGTCGGCCATATTGATCAGAACACCCAGCTCTTCTCTCGTCTTGGCTGCCTGTGGGCAAATGGCGATGCCCTGCTCGTTCGGTTTTCCCTCGTAGTTGTAGCAACAGATGATCGTCTCGGGGGCATAGGTCATGGCATCGGACGAGACGAAGTCGGCAGACAACAGATTCTTGAGAACCTTGTCCAGGCCGGGCGTGCGCGAATCGTCGAAGCAGACATACTTGATCTGCTTGGAGGTGTAGCGGAGGCGGAAGCCGTCGGCTGCACCACCGCCCTTGTGCTTTTTGCTGGAGTTCTTTGCGCGCAGAGCATTGATGTCGCGCACATTCTTGATGCTTGCATGGAACAGCGACATCTGACGGGCAAAGGCGTTGACCGTAGTCAATGCATCGACGAACACGACCGTATCGATTAGGTTGGTGAATCGGGCGTGGTTCTCGTCAAAGTCCTCAGAGCACAGATACTTCATATCCGTGATCAGGATGCTGCAGTCATCAACACGGGAACGCTCGATGCTGTCGTGATCTCCGCTGATCTTGCAGAATTTCCAGATCGGATCGTCGTAGTTGGCCGTTACGGATGGGCCTTCGGTATGATACAAGCTGTAGAGCTCGGAGAAGGCCTGCTCGACATAGCCGTAGACCTCCTCAATCTGCATATCGTCATTGCAGACGAAAACGACATTGTCGCCTCGGGCCAAAATGGCCGAGACATATCGCAGGAAGTACATGGAAAACTCGGTAAAGAAGCCGCCATTGACCAAAACGCCCGTGGCGCTCTTGGCGTCGCCCACAGAGTTGATGTCATTTCTGACAATGGTGTCGATGCACTGCAGATAGCCTTCCTTCAGAGTTTGTCCGTTTCTCGGATCGGACTCCACGCCGCGTGCGATCTGCTTGGTGATCTCGTGATAATCCCCCGTCGGAGGTTCCGGGCCCACGGTGATCTGCTTGAGCTGGTGCTTGAAATAGTCCTGGAACAGCTTCTGGCACTCGGCATTGACCGTCTGAAGATCCGTCTTGGGGGTGCCGAGGGTCTCCTCGATCGAGCCGAGCAGCTCGGGGCATTCCTCCTCAAGCAGCTCCACACCGGCCAGGAAATAATAGGCCTGCCATAGCGCCACAAGCGTGATCATGGGATAGATGTAGCCTGCGGAGAAAAGCTGCGAGAAGAAGCCGTAGGGCAGCCAGCTATAGCCGAAGAGAACCGGCAGCTGGTAACAGATAAACAGCACCGCATATGCTGCAGAGAGGAAAATGCACAGGAATTTCAGAATCTTGCCTGCAAAGAACCACTTTTCATCGTGGAAATAGCGCAAGACCGCACGCTCTGCCTTCTGCGCCCAGGTGAACTCGCCGTTTTTCCCCTTCGGCTCGAGAAGATTTTTCTTCTTCAGTCCGATGCGGACAAGTCTCTGCAGCAGACGGAAGAGCATACCGATGGCAAGGTTGATGAGCATGGCCGCATAAACGCTCAGGCCAAAGGTCAATCTGGAGGGAACGAAAATCTTCTTTCCGAGCCATTTCAGCCCCGTCCAGGATCCGATCCAACCCAGAAGGTCCCTTACAACCATGAATACGATCGTAAGCACGATGACATAGAACACGGAAAAGACCAGCAGGCGGAAGCGCTTGTGGCTGATCTTGTTCTTACGATCCTTACGGAAGGAGAAGTGCTCTAAAATCAAGGGCAGCGCCATCAGGCCTACCGTGCCGAGCAGCATCAGCAGCTTCAGCAACAATATCAGGAATTTCATGCCTCTCTCCTTTCTTTGCGAATCGTCTTCAGAATTTCCTTATCGACCAGGGAGTAGAATTCCATATTCTTTCCCTCGCAATAAGCCTTGGTATAGTCCGGCTCGGTGGTATGCGGCGCCGCCTCCCTGCAGGCCTCGCATTCCAGATCCTCGAGAATATTTCCGACGATGACACGCTGCTCACGCAGCTTGTCCTTGTGGTGCTTCAGCTTCGCGTCCGCCGTCAGGCAGCAGTCACGGTAGAAGTCCACGTCCAGGACGTATTCATAGATCCAGCGCAGTGCCGGAATGTAGCTCGTCAGAAGCTCGTTATACGCCTCGACGGCTTCCACGTTCTTGGCCATGGCGGCATCGGACTTCTCCAACAGCTCCTGCCAGGCCTTGCGCATCTTTCGCTTCTGATAGGCCACAGCCAAACTGTAGGCTACACCCAGCAGGGCAAAGGGCAGCACCAGCGAACCGATCGTCATCGGCAGGCCGCCCAGATTCGCCAGGATCGACTTCCACTGAATGAGGATGTACGGCACATACAAAAATGCCACCACACCCGTAATGATGCCAAGAATCTGCACCAGTTTCTTCAGGCTCTCCTCGATCTGTCGGATGCGCCCGACGAACCACTCGCATTGCTCCTTGATGGAGGTCATTGCGACGCTTCTTCCGGCATTGAATTTCAAATATTCAATCAGGATGGTCAGATAGGATCTCTTTGAGGTCTTGAGAACACTCTCGACCGGCAAATCCTCCTTGGTTCTGGAGCCATCGAGATACTTATAGTCGTTTTTATCGTCCTCCACGCCCTCGACCTCTGCGCTGACATTGCGCTTGCGCAAAAGGGCAGGCGTATTGGACAGCGATCGGCTCGCATAATTGGACATGATGCGGTTGACGTGGAGATTCAGCTTGCTCAGAAAATTGAGATGATGATTGGTCAGCTCCGTTGCTTTTTCACAGTATTCATCTGCCGTACGCAGCTTGAAATCCTGCGGATCATATTTGTGTCCCTTGGCATCGAAGACAGTAAACGCTCTGTCATCGAGCCATTTTTGAATGCGGCCGTGCTTGACCTCAAGCTCGGCGGCGGTCTTCTTTGCCTCTTTTTCTTCCTTTTTCTTCTTTTTCTTTTGTTGCTTCTTCGGAGCCTTCTTTTCCTCGTAGTTGACGGAGAGGTTGCCGCTTTCATCTACGCCGAATTTTTCATGCGGAAGCTTGAACAGCTCCGGTGCCAACCCCTTGTCGGTATAGTTGTCGGCCATCTGCTGTGCAAGTCTCTCCTGCCGCTCAAAGGTCTTTTTCTTCGCGGTCAGGGCAACGGCGATATTTTTCCAGTCCTCGTCTGTCATCTCGGGGATCGTGCGTGCCAATGCGTGAGCACCCTCTCCCATACTGACGCTCTCATCGTCGATGCAGGACTTCAGGAAGAACTGGACCAGCAGATTGCGCTTGGTATCCTGCTCCTTGTTGGTATTTGCGCTGCGTCTGTCGGTGTAGAATTCCGAAATAAAGACGAAACGGTTGCAATCGGAATCATATTGGTTGTCAATGGACTTGCAGAATTCGGCATAAGCCTTGTCAAGCACTTGCTTGTCTTCATTGACGCTCTTGCGCAGAATCTCCAGCTTATCGGCATAGAGCTCACCTACACGCATCTGAGGCAGGTACCTGCACGGCGGAATCTGCAGAGGGCCCTCGAGCCGATCGGGAAGGCCGAAGAAGAGCTTCGCTGCATGGATCTTCTCCTGCTCGCTCAGGCTCTGGATCTGGCCCTGATCGATCTCGGTCAGGCTCTTGCCCGCATCGGTATGCTTGCGGCGATTCTGCTCCATGATCAAAAGCAGCTTATCCTGCGGCTGTCTGCCCAGCTTTTCCAGCTCGTCATAGATCGTGGCCGCAAAAAAACGGGTGATGAAGCTGCGCAGCAGCTCGTAAGCCGCATTCGTTGCTACATAGTTGCCCCGGGCAGTCGTCTGCATATACTCCGGAAGCTCCAAAAGGTCAGCATATACAATCAGCTGAAAGCGATTGTTGATATCCTTATAGCTGTCGATCATCTCCCCGATCTGCCGGGCACAAGCCCGGTAGCCCTCCGTTTCGGAGAACCACTTCGACAGCGGACAGTTGAACTGGGTGAATTTTCTGAATTCTTTCTCCATGCTCAAAATGTCCATGTGGCCGCCAATCGTATTTCGTGATGTATTGATAAACACAGTATGCATATGCATTCCTCCGTTTCCGAAGGCACCGACTGCGGTGTCTCGTTTTTTTATTCCCCGAAGCTGTCACACCGGAGTGTGACAGCTTCGGAAAAAAGCTGGATCAGATGATGTCCTCGATCTCTCCGTTTGCGGTCGGGTTCACATCTTCTTCCACCTTGAGCTTCAGGCGTCTGAATTCCTTGATCCAGGACTCAAACAGGACGGCCTTTCTGCTCATGGTGCTCTTTTCATAGATTCTGTGGCAGAGCTTGAAGCGCGCATCGTTGATCTGGTCGTCACCACGGTTCATGTCGTAGTTCGATGCAACATCCTTCATGATCTCGCCGATGGAGCCGACGAGGTCGCTGCCGATGTGGCTGTTGTAATCTCTCGATGCCTCATAGCGGACGATCATCGTCACGGGGTTGAGGTCGCCCTCGCGCACCATGCCGCGGACGATGTCCGTGCTGACATAGGTGGTCATGCCTCTGACATCCTCATTGAACATCGCCTCAAGCTGTCCGGTGATGATGGATTCAAAGTTCGGATGGTTTTTCAGGGCGCTGATGAGTCTGCCGACATCGCTTGCGGGGATGGTTCTGTTGTCATCGAGCAGAGCCTCATAGCGGTAGGTGCTGTTGCCGTAGGAGTCGGTCATCCGCTCACCGATCTCATACTTGCCGTGGCTGTCCAAGCGGACAACACCGTAGGCAATGGCACGCCAGAAGGCCTTGAAGAACTTCTGTGCAGCAACCTTCTGTCTGGTTGCGCTGACATAGGGCAGGAACTCGTGCCATGTCTTGTCGATATGCGGCGTATCAATCTCCGAGTTGTTGCGGATCATCGAACCGATCACTGCGCTGTAATGCTTGTAGTAGTCGCCGCCCAGCTGCTCATTGAACTTGTCAATGGCCTCCGCCTTGACGCCGTAGATGGAGCTATAGCAGTACAGCTCGTTTCTGGGATATCCGTCATCTGCAGCCGTGGCGGTGTTTGCGCCGAGGGCAGCGGTGAGCTCAGGGCAATTTTCGGCCGTCTTCGGGTTGAACCCCCAGAAGGTCAGCTTGGTCTGGAACGGCATGCGCAGGACGCTGCCGTCCTCGCTCTTCATCCAGATCATGTTGTTTTCGTCGTAGGTGATGCCGTCGATGTTGTCGACAACTGCCAGCGCCTCATCAGGCTGTGCGCGCAGGAACGGCGTTGCCATATGGCCGAGTCTGTTGCGGTAGCTCAAGATGGCCGTATTGTGGCGGAAGGCAGCTGCTTCGGCTGCGGATTCCTGCGAGAAGACATCGTTCTTCTCCTCGCCCTCCTCCATTTGTGCAGCCTTTGCGGCCTCGAAGTCGAAGTCGCTCTCTTCCTTGATGGCCTTGATGATGTCCAGACGAACCTGTTCCTTGTACTGAACGGGGATCATCGTCTTATAGCTGTTCAGGATGCTCTCGAGGAAGAGTGCAATAACATTGCTCTCCACATAGCGGGCATTTTCCTTGACATTGGGTCTGTACTGTGCGCAGAACTTGCCGTAGATGGTGTTGATCACATCACGGTTGAGCTCGCCGTTTCTGCCGCTCAGGTCGATGTTCAGCTCCTTGTACTTTGCTTCCTTATGCTCACGCTGTGCAAATACATACAGTGTCTTGCCGCGGCCCTGCTCGTTGCGCTTGACATTCTCTTCCATCATGTCGCTGACCTTCTCGAGCAGCTTCGGGAAGTTGGTGAACAGCTCCTCGATCTTGGAAATCAGGGCATTGACACGCTCGTTGAGATCCTTCAGAACCTTCTGCTTGAGCAGCTCGTTCTCATACTGCATGCACAGGGTCATATTTGCAGTGTTGTATTCCTTGTATTTTCTGATGTAGTGGGCGATCTCGTCCTTGCTGGTGACAAAGCCAAGCTGCGTCCAGTACTCCTTCATGGTTTCCTTCTTGCGAGTCTCGGGGTTGTCGAAGGAAACGTCCGTGGAGCCTTCGAGCGCGCTGTCTCTGACATTGCTCGGTGCCAGGGTCTTCTGTGCCTCTTCGATGGACTGAGACAGACGGTAGAGCATATACTTTGCAGCAATGGGATGTACGAAGTAGTCGCCCTTGTCCGGATCGTGCTTGACGAACAGGCCATACAGAGACTTCTCGTTCTGGCTGTTGAGTGCACTCATATCGAGCGGAATGATCGCACGGATGATCTCATTTGCGAACTCCTCATACTTCTTGTCGAAGTCGTCAAGAACCTGCGTGCGGATCTCGATTTCCGCGTCCGGCAGCTTTTTCAGTCGCTCAATGAGCTTATCGTTAAACTTCTTGTGATCCTCAGGCTTGGGAAGATCGGCGATGAGCTCCTGGATCTGCTCGAGGCCGCCCTTGGTCGACACGGCTCTCTCGACTTCCTTGTCGAGCATATCCATGAACTTCTTGACCTTGGGTCTGTAGGTGATCTTCGTCTCGTTTTCCTTGCCTGGGACCTTCTCGCGGATCTCATCGTCTGCGTCGTGGCGAATGGAGACGAAGAGTCTGGTGCCTCTGCTGACCTCGTTGCCGCTCTTGGAAGACAACTCGTCAAAGAGTCTGACGAAGGTATCTCTGCGGTTGATCTTGTGCTTCAAGACAATGCCGTCACGCTCCTGCTCTTCCTCTTCCTGCTTGATGGCGTCGATTTCGGCATCGATCTTGCACCAGCCCTCGGAAACAGATTCCTGGGCAGCACGCAGCGCGCAATATTCCACAACATCATCGACCGGGTACTCAGCCTTGGACGTGCCGCAGGAGCCGTAAACAGGCTCGGGGTTGGACTCAAAGGCACGGAACAGGTTATCCTCAACGGAGGACAGCTCGGAGTGCATCGGAGCATACAACTGCATATAGACGATCTGTGCTACGATCTCCTCATAGGTCTGGCACTTATCGAAGGCTGCACCGCCTGCATCAATGTCGTCAATGAAGAAGGCATTGTCGAATACGGGCTTCGGGCCGGGCTTTCTGCTGTCGAACAAGCCATCGATGACGATGGGTCTTTCCAGCTCGCTCTTGCCCTTGCTCTTGATGGCCTTATTGATGGCATTGAGCTCACGGATGGCAGCATAAGCGTTGGCATAGTGGTACAGCGGCTTTCTGGGATTGTCGCGGATGTTCGGGATTGTGCGGATGAAGATATCAGGCAGCAGGAAGATGCCACGGATGGTTGCCATGCAGCCTCTCTCATCAAAGAACTTACGCAGCCACAAAGCGACCTGGATGAACATACCTGCGCCGGTACCGCCGGAGAGGGAAGAAACGAGCATGACACGGATCTTTTCGGGCGTTCCGGGCTTGTGGTGGAAAACCTTCTCGATGGCATTGCGCAGCTCAATGATCTTGCCGCTCTCCATCGTGTCCATGAAAGCGATTCTGGACTTTGCACGCATCTCAGAAGCGCCGTCAATCATGGACTCTGCACCGAGGGAGCGGGAATACGGGAACCATGCGCTGGGGCTCTTGCCGGCATACATATGCAGGTATTCGTCGATGGTTCTCTCATCACAGGTCGGAATGACAGGGATGTTGGTGCCCGTGGATGTGATCAGACGGTTATCAGACTGGTTCGTGTCCATGACAGCACAGGTCACGTAGCCGTCATTGATGCTGATTTTGTTCTTACGCAGCATCTTCGCCACATTGTTGACCACACGGCTACCGGTGCCGCCAAGGCCGATCAGCACAGTTTGCTTGTCAATTTTTTTCTCCATTTGTTGCTACCTCCGTATGTTAATTTTTATCATTCATGTTGATGTGCGTAAGCGAAGATCAGCGCACGCTTGATCGTGGGAATCCCATCGACCTTCGGAAGCGCAGCAAGATCCGTTGCGACATAATAGGTCTTGTCCTGCGGGCCGTCAATGCTTTCCACTGCCTTCACCTGCTTCGTGTCAAACGGCGTAATCAGTTCAATCGCCATGCTCTTGTTCCTCATAATGTACTGCTGGACATCATGCGGCGTGTTGAGCAGCGCAAAGCCTGCATTGAGCGGCTTGATGCGGCCCTTGTACCAAATCGGTGTCTGGCAGACAATGCCGCCTCCGCAGGTCGCAGAAATGCTGAGATCTCCGCATACCGAAACCGTCTCCGTCTTCAGCGTCGGGCGCCATCTGTACTTGAGCTTGTTGTACTCATCGAGCGGATTTTCTTCCACGGTTAGGATCTTGTGGTATCCGTCTGCGTTATACAGAAGCGTTGCGGTATAAATTGCTGTGCCCGGGGTGAATTTCGCCTTCGCAAAGATGGCATAGATCCACCAAATCAGATATGCCAGCACCGCCAGCTCGATCAGAAGCGGCAGGTACACATTCAGAAGCTGGAAGCCGAAGGACGGAGAGACCACGGGGATCTTTGCCTCGGCAGAGCCGAAGGAGTGCGACAGCGTCACACGGACATCCTCACCGGGCAATCCAAAGTAATGCCACCAGTAGAACCACCAGGAACCAAAATTGAGCGGATGCTCTTTTGCCTGAACGGGAACAACCGTGATTGTGCCGTCAGCAGCGACGCTAATTTCCGTCTCGAAGCCCTTGTAGGCCTCATTCAGCGATATGGAAATTCCCTTCTCGACATCGGCCTTGCCAAGTCTGTTGCCGTCCTTCGTGATGTAGAACGAGGCGCCGATCCGGTTGTTGTAAAATTCCGTCTTTACGATGCTCTCGTCGGCATCCGTTGCAAAGATCTGATAGTCCGAAAGCAACACCGCATATTTCTCGCAAGCGCTTGTGCCGTCAGGAAGCTTACACTCGACCGTGACATCGAAGCTTCCGCCACCGCTCACACCGCTCGGTGCTCTTGCCGTGTCGGGGATAAAGACAATCGTTCCGTCATCGGCATATTCCATCTTGCCACCATTGCCCTGCGGTGCGACCTCGATCTGCGGATTCAGCGCCTGCACCGCACTCGGGTCGGTCATCAGCTTGCCATCCTCATAGATCTTGAAGACGATCGACAGATCGTGCTGACCGGAAAGCTGATCCACATTCAGTCCGTGGGTGCTGCTGCCATGGGCAGCGTCGATGGTATATACGATGGGCGGAATGTACTGCGTCGTGGGCGCCACATACTGCGTGGGAGCGAATTTGACCGTTCTGGAGATGGGGTTGAACCCCGCGATCTGCACAGAAGCGGTAAGCTCTGTCTTGGCCTGATGGAGAGAATAATCCTTGAGCTCCATCTTTTCGCCGGAGACCTGCTTTGTAATCTTGCCGTCTTCAGCAATGTTGATCTCATAAGTTGTGCCGGGAGGCAGCAGCGACGGAGAGATCTCATGATCCGTACCCATCTCATAGATCTTGCAGCTGACATCGATCTTGTCGCCTTCCATGGCATTGTCCAGCTCATCAAAATCCTCGACCTTCTGGCCGTTGAGGATCACGGTCATGCGCATCTCCAGCGCCGGCTCGAAGAGGAATACAATATCCTCTGCTTTGACCGCCTTGTCAAATGTGATCTCGTAGCTGCCCGAGGGGATCGCATTGGAGGAATCACCGAGCAGGAACGCCCCGCCTGCCAGGCTGCTGTAGCCGGGATAGGACAGCGAGGCCTCTCTGCTGACCGGGATTGCTCCCTCATTGTTGGCCGTTGCCTTCACGATCTTCGCGCCGGAATTCTGCGCCAGCACCGCAATGTTCAAAAGCGGGATGGAGGAAGATACCTGCAGGGTCGTATCGCTCAGCTGTTTGACATCGCTCTTGGAAAGACGGGTTCTGCCCGAGATTCGGTCAGCCATTTCCGACATGGTTGCGCTGATGCTCTTGGCATCGTTTGCACCATAGGTATAAATACCCTTGCCCTGGTTCTCTCTCGGAGATACGATATCGCCGCTGCCGATGGTCATGAAGGTGATCTGCGGATTCGTACCGTTGGGCATGGTCTCATCGGCAAAGTCCTCGAACTTGTCGGTCAGGTCGTCCTCTGCCGCCTCGTAGGTCATGCCATTGAATTCATCAAACACACCGTCGGTGATGACGACCAGCCAATACTGTGTGTTGGGGTTGTCGTCCTGCACCTTAGATAGCTTGTCGAATGCGATCTGCACCGCCGAATACGGCGTGCTTGAGGTCTCGACATGGTCCCGGATGTCATCTACGGAATTCTGGATGCCGCCTGCAGACAGATCGATCTTCTCAGGCTCGTATCCGGTGTAATACAGCGCAGGCGCCATGTAAGTGATGTAGAGCTGATCCTCGCTGTTGAGCATACCGCAGAAGGTCTGCATGGCATAGTTGGCATAGGCCCACTTGTCCCCCTTCATGCTGCCCGAGTCATCGTAGACCACCGAAACGATCTTGCGTATGTACAGCGATTCTGCCGAAACCGGCAATGTCAATCCTGCCACCAGTCCAACCGCCACAGCGATGACAAGCAGGAGTGAGAGAATTCTTTTCATAGCCGCTCTCCTTTTGGTTTTTTCTGCAATTAGCTTATCTGATATTATAACATATATTATTGTATTTTGCCACAAAAAATTCACATTTTCGTCAAACTTTGTTGACACTTAGGACAACATTGCTGTCCTTTTCTATGTCGCTATCATCCAAATGTTCGAATGCGACCATATCGTTATGCATCTTGCCCAGGTTGTTGCGACTGGTCTCGGCTCTCAAGCCGCTGTAGATGAAGCCCTCCGAGCGCATATAGGCCAGCCAACGACGGTGCTCCAGCCGCTGGATCGGTCTCTTTTCTTCCGCCGTCAGCTCCTCAGCACGCTTATCCAGATTCGCAACACCACAGTGCACCCTTGCGCGGTGATGGATCGCAGAGGCCACAGAGGACTGATAATTGTACTCATAGGCCCAGAAGGTCTCCTCCTGTCCGGGCGAATAGCCCAAATGGACGGACAGACCCTTCGCCTCCAGCTCGGAATCGATCACAACATTTTCTGCATAAGAGGACTCCAGATCTCCGATGAAATCGACATCGTAGTGCTGTCCACTGTAATTTTTGATCCCCTGCAGAGCATTCTTCTGCCTCGTGTTGTACACGATCGCCTGAATGGTAGGGTGGATATGCATACGTTCAAAATACATCCGCAGCATTACCGCTGTGTTAATGTTCAGCTCGTCTGTGCCCAGGGCGACCAGCACATAGGTCGTGTTCTTCAGTTCCGCAAGCTTTTTGGCAAAGCTCGCCGTCTGCACGTCCGTCTCAGAGCAGATGCGGATATCGCACCATGCCTCGTCGTCCTTGTTTTCATCGTTATCTTTTCCCTCCATCAGGGCCGGTGCAAGCGCCGTAAATCGCTCCTGCGCCAAAGGATCCTTGTCAAATCCCGTCAGATGCAGGCGGTAGCCGTCCATCTGCGCATACCATGCCAGAGACTTCATCATCTGCGTGCCGTGGCGGCCCATGCCGACCACGACCGCCCCGATGTGCTTCCATCCATCCTCCCCAGCCTTCGCCTCGTCAAACAATTTACAGCCGTCCTCGTATAGAATGCGGTTGATCAGAGAGCGCACCTCGTTGATGCGGCGAACCTTGAGCCTTCCCTTGTCTGCCGCCGTCAGAAGGATCTCACTTTCCACACTGGTCGAGAACACATAGACCCGGCCGTTGTCCAGCTCGTGATAGGTTTCGAGCAGCTTCAGCGCCTGATTCAGATTCTCCGACTCCTTCTCCCCGATCAGAAAAAACGAGATCTGCTTGTTCCCCATGCGGCGGCCGAAGCTCAAAAGAAGGATATCCTTGCTGAAGCAAACCGCGCCCAGCCGCTTGGCCGTGGTACGCAGCTCCGCATTTTCCTCCGTTTCATCCTCGTAAACATCGGTAAATACAATGCCGCAATTCGGATTCTTTTTCCGAATGTCGGTTGCCAAAATGGTTGACTTCTCATTCAGCTCGGAAAAAATAAACAATTCCTTCCCCCTGAGTCCGAGGAAGCGGATGCGCGAGGTCACATTTTTGAAAAGGGACAGCGCAAATCCAAAGGTCAGGACCGGAGCAAAGACGAATACCATCGCGAAGGCTGCCATATATACGCTCTGCAGCGACTGCGGGCAAGCACTGATGCTGTCCGTGATCACACCGAATTCGCAGCCGGTTGCAAATACCTGCATTGCATTGAATACCGCAAGCAGGAAGCTCCTCGGCCAGGCCAATGCCGATTGCTCCGCTGCACCCTTGTGCAAAGCCAGAAACAGAAAGAAGGCCGTCAGGAACATTCCAACCATCAACCAATGCAGCAATCGAATCTGTTTTACCTTCTTTTCACTGTTGCGGCCTTTCAGCCACGCAAGCACCGACAATGGCATACAGCCAATGGCGATGCCCAGAAAAATCGTCCACATGCTCCGACTCCTCCTTAACATCCTTCGTTATACTTATGAATTTTTTGTAAACTCATCCAAATTATAGTATAGTATTTGATATTGTACTTGTCAACAGAATTCGCCGTTTTCCCTTAGAATCCTTCTTTTTTATGGACAAAAAAGCCAAGACCCGAGGTCTTGGCTTGAAAAACTACAGTTTTTTCTTTCGAAACATCGTGAAGAATTTTAGCGGAACTTGCGTGCCCTCATAAGAGTGCTTCGATGATGCGCTCCATGTCCTTCTGATCATAACGCTGGTCGATGGGCAAGGGCAGGATGTTTCGGGCATAATCCTTTTCTATATCACTCGCCTCCCCTGTCAGCACATTGGGCCACAGGGTCGGTATGTAGATTTTCTGCGCGGCCAATGCCGAGCGCAGCTGTCCACCCCTCTCGGTATAAAACGGGTACATATAAGGCGCAGGCGGTGTCCGCAGTCTCAGGCCGTTACGCTCCCCGAGCGCCTCGTGCAGCGTCTGCCAATTGGCCTGTCTGGCCGCCTTCACCTGCGCGTAATCAACACTTGACAGAAGGTGTTGGGTCAGTGCGGACATCTGCCGCAGAGGCATCGAAAGCACCTCGTCCTCATTGCTTTGGAAGCTGCCGTAGTGCTCCGAAGCACAGGCGCAATCATAACGTCCCAAAATATGGCGCATTCTTGCATAGGAGCGATCCTGTTCGAGCGCAATGCGCGGTGCGTTACTGATGAGATAGGCCCCGTCCGGCACACCAAAATACTTTCTGCACGAGCAGAGCGTGTCCACACCCTCCATCGGTGGCGTGAAAAACGCATGGACATTGTCAACGATCACATTCGGATAGGCCAGAAGCTGTTCCCGGCTCAATTGGCCATAAAAGTTGACGATATAAAAGCGCTCCGTTTCGCCGATATTCTTGTCAAAAAGCGGCAAAAAGTCCTTGTCCACATGGTAAAGCTCGTAGTCGATCCCCTCGCGGTGGCACATACCGACCACCGAATCGCAAAGATAGTACGGCAAATAGAGCTTGGATATTTTCTTGACGCGATTAAGGTAGGCCACGGCATTTTGTGCACTGTTAAGCTTGATCGCCTCAGGATAATATTCCTTACCGAACGGCTTGTCCAGCTCAAGATATCCGCCAATTTCTCTCATCTTACCTTCCCTCCGACATATTCGTTCCTTTTTATCTGTTATTGTAGCATTCAGCGCTCCGAAACGCAAGACTTTTGTGTGATACGAGCAGGCCTTCTGCTGCACGGCCTGCGCTTTACGGGGGCAAGCACAAGGTATCGTGGTGCGATGGACATCGGTACTTTGCTCCACTGCGTGGGGCAAACTTCCGACTTGTACAGTGGTAATTTTCTTATAAAAACTGCCTACGAGCGCGCCAAGGATGTCGTGCGCTACGATATGCGAAAGACGAGACTTCTTGCACACGGTCACGGCATGCCGTGACCCTACAATGACGTGAGCAACGCACCGTTAAATTGGAATTTTATTAAAACTTTTCATCAGGTTTTAGTATAAGAGGTTATTGCGAGGAGCGAAGCGACGTGGCTGTGGCCTGCGCTTTACGGGTGCAAGCACAAGGTATCGTGGTGCGATGGACATCGGTACTTTGCTCCACTGCGTGGGGCGTGACTTTCTTGTTTCGGCCAAGAAAGTCACCAAAGAACACGACAAGAGAGAGGCGCTGTAGAAAACCTATCGTTCCGTTGAACGAATCGTTACTGCCAAGCTCGGTTTTCAAGCCGCCCTCTCTCTTGACTCTCTCCAGGCACGCGGACGCGTATCGTTCCCCTGTGGTGATCGGTTTCGTGATGCGGAATTCTTGCCGCCTTTGCAAGAAAAAATTTATCAAACTTTATGAAAATAATTGACAAATTTCAATTTTTCGCTCCGGTTGCCCACGATAAAAACGACCACAACGCTGTCACGACAACGCGCAGCGTGCCCGGAGGGGTCATGGGGAGGGCGGCTCTGCGGCGGGGTAGGCAGTAACAAAACATGAAACGTTTGGATAGCCGCAGGCTCCAGCGCCTCCCCATGCCTGTTCTTTGGTACCTTTCTTGCAGGAGCAAGAAAGGTACGCCCCACGCAGTGGAGCAAACTTCCGACTTGTACAGTCGTAATTTTCTTATAAAAACTGCCCACGAGCGCGCCAAGGATGTCGCGCGCTACGATATGCGAAAGGCGAGACTTCTTGCACACGGTCACGGCATGCCGTGACCCTACAATGACGGGAGCAACGCACCGTTACTGCCAAGCTCGGTTTTCAAGCCGCCCTCTCTCTTGACGCTCTCCCGGCACGCTGACGCGGATCGTTCCCCTGTGGTGATCGGTTTCGTGATGCGGAATAATTGACAAATTTCAATTTGTGACTCCGGTTGTCCTCGCAAAAAAGACCACAACGCTGTCACGACGACGCGCAGCGTGCCTGGAGGGGTCATGGGGAGGGCGGCTCTGCGGCGGGGTAGGCAGAAACAAAACATGAAACGTTTGGATAGCCGCAGGCTCCAGCGCCTCCCCATGCCTGTTCTTTGGTACCTTTCTTGCAGGAGCAAGAAAGGTACGCCCCACGCAGTGGAGCAAACTTCCGACTTGTACAGTCGTAATTATCTTACAAAAACTGCCTGCGAGCGCGCCAAGGATGTCACTCGCTACGATATGCGAAAGACGAGACTTCTTGCATACGGTCACGGCATGCCGTGACCCTACAATGACGTGAGCAACGCTCGGAGGTATGTTCGCAATCGTTTATTTGAACGCAGAGCGCCAACCGTCAAACATTTGCATTTTGACGATTGGCGACTTTTTTTGACACTCTGAAGCGCCCCGTGGCATGATGCCACGGGGCGCTTTGTCTTTATTCACAAGAGATCTTTCTTCTCTTCACGATCAGCCATGCGCAAGCTGCAAGCATCAATGTGATACCGAGCACAGTAAACATCGTCGTGCCGACGCCGCCGGTCGACGGCAGGATCGCACCGCTGACATTCTTGACCACAACGACTCTGTCGTCGTTATGCGAGGTGGCATCGATCTGGATCACAGCTGCCTTGCCGAGCAGGTTGTATCCGTCCGGTGCCTTGGTCTCAACGAGGTAGTATTCGCCGTAGGCCAAACCGTAAAGCGACATCTCACCGAGCTGATCGGAGGTCACCTTGGTGACCTTCTCGCCCGTAAGAGAAGCGTTATTGTAGAAAGCAACCTTGACCATAGGAGCAGGGTTCTTGTCGATGTAGACCAGATTCTCGCCTGCTGCAACCTCTTCGGCAGATGCCTTGCGGTAAACTTCGAAGGTTGCGCCGCTCAGCGTCATGCTGCTGACATCCGCATCGACCTTCTTGAGTCTTGCCGCGCCCGTATATACCACGGGCTTGTCCGACTCTGCGGCAAAGTCAAAGTTGACGGAGTTGGTATACTCCAGCGTTGCCTGGTTGGGGATCGCCTCGCCCATCTGAGCATTGGCATTGATCTTCGCATCATAGTACACGCGAAGCTTATAATCGTTGTAGTTTGCCGTGCCGAGTGCCTGCGCAATCTTGCCTCTGCCTGCAATCGTCAGTTCCACCGTGAACGAGTCGCCGGGTTTTTCCTCGGTGAGGGAATCGACATCATTGACTGTGAGGATGTAATCCGTATCGGCAGTCAGCTCCACGAGCTCCTGCGTACCGTCAAGATTTTCAACCTTCACGACCGTATTTCCGACATAGTCCAGACGGGAGTCGAGGTTATCGGTGATGACATAGGCCTTGCCGTCAGCAATGTCATCGGGGATGTTTGTACCGATGATCCAAGTGTGGTTCTGAGCAGCATCGACTGTCTGCTCATCGTTTCCGAGCGTCTGGACGTCCTTTTCGATATGTACGCTGCCCTTGACATCGTTCTTGGGCTGCAGAGTGATCTCAAACTCCTGGCCGGTGCCGTCGGCACTGGTCATCGGCATGAAGACATAGAACGGAGCCACCGGAGCAACAATGGCCGGATGCGGACGCTCGACGACAAGATACACGCCGTCGGGCAGGCCGTTCTTGGTCAGGTTCAGCGAAGCAAAGCCCTCTGCGTCGGTGATGACGGTATAATCGGCATTGGCGGGATATACATATTCTTCTGCCTTCGGCAGCTCGACCTCGCCGTTGAGATATTCATCCATCTCGGCAACAAGGTAAATGTCAAAGCTAATGCCCTCGAGCGGAATGCGGCCGGAGCCGTCCGCAGCCGTCGGGTTGGTCGTCTTGTAGAAATTGATGATGCGATCCTTGACCGCAACCACCTGCGCACGCACAGGCATACGACGGGTGTTTCGGCCAATCATGGTCTGAGAAGCTTCACGATCGCCGTATGCGTCGTACAGGAAGACCTCGTCGATGGTCTGCGCACCGTCGATCGTCAGGGTAACTTCGTCAAAAGCATACTCACCGGGGATATTCTTGAGGGTCAGGGTGACCGTCTGTCTTCCGTCGGTCAGATCGTGTGTCACCACATGATCCGTACCGAGGTTTGCGCGCAGAGTCAGATAGTCAGCCGCACCCATGTCGACCTCGATGGTAGTATGTACCGTCACGTCAAAGGTGCCGTCGCCATTGGGCTTCGGATCCTCCGCACCGGTGTACAGGAAAGAAGAATTGGAAACCATCGTTGCCGCAGGGGGGACAGGATCAAGGGCGATCAGGTAGTTAAACACCGCCTGGATTCTGGCATTGATCTCCAATCTGCAATCCTCGTTGAGGATGCCGCCGGACTGACTGATGTGACCGTTGTCACGCTCTGCATTACAGATGTCGTAATAGCGGGTCAACGAGGGCTGCTTGGCATTATAGTACGAAGGACGGACAAAGTTGGGGAAGCTCAGGCGGGAGCCGTGAGCAGCTTGCCAAATAGCACACTGTGTCGCATTGATTGCTTCACCGACGGACAGGCCGGTGACACCGGCTGCCTCTTCCAATTCCTTGACCTTTGCCTCGACACGGGCCGCGTGGGCCTCATCGGTTTCACCGGGAATCGGAACAATGTAGAAGCCGTGCAAGACGATCGAACGCAGCAGCTGTGCAGCATCGGCCGCATAGGTCGAGTCCTCAAGGTTCTGCTGGCGGTAACGACGGTCGTTATATGCACCGACGGTAATGTCGGTACAGTAGGCCGGAATGACATCCGTTGTCACCGTATTATACAGCGAGAAAATGTACTGCTGGATACGGCTGGAGGTTCCGTCATAGACATAGTCAGCGACATAGGGGCTGAAGTACTGGTATCTCGGGCCGGTGTAGCCGTTATCGGGAACATTATAGTGGATGATATACGGATCAACCTCGCTGTACTCCCCCTCTGCCAAGGCAAAGGATGCCATGGACAGCGTAAGTACAAGAGCCAATAGGAATGAAAGGTAGCGGTTTAGAGTTTTCATGATAAAATCTCCTTTTCTATCTTAATCGCGATAGAGGTACATCGTGATTATAAAACTTTCTTTTTCCGCTGTCAATCATTTTGCTCCAAATAATCCCACTTTTAGAAAAAAAGCATACGCAAATGCCGTGCAGAAGCACGTAGTATATCTCATGCAACTGCAAGAAATTTCAGCTTTGGCGATCTCAAAAGTGTCGTTTTCGTCCTTTTTTCGGAAGAGCAGAAACCTTTTTGTCCGAGATTACCGCGTCGCTTCGCTCCTTGTAATGACATCTTAAGGACTTTTTTACACACTCGGATAGCACTTCCTGTATGCCCTCTTCCCCTGTGCTATCAGCCAATTTGCATCGGCCTTAAATTCTTTTAGTTTACATAATTTTATTATGGTAAATTTAAGAGCTGCTTTTTATCGCTCGGTCGGGCCTGTGCGACGGTGTTGATCGGGCGCAGCTTTTTTCTCTCTGAGTGTTGTGTCGCTCCGCTTTTTATGCTAAAATATTACAAATGCAGAAAAAGAGGTGTCAAAATGCTGAGAATATTCCTCACCGGTGACAACCACATCGGCCTGCGCTATGCCAAGCACGAGCAAAGCCAGCTCCTGCGCGAGGCAAGATTGTCCGCCTTTCAGGGCATGGTGCAACTCGCCAACGACGACGATTGCGATCTGTTTGTGATCACGGGCGATCTGTTCGAAAACACCTACAGCATCTCCAAAAAAGAGGTTCGGACGCTTTTGAGAACCCTTTCGAACTTCCGTGAAACCGTCGTCGTACTGCCCGGAAACCATGATTTTTACGACCCTGAGACCACCTTGTGGAAATATTTCAACGACGAGCTGGCGGCCTATGACAACATCCTGCTTTTGACCGACTACCGCCCCTATGAGCTGACGGTCAGGGGAAAGCCGATCGTTTTATATCCCGCACTGTGCAAGACGCTGCATTCGGCCCCGGGGCAGAACCACCTCGGTTGGATCGGCGAAATTGCCACAGACGGAAGATATCACATCGGCATCGCACACGGCGCTGTTGAGGGTGAGACCATCGACAACGAGGGACAATACTTCCTCATGACGCGTGCACAGCTCGAGGCCATCGGAGTCGATGCGTGGCTGATCGGCCATACGCACGTCCCCTTCCCGAGAAATTTGTCGGAGGAATTTACCGCAAGTGAGCGCATCCTCAATGCCGGCACCCATGTGCAAACTGACGTTTCCTGCAACACCGAGGGTCTGTGCTTCCTCATCGAGGTCGGTGAGGATAAGTCCGTGCGAGCCAAAAAAGCGGTGTCTGGAAATCTGCGCTTCTATCGCAAGCACATCGTCCTCAGCGCAGGGCAGATGGAGCAGATCCTCACCCGTGAGCTGTCGCAGTTCGGCGATCAAAGTGTTGTGGATTTGATCGTGAGCGGTGCGGTCACAGGCGAGGAATACGAGGACAGAGCAAGGATCATGGATCAAGCACTGGCACGTTTTATCGAAGGAACCTACAACGACCATGCGCTCAGCAAGCTCATCTCCCGTGAGCTGATCGAGGCCGAATTCCCAGAAACTTCTCTCGCCGCAGGCCTTTTGACCGCCCTTTTGGACGAGCCGAAGGAGGCACAGCTTGCCTACGAGCTTCTGAAATCCTTGAAGGAGGGCAAATAAAATGAAGATCAAAAACCTCTCATGCACACAGTTTGCAGGCCTTCGTGATTGCAGCATCTCCTTCACAGATGGGATCAATGTCATTTTCGGCAAGAATGAAAGCGGTAAGAGCTCACTGGTAAATCTGCTGAGCCGCACGCTGTTCCAAAAGGCGAAGCTCAACGGCAAGAGCGACACAGATTTCATGGACCTGTACTTCCCCGCCCGCAGCCGCAACGGCGCGCAGGGCGATTTCTGCGACGGCAAGGTCACCTTTCAGACCGAAAACGGCACCTTTGTGCTCAGCAAGGACTGGAGCCGAAGCGATCCGCGCTGCACTCTCTCGACCCCCGACGGTGCCATCCGCACACAAAGTACGATCGATGCGCTTTTGAAGGAGCAGCTTGTCTACGGCGAAGGTGTGTATGCCGAGCTGCTGCTGTCCTCGCAGTACAACACGAGCACCGCCCTGCAGACCATTCTCGACAGCAAGCGCTCAGATGTCAAGCAGGAGCTGACCGAGGTGCTCTCGCAAGCCTTTGTCGAAAGCAAAGGTATTTCCGTCGATGCCATTGAACATGCCATCGAAGAAAAAATTTCCAAAATCAGCGGAAAGCACTGGGATCCCGAGCGTAATGCACCTAAGCGCACAACCGGCCGCTGGGCCAACAGTCTCGGTGAAATTTTAACCGCATATTACAACATGGAGGATGCCAAAAAGGTCCTTGCCGACCTGTCCATGCTGGAGCAGGCCACCATGGATGCCGCCAACAGGCTTTCTGAGGCAGATGGCGCACTGGCCGATGCAAAAGAACACTTCAACCGCTTCAGCGGTTATGCAAACGATCTGATGCTGCAAAAAATGCGAAACGCTGCGATCAAAAGGCTCGAAGCAGATCTGCACGAACTGCAAGCCGCCCTGCAAAAATGGCCGCAGCTGAATGAGAAGCTGTCCTCGGCCAAGGCTCTGCGTTCCGAACGCAGACAGGCCGAATGTCTGCAAACCTATCGGGCCGCCAAAGCCGTCTCCGATCGGATCAGGCAGCTGGAAAGCACGCTGCCCAATCCGCAGCCCGAAAAAGAGGAGATCGCACAGCTCAAGGACGCGCAGCGCCGCCTGATGCGGCTGGAAGGTCGGCTGTGCAGCATGAATCTGCTTGCCTCGATCCATATGCATGGAAATCATCAAGTGCAGATCACTTCCGTCCTCAGCGGAAAGCCCGTTGCGTTGAAAAACGGTCTGGTCTCGATCACCGAGGCGGTGAGGATCAGCGTCGAAAATGTGATGGATATGCAGCTGTCCCCTGCGGATGTGGATGTTGCCAAGGTCGAAGATCAAATTGCCGTAGAAAACGGAAATATCCGCGCAATTCTGGACAAATATGCTGTTCAGAGCTTGGAAGAATTGGAAAATTTGTCACAATCCATTTCCGAAACCAAGCGCAGGATTGACGATCAGTCCCGTGAGCTCACGCGTATTTTGGGCAAAAACACCCTGCAGCAGCTGCAAGAGACTGCAGGCAGCCAGGATGTGCGCAGCGTAGAGGAGCTTGACGAGGTCATCCAAGCTTCATTTGCTCTTCCGCTGGAAACCTTCATTGCGCAGGCCGAGCTTACGACCAAAAACTATGAAGAAAAATACGGCTCCATAGCCGAGCTCGAGGCCATGGTCGCCGCAACAAAGCAGGAGCTGGAAGAAAAGCAGGCCGACCTGCCCGGCGAGGACGAGATCCCCGAGGAATACCGCGCAATTGCAGACCCCAAAGCGCATCTCGAGAGATTAGAACAGACCCTCAACGCGTGTCAAGGGGCGCGTGACGAGGCCTTCAACGAAAACAGCAGGATCTGCACGCAGTTTGAAGTCTTCCAAAAAAATCTGCCAGACGATCCGAGGGCCGAGGCTGAGCAGGCCGAGCAGATCTACAAGGAAACCGAAGCACTTTTGGCCCATTGGCTGCACATCCGCGAGGTATTTGAGGCGCAAAAGCAGGAGCTGAAGGACAGCCCTCTGCAGGATCTTGCCGACCGTTTTTCCCACTATCTGGGTCTTCTCTCGAAAGGCGGTGTCAGCACGGAATTCCCCGATGCCGACAAGCTGAATATGCAGATTTTCAGCCACAACAAGCTGCTCGACTTCGGTAAGCTCTCCGAGGGCACGAAGGAGACCGTGTCTCTGGCCTTCCGACTGTCGGTGCTGGATCATTTGTTCCCCGACGGAGGCGGTATGATCGTGTTCGACGATCCTCTGACGGATATGGACGCAGATCGGGTCAGGCAGGCCTGCGCCCTGATCAAAGAATGCGCGCAAAAGCATCAGGTCATCTTCCTCACCTGCCACGAAGAATATGCACCGCTCCTTGATGCCAGCCCGATGTGTATCTAAAGGTGATTTGAGTCATTTGAGGTGCGGCTTTCCATACGCGCCTGTGTAGGGTCAGTTGCAAGCGACATCTCATACTAAAACCTGATTAGAAGTATGGATTATATTCCGATTTGTCGCTCCGGTTGCCCTCGATAAAAACGACCACAACGCTGTCACGACGACGCGCAGCGTGCCTGGAGGGGTCATGGGGAGGGCGGCTCTGCGGCGGGGCAGGCAGTAACAAAACATGAAAGGTTTGAATAGCCGCAGGCTCCAGCGCCTCCCCATGCCTGTTCTTTGGTACCTTTCTTGCAGGAGCAAGAAAGGTACGCCCCACGCAGTGGAGCAAACTTCCGACTTGTATCGTCGTAATTTTCTTATAAAAACTGCCTTCGAGCGCGCCAAGAATGTCGCGCTACGATATGCGAAAGACGAGACTTCTTGCACACGGTCACGGCATGCCGTGACCCTACAATAGGTTTTAGTATAAGAGGTTATTGCGAGGAGCGAAGCGATGTGGCTGTGGCCTGCGCTTTACGGGTGCAACTCAAAGTATCGTGGTGCGATGGACATCGGTACTTTGCTCCACTGCGTGGGGCGTGACTTTCTTGTTTCGGCCAAGAAAGTCACCAAAGAACACGACAAGAGAGAGGCGCTGTAGAAAACCTATCGCTCCATGGAACGGATCGTTACTGCCAAGCTCGGTTTTCAAGCCGCCCTCTCTCTTGACTCTCTCCAGGCACGCTGACGCGGATCGTTCCCCTGCGGTAATCGGTTTCGTGATGCGAAATTCTTGCCGCCTTTGCAAGAAAAAATTTATTAAACTTTTTTCAATTTGTCGTTCCGGTTGCCCTCGATAAAAACGACCACAACGCTGTCACGACGACGCGCAGCGTGCCTGGAGGGGTCATGGGGAGGGCGGCTCTGCGGCGGGGTAGGCAGAAACAAAACATGAAATTAGTATCAGAGCTTCTACAGAGTGTCAAAAAATCGCCAATCGTCAAAATGCATTTTTGACGGTTGGCGATTTTTATTCGAATAACTTATCTTGATTTCTGATCAAACAATATCAGGCTGCCTACAGCGAGTAGCCGCAAGAAATGTTGTATCATACTTTTCTTTCCACCTTTTTGTGGGACCTCAGCCGGCAAGAATCTCTGCCTTTAATACGCCCTCAATGGTGCGCAGCTGACGCAAAAGCAGCTCTGCGTTTTGCTCCGTTTCCGCCGAGACCGTCACCAAGGCCAAGCCGTTGGTCGGGCTGGTTTGATTGATCGTCAGTATATTTGCTCCCAAATTGGCAAAAATAGACAGTATGGACGAAAGCAGGCCCGTTACATCCCGCAAAAGCAAATGGAAGGTCAAGATGCGTCCTGCCAGCAGGTTTTGAAACGGTGTGATGCTGTCGCGGTATTTGTAAAACGCGCTGCGGCTGATGCCCGTAGCCTTAGTCGCCTCGTTGACGGTAGCAGCCTCGCCCGTGTCCAGAAGCCACTTAGCCTCCGCAACCTTCAGAAATACCTCCGGAAGCGCCTGCGCTTCGACGATAAAATACTTGGGCATATTTGCCATTTTGATTCCTCCGGTAAACATTTGTTCTTCAGTCAAACACATTGTAACACAGCATCGACCGGAATGCAAGTCAGGAAAGGAGTACCATGAAAAATCTCTACAAACCTGCAGCCTTTGTGCTCGGAGGTGCGCTTGGGGTATATCTGCTGGCCAAGCTGTTGCCGATCGGTCTGCCGTTTCTATGCGGCTGGCTGCTCTCTGCGGCGGCGCGACCTGCGACAAAACGGCTTGCTGCGCACATTCGAGTGCCCTACAGTGTGATTTCCTTCGTCTGTCTGAGTCTGTTTGCCACGGTGCTGATCCTGCTTCTGTGTCTGGGCGGACGGCTGCTGCTTGCGCAGCTTGCCAAGCTGGGCAGGCAGCTTCCGGGCATTCTGGTCTCTCTGGAGCAGCCGCTCGGAGATCTGCAGCAAAGTCTCTCTGCGTTGGCGCAGGAGCTGCCGGGTAGCCTCGGAACAGCAGCGGAGGACTGGGTCGGGCGCCTCTTCGACGGTAGCAGCGGTTTCCTCACCACTGCCTCGCAGTGGCTGATCGGCCTTGCAGCAAGGGTGATCGCGTGGATTCCGGAGCTGCTGCTGTTTTTGCTGACGATGGTCCTGTCTGCCTATCTTTTCGCCTCTCAAGAGCCGAAACTGCGCACATTTGTTCGAAAGCACCTTCCTGAAGCCTTTCTTGCGCGAATAAAGCTCGTGGTCGGTCGCCTGAAGAGCACGCTGCGCGGCTATTTCAAGGCGCAGCTCCGTCTTTCCCTTGTGACATTTCTGGTGGTTTTGGTCGGGTTATTTTTCTTAAAACGCAACCACGCGTTCGTCCTTTCGATCCTCATCGCCTTCATCGATGCCCTGCCGATCTTCGGCGCAGGCACAGTACTGATCCCGTGGTCGCTGATCCTGCTCCTGCGCGGCAACAGCCTCGTCGGCTTCGGTCTGCTGGCGATTTACGCGCTGGCCTCCATCCTGCGTGCGGCACTGGAGCCACGGTTTTTGGGTAAGCAAATCGGGATTTCTCCACTTGTGACCTTATTCGCTCTATATTCAGGCTACTATTTATTCGGATTCTGGGGGCTCCTTCTGTTCCCGATCGGGGCAATGCTGGCAAAGCAGCTTTATGATTTGACAAAAGTCGCCTGAGCGAATATAATGACCTCGGAGGTGGGAGCATGAAAGACATCCCGATCTTTACCGGCTGTGACGGTATCGCCACGCTGATTTTGAGCCAGATTCCCTATCGTGGGGAGGCCTTCGCGCTGATCCGCAGTGTTTTTACCAACGCAGCCGCGTGTATCAGAGAATGTGAGAGCTTTTGCCGCGCCGCCGGAGCCGATCAGGTCTATTTTGGCGGCCATGCCGATTTTGGCGCCTTCGAGCTTTACGCAAGCATCATCGAACGCGAGGCACCAAGCCTTCCTCAGACGGATGCGATCGCCGTTCCCACGAGCGAATTTGCGTGGTGGGCAGAAACTTATAACGAGAAATTCAAAGCCATTCCTGCCGCAAAATACTGCATAACCCCTGAAAATCCATATATCATCAAACATAATGGCGAAATCATCGGTATAGGGCAGGTCGGTGGAAATACCATCCGCTCCGTGGCCGCGCTGCAAAAAGGTCGCGGCGCAGATTGTGTATGTGCCCTGGCTCGGCTCTGCGATGGTCAACCGATCCGTCTGCTCTGCGCTGAGCAAAATCTGTCTGCCATGCGCCTTTACGACCGCCTCGGCTTCTCCCGTGGGGAGAGAAAAGAGGTCTGGTACAAGAAAACGCTTGCATTTTGAATGATTTGTGATATAATACCGACAGATATTTTTTAATAAAAGGAGATTTGTTATGCCTCTGGTAACTACAACCGAAATGTTTAAGAAGGCCTACGAGGGCGGATATGCCATCGGCGCTTTCAACGTCAACAACATGGAGATCGTGCAGGGCATCACCGAAGCGTGTGCCGAAACCCGTTCTCCCGTCATTCTCCAGGTTTCCAAGGGTGCCCGTGCATATGCCAACCACACCTACCTGAAGAAGCTGGTCGAGGCCGCAGTCATCGAAAATCCCGAGCTGCCCATCGCCCTGCATTTGGACCACGGTCCCGATTTTGAGACCTGTAAGAGCTGCATCGACGGCGGCTTCACCTCCGTCATGATCGACGGCTCCAGCCTGCCGTTCGAGGAGAACGTCAAGCTGGCAAAGCGCGTTGTCGAGTACGCACATGACCACGGTGTCGTGGTCGAAGCTGAGCTCGGCACCCTGGCCGGCATCGAGGATGAGGTCAACGTCAGTGCTGAGGACTCTTCCTACACCCGTCCCGAAGAGGTCGAGGAATTTGTCGCCCGTACCGGCTGCGACTCCCTGGCCATCGCCATCGGCACCAGCCACGGCGCATATAAGTTCAAGCCCGGCACCAAGCCCCAGCTCCGCTTCGACATCCTCAAGGATGTGGCAAAGCGCCTGCCCGGTTTCCCCATCGTTCTGCACGGCTCTTCCTCCGTTCCGCAGGAGTTTGTTGAGATGATCAACACCTACGGCGGCGCAATGCCCGGCGCCATCGGCGTTCCCGAGGATCAGCTGCGTGAGGCTGCCCGCATGGCAGTTTGCAAGATCAACATCGACTCTGACCTGCGTCTGGCCATGACCGGTGTTGTCCGCAAGTATTTTGCAGAGCATCCGGATCATTTCGATCCGCGTCAGTACCTCAAGCCCGCTCGTGCAAGCATCAAGGAAATGGTCAAGCATAAGCTGATCAACGTCCTCGGCTGCGACGGCAAGTTCTAAAAAATTCGCCAATCGTCAAAATGCATTTTTTGACGATTGGCTTTTTTTACAAACAGTAATTTACCATAATAAGATTATGTAAACTGCAAGGGGCAGATTCCGATTTATGTTGTGCTGGGCACCTTTGTAGGGTCGAGTCATGACTCGACCGTCTGCGAGCAGCAGACAGCGGAAGCTGCCGAATTTGCGACCAGACTACGGAAGCTGCTGAATTTGTAACATTTCGGCAGTTCCTGCACACGGGAGGGGCATGCCCCTCCCCTACGGATGGGATACGGTGACACCTGCGAGGGTGCGCTCGGGAGGGCGTGACGGCAAACGAGTTATAGGATATCATTGATATGAACAAAGTTATGTAAACCGCAAAAGGGGCAGATTCCGATTTATGTTGTGCTGGGCACCTTTGTAGGGTCGAGTCATGACTCGACCGTCTGCGAAGCAGCAGACAGCGGAAACTGCCGAATTTGCGGCATTTCGGTAGCTCCTGCACGCGGGAGGGGTATGCCCCTCCCCTACGGGTGGGATAGGATGGCGCTCGCGTGAGTACGCCATGTCTCTTCCCTCACGATACCTGGCGCAGGAGGTCACGGCGCAGACGCTGCATGATACGCTTTTCAAGCCGCGAGATATACGACTGTGAGATCCCCAGCAGCTCGGCCACCTCCTTCTGCGTCTTCTCCGTCTGGCCACTCAGGCCAAAACGCAGCGAAATGATATACCGATCGCGCTCGGGCAGACGGGAGAGCGCCTGCCGCAGCAGCTCGTGCTCCACATCCTCCTCCAGGGGGCGCATAACCGTATCGCCCTCCGTACCCAGAATATCCGCCAAAAGCAGCTCGTTGCCGTCCCAGTCCGTGTTGATCGGTTCGTCCAGCGAAACCTCCGTCTTTTGCGCGGATATTTTTCGGATGTGCATGAGAATCTCGTTTTCGATGCATCGGGAGCAGTAGGTCGCAAGCTTGATGTTGCGGTCGGTCTTGAAGGTGCTGATGCCCTTAATGAGGCCGATGGTGCCGATGGAGATCAGATCTTCGATGCAGATTCCCGTGTTTTCAAACCGCCTTGAAATATAGACCACAAGGCGCAAATTGCGCTCGATAAGGAGCTGCTTGGCGGCCTCATCGCCCTCAGCGGCTAAGGTCAGAAGCCGCTGCTCCTCAGGCGCGGACAACGGTGGCGGAAGGATGTCGCTGCCACCGATATACATGATTTTGGAGCTTGGAAACAAAAAGCGGAGCAGTCGCTCCAGTGTCTTACACATAGATCATACCTCCGGTCAAAGCTTCATATGCGCCCCCGTCAGACACAGGCGTGGGCGAAAAGGCGATCAGGCCGTTTTCCCGATGCTCCCGATGACAGATGATGCACGGAAGGGCGAGGAGCAGGCCGTTTTGGACTCCGACCGCCCGATACGGAATCAGTCTTGGGGCATAAGTTTTCAGCCGCAGAGCAAGATGGGTCGGGTCCTGGAAATCCCCTGCTTCCAGACGCAACGGAAGAAGCCGCTCTGCCACCGTCCAGTGCGCTGTCAGAACACGCTTTCCGCTGACCGGATCGCACAAGGTGTTTCCGCTGTCGCGCAGAGCCGAAAGGCAAGTGCTGCGCTCCTTGATGCGCACCTGCAGACGGATGACGCTGCCGTTTGCGTGGGTCAGACGCGGCAAAAACAGCCTGCAGGCCAGATGTACAGCAAATGCTGTGAGCAGAACGCTTGCAAAGCTAACCGGAAACAGCAGGCCGCCCTGTGCGGCCACAGGTCCTGCACCAAGGCTTTGCACAGCGTAGATCGCACCGCACAGCACCAGTGAAAGCGCTGCGAACACCGCGCCGAGCCGCAACGTCGAGCGTCTGCCGCCGAAGGCACACAGCAGCATCAGTCCTGCCACGAGCAGGCGCATGGCAGGCACCTGCAGCCATGCACAATGCGGCAAATAGACTGCCACGGCATAAGCCGCCCCAAGGAGAGCTGCCACCGCGCAGCGTTTTGCACCGAGCGCACTTGCGCCCAGACGGGCCGTCGCGCGCAAAAGCAGATAATTGACGCAAAAATTGAGTGCCAGCACCGCATCGACATAGACCGTCAAGCTCATCACCTCGGACAAAGCTTACCAAACAAGCACAAAAAAACAGGTCGCAATTTCCAATCGGAATGGCTACCTGTTTTTTGTATTTTCTGTATTTTTCGGTTCGGTTTTATATGGAAATTCCATTTCCCGTCCGTGTTTTCGGACTATTTTGAGCTATTTTCGTCGAGCAATCGCTTCACCGAGCGGATATTTTTCTCTGCCTTGAAGCGGGGCTGCATGACCTCATGCGAGCAGCCAAGGCAGCGCAGCTTGAAATCCGCGCCGATACGCAGCACCAGCCACTCCTTGCTGCCGCACGGATGCGGCTTTTTCATCACCAGAATATCATTTACCTTGATGTCCATACTTCACCCCTTGATCTCATCCCAGTAACGCTTGGCAGCCTGCTCGGTCTTATTTTCGCCGTATTCGTAATAGACCGTCCCGACCAGATTGTCGGGCAGATACTGCTGGCGCACCCAATGGTTCGGGTAGTCGTGCGGATACAGATAGCCCTGCTCACGCTCCTGACCTGCGCTGTCGGCATGGACATTCTGCAGCTCCCTCGGGAAGGGGCCAACCTTACCGGCCTGCACATCGGAAATGGCACGGGCAATGGCGGTGTAGGCCGAATTCGACTTCGGCGCCGTGGCCAGCAGGATGACCGCATCGGACAGCGGCAGCCGTGCCTCCGGCATTCCGAGCTGCAGGGCAGAATCCACGCAGGCCTTGACAATAGGAATGGCCATGGGATAGGCCAACGCAATATCCTCGCAAGCCGAGCAAAGGATCCTGCGACAACACGAGGGCAGGTCGCCGACCTCCAGAAAGCGTGCCAAATAGTGGATCGCCGCATCGGGATCGGAGCCACGGATGGACTTCATCAGCGCAGACAGACAGTCGTACTGATTGTCGCCGCCGCGGTCATAGCGCATGGCCGAGCGTTGGGTGACGGCCTTGGCATCGTCGAGCGTGATGGCAAGCTCGGTGTCGCCGGTCTTGGCCGCAATGAAGATCGCCTCGACAGCATTGAGTGCCTTGCGGATGTCACCGCCGCAGGCCATGGAGATGTGTTCGAGCGCTCCCTCCTGCGCAGTGACGCTCAGGCCGGTTTTCTCGGTCATGTAGTCGACCGCACGGCACACGGCCTTCATAGCCGCCTCGGGCGTGATGGGTTTGAATTCAAAGACCGTTGAGCGGCTCAAAATGGCGTTAAATACATAAAAATACGGATTTTCCGTCGTAGAGGCAATGAGGGTGATCTTGCCGTTTTCGATATGCTCCAGAAGCGACTGCTGCTGGCGCTTGTTGAACGACTGGATCTCGTCAAGGTACAAAAGCACCCCGTTCGGCGCCATGAAGGTGTCGAGCTGCGAAACAATGTCCTTGATATCCGAGGTCGAGGCGGTGGTTGCATTCAGTTTAAAGAGCTTGCGCTGTGTGGCCTCGGCAATGATATTGGCCACCGTGGTCTTTCCCGTGCCGCTCGGGCCATAGAAGATCAGGTTCGGCACACGTCCCGATTCGATCATTCTGCGCAGCATTTTGCCCGGGCCGAGGATCTCCTCCTGCCCAAAAACCTCGTCCAGGCTTCTCGGACGAAGCTCATCTGCCAACGGCTGGTACATTCTACCGCCTCCTTCCGTACCCATTATACTATAAATTTGAAAAAAACGCAATATAGCTTGTTTTTTTGTTCAAAATGGTATACAATAAAATGAACCATAGGAAAGAAGCTTGAGTTATGGAAAAAATCATCATTACCGGACACAGTCTGTCCTTACAAATGGTTGCGAAGGTCTGCCGGGAAAACGCTTTCGTGGAGCTGAGCGACGAGGCCAGAGAGCGCATCATTGCCTCCCGTGCAGTCGTCGATCGTCTTGTGGAGGACGAGGCCGTGGTCTACGGTATCACCACCGGTTTCGGCAAGTTCAGCGATGTCCCCATCTCGCACGATGAGTGCAAGCTTTTGCAGAAGAATCTGATCATCACCCACGCCGTTGGCGCAGGTGAGCCGTTTGCCGACGAGGTCGTACGCGGTATGATGCTCCTTCGCATCAACAATCTGGCCAAAGGCTTTTCCGGTACACGGTTGGTGGTCGTGCAGACCCTGATCAATATGCTCAACAAGCGTGTGACCCCCGTCGTGCCACAGAAGGGCTCGCTCGGAGCCAGCGGTGATCTGGCTCCGCTGTCACACATGGTCCTGCCAATGATCGGTCTGGGGCAGGCAAGGTTTGATGGCAAAACACTCAGCGGTGCTGAGGCCATGAAGATGGCCGGTATCAAAACGCTTGATCTCGTGGCCAAGGAAGGTCTTGCCCTCATCAACGGCACGCAGGCCATGACCGCCGTGGGCGCATTGGCCATACACGATGCGCTGTCGCAGATGAAGCTTGCCGACATCGCAGCCGCCCTGAGCTTTGAGGCCAACCGCGGTGTCGAGGACGCGCTCGATCCTCGTGTACATGAGCTCCGTCCCCACGACGGGCAGAAGATGAGCGCCGAAAATCTGCGCAAAATGCTGTTTTGCAGCCGAAACGTGACCCAGCAGGGCGAGGTGCGTGTGCAGGACAATTATTCACTGCGCTGTGTGCCGCAGGTACACGGTGCCAGCCGTGATGCGCTGGAATATGTGGCGAAAAAGGTCGAAATTGAAATCAATTCCGTCACCGACAATCCCATCGTCTTTGAGCAAACGAACGAGGCCATCTCCGCCGGCAATTTCCACGGTCAGCCGATGGCCCTCGCCTTTGATTTTCTGGGCATTGCACTCAGCGAGCTTGCCAACATCTCCGAGCGCCGTCTGGAGCATCTGGTCAACCCGAATTTAGGCGGCTTCCCGGCCTTTTTGGTCAAGAACGGCGGCCTCAATTCCGGCATGATGATCGTGCAGTATTCCGCCGCCGCTCTGGTTTCGGAGAACAAGGTGCTCGCCCACCCGGCCAGCGTCGACAGCATCCCCTCGTCGGCAGGTCAGGAGGATCACGTTTCGATGGGCACCATCGCCGCCAGAAAGGCTTCGGAGATTTTGAAGAATGTCCGCAGAGTGCTGGCCATGGAATTCATGTGCGTGTGCCAAGCCATCGATCTGATGGGCGGCAAGAAGAAGCTCGGCAAGGGCACGATGCCTGCATACCGCGCCATCCGTGAGGTATGCAAGACGCTGCGAAACGACCGACCGCTGTATGACGATATCAACCGCTGTGAGGCGATTTTGGCCGATGGCAGCCTCCTGCAGGCCGTCGAATCGACCATCGGTCCGCTGCTCTGAATTCTGTGGCAAGGCCTCGCAGTACCACTTCAAAAAACGCAAAAGCAGAGTTTCCCTGCGCTGCAGAAAAGCTCTGACGGGCGGGTCATGAACCGCCCTACATAACCCAACAACAGTTACAAACCAAAAGGCCGCAGCGCGGAAAACGGCTGCGGCCTTTCTTGATCATATGGAGGAATGTTTATGGATCTGAACGCAAAGCTGTTTCAGCTGGATTCCCTGCCCGAGTATCCCCATTTTGTCGAGGGCATTCGACGTGCGCCGAGGCGTGAAGCCAGACTGACCGAGCACGATCGCCAAACGGCCATTGCCAATGCCCTGAGATATATCCCGAAGGAATACCACGAGCAGATGGCTCGGGAATTTGCCCGTGAGCTGGACGAGCACGGCAGGATCTACGGCTACCGTTTCCGTCCCGAGGGCCGTCTTTACGGCAAGCCCATCGACGAATACGAGGGCAACTGTACCGAGGGCAAGGCCTTCCAGGTCATGATCGACAACAATCTGGACTTTGAGGTTGCTCTCTATCCCTACGAGCTCGTCACCTACGGCGAAACGGGGCAGGTCTGCCAAAACTGGATGCAGTACCGCCTTCTGAAAAAATATCTGCAGGCTCTGACCGACGAACAGACCCTCGTGGTCATGTCAGGTCATCCTCTGGGCCTGTTCCGCTCGCACAGGCTGGCGCCGAGAGTCATCATCACAAACGGCCTGATGGTCGGCGCGTTTGACAATCTGGAGAGCTTCAACCGTGCCGCGGCCATGGGTGTTGCCAATTACGGTCAGATGACCGCAGGCGGCTGGATGTACATCGGGCCGCAAGGGATTGTCCATGGTACCTTCAACACCTTGCTCAACGCAGGCCGCCTGGTGCTGGGTGTGCCACACGACGGCGATCTGCGCGGCAAGCTCTATGTCACCAGCGGCCTGGGCGGCATGAGCGGCGCGCAAGGCAAGGCCGCCGAGATCGCAGGCGCAGTCGCCCTGATTGCCGAGGTCGATGCCTCACGCATCGAGACTCGTTACAGTCAAGGCTGGGTCAGTGCCGTGACCGAAAGTCTGGACGAAGCGCTGTCTCTGGCGCAGGAAAAGCTCCTGAAAAAAGAGCCATGTGCCATCGCCTACCACGGAAACGTGGTGGATCTGTTGGAATATTTGTATGAAAAAGAGGTGCACATCGACCTTCTGTCCGATCAGACCTCCTGCCATGTCCCCTACGATGGTGGCTACTGTCCGCAGGGTTTGTGCTTTGCCGAGCGCACCGAGATGCTTGCAAACGACCGTGAGGGCTTCCGCAAGCGTGTCGATGCCTCCCTGCGCCGCCACTACGAGCTCATCTGCGCCTTCCATGCGAAAGGAACCTACTTTTTTGACTACGGCAACAGCTTCTTGAAGGCTGTTTTTGACGCAGGTGTAGTCAGCGTGTGCAAAAACGGCAACAACGACCTCGACGGTTTCGTGTTTCCGTCGTATGTCGAGGACATTTTAGGGCCGCAACTGTTCGACTACGGCTATGGTCCGTTCCGCTGGTGCTGTCTGTCGGGCAAGCCCGAGGATCTGGACAAGACCGATGCGGCAGCCATGGCCTGCATCGATCCCGAGCGCCGTTACCAGGACAGAGATAACTATATCTGGGTGCGTGATGCCAAGAAGAACCGCCTGGTCGTCGGCACACAGTGCCGCATCTTGTATCAGGATGCCTGGGGCAGACGGAAGATTGCCCTGAAATTCAACGAAATGGTCAGAAACGGTGAGGTCGGCCCAATCATGCTTGGCCGTGACCACCACGACACAGGCGGCACGGACTCGCCCTTCCGTGAGACCTCGAACATCAAGGACGGCTCGAATATCATGGCCGATATGGCCGTGCAATGCTATGCCGGCAACTGCGCCCGCGGCATGAGCCTCGTCGCCCTGCATAACGGCGGCGGTGTCGGCATCGGTAAGTCCGTCAACGGCGGCTTCGGCATGGTGCTCGACGGCTCGGAGCGCGTCGATACCATCTTGAACATGGCCATGCCGTGGGACACCATGGTCGGCGTTTCGCGCCGCGCATGGGCAAGAAACGAAAATGCTGTGCAGACCATCGAGCAGTACAACGAAGAATTCAAGCACACCGACCACATCACGGTACCCGTGATGGCTGACCCGGAGCTGATTCGGGAGGTCCTGGGATGCTGCTGATCGAAAATATCGGTGTGTTGGCCACACCGCAGGGCACGCTCGCCACTGCCGAATCGACCGTCGTGACCCTAAAAAATGCCTATGTACTGTGCGATAACGGAAAAATCGTCGAAATCGGCACTGGAAAAGCACCTGAGTTCTCCTGCGACAGACTCGATGCCAACGGCTGTCTTGTGACCCCCGGCCTCATCGATGCGCACACACATCTGGTATTCGGCGGTTGGAGAGAGCATGAGCTCTCGCTCAAGCGGCAAGACGTGCCCTATCTGGAAATTCTGGCACAGGGCGGCGGCATTTTGTCGACCGTGAAGAAGACCCGTTCGGCAAGCCTCGAGGAGCTGAGCGAAAAGGCACTGGGCATCCTGCAGGAGATGCTCTGCCTCGGGGTGACCACCTGTGAGGCCAAGAGCGGCTACGGTCTGGATGTCGACACAGAGCTCAAGCAGCTGCGTGTGACGCAGGAATTAAACGAGCTCCAGCCCATCGAGCTGGTCTCGACCTATTTGGGCGCTCATGCTCTGCCGAGGGAATACAAGGACGACCGCGAGGGCTATCTTGCGCTGATGGAGGCACTTCTGCCCCGCATCAAGGAAGAAAATCTGGCCGAATTTTGCGACGTTTTTTGCGAAACCGGGGTCTTCTCCGCCGACGAGGCCGAGCGCATCTTACGCGCGGCGCAAAAGCATGACCTGCAGGCCAAAATGCATGCCGACGAGATTGATCCCATCGGTGGCACCGAACGGGCAGCCGGGCTGGGTGCCGTTTCCGTCGAGCATCTGATCGCCGCAACCGACGCAGGCATCGAGGCGATGAAGAACAGCGGCACGGTGGCAGTCCTGCTGCCTGCGACCTCTTTCTATCTGGACAAGCCCTATGCCAGAGCGAGAGATATGCTGCAGGCAGGCGTGCCCGTGGCTGTCGCCTCAGATTTTAACCCCGGCTCGTGCCCGAGCTTCAATCTGCAGCTTGCCATGAATCTGGCCTGCTGGAAATACCGCTTCACGGCCGAGGAGACGCTCAATGCCGTGACCAAGAATGCCGCTGCCGCCCTCCTGAGGGCAGATCGTCTCGGCACGCTGGAGGTCGGCAAGCAGGCCGATCTTGTGCTCTGGGATGCGAACAATCTGGACTATATTTTCTACCGTTTCGGTCAGAACCTGACCAAAACGGTCATCAAAAACGGAAAAATCGTATATATGAAAGGATTATAATTATGGAACGAATTTTGGAATGTGTGCCGAATTTCAGCGAAGGCCGTGACCTTGCCAAGGTCGAAAAGATCTGCGACTGCTTCCGCGGCAAGCCGGGTGTCAAGCTTCTGGACTACACCAGCGATGCCGACCACAACCGCTCCGTCGTGACCGTCATCGGTGAGCCGGAGCCGCTGCGCGATGCCGTCATCGAGGCCATCGGCAAGGCCGTTGAGCTCATCGATCTGACCAAGCACGAGGGTCAGCATCCGAGAATGGGCTGCGTAGATGTCGTTCCCTTCATCCCCATCCGCAACACCGATGTAAGCGATGCCGACCGCATCGCAAAAGAGGTCGCCCAAGCCGCTTTCGAGCGCTTCGGCCAGCCGTCGTTCCTGTATGAGCAGTCAGCCACCGCGCCCCACCGTGAGAACCTGGCCACCATCCGCAAGGGTCAGTTCGAGGGCATGGCTGAGAAGATGCTCGATGATATGTGGAAGCCTGATTACGGTACCACCATCCATCCCACGGGCGGTGTGACCGCCATCGGCGCAAGAATGCCTCTGATCGCCTACAACATCAACCTCGACACCCCGAATATCGAGATCGCAAACAAGATCGCCCGTCAGATCCGCCACATCAACGGCGGCTTCCGCTACTGCAAGGCCATGGGTGTGCGCCTCGAGGAGAGAAACATCGCGCAGGTCTCCATGAACCTGACCGACTTCACCAAGACCGCCGTCTACCGCGTCTTTGAGACCGTCAGGATGGAGGCCCGACGCTACGGTGTCAACGTGCTCGGCAGCGAGGTCTGCGGTCTCATTCCGCAGCAGGCTCTGATCGATTGCGCCGCCTACTACCTCCAGCTCGAGGAGTTTGACGAAAAACAAGTATTGGAGAATCATCTGTGATGGGTCTGATCCATTTGACGCTGAAAGAATTTATCGCCGTTACCGCCTCTGATGCGCCCGCCCCCGGTGGTGGCAGCGTGTCAGCTCTGGCCGGTGCTCTGTCGGCTGCCCTGGCGGAGATGGTCGCCAATCTGACCGTCGGCAAGGAAAAATATGCCGCCTCGCAGGATACGATGGCAACGCTTCTGCCGCAGGTGCGTGCGCTGACAGATGCCTTCGTCCTGGCCGTCGATGCCGACAGTCGCGCCTTTGACGGGTACATGGCCGCTCTCGCGATGCCCAAGGCCACCGATGAGGAGAAGGCCGCCCGTTCGAAGGCGATGCAAAATGGTCTGAAGGAAGCCGCCCGTGTTCCCCTGCGTGTGGCCGAGCTGGCCGTTTCCCTTTTCCCGCATTTGCAAGCCGTGCTCACGCTCGGCAACAAAAATGCCGTGACCGACGCAATGGTCGGCACAATGCTCGCCCGCACCTGCGCCCTCGGTGCGATCTACAATGTCCGCGTGAATCTGTCGTCCATCAAGGATGAAGTGTTCGTCGCAGAGCTCTCATCTGCCTGCGAACGCCTGCAGGCAGATGCCATCGCTCTGGAGCAGGCTCTGCTGCAAAAGGTTCCCGAGATCTCGAAGCTGTGATGAAGCCCAAGCGCATAGCAACCGCTTTTGCTCTTTTGGCGGCGATCTTGTATGCCGTGAACATTCCGCTCAGCAAGCTGCTTTTGCGCCGGGTGCAGCCTGCCATGATGGCTGCGCTTTTATATCTGGGCGCCGGCCTCGGCTTGTGCGCGTACGGAAAGATCGCCAAACCGCAGGGTGAACGGCTGACCCTATCCGACCTGCCCTATACGCTGGCGATGATCGCGTTGGATGTGCTTGCGCCGATCCTTCTGATGCTGGGTCTTGCGCGCACCAATTCCGCCAATGCATCGCTTCTGAACAATTTTGAGATCGTGGCGACCTCCGTAATCGCATTTGCCGCCTTCGGTGAGCGACTGTCCAAGCGCCTTACGCTTGCCATTGTGCTGGTCACGCTGGCAGGTGTCATCCTGAGCTTCGAGGGCAAGGATAGCTTCCGCTTCAACACTGGCTCGCTGTTTGTTCTGGCAGCCGCCTGCTGCTGGGGTCTGGAGAACAACTGCACCAGAAAGCTCAGCGAAAAGTCCTCCGTGCAGATCACGACCGTCAAGGGCATTTTCTCCGGTCTGGGCAGCTTGATCGTTGCACTCGTGTGCAGGGAATCATTGCCGGCCGTCCGATGGACGCTTGCGGTAATGGCGCTCGGTTTCGTGTCCTACGGTCTGAGCATCAATTTTTACATCAAAGCACAAAAGGAGCTCGGTGCAGCCAAGACCAGCGCCTATTATGCCGTGGCACCCTTCGTCGGTGTGCTGTTCGGCCTGCTGCTGCTTTCAGAGCAGCCCGAACCACAATTTTACCTCGGCCTCGGGATCATGATCCTCGCCACCGTCATGATGAGCAGAGAAGAAAGCAACGCAGTATAAAAACAAGAAACCACCAAGCGCCAATGGCACTTGGTGGTCAGTCTGTCGAAAAACGATAGTCTTGTCATTGCGAGACCGCCGAACGGGCGGTCGTGGCAATCTCGAAAGTTTGATTTTTATCTTTCTTTCGGAAAAATAGCAATCTTTCAGCACGAGATCGCCACGTCGCTGCGCTCCTCGCGATGACATGGTAAGAACTCTTTTGACACACTAAAACCACCAAGTGCCAATTGGCACTTGGTGGTTTTGCTTACGGATTGACAATATTTTGAGGCGTTCCTGCAAGAAAAGCGCGGACATTCTCCGCCGAAATCCTGTGCAGGCGCTCACGGGTCTCGCGCGGTGCCCAGGCAATATGCGGTGTCAGGATACAATTCGGTGCCGTCAGTAGCGGGTTGTCAGCCTCGATCGGCTCCTTGCTGACCACATCAGCTGCAAAATATGCCAGCTTGCCTTCACGCAGAGCCTGCGCCACCGCTGCCTCGTCAATCAGGCCGCCACGGGCGGTGTTGATCAGGATTGCACCGCGCTTCATCTTCGCAAGCGTCTCTGAATTGATCATCTTTGCATTGCTTGCCGTCAGCGGACAGTGCAGACTGACAATATCCGACTCCATAAGCAGCGTTTCGAGGTTTACATAATTTTTGTCCTCCCGGGGTCTTGCGCTGTGATAGATCACACGCAGACCGAAGGCCTCAGCCGCCCTTGCAACTGCTGTTCCGATGGCCCCAAAGCCAACAAGGCCAATGGTTTTGCCGTACAGCTCCATAAGGGGTGCTTTCCAGAAGCAAAAGTCGGGACTGCGGCTCCACTCGCCCTCGTGCACAGCAGCATTATGTAAACCAACCTTCTGCGTACACTCCAGCAAAAGTGCCATGGTCATCTGCGCTACGGCATTGGTCGAATAACCGGGCACATTGCACACCGTCACACCGCAGCGCTTAGCCGCCGTAAGATCGACGATGTTATAGCCCGTGGCAAGGATGCTGATCAGGCGCAGCTCGGGTGCGTTTTCGATTGCGACCGCATCAAGGGGTGTCTTGTTCACCAGAACGATCTGTGCGCCTTCGATCCTCTCAGCAACCTCCTCGGGCCGTGTACGGTCGTAAACCGTCAACTCTCCGAACTGCTCGAGGATCTGCCAATCGAGGTCATGCGGATTGGAGGCAAAGCCGTCCAAAACAACGATTTTCCTGTTCACCAAAACCGCTTCGCCGCCTTTCTCTGGATCACAAGCAGCCAAATGAAGCTGATGGCAGGCAGGGCACAGACAAGGATATTGACCCACAGATCCGTGATGTGCAGCACAAACTCGTTAACGATGAAAGCTGCACCCATCAGGAGCATCACAATGCTCCAAACGGCCATTCTCGGGGTCATGTACATGATGAATTCAAACGAGTCCAGGCAATCCTCAGGCTTGCAGTCGCCGGGGTAGAGGAACTTGCTCGGAAACAGCATATAATCACGGCGCAGGCGAATGACGGTATACAAACCGTAGCCGCCGCTGAGTAACAAAATGGCCGTCAGCGTAATGCTCATAAGGTCGCTCATGCCTGCAAAGGTCATGCCGGCCTCCTGCGCAACCTCGCCGGATTGAGCGGTCAAAAATAAACGGAAAATATTCATACTCATGCCTCCTTTTTTTTATTATATCAAGTCACACGCAATTTTGCAACAAATACTATTGTAATTGTGAGTCCTTTATGGTAAAATATGATGAGTTTTATAGAATCGGAGGACATTTTATGTCGAGCCTTAGCCATGAGATTAACCGTCGTCGGACATTTGCGATCATTTCGCACCCCGACGCAGGTAAAACGACATTGACCGAAAAATTCCTTCTCTACGGCGGAGCCATTGCGCAGGCCGGCGCCGTCAAGGGCAAGAAGAATGCCCGTGCGGCCGTTTCGGACTGGATGGAGATCGAGAAGCAGCGTGGCATTTCCGTTACCTCGTCTGTCATGCAGTTCCAGTATGAGGGATTTTGCATCAATATTTTGGACACTCCGGGACACCAAGACTTTTCTGAGGACACCTACCGTACCCTGATGGCAGCAGACTCGGCCGTCATGGTCATCGACGGTGCCAAGGGCGTCGAGGCACAAACGAGAAAGCTCTTCAAAGTCTGCGCCATGCGCCACATCCCCATCTTCACCTTCGTCAACAAGATGGACAGAGAAACCAAGGATCCATTCGACCTGCTCGACGAACTCGAGCGTGAGCTGGGCATCGAGACCTATGCCGTCAACTGGCCCATCGGCAGCGGCAAGGAATTCCAGGGTGTTTACGACCGACAGAAAAGCCAGATCAACTTCTTCTCCGGTGTCTCGGGCAAGAAGCGTGCCGAAAAAATGGAGGTCGCACTTGACGACCCCATCGTCGGTGAGATGATCGGTGAGCGTCGCTGGAACCAATTGCAGGAGGATGTCGAACTTCTGGGCGCAGGCCGTGAATTCGATATGGATGAGGTGCGCAAGGGCGAGCTTTCGCCCGTGTTCTTCGGCTCCGCGCTGACCAATTTCGGTGTCGAGCCGTTCCTCGAGGCCTTCTTGCGTATGACAACCGCACCCCTGGCCAGAGTTGCTGATTGTGGAGAAATCGACACTTTCAGCCCTGATTTTTCGGCATTTGTGTTCAAAATTCAGGCAAATATGAACAAAGCACACCGCGACCGTCTGGCATTCATGCGCATCTGCTCAGGCAAGTACGAACGCGAGAGCGAGGTATTCCATGTGCAGGGCAACAAAAAAATGCGCCTTTCTCAGCCGCAGCAAATGATGGCGCAGGAACGTGAGATCGTCGACGAGGCCTATGCCGGTGACATCATCGGTGTGTTCGACCCGGGCATCTTCTCCATCGGTGACACGATCTGTATGCCCGGTAAAAAGTTCCGCTTTGCCGGCATCCCGACCTTTGCGCCCGAGCATTTTTGCCGCGTCAGTCCCAAGGACACGATGAAGCGCAAGCAGTTCGTCAAGGGCACCGAGCAGATTGCTCAGGAGGGTGCCATTCAGATCTTCAAGGTGCCCAACACCGGTATGGAGGAGGTCATCGTCGGTGTCGTCGGCACGCTGCAGTTTGATGTGTTCAAGCACAGAATGCTCTCGGAATACGGTGTGGAGCTGCGCATGGAAAACCTGCCGTATGAGGTGCTTCGATTCATTACCAAGTCGCCGTGCGACGAGAAGGATCTGAATTTGTCCTCCGACGCAGAGCTTTTGGAGGACTACCGCGGACACAAGCTGCTGGTCTTCTCGAGCTTCTGGGCAATCGACTTCACCATCCGTCGCAACCCCGGTCTTGAGCTGAGCGAAACCCTAAGCGTATAATGGCAAATCGCCAATCGTCAAAAATAGACGATTGGCGATTTTTTGACGCACTGAGCAGTCGTTTTTTATCTTTTTTCGGCAGCTTCGATGGTGTGCCGCATCAAAATGCTTGTCGTAACACTGCCGACACCGCCCGGGACGGGAGTAATCGCCTCGACGATCGGCTCGATCTCATCAAAGTCCGCATCGCCTGCGATGGTCCCAAGGCCGCCTGCGGCATTCGGTCTGTTTGCATCCCAGTTGATCGCCACATCGATGACCGTCTGACCCTCGTGGACAAAATCCTTCGTCACCGAGCACAGCCTTCCCGTGGCCGACACAAGAATATCGGCCGTTGTGCACAGCTGCGCAGCCTGCCTGCTTTTGCTGTGGCAGATCGTAACGGTGGCATTTTTTTGCAGCAAAAGCATAGCCACGGGCTTACCGATAACGGTACTGCGCCCAAGAACAACTGCGTGCTTTCCTGCACATTCCATCCCGTAATGCGCCAAGATCTGTATGCAAGCCTCGGCCGTGCAGGGAGCGAAGCCGCCGTGACCGTTGTAGATAGCGGCCGCCGACAGATCGCACATCCCGTCAACATCCTTTTCGGGATCCAAACGGTTTCGGATCGCATCAAGCTGCAAATGCGGCGGCAGGGGCCTCAGGAGCAGCACACCGTGCACCGACGCATCGTCATTGAGCCGATCGATCAAGGCCAAAAGTGCCTCCTGCGAGGCATCTTCCGGCAGAGAAAAGGCGTGCACCTGCACACCGAGCTGCTCGGCTCGCTTCTTTGCCCCTCGCTCGTAGGCCAGGTCATCCGGCTTCTGTCCGACCCGGACGATCGCCAGCGTCGGCAAAATTCCCCGCTCTCTCAGTGCCTCACAGCGCGCGGTCAATTCCAGCCGCATCGCCTCGGCCACAGGTTTTCCTGACAACAATTGCGCCATAAAACTCCTCCTTACAGCGACGGCAGGATCGGCATGGCTCCGCCCACGAAACCATAGTCAGCGAAGAGTCGCTGCGCGGCCGGATGCTCCACCGTCCTTGTGATGCGAAGGGCGGCAAAGCCGTTTGCTCGCGCAATGCTAACCGCCTCCCCCAGAAGCTGCGCCGAAAGGCCAATGCCACGGTGTTCGGGCAGGAGGGCAAGATGAATCAACTCGTCACCCTGCAGGCAGACAAAGCCCGTCACTGTGTCTGTGAGCATCGAAACACGCACCACTTGATCCTCGGTCGGCACAAACTCCAACGCGGCAAAAAGCGACGCGTCAGCCTCCGTCGGTTCACGATACCACATATTGAAGTCCTTTTTGCCGTCGCCTCTCCACCACATCTGTCGTCCGAGCGTGGAAATCTCAGGAGGGATGTGCGAAGCATCATTCAGGAATTCCAGGCGATAGCTTCCGTTTTCATAGAAAATTTGTGTCACAGCTGTGTTTTCGCAGTGTGCGACAGCATTGCGATCGTTCGGATAGAACAATCGCTGCAAAATGCCTCTGAGCACCATGCCATGCGCAACCACTGCAACAGTCTGTCCGTCGTGCGCCTGAGCAATCTCCTCTAAAGCAATCAGAAATCGCTCAGTATATTCCAAAAATCGCTCACTACCTTCGACAAACCAAGTCTCAGGTGAGTGTGAAAAGGCTCGGTTCCGTTCAGGATCGCAATGATCCAGCCAGCCGAACGGCTGATTTTCCCAAATACCGACATTCAATTCGCGGAATCTCGGGTCCGTCCGCAGCCTCAGCCCCTTGGGCAGGTAGATCGCACCAGCGGTACATTGGGTGCGGGTCAGGTCGCTGGCATACACTGCATCGACATGAATGCCCTCAAAGCGCTTTTTGAGCGCTTCGATCTGCTTTCGGCCGTTGGGTGTGATGAACGAGTCATACTGCCCCTGCAGGCGGCGGAACACATTACCCTCCGCCTCAGCGTGGCGGATGAGAAAAATTTTTGTCATAGGATCACCACATATTTCGAAATATCCTTCTTCATCTGCTCGGCAGCTGCCACGGCATGGGTCAGATAGTCCGTACCATCGGAGCCTGCCTTCTGCCAGGCACAGATGATGCTTCTCGAGGCAGCAATGATGGCGCCGTGGCCGAAGCGGTCAAAGGCAAACTGGACTTTTTTGGCTGTTCCGCCCTGCGTTCCGTAGCCGGGCACAAGGAAGAACATACGGTCATATTTTTCGCGGAGCATTTTGAGCGTCTGTGGATAGGTTGCGCCGACCACCGCACCGATCTCGCTGTAGCCGTTCTTACCATAAAGGCCGTTGCTCCAGCGCATCAGCAAGTCAGCCATCGCCGTATAGACCACACGGTCACCTGAAAGCAGATCCTGCACCTCACGGGAGGACTTGTTCGAGGTCTTCAGGACAACAAAAATGTTCTTGCCCGCATTCTTGCAGTACGGCAGGAAGGGCTGAATGCCATCAGTTCCAAGGTATCCGTTGACCGTCAGTGCATCGCATTGGTACAAGGGATAGCGCTCCTGCCCGATCGGCACGGAATCAAACATCGCCTGCGCATGGATCTCCGCCACAGGGCCAATGTCGCTACGCATGGAGTCGATCAACACATAATACCCCAGTTCCGTTGCGTATTTGCTCAGTTTTTGCATCAGCGCAATGCCCTGCGCACCGAGCGCCTCGAAGCAGGCGCTTTGCAGCTTAACCGCCGGAACAACATTTTTGAGCGCGTCGATCAATTCCGTGCAAAATCGCTCATAAGCAGCGGTGGCACCCTCAATCGTCTGCCCGTTCGCGGCAAATGCGTCGTTTACAATGTGCTGCGGCAGAATCGGCAAATAGGGATCCAGACCGACCATCACGGGATTTTTACATTTTCTGATTTTTTCCTGCAAAACATCGATTGCCATTATGATCGCCTCCAAGAAATGATACATCGAGTATACCATATTTTGAGCAAATTGAAAAGACAGTTTTCGACTTTTTTTGGGCAAGCTAATGTCGAAGGGAGGGATTTTAAAATGCAAACTAAGACATTTTTGCTCACGCTCGGTCTGGGCATGGCGGCAGGCGGTGCAGCAGTTCTGATGCTGCCGCAGAACAGCGCAGCGAAGAAGGCCGCACAGAAGGCGGTCGATACCATGGAGCGCTCCGTGGGAAAGATGATGCAGTGACAAAAATCCGCCAACCATCAAAATTTTGATGGTTGGCGGGCTTGCGCTTGAACAGCTTTACAGCAGGGCGATGAGGCTGTCGAGGTCCTCCTGCTCGGTGGCCCAGCTCGTGGCAAAGCGGATGACGGTGTGCTTCTCATCGTACTTTTCCCAGAAGCTATATTGAACGTGCTTGCTCAATTCCTTCAGACGCTCATTGTCCATGATCACGAAGATCTGATTCGACGGCGAGTCGATGAAGAAGCGATAATTGCGCTCCTGCAAGGCTGCTCTGAGCTGTCTTGCCTTCTGTATGGCGTAGCGACCGAGCTTGTAGTACAGATCATCGGTAAACAGCGCGTCAAACTGCACACCGACCACTCTGCTCTTTGCTAACATCGCGCCGTGGCGCTTGACCTGCGTATTGAAGTGCTTCGGCGCGTTTTGCGGGAAGACTACGGCCTCACCGCACAGCGCACCGACCTTGGTGCCGCCGATATAGAAGGCATCGCAATACTTCGCCAGAATCGGCAGTGTGATATCGCTCTCGGGGCAGGCCAGCGCGTAGCCCAGTCGTGCACCGTCAAGGTACAGCTTCAGCTCGTAGTCGTCACAGACCTTACGCAGTGCTGCCAGCTCGCTCTCGGTGTAGAGCGTGCCGTACTCCGTTGGGTGGGAGATGTAAACCAGGCCGGGAGCGACCATGTGTTCATGGCTGGTATCGTTGTAGAAGTCCTGCAGATATGTACGCACGACCTCAGCCTGCAGCTTGCCGTTCTCCTGCGGCAGCTCCAGAACCTTATGGCCGGTGGCCTCGATAGCTCCTGCCTCGTGCAGGGCGATATGGCCGGTTTTGGCGGCAATGGCACCATCCTGCGGCGCAAGCAGTGCATCAATGACGACCTGATTGCTCTGCGTGCCGCCTGCCAGGAAAAAGATCTCAGCATTCGGAGCCTGACAAGCCAGACGGATCTTCTCTCTTGCCGCCTCACTGTAACGGTCTGCGCCGTAAGCCAGCAGTTTCTCACGGGTGGTGTTCACAAGATGCTGCAGCACCTGTTCATGTGCGCCTTCGGAATAATCGTTTTCAAAAAATAACATATTTTTACCTCAACGACGGCGACGGCTTGCACCGAGAACCATCTCAAATACCAAAATCGTGCCGAGCAGAATCTGCTCGAGCGAGGGGTCCGAAAATTCAATCTCATAGCTATCGCCCCAAGTGAGCCACTTCATCGAGACCTTCGCCACAGTCTGCCCGTTGCGCGTGTATGTGAAATTGTGCGAGACAAAGTCACCGTCAGCAACGAGGCCGATCTGAGGCATCTCATAGACATACTTGGTCAGCTTGTTCTTCTGCAGAACCTCGGTGATGTGACGGCCGTCGGGCGTGACAAGGTCGAAGTTCATGGCGGCCAAGGTCATTTTCTTCTGCTGATGCACCTGCAGCGCCTCTGCGCCGTTGGTGTAATACAGACGGGCATGGTGGGTGAACATCGCCTCGCTGACCGTTGCAGCGGTGTAGCGGACATTCCCCTGCGCATCACGGACGACGAATTTGTAGTTGACCAAGCTTGCCCCCTCGGTGCTCATATAGACGCGATAGACCGGTTGGGTCTGTTCCCGCTCGACGGGGGTTCCGCAGACGCAGCAGAAGCGAGCATCTGCATCCACAGGGTTTCCACATTTACAACAGAACATATGAATCTCTCCTTTATAATGTTATAATTTGTAATGATATTATTCTACACTTTTCAAAGATTCCGCCATGTCGATGCGCTCGAGCTTTTTCGACAGCAAAACGCACACCAAAACTCCCACAAGCAGCGTAATTCCAAGGGCGAGCACATAGCTCAGCGTTGAAACATGGACATGGAAGGACACAATGTCAATGACAATGCTCTTCATCACAAAGCGGTGCAGGACAAAACCCAGAGGCAACCCCAGAATCGCACCGAGCACCGTCAAAAGCAACACCTCACGGAACACATAGCTCTGCGTTTCCATACTGTGAAAGCCGAGCACCTTGACCGTTGCGATCTCACGGATGCGCTCAGTAATGGAGATGTTGCAAAGATTGAACAGCACGACCACAGCCAGCGCGCAGGCGCAGCCGATCACGACGGCGATGATGAAGCTCAGACCGTCGAGCGTCGTCGAAACGATCTGGCGCATTTCGTCCATGACCGTAACACCCAAGACCCCCGGTTCCTGCGAGAGCTCTGCCGCCAGGAGATAGGGATCCTCCGTGGTCATCAGGTAGGCCGTGTTGTTCACACACGGCACGCCGAAGGCAGCCTCAAAGCTGCCCGGAGTCAGGATGCCGTAGTGATAGATGTGATTGTTGAATCGACCTGCGACCTTTAAGGCAATTGGGGCCTGTGCCTGCACGACAAGCTCATCCCCATCCGTAATCGACAGTGCGTCGGCAAGGCCTTTGTCAATCAGCACGCCCTTTTGGGGCACAGACATCTTCTTGCCATCGAGTCGTGTTTCAAACAGCTCAAAGAAGGACGCATCCTGTGTGGCGATCAGCTGCACCGTGGTGATGCCGTGTGCGCCGTGGATCTCGTGTGCAGTGGTCTGCGTAAAAACGATCTGCGATTGCGCATAGCGCTCGCGGAAGGCCTCCTCATCCACCGCGCCGCCGAAGCTCACCACGAGCTGATAGTGGGTGATGCCGCTGAACTGGTCATCGACGATGGTCGAGATCGAGTCGTGCAGACCCAGACCCGTGACGATCAGGGCGGTGCAGCCGCTGATGCCCAGAAGCATCATCACCAGACGCTTTTTGTAGCGGATGATGTTACGCACCGACACCTTCCACAGGAACGAAAATCGGTTCCACACAAAGGGGATGCGCTCTAAAAAAATGCGTTTGCCGGGCTTGGGCGCACGAGGGCGCATCAGCTCCGAGGGCATGGTGCGCAGCTCCGTCCGGCAAGAAAACCAAGTCGTTCCGACCGAGCACAGCAACGATGCCAAAAGGCAGATCAGGCCGATGGACGCACTGAAATAGAATTCAATCGGTGCAAATCGGTAGAGAATATAGTACCCCGTCCAGATTGCATAGGGGAACAGCCATGTGCCGCCCCAAAAGCCAATCAGGCAGCCGCCCAGAGCGGCCATCGCCGCATAGGACATATATTTCATGCAGATGCGACTGTCGGAATAGCCCAAGGCCTTGAGCGTGCCGATCAGGGTACGCTGCTCAGTGACCATGCGGCTCATAGTTGTCATGCACACCAATGCCGCCACGGCAAAGAAGAACACCGGAAACACTCTGCCAATACGCTCGATGATCTGCGAATCGTTCTCCAGCGAAACATAGCCGCTGTTGGACTGGCGCGAGAGCACGTAGGGGAAAGACAGCCGCTTCTGAGCCTGTGCAACCTGCTTGTCATAGCGCTCGGAATACATCGTGCGGTCGACCTTGTCCAGTCGCAGATAAATATCCGTAAACACACCCTCGGCATAGCTGTCTGGGTGAACGATTACGAAGGCATCCAGGCTACCATCGGCCAGAGTGGTAGTCCCACGTGCCATACCCAGATACAGAGGACTCGAGCACAAGCCGACGATCTTCAGCTCCGTACTCAAAAGCGGCATCTGGCCGTGCGTGACGTGCATGGTCTGACCGATGTCCTCTTTTGTAAAATAGCGGTCATCTCCGAGGCACTCACCCTCCCGTACGGGCATTCTGCCGCCCGTCAGCATGGGCAGGTTGATCCTCTCAGAGAGGCTGTGCGAGCGCACAGTCGGCTTCTTCGTTCCAAGCTCGGCCGTCAGATCGGCCGTACACTGTCCCTGCGCATCGCTGACACCGTCCTCGGCAGCCAGCGCATCGACCTGCGCCTGCACATAGCTTCCGGGGCAGCGCAGATCGAACATTTTGGTATCTTCGACATATTTTTCTCCCGTTTTGATCATCGCCGGCGGTGTGGCCTTCAGGCCGGCAAAGAAGCCAACCCCCAGCGCAATGATCGCCGCAATGGCAAAGAATCGCCCGAGCGTGTGACGGATCTCGCGCAAGTTGTTTTTGCGCCAAGCACTGCATCCTACCATTCCAGCTCCTCCACGGGAACGACGGTATGATTGCGACGCACCTGCTTGACCGAGCCGTTGCGAATCTCAATGACGCGGTCTGCCATGTATGTCAGGGCAGAATTGTGCGTGATGATCACCACGCTCATGCCGTCCTTGCGGCACCGATCCTGCAGCAGTGCAAGGATCTGTTTGCCCGTGGCATAGTCCAGCGCCCCCGTCGGCTCGTCGCACAGCAGAAGCTGCGGCCGCTTGGCCAAGGCTCGTGCAATGGCCACACGCTGCTGCTCTCCACCCGAGAGCTGAGCAGGAAAATTCGTCATGCGATCCTGCAGGCCGACCTGCTTTAAAACCTCGGCGGCATCGAGCGGATCCTTGACGATCTGGGAGGCAAGCTCCACATTCTCCAGCGCCGTCAGATTCGGGATCAGATTGTAAAACTGGAACACAAAGCCGACCTCATGGCGGCGGTAATCCGCAAGCTGCCGCTTGTTGAAGGCAGAGATTTCCTTGCCGTTCAGAAAGACCTTGCCGCTCGTCAGCGTGTCCATGCCGCCCAGAATATTCAAAAGCGTGGTTTTTCCCGCACCGGAAGGGCCGACGATCACGCAGATCTCACCCTTGTCGATGTCAAAGGTGGCATCCTTCAGAGCGATGACCTCACTTGAGCCCTGGCCGTAGCGTTTTTCCACCTGTTCAAAACGAATAAAACTCATATTTTCACTCACCCAAACCATACTGCGCCTTCTGCTCCTCACTCAGGCCGTTATCGCCCAAAATCTCTCGGGCACGCTCGACCAAGGCCTTCGTGCTGTATCGGCGGTAGAAGTTGATGCTGTTTCCCTCAGAGGTTGACAGTCGGATATAGAAGCCATCCTTCCCTGCGCTGTAGTGCAGGCAGTGCGGCACATAGGCATAGACCGCTCTGCTGTCCGTGTCGATGATGTTGCAGATATCCTCGGCCAATACCGCAATGCGTTCCTCACCGAGGTACCAACGCACATCCTTGACATTGCCGTAGCTGTAAAGCACCTGCTTGTGCAATATCTTTCCCGTTTGGCTGCAAAAATACATGGTGCCCTGTGTGTCGATCAGCAGGATTTGCTCTCTTTCATCGTCGAAGCAGGCCGCTGCCAACGGCATCGGCAGAGAGATCTCTGCGATCTGCTTCAGATCCTTGTCGAACAGCGTCGCCCCCTCGCCATGGGAGACGAGGAATCTGCCGTCGTCTGCGCAGAAGGTTTGTGAGGTAAAATTCGTACCCACGGAAAATTCCTTCACAAGTGTGAGCTTCTGCGTTTTCACCTCATAGTGGTAAATCTCATAGTCACACCGAGTCCAGTCAGCGTCCCTTTCGTAAATGCTCAGAACAACACCATTTTCCGCTCCGCCGAAGGCTAAGGTCGCATCGCCCCAATAGGTGCTCTCACGCGTCTGTACCATAAGCGTATGCGTTTGTATCGAGCCATCTGCCTTGCGCAGCAGCATCGAATACTGCTCGATCGTAGAGCCGTCGGCATAGTCGTGCTCTTTCAGCAGGAAGGCAATTTCCTCACCTGAAAGAATCGCTTTGCCGCTGATGCTGGTATAATCATGCTCCGATTCGGAAGCAATGCTCTGCGTTTCCACGCTTCCGTCTGCAAGGGTACAGATCGTCAGCTCATCCTTGTCAAAGAAAAAGGCTTCACAGTCCGTCATGCCGACATATTGGCAGTATTTCGGAACCTGCTGCGTCCACACAAGCTCCCACTGTGGCTTCAGGCGGTAGCAGTGCACCACATAATCATAGTCGCACACAAGCAGGTACTCATCGTTGCCCTCGCCGAACATAACGGATCTGTCCGTCTCTTCAAGTCTTTGGAGGCTCTCGTCCATCACCCGATCGTAGACGACGATCCGCGTCTGGTTCTCATTGAGCACAAAGTTGCCGCCCTTGGTGGTACCGCTGTCCACCTTGTCCGGGAAGTAGCGTATCCCAACGGTGTCACTGTCGCCGACGGTGTAGTTGCAGAAATAGCCGTTTTTCAGGAACCACGACACGGTGTTTCCCTTCTTCACGATGGAAACCGCACTGTCAGGAAGCTGCACCTTCTGCACGATCTGGCCACTTTCCATATCGACCGTATAACACAAATTGGACAAGGAGGCCAGAAGCACACTCCCCTGGCCGTGTCGCATGAAGGTCAGGTTCGCGCTGTAATTGATCAGATGGTACGGAAGCTCCGTGTGCCACACAGTCTCAGCCGTATTCGCATCAATGCAGTACAGCTCCATTTGACTCTCCTCGATGGTGACAAAGCCGTTGCCGATGTTCCACTGCTCAGAACCGCTGTAATCCTTGGCACCCAGGATGAACAGTTGGTCGTTATGGAAAGAAACCTGGTTGAACACCTCCATTGTCGGCTCTGCGACGGAGATCTCTTTTGTGTCCCGATCATAGATTGCGACCTGGTAGGTTGCAAAGTCAGGGTTGATCTCGTAGGCCACCTTCCTGCCGTCATCGCTGACGCACAGCGCATCGGCATGGTTGATGCCGTCGATAGATTCGATCGGCTTTCCGGTGTCCTCGCTCAAAAGCATGGCGCGCTCCGAGCCGCTGCAGGCCAGGACTCCGTTTTCATAGACGAAGAAAATGCCCACATCGGCATTGGTCCAAAGCTGCTGCCCCGTCAGATAGTCATAGCAGCCAAGCTCTCCGTTGGTTGTGAAGATCACTCTGTGATCGGGAAGCTCCGCGATGCAGTGGATGCTCTCTTTTGCCGTGATCCTCTGCACGAGCTTGTGGGTCTGCGTGTCCCAGATATAGACCGCAGGACTGCGGTCGTAGCTGATAAGATACCTACCGTCCTGCGTCGTGAAAAACGCCTCGACTGTGGAAACGTGCTCAAGGCAGTTGACCGCACGCAGACTCTCGGTGCTCGCATAAGCACCGACGGCACAGCCGAGAGCATATTCTGCCTCAGCGACCCACGGCCGCTGCGAATGTCCGCCATCGAGCGCATAGAGCGCAAGGTCTATGGCCGTCAGACGGTCACCTCCCTCGAGGGCCTGTAGCGATTCAGCTGCCAGATATTTCGACTGGCTGCGAAGCTGGTCGTTGTAATACCGCTCGACCCGTTTGGTCGTGTAGAAGAAATAGGCCGAAAGTCCCACCGCCACGGCAAGCAGGATCGACAGAAAGATCAGCCGCCGACGCGCCTGGTACTGCCGTTGCCGCTGGCGCAGGTCGTCATAACGGCACCCAAGAATCGCGCTGGCCAGGCGGGGCAGCTCGTCACGCTTGGCCTTTTTCGGGTTGATGCGATAGTCGCACGAAAGCGGCTCTCTGTCCGTCATCAAGATCTGCGGTACCACATCCTGCGGTTCGCCCTCGACCAGAACGGTCAACACCTTCTCCACACCGTGGGTCTGCAGGAACAGCTCTACCTCGCGGGTAACCCATGCCGATTCCTTCGTCCTCGGAGAGCAAATCAGAATCAAAAAATCGGAATTTTCCAACGCATCGGCAATATCGTCGCCGAGATTGCTGCAAAGTGGCAGCTCCTCCTTATCCCGAAAAACGCGGTCAATCTTCTTGATACCGGTCTTTTTGGCGATGGCTGACGGCACGCGAAAATGCTCCAGCTGCCTCTGAATGCGTCCGGCGATGGTCGCGTCGGGCTCACAGTGCCGATAGGAAATGAATGCATTGTAATGGTTGTTTACCATGTCCTGACCCCCTGAAGCGATCATGATATTTTTATTTTACCAAAGCTGCATAAATATGTCAATCATATCCTAAAACTCGTTAGCCGTCCGTCGTGCACGGCTTCCCGGGCGCATCCTCGCAGGCATCATCGCATCCCACCCGTAGGCAGGAACTTCCGATTTATCGGTAAGCTTATCGTTTTATGCTGTAGGGGCGGGGCATGCCCCGCCCGGCGGCAATCGCTACGATTTTGCCGGAAGCTACTGCGAATACGAGCCTGGTTCTGCCGGTAGGGGCATGCCCCTACCCTACAACGAGATACGATAATCAAGACGATAAATCGGAATTTACCCCTTCTTGCAGTTTACATAATTTTATTATGGTAAATTGCTGTTTGCGTAGAAATCGCCAACCGACAAAATTTATTTTGACGGTTGGCGACGTTTTCGGTATTACAGAATCACATAGAAGCACAGCAGGACGATCAAGCCCAATGCAATGCGATACCAGCCAAAGGCTGAGAAGTCGTGCTTCTTGATGTAGCCGATCAGGAACTTGATGGCGATCACCGAAACAACGAAGGCAATGACCATACCCACAAGCAATGCAGCGATCTGCACACCTGTGAAGGCTGCGCCGTACTTGAGCAACTTCAGCGCTGATGCGCCGAGCATCGTCGGGATGGCCAGGAAGAAGGTGTACTCCGCAGCGATACCGCGGCTTGCGCCGATCAAAATGCCACCGAGAATCGTTGCGCCCGAGCGTGAGGTGCCCGGCACCATGGCCAGCACCTGGAAGATGCCGATCAACGCCGCATCCGACCAGCGAAGCTCGCTCAGATCATTGATGCGCGGCTTGCGGCTCTTATTGTAGCGCTCGATGAACAAAAATCCGATGCCATAAACGATCAGCATGGCCGCCACGACAGGGGTCTTGAACAGATATTTGTCGATTTCCTCCTCGAACGGCAGCCCAATGAGGATCGCCGGCACGCACGACAGTGCAATCTTCAGCCAGAGGATGAATTTCTCACGGTCGCAGAAGCGGTCAAAGGTCGTTTTTGCCTTTCGGTCGTTGCGGAAAGGCCAGATTTTTTCGAAATACAGCACCACGACGGCCAAGATCGCACCCAACTGGATGACGACCTCGAACATCTTCATGAAGTCCTCCGTCAGGACTGAATTTGAGGTCTTCCAGAACTCGTCAACGAGGATCATATGCCCCGTCGAGCTGATCGGAAGCCACTCCGTAATGCCCTCGACAATGCCAAGGACAACGATTTTAAGCCATTGTAAAAAACCCATCGCTTCTCCTTTCTTAACGTTCCAGCCAATTGATAAGGCGCATCAGCACAGTCACACCCTCGGCACGGGTCAAAAGGTTCTGCGGACGGACGGTGTTATCCTCGTAACCCTCGATCAGGCAGATGGCCTGTGCAGCGCGCATGGCATCCAGGGCATAGCCGCTGATGTCATCCAGATCCGCATAGGTCAGCTCAACGCCCTCGACATCAACCTTGGCATAGCGCACGAGCATGGTGATGAACTGCTCACGGGTGATGCTCTCGTACGGACGGAAGGTGTTGTCCTCGTAGCCGTTGGTCACACCGTTGGCAACGCCCCAGTTGACGGCACTTTCATACCAGCTGCCTTCCTCAACATCGGCAAAGCCGGAGCTTGCGCTCGTGCCGTCATCGCCTGCGTAGCGGGCCAGAATGGTCAGCGCCATGGCGCGTGTGAGCTTGTCATTGGCTGCAAATTCAAACGGTGCCACACCGCTGATGATGCTGCGCTCCAGGGCTGCATTGGCATGGTCAAAATACCAATCCTTCGGGGTCATATCGGTGAAATATTCGCCCTCGCAGATGGCATGGACACGCGTGGATGCGTGTGCAGTAAATGTGTAGATCGGGTCGCTGCAAAGCAGACTGCCGTTCTTGTCAAACCAGCCGAGGAACGGCTTGATATAGACCGCCTCCAGCGTAACCTCGCTGTCCAGCGGATACAGACCCGTGCCCTTGACGAGACAAGATGCGCTCGTCACGGCCGTCACGGAGGCAAGCTGCTTGCGCTCTGCGGTGACCGAGAGGAACTGCGCATCACGGGCAGCATTGAGCTCCGTCTCCTGGTCGTATCTCCAGGAGCGATCCATCGGGATGCCGAAATAGTCATACGGAATCGGCATCGTGCCGTTGCCGCTGAGGCGGTAGTCGCGCTGCGAGTCAAAGATGTAAAATGCGCCGTTCAGATCCAGCTCGACCCAGCCGTGGTGGCCGAGGATGTTGCCGTAGGCAGGCTCAAAGGTGAACATGCCCGTATGTACATACGAATCAATGCCAATGTAACGGGCCATGACAGCAAGCAGGGATGCATAGTCGTAGCAAACACCCTCGTGCTCGGTCAAAGCATGGTAGGCACGATTGGCGACCTCAAACGGGATAACCTCCTGCAGGCCCTCGTCATAGGTCAGCTCGTGCGTGACATTGAAGCAGTCGTAGGCAGGTGCCCAGTTCTGCGAATATGGTGCCCAACTGAAATCGATGTTGTAGATCGTCCAGTCATAGGCTGTCTTAAGCTGCGTGTAAACATCCGCTTTGCGAACAGGCCCCAGAACGCGCTCCAAAGCCGCATCCAGCTCTTCATAGCCGGTCTTCTGCGGATACAGCGTAACGGCATTGAGTACCGTTTTGATGTCCTCGGTCTTCAGAGCATCGCCGCCTGCAAAAACGGTCGTCGGCAGGAGGCTCAGAAGCAGCACAAGTGCCAGAGCCATGCTTAAAAACTTTTTCATGAAATCTCTCCAATCATAAAGATACTATCATTATACGCAGCAAGGCATAAAAATGCAAGATTATATTTGCAAAGCCGCCTGGTACAGCTCATTTTTCGGCAGGCCAAGCTGCAATGCCACCTGCTTGACGGCATCTTTTTTGGAAAGACCCGTATCCATCAGCTCCTGTACCGCAGAAAGAGCATCGTCCACGGATGCAGGCTCCTCTTCGGCAACGCTTGCGCCCTCGATGATCAGAACATACTCTCCACGAGGCGCATTTTCCCCGTAGTAGGCCATCGCCTCACCGAGGCTCATGCGAAGCACTTCCTCGTGCAGCTTTGTGAGCTCACGGCACAAAGAGATGCGCCGTTCGGGGCCAAAGGTCTCCGACAGGTTTTTCAGCGTGTCGGTCAGCTTGTGCGGAGCCTCGTAGAAGATCATCGTACGCACCTCGTTTTTTAAGCTCTCCAGATGGGCACGGCGCGCCTTCTTATTGATCGACAAGAATCCTTCAAAGGTGAATCGGCCCGTCGGCAAAGCAGAAATGCTCAGGGCGGTAATGGCTGCACACGGCCCGGGAATGGCCGTGACGGTGATGCCGCTTTCGGCGCACAGACGCACCAGATCCTCCCCCGGGTCGGAGATTGCGGGCGATCCGGCATCGCTGACCAGGGCGCAGGTCTCGCCTGCCAGAATGCGTTCAACGATCTTTTTGCCGCTTTGCGTCTTGTTGTGTTCATAGTAGCTCACGAGCGGCTTTTTGATGTCCAGATGGTTCAGCAGCCGCAGCGTCACGCGCGTGTCCTCGGCAGCGATGAAATCCGCCTCGGCCAAAGTCCTGCGGCAGCGCTCGGAGATGTCCGAGAGGTTTCCGATGGGAGTAGGTACAAGATAGAGCATCATAGGTGTTCTCCTCTGTGGTAGGCGACACGGTAGTCCTCGGTCTGTGTGCCGTCGCCGTGAAATTCGATCAGGTCGGGCTCAAAGCTCAGACCTGCCTTACCGCCGCGTCTGGCCTCGATGAGGACAAGACATATGGGCGAGGTCTGCTTATGCCGCACGAAGCGGATACGCTTCGGCTCGAGGCCGTTTTCGCGCAGGGTGCAGAAAATGTCGCACAGCCGCTCGGGTCGGTGCACGAGGGCAAAGCGGCCTCCGCTGGGCAGAAGCCACGCCGCTGCTGCGCAAAGCTGCGACAAATTCAAGGTGAGCTCGCTGCGTCGGGCATTGGCAACCTTGCCGCTGCCGGGCGGGAAATAAGGCGGATTGGAGATCACACAATCCACACTGCCGGCAGGCAAAAGCGCGCGGATCTGGCGCACATCTCCCCAAATAGGAGTCAGACGCTCCCGAAGGGCATTTTCTTCGACATTTTGCTCGGCAATGCGGTGCGATTCCTCGTCGATCTCGATACCGAACACCCTGCAGGTCGGCTCCCGTGCACACAAAAGCAAGCCCAGAGCACCACTGCCCGAGCCTAAGTCCGCCACGACGGCGTGTTTTGGCAGAGAAATAAAATCTGCCAGCAAGACGGAGTCCGTCCCCAGGCGAAACTTCCCCTGCCGCAGAAAAATATCATTCCACAATTCTTCCATAAAAGACATGACAGAAAGCCCCCCTGAACTCAGGGGGGCTAACTTTTTACTCTTGCTCGATGGCTTCCAGCGGGCAAGCGCTAGCACAAGCGCCGCACTCAACGCACTGGTCAGCGTCGATGACGTACTTTTCCTCACCCTCGGTGATGATGCCCAGAGGGCAGGTATCAGCGCAGGAACCGCACTTTGCGCAAGCATCGGTGATGTAATATGCCATTGTTTCAGCCTCCTATTTAGTATTACGATCATATTCTATCACAGCTTTTGAAAAATGCAACCGGAAAAAGACAGAAAATCGTATTTTTTTTGCAGGTATAGAAAAATTTTTCCTCGTCAAGAATAGCTTTGCTATGAATGAAAGGAGAAAATTATGCAAAACACCCGACTTTTGGAGCAATTCGGTGTAGATCTGATCGAAAAATCCGTTGATCCCGTCATCGGGCGCGACCGACAGATCGAAACCGTCTTGCAGATCCTCTCACGGAAGCACAAGAACAACCCCGCCCTGATCGGAGAGCCGGGTGTGGGCAAGACTGCCATCGTCGAGGCCGTCGCACAGCGCATCGCCTCGGGGCAGGTACCCGAATGCCTGCGCAGCAAGCGACTGTTCTCGCTGGATATGGCCAGCGTTTTGGCCGGAACGAAGTACCGCGGCGAATTTGAAGAGCGTATCCGCGATCTTCTGGGGGAGATCCGCAGAGTCGACAACATCATTTTGTTCATCGACGAAGTTCATACCATCGTCGGTGCCGGAGCCGCCGAAGGCGCCATCGATGCGGCCAACCTGCTCAAGCCCGCCCTCGGACGCGGCGAGGTGCAGATCATCGGCGCAACAACTCTGAACGAATACCGCAAGTTCATCGAGAAGGACAGCGCGCTGGCAAGGCGCTTCCGCACGGTTCTGATACCAGAGGCAAGCAAAGTCGAAACAACAGCCATTTTGCGCGGCCTCCGTGAAAGCCTGGAGGCGCACCACCGCATCCCCATCAGCGACGAGGCCATTGAGGCGGCCGTGGAGCTCTCGTGTAGGTACATGACCGAGCAGTTTTTGCCCGACAAGGCCCTCGATCTACTCGACGAGGGCGCAGCAGCAGCGCGTCTGAGCCCACTGGGCGGAGATTGCGGCAGGCTGGAGGCCTCCTTGCACGAGGCCGTACGCGAGGGCGAATATGAACGCGCAGCCTGTCTGCGTGACCGCCTGCACCGCCTGAAAAAGTCGCCTGCAAGTGTCCGGTGCGTACAACGGCAGGATGTAGCGCTTGCCGTGTCAAATCGGACGGGCATCCCCATCGGCTCGATCTCCGCACCCGAAAAGCAGCGCCTTTGCGAGCTGGAAACGCTGCTGTGTAGCCGTGTCATCGGGCAGGAGGCCGCCATTTCGTCGGTCTGTCAGGCCGTCCGCAGAGGCCGAAGCGGCCTGAGCGAGCAAAAAAGGCCGATTGCGTCCATGATCTTCCTCGGCCCCACCGGGGTCGGAAAGACCGAGCTGTGCAAGGCCTTGGCCGAAACCGTCTATGGTAGTCGTGAGGCCATGATCCGTATCGACATGTCGGAATATATGGAAAAATTTTCCTCCTCCCGACTCATCGGCGCACCCCCGGGCTATGTCGGCCATGACGAAGGCGGCGAGCTGACCGAAAAGGTCAGGCGAAGGCCCTACAGTCTTATCCTGCTCGACGAGATCGAAAAGGCGCATCGGGATGTGTGCGGCCTGCTGCTGCAGATCATGGATGACGGCATCCTGACTGACAGCCTCGGCCGCCGGGTCGATTTTCGCAACACGATGCTTGTCATGACCTCCAATTTAGGCTCGACGCAGGGCGGAATCGGCTTTGAGCAGACAGAAAAAAACGCAGCGCAAAGGGCACTGCGAGAGCATTTTTCGCCCGAATTTTTGGGGCGCGTGGATTGCATCAGCTGTTTTGAATCGCTCAGTGAGGAAGCCCTCGAGGAGATCGCCTCGATCCAGCTCGAGCGGCTGCGCCTGAGAGCCGAGCATCAAAACCTGCACCTGCACTTTGCCCCGGAGCTGGCCAAGGCGCTTGCGCAGCGCAGCCGGAATGAAAAAAGCGGCGCACGAGCGATCCGTACGCTGATTCAGAACGAATTGGAGTCCCCTCTGTCCAAGCGTCTTTTGAGTCGGCCGCTGCCGCAAACCGTCACCGCCACCGCAGAGCGTGACCGCATCTGCCTGCAATAGCACGGCATTGTCAGGCACACGCTACAGACTTCTTCGGATGTCGTTGCCGGATTTTCGTAATCCGGCAACGACATGGTAGTGAGGAATTCGTCAATCCACCCTTGTAAACTCCTTGCAGAACGGGCGCAGGGGACATTGGTCGCATTTGGGCGCCCGCGCCGTACAGATCTCACGGCCAAACAGCACGATACGATGGCAAAAATCCGAGCTCTCCTCTGGTGGCAGGATCGCCCTGAGCTGCATTTCGACCTTCTCCGGCTCCTTTCCCTTCGCCAATCCCAAACGATTGGCGATGCGGATGCAATGCGTGTCGCACACCACGGCCGGCTGGCCGTACAAATCGCCCAAAAGCAGATTTGCCGTCTTTCTGCCTACCCCGGGAAGCGTCAGCAGCTCGTCCATCGTCCGGGGAATTTTTCGGCCGAATTGCTCACGCAGCATCCGGCAGGCCAGCACGATGTCCTTGGCCTTCTGGCGATAGAAGCCGCACGAATGTACATAGGTTTCCACCTCGAGGACGTCCGCATCGGCAAATGCATCGAGGCTGTCGAAGCGCTCAAAGAGCGCAGGTGTGATGAGGTTGACACGCGCATCGGTGCACTGCGCCGAGAGGCGCACGGCAATCATCAGCTCGTAGTCCTTCCCGTAGTGCAAAGCGCACAGCGCCTCGGGATAGCGTTCCTTCAAAATGTCAATGATGCTCTGCACCATAAAATCACCGCCTTTTTTTCATTATACCACAGATTCGTCGGATTGGGAATTGTGTTTTTTTACTGTCTTTGGTATAATGTGTCTGAGGTGTTGCACATGGATTGGAAAACGCTGCTGAAAGAGGAATTTTCAGCCCCGTATTATGCAGCTTTGCAGGAAAAATTGCTCATCGAGCGACAAAAAACAACCGTTTATCCCGAGGCGGATCGGGTGCTCTATGCCCTGGAAAAGACGCCGTGTGAGGCGGTTCGGGCTGTCATTCTGGGGCAGGATCCCTATCATGAGCCGCGGCAGGCCATGGGCCTGTCCTTCTCCGTTGCCGACGGCACAACCTATCCGCCGTCGCTGCGCAACATTTTCAAGGAGCTGCAGGACGATCTGGGCATCTGCTGCGCTCATGGCGATCTGACAGCCTGGGCGGAGCAGGGAGTTCTGCTTCTGAACACGGTTCTGACCGTAGAAAGGGGCAAGGCCAACAGCCATGCCGATTGGGGCTGGCAGCGCTTCACCGATGCGGTAATCCGTGCAACCAACGCCCTGGAGCAACCGATCGTGTTTATCCTCTGGGGTGCGCAGGCGCAGAAGAAGGAGCATATGATCCGCACCGAAGCTCCCCGATTGATCCTGAAGGCACCACACCCGAGTCCGCTTTCGAGCTACCGCGGATTTTTCGGCAGCCGGCCGTTTTCAAAAACAAACGCATTTTTGACCCTTCACGGACAAATCCCCATCGACTGGCAGGTCAAATGACTTGCAAAATGGCAGCATTTGTGCTAAACTGAGGAAAATCGAATGTTTGGAGAAATATTATGACCGAGTTTGTAAATGAAAAAAATTTAGCGGAGTTTGAGGCATTTTTACAGAGCCACCCCGAGGGCCATTTTGCCCAGTCCTCCCTTTGGGCCAAGCAGAAGCCTGCGTGGAAGTGGCGTGCGATCCTCTGCCGCGGCCAGGACGGCCGGATCAAGGGCGCGCTGTCCTTCCTGATCCGCAAGATGCCCGTTGTCCGCAAGAATATGATGTATGCCTGCCGTGGCCCCGTGTGCGACTTAGACGACCGCGAGACCTTCGGCGAGCTGGTTGAGGCAGCCAAGAAGCTTGCCAAGCAGGAAAAGGCCTATGTCATCAAGATGGACCCCGATGTCCCCTCGAGCAACACCGAATTTGCCAAAATGCTGGAGGACTTCGGCTTCAAGACCCGTGACACGGGCAAGAATTTCGAGGCCATCCAGCCGAAATATGTCTTCCGTCTGTATCTCAACGGCCGCAGCGAGGAGGAGGTCATGGCCAGCTTCCATCAGAAATGGCGCTACAACATCCGCCTGGCAGGCAAGAAGGGTGTCGAAATTCGCCTCTGCGGCAAGGAAATGGTGCCCGAATTCGCACGAATCATGGTCGAAACGGGTGTCCGCGACAACTTTGCCACCCGTCCGCCCGAGTATTTTGCCAATATGCTGGACAATCTGGGCGACAAATGTCGATTGTACATGGCATTCTTTGAGGGTCAGCCAATCGCAGGCACGCTCGCCATCTTGTACGGCGACAAGGTGTGGTATCTCTACGGTGCAAGCTCCAACGTGCACCGCAACCTGATGCCCAATTATCTGCTGCAGTGGAGCATGATCCAATGGGCGATTGAAAACAACTGCCGCGTGTATGATTTCCGCGGTGTTTCGGGCGATGTGTCCGAGGACAATCCGCACTATGGTCTGTTCCGCTTCAAGCAGGGCTTCGGCGGCGATTTCACCGAATTTGTCGGAGAATATGACTTTGTGCAGAACAAATTGGCCTATTTCATCGCAGAAAAGGGCAGCCTTGCGTACAAGTCGCTGGCCGCCAAGGTCTATATGCTCAAGCATCGAAAGAAGGATCAGGCATGAGTGCTTATGTCGTAAATCGCAGCGATCTTTCCCACAACATCGGGCAGCTCAAGCGTCTGGCAAACGGGGTTCCCATCTGGGCGGTCATCAAGGGCGACGGCTACGGTCTGGGTGCCTTGCCGCTGGCGCAGCTGCTGTATGCGCAGGGAATTGACCGTTTCTGCGTCACGGAATTGCGCGAAGCACGGCTTCTGCGTGAAAACGGCCTGGACAATGTGCAGATCCTGATGCTGCGCAGCATCACGGATCGGGACGTGCTGGCTGAGCTTGCCGCTCTGCGGGTCATTGTGACCGTCGGCTCCATGGAAAGCGCCGAGGCTGCTGCCGAGGCAAATGCCGAGGTACATCTGAAAATCGACACCGGCATGGGTCGCTTCGGCTTTGCGCCCTCGCAACTCGAGGAAATCGCATCGGTCTATGAAACCTGTAAGGTGTGCGGCATCTACACACATTTCCCCTGCGCTTTCTGCGACGACGGGGCCACAAAGCGTTCCTTTGACGCATTTTGCGGTGTTTTGGATGCCCTGCGCAGCCGCGGTATCGACCCCGGCATGGCGCATTGCTGCAATTCCTCAGCCTTTTTCAAGTTTCCACAAATGCATCTGGATGCCGTTCGCCTCGGCTCGGCCATTTTGGGAAGACTTTCCTTCCCCACGAAGCTTCAACCCGTCGGCCATGTGCAAACACACATCGACGAGCTGCACTGCCTGAAAAAGGGACAGTCCACCGGCTACGGTGCGATCTTCAAGGCCAAACGAGATACCACGCTTGCCATCGTCCCTGTCGGCTGGTTCCATGGCTTTCAGGTCAGCTGCAAGGAGGATCGCAGTCGCCGCCGTGACAGCATCCGTGGGATCCTGTCCAATCTGAAAACATTTCTGAAACCGACCCTTCCGACCGTTAAAGTCGGAGGCAGAACCTGCACCGTGGTCGGCGCGATCGGGATGCTGCACTGTGCAGTTGATGTCACAGGTCTTTCCATCAAGCCGGGTGACGAGGTGATCATCTCCCTCAATCCCCTGCACCGCAACGGTCTGCCCGTAGAATACAAATAAAAAATCGGCACATTTTCGCAGAAGCGAAAATGTGCCGATGGTTTTTATTCTTCTGTGGTCATGCCTTCCATACGGCTGGTGATCATGTCGAAAATACGCACATTGGCGTACTTGAAGTCGATCGGATACTTGGCCGTGACCTCGTCGATGAGCGCATTCATTTCCAGCTTGATCAAATCCTGAAGCGCTGTCTCGTACCAAGCCAGCTTATCACCCTGCTTGACAAAGTACATAATGTGATAGCCATAGTCACTCGTCTTGACGATGCCATGGTCACCGGGCTTACGGCCGTCAGCAAAGCACCAGTCGTTGAACTCGGCCACCATCTGGCCGACATAGACATCCTCATACAGACCGCCGTTCTCCTTCGAGCCGGGATCGGTCGTGTGCTCCTTGGCCAGCTCGATGAAATGCTCCTCGGTCGGATTGCTCAGCCATGTGTTGTAGATATCGTTTGCTGTCTTCTCCGCTGCGGCCCAGGCCTCTGCGGTGAATTCATCGTTCTCATCCTTCTCTCCCTCAACGCTGATGAGGATGTGGCGGACGGAAACATTCGGCTTGTCGGTCTTGGTTATGCCGGCAAAGTTCTCGGCATTGCTGTCAAAATGTGCCTCGACATCTTCCTTGGAGAAGGTTGCCTTGACGGCATCCTGCTTGTCCATGTAGTAGCCATAGGCGCCATAGTAGGTGCGCAGATAGTCTTGATAATCCTTCACGCCCACGCCGTCGCCGAAGTTGGCCTGCAGGTATTTCTCGACGGAATCGTAGCCAAAGCCCTTGGCCTCTGCGGCAAATTGACCCTCGGGATCCTCGAGGTCGGCAATGTTGGCCTCATCCTCTGCCGTCAGAGTGTAGCCGTTTGCAAGCGCAGCCTGCGCCAAAGCGTAGTCCTCATGGAAATGGTTGGCAGCCTGCTGGAGGAAGTACTGCTCCCAGGTCAGGCCCTCGGCCATCGAAGGCTGCTGATCGAGCGGCTTGCTCGTATCAAGTCCCAGCATGGCGGCATAGTCGCCGTAAGTGCTGAGGAAGTTGTAGAACTGCATCCAGTAGTAGATCTGCAGGCGGCTGTTGGTGAGGATCTGCGCACCGTCGGCATTGAGGGCAACCACAGCGCTCATGTTCTCGTCGGTGGGCATTGCCTCCAAAACAGTGTAGCTCGTCAGAGCCAGAGCGGGACTCTCAGTCGGATCGGCCGGATCGGTCGGATCGGTCGGCTCCGTCTCCTCATCGGGACTCTCGCCCGGTTCTTCAGAACCGTCGGGCAGGGACTCAAGTGCTGCGCTCTCCGTAGGCTTCTTGTCCTCGTCCTTGCCGCCACTGACCAGCAAAACGATCAAAATTGCGACCGCGGCCACCAGCACGATCACCGGAATAATAAACCACAGTGGGATTTTCTTCTGATTTTCTTCCATATTCATTTCTCCTGCATAAAGATTGGTTTCTCTATTATATCATAGTTTTTCTGAATTTCAATGCAAATTTTCAAATTATTCCGAAGCGGCCTCGCTGAACTGCTCTGCCTCGACCGGTGGGCGGACGGGTTCGGGCTCGTCGATCTCGTAACGGTTGGGGCTCGGGCGCAGCTCGGAGGCCTCAAAAGGCGTTTTGGTGCCGAAGCCGTAGGTTGTGGCGGCGGTCGATTCGCTCGTTTCCTGCTTGCCCTCACGGCAGCCGCACAGCAGCATCGCAAGCACAAGTACAAACATCAGTTTTTTCATCGAAATTCCTCCTTTGTAGGGTGATTGACTTTTCGGGTGAAATTTTATAAAATAATGTGTACTGAACAACGCGAAAGCCCTTGCAAGCCAAGGCTTTCAGGGCTATTATGCGTTGTTCAAGTGCAAGGATTTTGGCGGTTTTACCGCAAAAACCTTGCACCTTTCCTTGGTGCATTGCGATGCACCAACGAAAATACACATTGTTTACATGTCTGAATTGCATAAAAACGGTTAAAAAGAGCCGTTTTTATGCAATTTGCGGCGATGCCGCACGAATAAGTCGCTATGGCGACTTATTCAGCAGACATTAAAATAGGACTATCAAATTGGGAGGTGGAAGCCATGATCCGTCATATTGTCATGTGGAAATTCAAAGAAGGAGCCGATCCGAGCGAGTTTTTGTCCCGTTTGGAAGGTCTTTACGGAACAATCGAGTGCATCCGCGCACTGTCCGTGCGTCGTTCGGCGGTCGAAAATGCCGAGTTTGATGCCGTTCTGACCAGCGATTTTGACACGCTCGAGGATGTCGAGCGCTACAAGACCGATCCCCGTCATATGGAGGTTGCTGCGCTGTGCAAGCAAATCTGCGTGTCACGCTGCGCCATTGATGTGGAAGTATGAAGCAATGGTGCGTCTACATCCTGCGCTGCAAGGACGGCACGCTCTACACGGGCGCAACGGATGATTTTGACAAACGATTGGCCGCACATCGTGCCGGCAAGGGTGCCAAGTATACCCGCGGCCGTACGCCGCTCGAGCCGGTGTATTTAGAGCCGTGCGAGGATATGTCCTCGGCGCTGAAGCGGGAGTATGCCATCAAGCGCCTCACACGGGAGCAAAAGCAGGCACTCATCGCAGGCACCGCTTGTGTGATATGACGACAGAAATGTCGATTCGTTCCATCGCAATTTTTATGTATCGAGCCTTCCCTGAACCGGGGAAGGCTTTTTTGTTCATGCATCCGAAATCGTGCTCGCGCAGCTTCCCGGACGCACCTACACAGACACCTTTGTATGCCGTCGGCAGGAGCGGGTCTAAATATTTCGGCAGAATTCGTGCACAGGGAGCCAGGCGAGCAGGACCTTTTTGACCTCCTCGGCCAGCTTCGGCGAGAACAGGAGCTCGTCCGGTTCGCCCTCATGCAATGCCAGAAAATTTTTCATTCCGAAAAATTCGGCAATTTTCTCATTGTCGCAAGGCTTGGGGCGCTTGTAGCGGTCGCCGTCGAGCCGAATGCCGCTGTCCTGCTCCGCCTTTCTGACCATCTTGACAAATTCGTCTGCATGGTCTGCGATTTTGCTGCGAAGCGCCTGCAGATCGGCTGTGGTCGGCACGGGATAGATGAAGCCGTAGCGGTAACCCTCGGGCCGCACCTCAAAGCACAGACACGGGTGCGACAGCCACAGGCCGCCATCCCTGCGCAGGCAGAACCACAGACTCTCCTTGTAGAACTTGGTCGGGTGCATCCGCATATCCTTATAGATGCGTGAGATGTGCAGTCGCAGACCGTCCGTCTGCTCAAAGGCCGAGGCAACCTCGTTTGCCAGCGCCTTCATCGGCTCATAGAGGTAAGTCTGGTAATCCTGCTTGTGCTCCATGAACCATTCTCGGTTATTGTTGAAACGAATTCCCCACAAAAAATCCATCGTTTCAGGGGAAAAACCCTCGAATTTCATAGCTTTCTCTCTTTCTTTCAAGCACTTTTATCAAATTGGCTATTATACAGCTCAGCGTAAAAGCCGTTTTGTTCGAGCAATGCCTCGTGCGTGCCGCTCTCGACCACGTCGCCGTCTCGCAGCACCAGAATGAGGTCTGCATCCTTGATGGTGGACAGTCTGTGCGCAATGACGAAGCTCGTGCGCTCACGCATGAGCTGATCCATGGCTTTTTGAATTTTCAGCTCGGTTCTCGTATCGACGGAGCTGGTCGCCTCGTCGAGGATCAACATGGGTTTGTCGGCGATCATTGCACGGGCGATGGTAAGCTGCTGCTTTTCTCCCTGCGAGAGGCTGACATTCTCGTTGAGCACCGTGTCATAGCCGTTGGGCAGCGTCTTGACAAAATGATCCAGACCCACGGCCTTACAGGCGGCCTTCATCTTCTCCTCAGAAACATTCTCAGAGCAATAGATCAGATTTTCGCGCAATGTGCCCTCGAACAGCCACGTATCCTGCAGCACCATGCAAAACTGTGCGTGCACCTCCTCACGGCTCATCTCCTCGATGGGCACACCGTCGATGCGGATCTGACCGCCCTTGAGCTCGTGGAAGCGCATGAGCAGATTCACCAGTGTGGTCTTACCTGCGCCCGTGGGGCCGACAATGGCGATCTTCTGCCCCGGCTTTGCCACAGCGGAGAAGTCGTGGATGACAATTCTCTCGGAATCCTCGTAGCCGAAGCGGACATGTTCAAACTCGACCAGACCCTTGACCGCACCGAGCTTCGGAGTCTTTTCACTCTCGTCGGACATCTCTTCAGCATCCAAAAAGCCAAAGACTCGTTCCCCGGCGGCTGCGGCTGACTGCAACGACTGCATGGTCTGCGCCACCTGCGAAAGCGGCTGGGTGAACAGACGGTTGTACATGATAAAGGCGACGATCGTGCCGATGCCGACGGCACCGTCGAGCACCAGAAGCCCACCGACGACACACACGGCAACATAGCCTAAATTCCCGATGAAGCCCATCAACGGCTGCATGAGGCTGGAAAGGCACATCGCCTTGAAGCCGCTGCCGCGGAGCGTCTCGTTGAGCTGCACGAAGGTCTTTCGTGCGGCTTTTTCTCCGTTGTAGGCTTTGACGACATTATGCCCTGCGTAAATTTCCTCGATGTGGCCGTTGACCTTGCCGAGGTTTTCCTGCTGGCGCATGAAATATTTCTGGCTGCGCCCCATGATCAAAAACATCAGGATGAAGCCCAAGACGCTTGCCAAAATGGCCGTCAGGGTCAGAAGCACATTATGCGCAAACATCAAAATCAGCGCACCGAGCAGCTGTGTTGCAGAAGTGACGAGGGTAGAGATGCTCTGATTGAGTGACTGGCCGATGGTGTCGACATCGTTCGTCACGCGCGAAAGAATGTCACCTGTGGAGGTTCGGTTGTAAAAGGACATCGGCAGACGGTTGATTTTTTTGGAAATATCGCAGCGCAGGCTCTGCGAGACCCGCTGCGTCACCGTTGCCATTACGCGCCCCTGCATCATCGACAGGAGCATGCTCGTGACATAAAAAACCGCAAGCGTGATGCCAATGTCCCGCACGGCAGCCATGTCGATGCGCAGATCCAGCGTAGTCGGGTCAATGCCGTTTTCCACCGCGGCCTTCACGCCCATCATGGGCGCGGAAATGAGATTTGTCATCTCCGAAAGGCGGTCGGGCCCCAGAAGGGTCAAAACCGTGCCGCCGACGGCGCACAACATAGCAAAAATCAGATGACTTTTGTAGCGGATGCTGTAGCGCAGAAGCCGCTTCCACGAGCCGACAAGGTCTTTGGGCTGTTCGATCTTACGAGGGGGGCTCATTGCAATTCCTCCTTTGAAAGCTGGGAATAGGCGATCTGTCGATAAGTCTCGCACGAGCGCATCAGCTCCTCGTGCGTGCCGATGCCGACAGCCTCGCCCTCGTCGAGAACCACGATGCAATCGGCATCGCGGATCGTGCCGATGCGCTGGGCCACGATGAGCTTGGTCGAATCGAGCTTTTTGAGCGCATCACGCAGAAGTCGGTCGGTGCGGAAGTCCAGCGCCGAGAAGGAATCGTCAAAAATCAGAATTTCGGGCGCTCGGGCAATGGCACGGGCAATAGAAACACGCTGCTTCTGGCCGCCTGAGAGGTTCGTGCCGCCCTGGGCGACATGGCTGTTTATGCCGTCGTGCATTTTTTCCACAAATTCCGCAGCCTGCGCCGTTTGCAGCGCAGGGAGTACCTCTTGGCAGTCGTTGTCACCGAAGTCGACATTGCTCTCTATCGTGCCGGAGAACAAAATGGCCTTCTGCGAAACATAGCCGAGCCTGCTGCGCAGTGCCTCCTGCGTATACTCGCGGACATTACGGCCGCCAACAAGCACCTCACCCTCAGTCGCATCATAAAAACGCGGAATGAGGTTGATCACCGTGGATTTGCCGCTGCCCGTGGCGCCAATGAAGGCCAGCGTCTGCCCACGCTCGGCACGGAAGGAAATATTGGTGATGGCCGGCTCTTTGCTATCGGGGTAGGCAAAGCTCACATTTCGGAACTCGACCTCGCCCGGACGCAGTGCCTCGGTCTGATCGCCGTCGGTGATGACAGGCTCAGTGTCCAGCACCTCACGGATACGCTTGGCAGATACGCTCGCACGAGGCAGCATGATGAACACGACCACCAAAAGCATAAACGAGATCACAACCTGCATGGCATAGGCCAAGAAGGTCACCATGTTGGAAAACAGCTCCATCTTCATCTCAAAGCCTGCCGCCTGAATGAGATAGGCGCCGATCCAGTTGATCGCCAGGGAAAGGCCGTTCATCACCAAGCCGATGGTCGGCATCATCGTGGCCAGAATTCTTTGGGTGTACAGATGCGTCTCGGTCAGATTGGCGTTGGCCTCGTCGAATTTGGCCTGCTGGTAGTCCTCAGCATTGTAGGCACGGACTACACGGATTCCCGTCAGATTCTCACGCGTCACGCGGTTCATCTCGTCGGTCAGCTTCTGCAGCTTTCGGAACCGAGGCAGGACTGCAACCATAACAATGACCACCATGACCAACAGGATCGCAATGGCCACACCTGTGGAGAAGGTCCATTGGACGCTCTTATCCGCGATTTTTACAATGGCCCACGAGGCCATGATGGGCGCCTTGACCATCAGCTGCAGGCCCATGACCAGCGCCATCTGCACCTGCATGATGTCGTTGGTCGAGCGGGTGATCAGCGAGGCGGTGGAAAAGCCGCCGATCTCCTGCATGGAGAAGGCCTGCACGCGGTCGAACAGACGGATACGCAAATACGCACCGAAGCTCGTTGCAATGCGTGCAACGCAGAAGGAGGTCAGTACCGAAGCGACAAGACTTCCAAATGCGCACAGCAGCATCTTTCCGCCTGCGCCGAGGATGCTGCCGATCTCGACATGGGGCATCTGCAGATGTAAGGTGACCTCCTGCGTATAATCCGGCAGCTTTAGGTCCAGCCAGACCTGCGCCACGATCAGTCCGACACTCAGCAGGCTCAAAATCGCTTCCCGCCAGGTCAGATTGCGAAACAGTTTCAGCATAGCTTGCTCCTTTTTTGAATTCTTTTCGTATCATACCAAATTTTGCTTCCGAATGATAGTAGTATACCCCATGTTTGTGAACAATTTGTTTCAAGCTGTGAAAAAATTTCCAATCCACATCGCAGTGCCTCATAAAAGCCGCTCCCGAGTTGTCGGTGAGCTTATCGTTTTATACTGCAGAGACGGGGCATGTCCCTCCCGAAGTGTGTCAAAAGAGTTCTTACCATGTCATCGCGAGGAGCGCAGCGACGTGGCGATCTCGTGCTGAAAGTTTGCTATTCTACCGAAAGAAAGATAAAAATCAAACTTTCGAGATTGCCACGACCGCCTGTTCGGCGGTCTCGCAATGACAAGACTATCGCTTTTCGACAGTCTGGGGAGGGACAAGCCCCGACCGTCTGCAATCGCTATAACTTTGCCGAAAGCTACTGCGAATACGAGCTTGTTTGTTGCCGGTTGAGGCATGCCTCCACCCTACCGTGGCAGTGCAACAGCAGTCAGCAAAATCGATAATTTTCTTATTTGTGTAGTTGTCATAATTCTATTATGGTAAACCCCAGTTGTGTGCAAATCGCCAATCATCAAAACATAAATTTTGACGACTGGCGATTTTTTTGACACGCTGAATCCCCCGACCGAGTCGGGAAATTTCATTACAACAACAGACAGATCAGACCGTTGGCACCCTCGTTGATGATCTTCGTGAGGGTATCCTTCAGCTTATATCGGGCATCGTCCGGCATCCGCCGCAGCTTCGCCGTCAATCCCTCATTGACCAGTTCAAAAACGGATTTCCCGAAAATATTGCTCTGCCACAGCTTCTGCGGATCGCCCTCGTACTCGCCGAGCAGGTACTTCACCAGCTCCTCAGACTGCTGTTCATCACCGACCATGGGCGAAATTTCCGTGCAGATATCTGCACGCAGCATGTGGATCGACGGTGCGCTGGCCTTGAGCTTGACGCCATAGGCACTGCCCTTTCGCACAATTTCGGGCGTTTCCAGGTGCATCTCCTCTCCCGAGGGCATCACGATGCCGTAGCCGGTGGCACGCACCTCTTCCAGTGCGGCTGCGATCTTGTCATATTCGCGCTTGACCTGCGCCAGCGAGGTCAAAAGCGTCAGAAGCTGACCGTCGTTTTCGATCTCAAATCCGCTTTTCTGTCCCAGAATCCGATAGAAAAGACCTTCGTGCAACTCGATTTCACAACTTACCGTGCCCGTTCCGAGATCCATCTCCGTAATGCGAATCGCACCGACGTGCTCGAGCTCGCAGATCTTTTGCAGGGCATCCTCGGCCTGTGCAAGGCAGCCGATGGCCTCAGCCTGCGCCCGAAGGGCAGCGTAGAGCGAGCCTTTCAGCGGATTTTGCACCTCCAGAGCCTGCACCCACGCAGGCAAAAAGACCCGTAGCTCGCGCATTGGAAATGCGAAGAGCAGTTGCCGCAGCAGTTCAGAAAGCTCCCCTGCCTGCATCGTCTGACAGTCCATACTCAGCGCATTGATGCCATGCATCTGCGACAGATATTCCTGCAGCGCGCGGGCATCGTCGCCGTGGGGCTGCTTGGAGTTGATCAGCACCAGAAACGGCTTTCCCGTAGCCTTCATATCCAAAATTGCGCGTTCCTCGGCATCGATGTAGTCCGCTCTGGGAATATCCGTCACCGTGCCATCCGTCGTGATGACGATGCCGACGGTGCAATGCTCCTGCATCACCTTCTTGGTGCCCAGCTCGGCAGCCTCGGTCATCGGCAGCTCGTGGTCAAACCACGGAGTCGTGACCATGCGCGGCTTGCCGTCCTCGGTGGCACCGATGGCTCCGCTTACCATATAGCCGACCGAGTCGATCAGGCGCACGGATAAGCTGGTCGTTCCGTCAGGTGTGATCTGCACAGCCTCCTCGGGCACGAACTTCGGCTCAGCCGTCATGATCGTACGCCCCGAGCCGCTCTGCGGCAGCTCATCCTTGGCACGCTCCCGCTGATACAGATCGTCGATGTTCGGGATCACCAGCTCCTCCATCAGCCGTTTGATGAAGGTCGATTTTCCCGTGCGAACCGGCCCGACCACACCGATATAGATGTTGCCGCCGGTGCGCTGTGCGATATTCTCGTACAAATTGCTCATATTCATGCCTCCCCAAGTTCTCGTGGTACAAGATATGCTTGGCAGGGCAAGTCTATGACATCAAAAGATCGCCCAAAGCACCATCAGGTGCAGGGGATAAAAGGCATAAAAGCCGAGCTGAACCGCCTTTTTGGCCCAGGGCCTTTGCGGCAGGCGGCCGGGTTTTTGGTTGTAGAGCCAGATGAACGGCAGCGCAAGCAGGCTGAACAGTAGCATGATCTGATACTGATTCGGTGCAGAAAGCGGCAGACCTTTGATAAGACGCAGGCCGTATTCCATCAGTGACGGGTAGAGCATTGCTCCAAAAACGCCGACAGCTGTGAGCAGCTTATGGTCGGAAAACAGCCAAAAAACAACTGCCAGAAGCACGCCCTTTCCGCCGTAATCCGAACGAATCAAGCCGTAATAATAGGCACAAAACAGAAAAAACGCAGGGATCAGGCACAAATAGCGTGTAAATTTCTTTTTGCGAAGCACCTCGCCGATCCAAATGGCCAAAAGTGCCAGCAGCAGCGTGACCATCACATTCATGTTGGAAACGAGCACCGACGGCGTCGTCAGCAATTTGGGAATATGTTCCAAGCGCAGGAACGGATAGCCCGTCAGAAGCACATACGGAACCTGTGAAACAATCGCAAACACGCCGAAGCGGAGCGCATAACGGCTTCGATTTTTGGTATAACGGAAGCCGTTGACCATCAGAAATACATACAAAGGAAAGGCGATTCGCCCGATGTAGCGCAGCGGAAGGCAGCCTGAAAAATAGCCGATGTGATCCAAAAGCATGGTGAGTGCGGCGATGATGCGAAGCGTAAGCGCAGACATAAAACCCCTCCTCAAGCGAACTCGGCCGCATCGGTATGCGGCAGGAAGCAGGCCGCGACGAAGCGATCCATATATTGCCGCTGCGTCGACAGCTCCAGATAGGTCATGCCGCAGGCCAGCTCGTGCAGCTGCTGCTCTGCTCCATCGCAAATCGCCGTCAGGTAGGTCCCCTTCAGGGCGGTGTTTCCGACGTAGCAAAACCGCTCGCTCGGCAGATTCGGCAGCATCCCGACGGCCTTGGCATTTTCAATGTTGATGCCGCCACCGATACCGCCGGCAATATAGACTCTTTGCAGCGCATCCCTGCTCAGCTCCATGGCAGAAAGCAGCGTGTCGATTGCCGAATAGATCGCCGCCTTGGCGCGGATGAAGCAATCGATGTCCGCTGCGGTGAGACAGATTTCGTGGTTGTAAAAGCTCTCATCGGCCGTGGCCAGGATGTAGCGGCCGCCAAATTCGTCGCGTACGACGCGTGCCCCGTCCTTGACAAAAACACCCTTGGCATTGACGATGCCGCGCAGGAACAGCTGCGCCACCGCATCGATCAGGCCACTTCCGCACAGGCCCTTCGGCTTGCCGCCGCCGATGACCGACAGCCTCAGCCGGCCGTCCGTGTCGATCACGACCGATTCGATCGCGCCGTCTGCAGCACGCATTCCGCAGGAGATGTCGCCGCCTTCGAATGCAGGCCCCGCAGAGCACGCGCAGGCCACGGTAAATTCACGGTTTCCCAGCACGATCTCGCCATTCGTTCCTAAGTCGATCAGAAGCGCGAGTGCCTCCTCTTGACACAAGCCGCTGACCAAAGTGCCGGCCGTGATGTCACCGCCGACATACGAGCCGATGCACGGCGCAAAGCGAAGCTGTGCCGACGGATGCAGCGGAAGTGCCAGCTCGTTGGCACGAATCGTGGGGAACCGCAGCGCCACCGGGGTGTATGGCTCAGTGCGCAAGGGCTCAGCCGAGAGACCCAGAAGCAGATGCAGCATCGTCGTGTTGGCGGCAATGCTCGCGGTAAGGATCTCATGATTCGAAATGCCACCCTTTTGGCACAGCGCCTCAATCAGCGGTACAAGCGTCTGGTGCACAATGGCCCGCTGCAGCCGCTCGTTACCGCCCGGACGGCCTTGCTCAATGATGCGGTGAATGACATCCGCACCGTAGCAAAGCTGTGCGTTTGCCAGGCTTGCCTTCGCAAGAATTTTTCCGCTCCGTACATCGCACAGAAGACCGCAGACCGTCGTCGTTCCGATATCGATCGCAAGCGCATAGATGTGCGCCTCGTCCGTCTGTGGCCGCAGATCAAAAATTTCAAATATCCCATTTTCAAGGTGACCCAAGAGCTGCACAGAAAAATCAGCTTGCCGCAAAACCTCAGGCAAGCGGCGCAGCGCAAAGAGGCTGAGCATCGGTTCATAGCCAAGCGTTTTTCGGACAGCCGCGCACAAACGCTCGCTGTCATCCCGGGGATCACCCACACTTGGCTGCGCAAGGGTGATGGATTCGATCACAAAGCGATTTTGACCGCTGCACTCGTCGATGTCAACGTTCAACTCCGCCTTCACCGTCTGCGCCGGCAGGAAAAACCGGGCATCTGCAAGTGCACGGGTGCGGCAGGCCAAGCGCCAGCCGTCAGCCAGCTCCTCGTCAGAAAGCAAAGGGTTCTGCTCGTAGGCGATCTCGCCGCCGAGCCAACGAACGCGGCACTTTCCGCAGGTGCCGTTGCCGCCACAGGGCGCGTCGCAGACGAGGCCCGCACGCTGTAAGGCCTGCAGCACTGTCTCCTGCTCGCAGGCTGCAAATTGCACGCTACTTCCGTTTTCAAGATAGATTGTGAGCATGGCCGCCCTCCTTCTGCATAAAATCGTGGTATTATTATACTACCGTTGGCGCCTTGTGTCAAATAGATTGCATCACCATGAATCCGCCTTTTTGTAAGCAATTGCAACCTTGTAACCAAATTCCGATTTGTCGCCCTGATTTCGTATTTCGTTGTAGGGTAGGGGCATGCCCCTACCGGCGGAAATCGCTACGATTTTGCCGGAAGCGACTGCGAATACGGGTCTGTTTCTGCCGGTTAACATTTTGTCAATGCAGTGTTATAATTACAACTGCAAAAATTGACAAAGATGATTGACAAAAAGGGGCGTTTTCTTTTTGGTGAAGCAGCGAATTTGACACAATTTTTACATTTTTAATGCAAAAAAGAGGAAACCACCGAAGTGATTTCCTCTTGAAAAGTGTCAAATTTGCTGTTTTTATATTACTTGAAGTATCTCTTCAGCAGGCCTTCGAGAGCTCTGCCGTGACGGGCCTCGTCGCGGGCCATCTCGTGGACGGTGTCATGGATGGCGTCCAGGTTGTGCTTCTTGGCGACCTTTGCCAGCTCGAACTTGCCGGCCGTTGCGCCGTACTCACAGTCGACTCTCCATGCCAGATTGGCCTTGGTGTCATTCTTCATATTGGGCTCAAGGGTGCTGCCCATGAGCTCAGCAAACTTTGCTGCGTGCTCCGCCTCTTCCCATGCTGCCTTCTCCCAGTACAGGCCGATCTCGGGATAGCCCTCGCGGTGTGCGATACGAGCCATGCACAGGTACATACCAACCTCGGAGCACTCGCCGTCAAAGTTGGCCTTGAGCTGATCCATGATGAACTTCTTATCCTCTTCGGGAACACCGTCGAGCTGTGCGCCGACACCGAAAACGTGCTCGGCCGCCAGAGCCATCTGACCCTCAACTACCTTGAACTTCTCGCCGGGAACCTTGCAAAGCGGGCACTTGAAACCTTCGGGCATCTCACCCTCGTGAACATAACCACAAACGGGGCATACATACTTTTTCATAATCAAATCCTCCAAAAATAATTATTTTTTTAGGCGTCGACCTTGACGCAGTTGTTACAAATTCCGGTGAAGGTCAGAACACATTCCTTCACGCTGCCGCATTGTACCTGATCACACAGCCCCTGCGGCGGATCAACCTCGAAAACATCGATCACAGAGCTGCAGCTGGAACAAATAAAATGTGCGTGGGGGTGGGTGTCACGCTCGAAGCGTTCCATCCCGTTGACAACACCCATGGTGCCAATCACGCCCTCCTGCTTGAGCAGAGCCAGATTGCGATAAACCGTCCCAAGGGACAAATCGGGGATCTGCGGCTTGAGCTGCGCGTAAATCCATTCGGCATTTGGGTGAGTGTCCGTCGCGCGGATACATTCTAAAATTGCGTCGCGCTTTTTGCTGTGCTTGCGAACGGGCACTGTTTTCACCTCCAAAACGATAATGATTATCATTTCTGTTATTATAATAACAGACCGACTTTCATTTGTCAAGCGTTTTTTTGAAAAAAATAAATTTTTTCTTTATTGAAATTACAACCAAAATCAAGTATACTATAGCAAATAGGATAACACAAAGGAGCTGAAGACATGGGAGAAGTCATTTCCTTTATCTCCGGCAAGGGTGGCACAGGAAAAACCACCCTGTGTGCTGCGATTGCCACCTGTCTTGCCGCAGAGGGCAAGAAGGTTCTTTGCATCGACACAGATATCGGTCTTAGAAATCTGGATATTTCTTTAGGCATGGCGGATCAGCCGATCATTGCCTTTACAGATGTTTTGCACGGACACTACCACCTCAGCGATGCCACAGAGCATCCCGATCTGAACGATCTGTTTCTCCTGACTGCGCCGGTGCGCACGGAGGAGGCGGACATCGACCCGGTAGCCTTTGGCGAACTCTTGCAGGAGATCCGTAAGGAATACGACTTCTGTCTGATCGACTCGCCTGCCGGCATTGGCAGCGGTTTTCATCTGAGCACGGGTTATGCGGATCGCTTTGTGATCGTTTCGACCCCCGATCCTGCTTCGATGCGTGATGCGGCGCACACTGCCGAGCTGCTCACGCTGGAAAAGAAGGATGAGGTTCACCTGATCGTCAATCGCATCAACCCAAAGCTCTTCCCGAAAATGGAGCTCACGGTCGACGACATCATGGACGAGGTCGGCCTTCCGCTGCTGGGCATCGTGCCTGACGATCAGAATGTTGTTTTGGCCGCCAGCGCGGGAGATGCCCTGATCTTTAACGAGAGCAAGGGCGCTGCCGAGGCCTGCCTGCGCATTTCCAGACGGCTGCGCGGCGTTCCGACCCGCCTGATGAAATTGTAATGAGGTGAAACAATGAATATTACGCTTTTGGCACATGATAAGAAAAAAGAGCTGATGGTTCAGTTTTGCACCGCTTATAAGAGCATTTTGTCAAAGCACCGCCTCTCTGCTACGGCCACAACCGGTCGCCTCGTTGCCGAAGCAACGGGTTTGCCCGTCACGCTGTTCTTGTCGCATAACCAGGGCGGTCACCAGCAGGTCGATGCCAGAATCGCTTACAATGAGATTGATCTGGTATTGATGTTCACCGATCCGAACAGCACCAACCCCTGGGAGGATCAGCAGATCGTGCAGACCATTCATCTGTGCGACACCTACAATGTCCCCGTTGCAACCAACCTTGCCTCGGCCGAGATGCTGATCATGGGTCTGCAGCGCGGCGATCTGGATTGGCGCGAGATGATGCGTCGGAAGAAGACGGTGAGATAAGATGGAAGCATTTGAAATGATCGAAATGATCCGCACGGCGCAGAAAAAGACCCCCGTGCGTGTGACCCTGCAGGAGAAAACGCCCTGCAGCTTTACCGACTGCGAAAGCTTTTGCGGCGGCAACGGCCTCAGGATCCTCTTTGGTGACTGGAAGGTCATCGCGCCGCAGCTCGAGGAAAATGCAGACAAGATTTCCGCGATCCATATTGAAAACAACGCCTGCAACAGCGCCATTCCCATGCTCGATGTCAAGAACCTGCACGCACGCATCGAACCCGGTGCGATCATCCGTGACGGTGTCGAGATCGGCGACAATGCCGTGATCATGATGGGCGCGATCATCAACATCGGTGCCGTCATCGGTGAGGGCACCATGATCGATATGGGTGCCACTCTAGGCGGTAGAGCCACGGTCGGCAAGCGCTGCCACGTCGGTGCAGGTGCCATCCTGGCCGGTGTGATCGAGCCGCCGAGCGCAACCCCCGTGTGCGTTGGTGACGATGTCGTCATCGGTGCAAATGCCGTCGTTCTCGAGGGCGTGCAGATCGGAAACGGTGCCGTCGTTGCCGCCGGAGCCATCGTCACGACCGATGTTCCGGCCAATGCCGTCGTTGTCGGTGCCCCTGCCAAGGTCATCAAATACCGCGACGAAAAGACCAACGCAAAGACCGTGCTCATCGACGCTTTGAGAGAGCTGTAATATCATATATGTATAAAACCGCGTGTTGCCAACGGCAACACGCGGTTTTTCCGCAGACGGTCAGAGTTCAAAAAGTCGGCAAGACGAGCAAACCGGGCTCGTCGGTCAGTCAGTCAGCTCGGTCAAGGCCGCAAGACAGGACGGGCAGATCGGCTTCTCACGATAGAGCGTCAGCTCCTCCTCTGCGCCGCAAAAAATGCAGCTTGGGCGGTATTTTCGCAGCAAAATATGATCGCCGTCCAGCGTGATCTGCAGAAGATCCTTTTCCTCAATATCCAGACTACGGCGCAGCTCTATGGGCAGCACGATGCGCCCGAGTTCGTCAATTCTTCGGATGATCCAGCTTTTTTCCACGGTTTATCCCTCCGATTTACGATGATGTCAAATGATTCTAACCTGCGCAGCCGGTGCATAGGCTGTTGCGAGGTGGTTCTATGATGGGGTATTTTTGGTGCCTATTGCTGGCATTTTCGGTCGGTGCGGCCATTTTTTCGGGCAGCATCGGCTCACTGACCTCAGCGGCAATGCAGGGCGCAGGAGAAGGCATCACGCTGTGCATCTCCCTGGCCGGAGCGCTGTGTCTGTGGAGCGGCATCGCCAAGCTCATGGAGCGAAGCGGTCTCACCGAACGACTCGGCAAGCTCCTGCAGCCCGTATTTCGGCATCTGTTCCCCATCAGCTCGGCAGATCCGCTCACGCTCGGATATCTGACTGCCAATGTATCTGCCAACTTTTTTGGGTTGGGCAATGCTGCCACACCGATGGGCATCGCCGCCGTCCAAAAAATGCAGGAACAGGCTCCGAAGGGTGTGGCCTCTGACGAGATGTGTCTGCTGATCGTGATCAACACTGCCTCGATCCAGCTTCTGCCGACCACGGTGGCGGCCATTCGCGCCTCACTCGGCGCAGCAGCGCCCTTTGACATTCTGCCCGCCGTCTGGGTCAGCTCGGTGTGCTCCGTCTGCGCCGGAATCGGTGCCGCCAAATTGCTGCGCCATGCTTGACCTTCTGGTTCCGCTGTTGCTTTTGGCGGTGTCGCTCTTCGCACTTCGGAAAAAGCAGGATGTCTACGGCACGCTTTTGCAGGGTGGCAAAGACGGTCTGCGCCTTCTGTTTGACATTGCGCCCGCGCTTGTGATGCTGCTTTGTGCCATGCGGATGCTGCGCGCCTCGGGCGGTCTGGAGCTTTTAGAAAATGGGCTGCGGCCGTGCATCCGATGGCTCGGGATCCCTCCGCAATTGCTGCCGCTGCTGCTCATCCGCCCACTGTCAGGCAGTGCGGCCCTGGCCATCGGCGCCGATCTTATGGCACAATACGGAGTTGACAGCCTCATCGGACGCTCTGCAGCAATCGTTTTAGGCAGCACCGAGACAACCTTTTACACCATCAGCGTCTATTTCGGTGCAGTTGGGATCAAAAAGACACGCTATGCCGTGCCGGCGGCATTGATCGCAGATCTGGTGGGATTCGTCGTCGGCTGCTTCTGTGCAAGGCATTTGCTTTGAGCCTGTGTGGGGTCGAGGCATGTGTCAACCGAGTCGCAGCACAACCACCCACCTCAACGCAGGGCCTGCACGAAATTATAAATACGAGGGCTGTTCGGCGGCTTTTTCATAAAGCTTGACGGTGTTTTCAAAGCCCTGCGGCACATATCGCACCGAGGAGATGCGTTTGCCGCTGACACCGTACTTTTTATTGTAGCCGAACAGGTCGATATAGCACGCTAAATCGCTGCACTCGGCACACATGGCCTTCATAACCTCAACTGTAGCGCGCACATCATCAATGGCACGGTGCGAATTGCAGACCTTATCCTGCAGGCCGTACTGCTCGATGGCATTGCATAGCTTGTGCGGATAGGCACGGCGATCTTTGTAGACCGTCAGAAGGTCAAGCTTCGGCTGGTCCTTCAGAAGCCGTGCATCACCGTGCTTTTGCAGCAGGTGATACAAAAACAACAGGTCAAACTGCGCATTATAGGCACAAAGCAGGGTTTTCGGCTTAAAAAGCTGCGCCAAAAGTTCGCAAATCTGCTGTTTTCCAACACCCTGCGTCAAGAGCATTTCATCGGTGATGCCCGTCAGCTCGACGATTTTGGGCGGCAGCCTGCGGTCATTGGTCATACGCACAAATTCATCGACCTCCGCCACCGTCTCGAGTTTTCCGCCGATCCATTCCAGACGCACGGCCGAAAATTCGATGATCTCATCGTGCTCAAAGCTCAGACCGCTGGTCTCCGTATCAAAAACCACAATGCCGTCGCAGAGCTTATGTAAATTCTCCATAGGTTGCCTCCAAAGGTCATTTTCCTTATTATATCATGCTTTTTCACGCTTGACAAACCCTTTCTTTTGCCGTATACTAATTTCACAACCGCATATGTGAAACCTTCTTCGGGGTGCCGATGTTTTTGGCTGAGATTGGACGAAGCAACGTCCTGACCCGCGAACCTGATACGGTCAATACCGTCGTAGGAAAAGATGCCGCTTTGCTTTCCGAGATGGTTTGCATGGCGGAATTTTTTCTTTATGGAGGTTTTTTATGAAACAAAACAACCTGCGTTCGCTGTGCGAATGCGCCCTGTTCACGGCTGCGGCCATGGTGCTGAGCTATCTGGAGATCCCGCTGGGCATCAGCTTCGGCGGCTTTGGCGGCTCATTGAGCCTTGTGATGATCCCACTGGTGCTGTGCGCTGTGCGTTGGGGTCTTGTGCCGGGACTGTGTACGGGTTTCGCCTTCGGCCTGCTCAAGTATTTTTTCTCGGGCGGCTGGGCGCTCAATGTAGAGTCCATGCTTCTGGACTACACCGTGGCCTACATGGCAGTCGGTCTGGCAGGCGTGCTGCGCTGCAGAGCTAACACTGCCTGGCTCGCTGCACTGATCGGCTGCTTTGCACGCTTTCTGGTGCATTTTGTCAGCGGCATCACCATCTATGCCGCCTATGCCGGCCCGATCTTCGGCATCGACGGCGGCTGCGTGATCTACTCGATCCTTTACAACGGCTCGTATATGCTGCCGAATACGGTTCTGACCGTCGTTTCGATCGCACTTTTGAGCTATCCGCTCGGAAAATTCCTGCGCTGTGAGGATCTGCGCTCTTTACATTGAGCGAAAAATGTTGTAAAATGGAACAAAAGATCCGTCGGAGGTGGAGGAAATGCAATGTCTGCGCTGTCAGCGCAAGTCCGAGGCAAGCTTTTGTGCCGAGTGTCTGAAGACCGTGGCACAGCCGTTGGAGGACTCGCCCTATCTCAATACGCAGATCCATCTGCCGACCAAGCGACCTATACGCACGGTGGAAGCGGCACCTCAACCCGAAGTTGAGGTGCCGCAGTCCCGTCGCGGCCTGGTCGGACTTTTGCTGGCTGTGACGATCCTGAGTCTGATCCTGGCGGCTGCCTGTGCGTGGCTGGCACGGCAGGAGATCGTTGAACTCCTGCGCTCTTTCTGGTAAGCCCGGGAGTACCCATGCTGCCACGAAGCTTCCTCGATCGCTTTCTCCCCCTCACAATGGCAAATCAAGAAGCTTCATCGTAAAAACAAACTAATTTGGAGGTTTTTTTATGAACCAACCGTTACCGAAGCACGACTGGCCATGCCTTGTCACCGTGTTTTTAGCCTTTGGCGGCATCGGAATGCTGATCATTTTCTCGTTCTTGATCGGCTTTGGCATCCACGCCCCCGTGGGCAAGGTCTCCCTGTACGTCTGCTTCGGCCTGCAGATGCTTAATGTCCTGACCATGGCTCTGCGCCGCCATGTCCTGCGCAAAAAATACGGCGCCCCTGCACACAGTAAGAAGATGCACCACTTTTTGGGCAGCAGCCTGATCGTGTGGCTCCTCGGTGCGCTGTGCCTGATGGGATCTCTCGTGCTGCACCTGTTCTGGTTCGATGCCTACCACGGTCTGGTCATGATCCCCTGTCTCATCGGTACCATCATCGCCCCCCTCGGCTGGCTCGGTCTGCTCGCCTCGTTCCATCGCATCCGTCAGAATGTTTTGCTGAGAAATTCATAAATTATTCACTTGACATTTCGCGCTTTTATGCTAAAATATTGATAAATTTCATAACCTTATCGAGAGTGGCGGAGGGACCGGCCCTATGAAGCCCGACAACCTGCAATTTGCAAGGTGCCAATTCCGGCGATTTGATCGACAGATGAGGACAAAAGCTGTACCCTGTCGAAGGCAGGGTATTTTTTTGTTATCATGAGGTTCTGAAATAAATTTGAAAGGAGCCTTTTTTACCATGCAAAAGAGAATTTTCACTTCCGAATCCGTAACCGAAGGACATCCCGACAAGGTCTGTGACCAGATCTCTGACGGCGTTCTGGACGCAATCCTGGCACAGGATCCCACCGCTCGTGTTGCCTGCGAATGTGCCGCCACCACCGGCATGGTCGTCGTTATGGGCGAGATCTCCACCAACTGCTATGTTGACATTCCCCATGTGGCCCGTCAGACCCTGCGCGACATCGGCTACGACAATGCCGAGGCCGGCTTCAACGGCAATACCTGCGCTGTCCTGACCGCCATCGACGAGCAGTCCGGCGACATCGCCATGGGTGTCAACAACTCCTACGACGACACCGATACCCTCGGTGCCGGTGACCAGGGCATGATGTTCGGCTTCGCCTGCAACGAGACCGAAGAGCTGATGCCCGCACCGATCAGCTTCGCCCACCATCTGACCAAGCGTCTGACCGACGAGCGCAAGAACGGCAACCTGCCGTGGCTGCGTCCCGACGGTAAGAGTCAGGTTTCCGTGGAGTATAACGACGATGGCAGTGTCAAGCGCATCGACAACGTCGTCATCTCCACCCAGCATTCCGATTCCATCGACATCTGTGACCTGCGCGAGCAAATCGTCGCCAAGATCATCAAGCCGACCCTGCCCGAGCATCTGCTCGATTCTGAGACCAAGTTCTATGTCAACCCGACCGGCCGTTTCGTCATCGGCGGCCCCGTGGGTGACACCGGCCTGACCGGCAGAAAGATCATCGTCGACACCTACGGCGGCTATGCCGCACACGGCGGCGGTGCCTTCTCCGGCAAGGATCCGACCAAGGTCGACCGCAGCGCAGCTTACATGGCTCGTTACGTAGCAAAGAACATCGTTGCCGCAGGTTTGGCCAAGAAGTGCCAGATCCAGCTGGCCTATGCCATCGGCGTAGCACAGCCCGTCTCCGTCCTGGTCGATACCTACGGCACCGGCACGATGCCCGATGCCCGCCTGAGCGAGCTGGTACGCGAGTGCTTCGATCTGCGCCCTGCCTCCATCATCGCAACCCTCGACCTGCGCCGCCCGATCTACCGCCAGACTGCTGCTTATGGCCATTTCGGCAGAACCGACCTGAACCTGCCGTGGGAGAAAACCGATGCCGTGGAGCGCATTCTGGCCAGAGCTTAAGGAGGCTCCATGAAACTTTCCAAAAAAATCGAGAATTGTCGTCTGTCTCCAATTCGTAAATTCTATCCCTATGCGGTCGAAGCCCGTCAGCGTGGCATTTTCATCCACGCTCTGAACATCGGCCAACCGGATATCCACACCCCTGCAGCCTATGTTGAAGCAATCCGTTCATACAAAGAAAAGGTGCTTTCCTACGCGCCGTCTCCCGGCATTCCTTCGATGATCGAGGCCGTGCGCAATTACTATGCCCGTCTGGGTGTGCAGTACGACCCGAGCGACATCGTCATCACCACCGGTGGCAGTGAGGCGCTTTTGATGGCCTTCCTGAGCATTCTCGACGAAGGCTGCGAGATCATCGTGCCGGAGCCGTTTTATCCGAATTACCATACCTTCATCAGTATGGCCGGTGGTGTGATCCGACCGATCACAACCTCGCCCGAGGACGGCTACCGCTACGCCGAGCGCAACCGCATCGAGCCACTGATCAACGAAAAGACTCGGGCAATCCTCATCACCAATCCCGGAAATCCGACCGGAACCTTCCTGCACAGTGACGAGGTTCGTCTCCTGGCCGATATTGCCAAGGAAAACAATCTGTTTTTGATCTGCGACGAGGTTTACCGAGAATTTATCTACGACGGTGCTATGACGACGGCCGCTATTTTGGAGGATGTGCAGGAGCATCTTGTCATGATTGATTCTGTGTCCAAGCGTTTCAGCGCCTGCGGCGCAAGAATTGGCGCACTGATCAGCCGCAACAAGGCGCTCATCGAGGGCGCAACCAAAATTGCGCAGGCACGACTGTCCGTGGCAACCCTCGATCAGGTCGGTGCCGAGGCACTGTACGATGTGGATTCGAGCTATTTTGATGCCACGCGTGAGGAATATCGCCGCCGTCGCGATGTCTGCTACGCCAAGATGAAGCAGATCCCCGGCGTCGTTGTTGCAGAGCCGAAGGGCGCATTCTACATGATGGCAAAGCTGCCCATCGACGATGCCGAGGACTTCCAGCTCTTCCTGCTTAACGAGTTTGACGACAACGGCGAGACCGTGATGTTTGCCCCCGGCAGCGGCTTCTATGCCACCGAGGGTGCAGGCAGAAGTGAGATCCGCCTGGCCTATGTGCTGTGCACCGAGCAGCTATCGCGCGCACTGGATGTGCTTGCCAAGGGCCTCGAAGCCTATCTGAAGAAAAAAGAAAAAAAATAAGTTTTGAAGCACCTGTTGCATTGCAACAGGTGCTTCAGTCTTATTCGCTGCGCAGAGCAATAACGGGGTCTTTCTTCGATGCGATTCGGGCAGGGATCAGACCTGCGATAAAAGTCAGAAGCATGCTGATGCCCACGAGGATCACTGCTGCCGAGGCAGGAAGCGCCGCAACATTCGAAAGTGTGGTCAGATGCTCAATGATCGCATTGATCGGCAATATCAACAGGAGTGTGATCAATATGCCGAACAGACCGGCCGTCAGACCGACGGTCAGGGTCTCTGCGTTGAAAACACGGGATATATCCCGCTTCGATGCGCCGATGGCACGCAGGACACCGATCTCACGGGTTCGTTCCAGGACGGAAATATAGGTGATGATGCCGATCATGATCGACGAGACGATCAGCGAAACGGCAACGAAGGCAATGAGCACATAGCTTACGGCATTGACGATGGTTGTCATCGACGAGATCATCAGGCCGATATAGTCCGTGTAGGCCAGCTGTTCCTCTTCAGGGAGAGCTTTGTTGTAGGATGCAATGATCTTGGAGATCTCATCCTTGGCCTCAAAATCGACGGGGTAGATTTCGATGGCTGAGGGATTGCTCAGATCCGACACACCGAGACGCTGCAGATTCTTCTCATAGGTCGAGGCACCGGAGTGCACCATGGAGGTCATGAGCTGGGTAGCAATCGTGTCATCGTCCAGACCGCTTGCACGCATCTGCTCAACATAGCCTGTCATCTGCAGCTGCTGATCTTCTTCCAGCGTCTGCACAAAGGCCTCAAATTCGGCCATGGTATAGCTGCGGGTCTCGCCCTGCTGTGCAAACGGCATGCCCGTAAACACGTCGATGTCGGGATTGGCTTGCTGCTGCACGACAATGGGAGAGGTGTTTACTTTGCTGATCAGGTGCGCCATGAGGTCGCTGCGGTAGCCGATCGTACCTGCCATGGCAGGTACCGTAGCATCCTCCGATGGGCGGATGATGCCGACCACCTCGATGTCCTCGCTACGGCTGAGGAGGCTGAGCATATATGCGCTGTCCTCAGACTTATCCACCCACGAGTTTCCTTCTGGTGCAAAGACCTCTGTATTGGTCAGGAGCTTGAATTTCAGGCCAATGATATCGTTAAAATCATAGGCCGCCACGCCCGTATCCAGCGTGACCTTCTCGCCTGCAGCGGTGGAAACAAGGGCGTTTTTGATCTCTGCGGAGTCCAGAATGCCGAGGGAATAGAGGGTGAAGTCGACAAATTGGTTCTTCTCATCAACGATCAGAACAACCTCGTTGTACTTTTCGGGCATATGGCCCGCCACGACATCGTACTGCGAATTCAAAAGCGCCTCATTGTCGATGAGTTGGCGCCAGACATCCATGGAAACGGGGGAGAGTTCCACCAGAGAACCGGTTGTCTCACTCTCCTGCATCATGCCGATGTCAGTCAGGAAGTGATTGGGATTGACCTGCGTGACCTTGCCCTCGTCACTCACTCGGTACAAGTTGAGCGGTGTGTCGTAGATATAGCTGATAGCACTGCTCAGTTCCTTGATGTCCGATTTTCCGCTTTCGATATATGCTTTGAAATCGGCAAGATTGTTGGTCTTCGAGCCCGAGATCATCATGTCCATCATGCCGTTCATGACATTGATGGAATAGATATGATCCTCATCGCGCGGGATGTCGTTTTCGATCGTGCCGCTTCCCATGGTCATCATCGAGCTCATGTCCACGGAGGTGCGCTCAATGGTGATGGGATAAGACGAGAGAGTTTCGGATTCCATGCGGTTGATGAGGTTCTGCACACCGTTGGACATTGACAAAATCAGCGCAATTCCGATGATGCCGATGGAGCCGGCGAAGGAGATCAGGATGGTTCTGGTCTTCTTGGTCATGAGGTTCCTGAAGCTCAGGGAGAGCGCTGTCTTGAAGGACATGGACGGCTTTTTGACCTTTTTCTTCTCCTTCGCGATCTCGTCCGTGGCATCAAAGGGCATCGTGTCGTCTTTGATCAAGCCGTCGACGAGGCGGATGATGCGCGTGGAATAGGCCTCTGCCAGCTCGGGATTGTGGGTGACCATGATGACGAGGCGATCCTTGGCAACCTCCTTGAGGATCTCCATGATTTGCACACTCGTTTCGGTGTCCAGAGCGCCCGTCGGCTCATCGGCCAGCAAAATGGACGGATTGTTGACCAGAGCTCTTGCGATGGCTACGCGCTGCATCTGGCCGCCCGAGAGCTGGTTTGGCTTCTTGTTGAGTTGATCGTCCAGCCCGACACGCTCCAAAACCTCTTTGGCTCTTCTGCGGCGCTCCTTTTTGCCGACACCCGAGATGGTGAGCGCAAGCTCGACATTGGCCAGCACCGTCTGATGCGGGATCAGGTTGTAGGTCTGAAAGACAAAGCCGATGGAGTGGTTGCGATAGGTATCCCAATCGCGGTCGCGGTATTTTTTGGTCGAAACACCGTCGATCAGCAGATCGCCCTCGGTGTAGCGATCCAGCCCGCCGATGATATTGAGCAGGGTCGTCTTTCCACAGCCGGAGTGGCCGAGGATCGAGACAAATTCATTTTCACGGAAGCTGACGCTGACGCCCCGGAGCGCCTGCACCTCCCCGTCACCAACGGGATAATTTTTGGTGATATTTTTCAGTTCGAGCATATGCATCCCGACCTTTCCCATAAAATATGATACTGTATTGTAGCAGATTCGGTATATTTTTTCAACGGAAATCTGTAAAAGTTCAAGATTATTTCATATGGAGGGCAATTTTATGCAAAAGCTTGACGATTTCCTCTGGGGATGGCCACTACTGCTGGTGTTTTTAGGGGTCGGACTGTTCTTCACGATCCGTCTGCGTGCGCTGCCGTTGCGGCGGCTTTTTTATGCGCTCAAGCTGGCCTTCGGCTCCACGGGCGGTGATGGCATCTCGCCCTATGCCGCACTTTGTACCGCCTTGGCCGCTACCATCGGCACCGGTAACATCGTCGGCGTGGCGACTGCGCTATCGCTCGGTGGGCCGGGCGCCCTGTTCTGGATGGTTCTGTCTGCCCTTCTGGGCATGGCCACGCAGTATGCCGAGTGCTTCCTCGGGGCAAAATACCGTCTGAAAAACGGCTTCGGCGGCCCCTTTGCTTACATCGAGCGTGGTCTGGGTAAGAAATGGCTCGCACAGATCTATGCCTTCCTCGGTGCGGCCGCAGGGATTCTGGGCGTCGGCACGGTGACGCAGGTCAACAGCATCACCTCGGCTGTGGATGCGTTCTTCCCATCGCCTGCCATCGCTCTCGGCCGCTCGGGTGCGGTCATTGTGACGGGGGCGATTGTCACGGCCGCCTCGGCCATTGTGCTTCTCGGCGGAGGAAAGCGCATCAGCGATGTCTGCCAGACTCTCGTGCCCGTGATGTCGGTCATCTACATTTTCTGCTGCCTCAGCGTGCTTTTTTTTACACGGGATCAGCTTCCGCAGGCGCTGCGCCTCGTGATGCGCAGTGCATTTGCACCAAAGGCTGCCCTCGGTGCTTTTTCGGGCATCAGCTTCAAAATGGCCGTGCGGATGGGGGTCGGACGGGGCGTGTTCACCAACGAAGCAGGCCTCGGCACTTCGGCCATTGCCGCGGCTGGCGCCAACAATCCAGACGCGGTAAAGCAGGGCCTCATCAGCATGACGGGCACATTTATCGACACGGTCGTCATCTGCACAATGACGGGGCTGTGCCTTGTGACCACGGGTGCCTGGTCGATGCCGCTGGAAGGCTATGCCATCACGGATTTTGCGTGGCAGAGCGCACTGCCATGGCCGGGCCGTCTGCCAAGTCTTCTTTTGATGCTGTGTCTGATCTTCTTTGCCTTTGCGACCATCATCGGCTGGAGCTTTTACGCCGAGCGCTGTCTGCAGTATCTGACAAGCAGGCATCTGAAGCTATATCGGCTGTGCTATCTGCTGGCAATCGCAACCGCGCCGTACTATTCCGTCCGCGCCGCATGGCAGGCCGCCGACATCATGAATGCCCTTCTGGCTGTGCCGAACATCGCCGCTGTGCTGTGCCTGCAGGGGGTCGTCGTGCGGCAGACAAGAGCCCGCTTTGCAAAGAAAAATTTCTGTCGAATCAGCTTGCATTCCGTCGGACGGTTTGATAAAATGAGATAGACAATTGTACAAAGGAGGAATTCGTTTGGAATTTTCCGAGCTTTGGTTTTTATACCTCTTTTTGCCGCTGACGATCCTCGGCTACTTCCTGATGCCGTCCGTGCGCAGCAAAAACATCTTTCTTCTGGTGGCGAGCATGGCCTTTTATGCCCTTGCTCAGCCGATTTATCTGCTTTTGTTTTTCGCAATGACCTTCGTGAATTATGCCTTTTCGCTGCAGGTGCGTGCAGGTGACAAGAAGAGCCTGTTTGTGCCGATTGCGATCACGCTGGGCTGTTTGGTGCTGCTGAAGCTGGTGCAGATCATCCTGCCCGTCACAGTTTCCGATGCTTCTGTAGCAGAGCGCTTTGTGCTGCCTCTGGGCATCTCGTATTACACCTTCGGCCTGATCGCCTATCAGGTGGATATTTACCGCGGCAAGCACGAGCCGGCAAAGAGCCTGTTCGACCTGCTGCTGTATGCCTTCATTTTCCCGAAGATCATCACCGGCCCGATCGTGCGCTATGCCGACTTTGCGCCGCAAATCGCAAAGCGCCGCACCGACGGGAAGGCCGTTTTCCAAGGTCTGATGCGCTTTGTGCTCGGCCTTTCGAAGAAGGTGCTGATCGCTGATTACTGCGGCAATGTCATCACCGGCCTGGCCAAGGATACTTCCGGTGCAGGCGCATGGCTGTGCGCACTGATGTTCATGTTCCAGATCTATTTTGAGTTCTCCGGCTGCAGCGATATGGCCATCGGCATGGCACGCATTTTCGGTTTCCGCTTCTGTGAGAACTTCAACATCCCCTATGGAGCTACCTCCATCACCGATTTTTGGCGCCGTTGGCATATGTCCCTGAGCAGCTTCTTCCGCGACTATGTCTACATTCCCCTCGGCGGCAATCGCAAAGGCAAAAAGCGTCAGATCCTCAATATGTTCGTTGTGTGGACGCTGACGGGTCTGTGGCACGGCACGAGCTGGAATTATGTCCTTTGGGGTGTGTATTTCTTCGTCCTGCTGGCGGTCGAAAAGCAGATCATGCCGCAGCTCGAGAAGCTCAACCGCTATGTGCGCTGGGCGATCACCAGCGTTCTGATCCTCTTCGGCTGGGTCATTTTTGCCGGACAGAATTTCGGCAGACTCTTTGTTTTCGACAGCTTCTGGAGCACCATGGTCGGTGTGCAGCTGAGAAATTCGCTGCTGCTCTTGGTAGCCTGTGTCATCGGAAGCTCCGTGCTTCCGAGAATCGTTTCCACGATCTGGAAGAATCTCTTCCATGACAAGAGCAAGGAGCTGACCACCAAGCAGCTTGTCTATGTGCTGAGCCTGTTCGTCCTGATGGGCATTTTGCTGTATCTGTGCACCATCTCCCTGATCGGTGCGACCAATGCTCCCGACATCTACGGTGGAAAGTTGAGGTAGGCTTATGAAAAAAGTATATACCATTTTATCGGCCGTTTTCGTCGTTGTGATGCTCCTTGTCGGCATCGTCAGCCTGACGGACACCGACGAGACCTTCTCCGCCTCGGAAAACCGCAATCTCAAGACCAAGCCCGAGTTGAGCTTCGGCTCGATGATCCGCGGGAGCTGGTTTGAGGACTATCTTGCCTACTATCGTGACACCTTCCCGAACCGCGAGGGTCTGCTCGAGAGCAATCAGACGCTCAACGGCTTCTATGTCTTTACAGCGCTGGCCGATGAGGATGACGTGCAGCTCGTCATTGATTTTGAGAGCAATGCCGCCCACGGCGGCGAGTCGCTGGAGCAGGCGCCGCCGGAGACCCTGCCGCCCGAGACGGTGCCCCCGACACCGACCGATCCCTTGACTCCGACCGAATCTACCGAGCCGACCGAACCGTCTGAGACCATCCCGGAGCCTACCGAGCCGAACGCCCCTGCCGAGGATCTCGGTCAAGCCCTGCTTGTCGGCAACCGGGCCATGGATGTGCCCTATGCGGACTATGATGTGATCGAGAGCTATGCGCAATCGGTTACTGCCATCGCCGACGCTTTGGGTAGCGATGTGCGCACCTTCTGCATTGACGTGCCCAACGCAGCGGCCTTCTACGCACCGAAGGACTACCGCACGGGCAACAATGACCAGAAGGCCATGATCGACTATGCCTACAGCAAGCTCGGTCAAAATGTCATCTCTGTGGATGCCTATCCGCTTCTGGCCAAGCACACCGACGAGTATGTCTACTTCCGCACAGACCATCACTGGACGCAGCTTGGCGCATACTATGCCTATACCGCCTTCTGCGAAGAGGCCGGTTTCGAGGTGCAGCCGCTGGACAAGTTTGAAACGGGCAGCTACTCGAATTTTGTCGGCTCGATGTACACCTATCTGTCGGGCTATCCGCAGGCCTCGATCCTGGTCAACGATCCCGACACGCTGCATTTTTATCGTCCCTTCGTCGATCTGAACACGACCTACTACACCGACAGCACGCTCAACAGCGGCTATGCCATCGGCACGATCTGCTACATTGAGAGCAGCGTTTCGAACAAGTACCTGACCTACCTCGGCGGCGATCATCCGATCACCATCATTGAGACTGATGCCGAAGGCCCTGCCTGTGTGCTTCTGAAGGAGTCCTATGGCAATGCCTTTGCGCCGTGGCTGACCAGCCATTACAGTAAGGTTATCGTCATCGATCCGAGAGAGTTTAACCGCGACGGTAAGCCGAGCATGGATCTGGTGCAGTTCGTCCGCGATCAGGGGGTCAAGGATTGTATCATTCTGAATTATCCGATGATGATCAATTCCTCGTACTATGCCTCCTGGCTCGGCCGCATGGTCAAATAAAATAATGCGTACTGAACAACGCGAAAGCCCTTGCAAGCCAAAGCTTTCAGGGCTGCTTCGCGTTGTTCGAGTGCAAGGTTTTGGCGGTAAAACCGCTAAAAACCTTGCACATTTCGCACGAGCGTTGCGATGCTCGTGCGAAAATACGCATTGTTTACATGTCTGAATCGTGCAAAAACGGTTAAAAAGAGCCGTTTTTGCACGATTGCACAGCAACGCTGTGCGAATAAGCCGCAGTAGCGACTTATTCAGCAGACATTAAAATAGATTTTCTGTGATCCACCGGAAGTACAGACGACACGGAGTCGTGTCCGTCTGTACGGCATTTTACGATAAAAGAGGCTGTTGCAAAATGAAGGTTTTGCAGCAGTCCTTTTTTGTGTTTTGTGTGGGTTTTCCGTTGTGTTTTAGGTATATAATGCGTACTGAACAATGCAAAACATCCTTGAAAGCCTTGGCTTGCAACGGTTTTCGCGTTGTTCAGCACACATTAAGTATCAATTTTTCTCCCCGAGACGGAGTTATTTGTTTTAAATCATTTTTCGACAAACAAATTTAATTTTATAACAAATATTTATTTGTTTATGTCAAATTTCTATCGAATTATACTTGACTTTCCTGATGCACATGGGGTATACTAATATCGAAGGAGGTATGAACCATGCGATTTGACCAAAACAAAAAGCAGACGATCCGGCGCTATATCCTGGAGAAAATCGACCAAGGAGATCCAACTCTCTCAAAAACCGTTTCCGAAACATTCGGAATTAACCAAGCAACCGTGCATGGATATATCAAAGAGCTGATCGACGAGAACATTATTCAGCGAGTAAGACGAGGTGTATATGAGCTTATAACCCAGGAGTATCGCTATAGTCTGAAGCGATCCGAAGGACATCTGGACAGCGACACCTACGCGTATGACACATACTTCAAACAGCACATCGCAGATTTTGCATCCAATGTCCGTGAAATCTGGGCATACACCTTCAGCGAGATGATCAACAATGTCATGGACCACTCCAACGCAGAAAACCTCCATCTGCTGGTTACGCAGAGTTATCTGTCGACCTCGGTCCTCATCACCGATGATGGTGTTGGAATTTTCAAAAAAATCAAAGATCATTTTGACTTCGACACCTTGGACGATGCCATTGGCGAATTGTTCAAAGGCAAGCTGACTACCGATTCTGAAAATCATTCCGGTGAAGGCATTTTCTTTAGTTCGAAGCTGATGGATTCTTTTATGATCCTGTCCGATCAGAAAATTTTCTTGGGGAACAAATACGAAAGCAATTCCATCATCAGCATTCCACAGCATCAGCAATGCGGAACAAGTGTATTTATGGAGTTATCAAACTTCACGCAAAAGAGGACGCAGGAAGTTTTTGATCTGTATGCCAATGTCGATGGCGGCTTCACAAAAACCCGTGTGCCTCTGAAGAATATGTTTGATACTTCCCCGGTTTCCCGTTCGCAGGCGAAGCGTGTCTGCAATCGTCTGGACAATTTCGAAGAAGTCATTCTCGACTTTGAAGGTTTGGAATGGATGGGGCAGGGCTTTGCGCACCAAATTTTTGTTGTCTTCCAAAACGCCCATCCGCAAATTCTCCTGACCCCCGTGAACATGAACGAGGCTGTCACGAAAATGTATCAGCACGTCACATCGTAAAAAACACGCAGGTTCGAACACATCGAACCTGCGTGTTTTTTGATGGCAAAATATAAAATTTCTGCTTCAAGCAAGGCCTATGTAATGTCTGCTGAATAAGTCGCTACTGCGGCTTATTCGCACAGCTTTGCTGTGCAATCGTGCAAAAACGGCTCTTTTAACCGTTTTTGCACGATTCAGACATGTAAACAATGCGTATTTTCGCACGAGCATCGCAACGCTCGTGCGAAATGTGCAAGGTTTTTAGCGGTTTTACCGCCAAAACCTTGCACTCGAACAACGCAAAACAGCCCTGAAAGCTTTGGCTTGCAAGGGCTTTCGCGTTGTTCAGTACGCATTATGTAGGATTGCCTGCACGCTTGGAAAAGTCCAGCATGGCGAAGCAGAAGGCTTGCCAGGCTTCCAATGTTGTCTGTGACGGGTCGCCCTCGCGGATACGCAGCGTTCTGCGGATTTCTTTGGGAATGACCACACGCCCAAGGTCGTCAATTCTGCGAACAATACCGGTTGCTTTCATATATCCATTTCTCCTTAAGTTTCAAATTGTGCTGTTATTATCTGTAAGGCAAGGAGTTTTATACTGCGTTTCTTTACTTTTTGGTTGTTTTTGTGTATGATGTGGCTACGGTATCATACGGAGGGGAAAATATAGGATGAAAGCTTTTCGTAATTATGGTATTGATCTGCGTCTCATCGTCAAAAATCTATCGTCTTATTCAAAATTTGTCCGGTTGCATAAAGATCGATGCTCGAGAGTTTCTCTTCCTGCGTCGTAAGAATACAAAAATATGCATTATTGCCAAAAAACACAAGAATCCTTGTGTATTTTGATGGCGATTTAGCCAAGGTTTTTCCTTTACAACTGACAAAAATGTTGCTATAATAGCATTGGACATAAATTTTGCCGTCCAAGGCTTTCCTGACCTCGTGTTCGGGCAGCCGAAAAAAGCATTAAGAGGAGGAAAAATCATGCAAACTTTACCCCTGATTATTGTTGTTGTGTACATGGCTGCCATGATGTTCGTCGGCTGGCTCGTCGGCAAGAAGCAGATCAACGACAGCAAGGACTACATGATCGCAGGCCGCAGAATGGGTCTGTTCATGGTCGCATTCTCTCTGTCTGCCAACAATGTTGGCGGCGGCTCTACCACCGGTCTGGCCGCAAAGGCTTTTGGCGATTGGGGCATGAGTGCCTGTTGGTACGTTCTGGCCGCTGCAGTCGCAATGATCCCCCTGGCCTATTTCGCTCCCAAGATCCGCAAGACGATGGCTGTCACCATCCCCGAGGTCGTCGGCCGTCGCTTCGGTAAGCTGTCTTGCAACTTCACCGCTGTGCTGAACGTTGTTTCTCTGTTCTGCCTGACCTCTTCCCAGATCTTCGCTTCCGGTGTGGTCGTCTCCACCCTGACCGGCATTCCGCAGAATGTCGCCCTGCTCATTGCTGGTATCGTCGTTATCTTGTACACCACCTTCGGCGGCATGATCGCTGACCAGATATCAGACCTTGTGCAGTTCATCATCATTTTGGTCGGTCTGGCGATCGCAACTCCGTTCGTTATCCACGGTGCAGGCGGCTGGGATGCCATTTCTGAGGCCCTGCCTCCCGTACAGCTGAGCTTCACCAAGATCGGCTGGATCACGATCATCGGCTACATCTTCAACTACTTCTGTACCTTCCTATCAGGGCCGGAAATGGTCTCGCGTTTCGCAACCGCCAAGGACGAGAAGACCGCACAGCGTGCTTCCCTGCTCTCCGGCGTGCTGATGGCTGCCATGTCCCTGTTCCCCACCATCCTGGGCATCGCTGCCCTGGCCGTGAAGGACAGCCTGCCCGACCTGGCTGCAGGTGGCGCCAATGCCATGATGGAAGTTACCGCCGCTTATTCTCCGCAGTTCATCGTCGGCCTGGTTTCCGCTGCTATCATCTGCGCAACCATGTCCTCGGCTGACTCCAACCTGCTGTGTATGTCCACGATGGTCATGAATGACCTGGTCTTCGGCAACGGCTACGGCAAGGGCATGAGTGAGAAGAGGATCATCTTTGTCACGCGTATGCTGAATGTTGTTTTCGCCATCGTTGCCATGTCCATCAGTATGATCGGTATTGACATCGTCACCATGAACACCTTTGCCTTCGGCATCCGCTGCGCCGGACCGTTCGCGGCCTACGGCTTGGGCTTGGTGGTCAAAAAGGCGACCAAACGCGCCGGCATCGTGTCCATCATCACCGGCACGATTGGCTTCGTCGTTTGGCAGATTCTCTCCGAAGGTGGCTTCCTGTACGGCATCCTGCCCGTGGTCTTCGGCTGCGCAATCGGTGTCATCACCTTCTTCGCTGTCAATGCTGTTGAGCTGAAGATGGGTGTCAAACCCGCTCCCTCTGCCTTCATCGAAAAGTAAAATCGTATAAAGCTGCCCGGGACTCACACAGTGAGTCCCGCAGAGTGTCAAAAAAGTCGCCAATCGTCAAAATGCTAATTTTTTGACGGTTGGCGATCTGTGTTCAAATAAGCGATTGCGAACATATCTCCGATACAACAAAAAAGCACTTAAAATGCTTGCTTCGCAAGGCATTTTGACTTACATCGCAAACCGAGCTCTACCGTACCATCGTACGCCGACGAGCTCGGTTTGCTCGTCTTGCCGACTTTTTGAACTCTGACAGTCTGTCGAAAAACGATCGTCTTGTCATTGCGAGACCGCCGAACAGGCGGTCGTGGCAATCTCGAAAGTTTGATTTTTATCTTATTTCGGTAGAATAGCAAACTTTCAGCACGAGATCGCCACGTCGCTGCGCTCCTCGCGATGACATGTTAAGAACTCTTTTGACACACTTCGGGAGGGGCATGCCCCTCCCCTACATTTGATGTTTTGACACGCTCACCGGGACTCACACAGTGAGTCCCGGTCTTTGCTTGCTCTGCACATATTCATAAACGATATACATATAAGCACTTTTTATGCAAAAACTAATTGAAACTTCATGTGGTTTATTGTATAATACTTTCGCTGTTTTATCAATTGAAATGGAGGGTCCTTATGAAAAGAAATGTTGGCACTGTTTCCCGAGGTATTCGCTGCCCGATCATCCGACAGGGCGATGATCTGATCCGGATCGTCGTCGACAGCGTCCTTCAGGCCGCACAAAGCGAGGGCTACGAGATCCGTAACCGTGACATCATTGCCATGACCGAGTCCATCGTGGCCCGTGCGCAGGGTAACTATGCCTCCGTCGATGCCATCGCTGAGGATGTGCGCAACAAGCTCGGCGGCCAAACCGTGGGTGTCATTTTCCCCATTTTGTCCCGTAACCGCTTTGCCATCTGCCTGCGCGGCATCGCCCGCAGCTGCAAGAAGGTCGTTTTAATGCTCAGTTACCCCTCCGACGAGGTCGGCAACGAGTTGGTTTCCCTGGACAAGCTCGACGAGGCCAAGGTCAATCCTTACTCCGATGTTCTCACGCTCGAGCGCTATCGCGCTTTGTTCGGGGAAAATCTGCACCCCTTCACCAAGGTCGACTATGTGCGGTACTATTCTGATTTGGTGCAGGAAGAGGGCGCAGAGGTCGAAGTCATTCTGGCAAACGACCCGAGAGTCATCCTCGACTACACCAAAAATGTCCTGACTTGTGACATCCACACCAGAGCGCGCTCCAAGCGTCTGCTGCGTGATGCCGGTGCCGAGCGTGTGTTCGGCCTGGACGACATTCTGACCGCGCCCGTCAGCGGCAGCGGCTGCAATGAAAAATACGGCCTTTTGGGCTCCAACAAGTCCACCGAGGACATGGTCAAGCTCTTCCCGCGCGAGTGCGGCGATTTGGTTGAAGCGATTCAGAAGAAGTTTTTGGAAAAAACGGGCAAGCTTGTCGAGGTCATGGTCTACGGCGACGGTGCCTTCAAGGATCCCGTCGGCAAAATCTGGGAGCTTGCAGACCCCGTGGTTTCACCGGCCTACACCCCCGGCCTGGAGGGTACACCCAATGAGCTGAAGATGAAATATTTGGCCGACAACGACTTTGCAGACCTTTCGGGCGAGGAATTGAAGGCCGCCATCGAAAAGGCGATCCGTGAGAAGGGTGATCTGTCCGGCTCGATGGCCTCGCAAGGCACGACGCCGCGCCGTCTGACCGACCTGATCGGCTCGCTGTGCGACCTGACCTCCGGCTCGGGCGATAAGGGTACACCGATCATTCACATCCAAGGTTATTTTGACAATTATACCAGTTAAAAACAACGGTGAAAATTCCCTGCAAAATACAGGAAGGATATCCTGATTTTGCAGGGAATTGTTTTATGAAATTTTCCGTTTTTTATTCTTCCACGATGCCGATATAGGGCAGGTTACGGTACTTCTGCGCATAGTCCAAGCCGTAGCCGACCACGAACGCATCGGGGATCTCATAGCCAACATAATCTACCTGGATCTCAACCTCTCGTCTGGCAGGCTTGCTCAGTAGTGTACACAGCTTGATATCGAGCGGTTTTCTGGTGTGCAGGATCGGAATCAGATGCGCCAAGGTCTTGCCGGAGTCGATGATATCCTCGACAATGATGACGTGCCGACCCTCGAGCGGCTCGTCTAAGTCCTTTGAGATTCTCACAATGCCACTGGAAATCATGCTGTTTCCGTAGCTGGAAACCGACATAAAGTCCATCGTAACCGGGATCGTAATCCTCTTTGCCAGCTCGCACATAAAGAACACACTGCCACGCAAAATGCAGATCAGATGCACCTCCTTGCCCTCGTAATCTTTGCTAATCTGCGCGCCGAGCTCAGCAATTCGTGCATTGACCTCCTGCTCGGTGATAAAGACCTTGATCTTGTCCGCCATAGTCGTCTCCTTCGGTTTGAGTTCATGGATATTGTAGCACATCATAACATAAAAGTAAACGGAAGAACCACAAAAAGGAAAGCTATGCGGTCGCCCGCATAGCTTTGTTCTTTTGATCAGAGCAGTAACGCTCCTATGTAATGTCTGCTGAATAAGTCGCTACTGCGGCTTATTCAGCAGACATTACATAGTTGTCCAGACTTTCATCAACTCAATTCTACCGCAAAAAGACACAGCCAACCCCTTTCGGGGTCAGCTGATGTGTTTTTTTGCTCCACGCATTTTGCAACGCGCCCTCACATGATTAACAGTTGGGATATCGTTCCATAGAAGCCCCGGGATAGGCGAGGGGTTCGTATCTTATTGGGTTGCCATGTAGGCAGCAACGGCATCACCATAGGTGAGCATTGCGTTGACCAGATCGATCTGGCCTGCGTCGGTGCTCGTTGCACGAGTCTTTGCAACATAGCTCTCAACGCTCCAGGTCACGGTATCGGTAATGGCAGTGTCGCCGTCGTACAGAGTGACGGTGATGAGTCTTCTCATCTGCTTTGCGCCGACATCGTCAAAGTCTGCTGCAATCATGACGGGGTTGAGGTTGTAAGCAGGCAGCTCCTTGATAACAGTGCCATCGAGTGCGTCCTTGACAATGAACTTCATGTTTGCAAGGTTTGCACCGGGCTTCAGGTGGGACAGAGTCAGGGTGACTCTTGCCTTCAGAACGACGCTGGTGTTCAGCGTGCCGAGGCCGCCCTCTGCCTTGGAGTTGTCAACTGCTTCCGGAGTCTCCATGGTAGCATAAGCCATGTGAGCTTCAGTCAGGTCAGCGTCAACCAGGTTCTCAGTGTCGTACTGGAAGTAGGTCTGAGCGACTGCGCCGTAGCGGAGCATGTCGACATACATGGTCTTCTTTGCATCGGTGCTGGTTGCCAGATCCAGGCCTCTCATCAGGTAATCCTTGACAGAGTCGGTCTGCGTCGGGCCGTAGAAGATCTTGCCGTCTGCATCCACGCAGTACAGCGTTGCTCTGATTTCGTCGCCCATTTCCTTTGCGGTCAGGCCGGTGAAGCTTGCATTGTGCAGGAACGGATTTGTTGCATTGGGCATCGGGGTCAGGGCAGTCTGGCCTTCGCCGTAGCCGAAAGTAACGGTCTTGGGCTCTGCGCCGACCATATCCTTCTCAACGACAAGATAGAAGCTCTCATAGTTGGAAACCAGAGCGTTCGGAACGGTGAATGCAACGCTCATTTCCGCACCGACAACGATGCTCATGCTCGGCTTCAGATCCTCAACATAGGTCGGTGCTACAAACTCAGTTGCGCCACAAGCGCAAACACCGTCGACAAACTCGTGAAGCTCAGCATCCTCGTAGGTACACTCGAGACAGACGGTTTCGTGCGTTGCGTTGTTGTTGTCCATAAGAACCGTTCTGTGATTCTTCTGCGTGAGGATCTCATCGTAGGTGTACATACACCACAGACAGAAGTGTCGTCTGATGCCTTCGTTCTCGCAATCGGGGTTTGCGAGGGTCACGCTGTCGTAGATATGCTCGCCAACTGTGCATGCCTCCGGAATTGCGTGGAATTGTCTTCCGTATTTATTGGCATAAGCCTGTGCAGTGGAGCCGTATAGACCGTAAATATGCTTCGCTTGTTCGAGTCCGTCTGCGAGATCAGGAATACCACATCCATCCTCATAAATGGTAACACTATCCAAGAGCTGGCAGTTGGAGAAGGCTTCTGGGTCAATGATGGTCGTTCCCTTTGCGATGTAAAGGCGTTCAATCGGTGCTTCGGCTATAAAACGCTTGGGGATCACACGGATGCCTTCACCCATTCTGAGATTTGTTATACCGGTATTTTCAAAAACACTTTCGCCCAGGAAAGTATCTGCCTCGAGGTATACCGATTTCAATGCAGTACAACCTTTGAAGGCACCTTCTTCAATGCGCGTACTGTCCTTGAATCTCAGTTCCAAACCGATGCCCTCGGTGATACAATTTGCGAAGGCATATGCGCCAATGGTGCCGTGCGCCTCACCACCGACCCATGAAACATATTCAACACCGAGATTTGCAAATGCGTAAGCACCGATTTCAGTGATGCCTTCACAGATCTCGATGGCACGGATTTTGCCCTTATGGATCAACCACGGTGTTTCCCTATTTGAGTAATCATACATTGCACCACTGCCGAAAATGATCAGGGTTTCGGTCTCTGTGTCGAATTCATATCGTGCGTTTTCACCGCATTTTCCGTGATACAGTGCGGGCGCGCCACACAGCATGCAGGTATTGTCCAGATATTCATGAACCTCGTAGGAAACCTCGGTATAGCTGTAACCGCAGACATCACAGGTGAATTTTTCCTCTAACTTTTCGGTACAGCTGCCCGGGTTGGTGACGGTAACGCTGTAAGCGTGACTCGTCAGGGGGAGCGACACGTAGTAGGTAAACAATTGGCCATTATCTGCCTGCCAGACATATTTGGCCTGACCGGCTACGGTGCAGGTGGACTCGGTTACCACGGAGTAGTCATACTTCCACACATTGAGGGACGGTAAATCCACCGTTGTCTGTGCATTACAGACTGAGCAGACACCCTCCAGGGCACCCCTCTTGTAGACGGTAGGAATTTCTCTTTCCTCATAGGTATTGCTATGGCCGGGGGCATCGACGAAATCGGAGCGGGTGACCAGACCACAGACCTTGCAGGTGTTGGTGGTATAGCCGTCGGTCGTGCAGGTTGCAGGTGTGGCTACCTTGCTGTAGTCATGGCCGTCCACGGCGCAGTCCCAGCTCGGCTTGACGGTGAAAAGGAATTCATCGCTGCTCGTGGTGATGTCCCTGCAATTGCCGTTGATGGCATCGACACGGGCCTTGTAGCTGCCGGGGACAAGCTGCAGCGTGGTGCCGATCTTGGCATCGGTGATGTTATGCAGCACCTGCCATGCGGCATTGTCGGACTGCTTCCACACCGTCAGGTTGTAACGGGTCGTCAGCTTCGTTTCATTCCACTTGAAAGCGATCTGCATGCTGTCATCGTATTCCTTCGACATCTGCACAAAGGCCGGCTTCTCGGGGGTGATCAGGGTGTGGTAGTTCGGCCGTCCGTAGCCATACAGGTATATGGAGCTATATTTCTCATTTGCCTTCCACAGCATCTCTCTTTGCGAGACCCTTTCGCCATTGTTGCCTTCCTGATTGCCGCCGACATAGACGATCTTGTTGGTGGCAGCATCATAGCTCACCACGACACCAACGTGCGAAAGCTGCTTGCTGCTGTTGGTGAAGAATACGAAGTCGCCTGCCTGTGGCTGCTTGGTGAAGTCCGTGCTGACGGAAGCATAGCGATCCAGCCAGTCCCAAAGTCCCGTAAGCTTGTAGCTGTTGACCGGCTCGTAGGCGATACCCTCGCCTGCGCCGGCACGGTCAGCACACCACATAGCGAAGGTGGTGCACCAGTCCATACTGATGGAGCCGGTCTTGTAGGCCTGATTCCACCAGACATTATAATAGGCCTTGTCTGTAGCCATTTCCTTATAGTCGACCTGCGATAAGGCGATTCTTGCCACATCCTGCGCCGGATCTCCGGTCAGACCGGGTGTCGTCTTATGCGTAGGGATCTTGGACTGACAGTGCGTGCAGGAATCTACCATGGCCGAGGAGTTCGGATCCTCCCATAGCTTTCCGCAGAAGGAGCAACGGAAGGTTGTTCTGTGCGGATGGGCCGAGCCTGTGGATACGAAGCTGCCGTTGTCGCACTTGTGCTTGCCGACGGCGATGTAGACCGCATTGGAGTTTGTGCTCTCATTGGTGTTGGCATTGAGCGCACGGACGGTGATTCGGTAGTTGCCGTCATTCGGGATCTGGAAGCTGCTGCCGGAAACAGCATTGTTTCTGCTCATGAAGGAAACATAGTCTCCCGACGCAGCATCCAGGCGGTCGATGATCAGCTTATATCCCGTGGTATTCTTGCTGCTGCCGAGCCATCTGGGAACGATATTGGCATTGGGCTCAAAGTAGGTCTGGCCGTCGCTGATGGACAGCTCCGGCTTTTCCGGTGCCGTGGTGGTAAAATCCTTACTGCGCGTGATAATGTGATACCTCGTATCTCCATACATAAAGTTGCCATTTTTAACACATTGGGAGATTTTCAAGACTCTTTTTCTTGCAACAGGTGGAGTTGACTCATATATAGTAACCTCAGTATCTGTTATCTCAGATATCCAGATGACATGTGCCATACCATTGCCGTAGGTGGTATAGCTTACCGCGTCACCTTCTCGAATGTCACTGAATTTTTGTTCGCGGAAGGTTTCTACATAGGTGCTTGGCCAGAAATAATCTAGTGACGCATATCTGGGTTTGTTATTAACTATTAGATTGCCACCAAAGACGTCACAGACGAAGGACACGCAGCAAGAACCGTATTGTGGACCGGTGCCTGCGCCGTTGGTGCGATTATTCTCATAGAGTGTCTTATACTGCTCCAGTGAAACGCAGGAGGTTAGGCTATACGGCATTCCGACAATCGTCTGACCTTTTTTGAAGTATATTTGACCGTTGTACTTGTTTCCGCTAAATCGGTCTGCTTTCCATGCCAGGATGTCTTTTGGCGCAACCCATTTATAGTTTACGATTGCTTCTGCTCGGGCACGCATTTCTTCCAAAGTGACGGATGTACTGCGGGACGGTGCGCGTTCTTCGGGGACCTCTGCCGTCTCAGGGTCCTGCGCTTGCGTTTCGATTGTCTGCGCTTCGGTCGTTTGTGCATGGGCCGAGGGGAGCATCGACAGCACAAGCGAACAAAGCAACATGATCACAACGATACGCATGATCCATGTTTTCATACGCTTCCTCCTTAAAAATATGTTTTTTTGATTTGCAGTTGGCGCAATTGCCAGCTAACATAACCATAATATAACAACTTCCAGTTGTTGTCAATAACTAACAAACAGTTTTTTCATTCACAACAAAAAGTTGTTAACATATAAGTGAGGTGATGGTATGTTAGCAAACTTAAAGGCGCTGCGCAGCAAAAAGGGGATCAGTCAGCAGCGTCTGGCCGAAGCCATCGGTGTAAGCCAGCAGTCGATCAATAAATATGAAAATCACAATGTCGAGCCTGACATTCAGACCCTAATGGCGCTGGCTCGTTATTTTCATACATCCGTTGACTATCTGATCGGTTTTACACAGATTGATCATGTCATTGAGCAGGTGCATCCTTTTGAGCTCAACGCCGAGGAAGCACGATTGCTGAACCTCTGGCGCAGACTAAGTACGGATGAAAAGCAGAGCATTTTCCATATTACACGCAATTACTTAAAAGACACGAAGTAGCTTTCCGTATTTTTAATATGTATTCGGAAAGGACGAAGCATTTTTTATTTGGCGACCGATTTCCTCTTGATTTTCTGCCGTGCAGCGGTTACAATAGAATCAGATCAAACGATAGGAGGTTCTTGTATGAATCCTGAATATGAACGCAATGTGATCTCCATCACCGATGAAGACGGTGTGGATTATGAACTCGAAGTTCTGGCCGTCGTGGAATACAATGGCGCTGAGTATCTTGCCCTGACCGAGCTGGATGCCGATGAGGAGGCAGAGGAGCTTGAAGTCAGCATTCTTAAGTCCCTTTCCGAGGACGATGAGGAGCCTGTTTTGGTCGCCGTTGAGGATGAGGCCGAACTTGAGGCCGTTTATGACCTTCTCATGGAGCAGATGTTTGACATTGATGTCAGCGGGGAGGACGAGGAGCTGCCCGAGGACGAAGAGGAGTTCTGAGTTACAATTGAAAAATGCCCTGCTTGGTGCGTGATAGCCCCTTTTAGACCCACATCTTTTTCAAGGGATGTCGGACTTCCGCCTCGGCGTGCAGGCCTCCCGCTTTGGCTTTGACCGTAAGTGGACGTTGGAAGCTGAAAAGAGTCGGAGAGACAACCCACCTGCCTTATCGTGCAGGTTATAAACGGGGTTACACGGCCACAGCGGGGTTTTTTATGCAAATTTATGAAAAAAATAAGAAATTTTGTAGTTTCTACTTGCAAGTTTGAAAAAATGTCTGTATAATACAGAGGTTATATTTTGGGGTCGTCCCAAATAATTTTCCACGATTGTGAGGTTTTTACAAATGAGCGCATCCCGTGAAAGAAAAAAGCGTGTTGAGCAGAGCGCTGCAGCACAACCCGAAGTCAAGAAGACCAAGAAGAAGCTCTCTCAGGGCTGGATCTTCGCCATCTGCATGATCCTGATCTTCGCCGCCGTTGTCGTCGGCATGATCATCTATCGCCACAGCCAGACGCACGCCACCGTTTTGACCGCCGGCGGCCATGATGTTGAGGTTTATGAGTTCAACTACTTCTACCGTGACATCGCTGCTACCTGCGACCAGTACAAGCAGTATCTCGGCATCGACGAGATCCCGCTCGACGAGCAGAAGATCGACTCCAGCGACCTGTCCATGATGGGCATTGTCGGTCTGGATTCCTCCTGCCTTGAGGGCAAGGAGCCTGTCGACGGCAAGTACGACATGACTTGGGCAGAGCTGATCGCTGACAATGCAAAGCTCAATGCCGCTTCTGCATACGCTGTCTACGAGCAGGCCAACAAGGCCGGCTACGAGCTGACCGAAGAGGAAGCACACAGCATCGAAGACACCATGAGCCAGATCAAGGGTTATGCCGATGAGAATGGCATGAGTGTCGATGAGTATGTTGAGGCTGTCTTTGGCCGCGGCTGCGACGAAGAGAGCTATCGCAACTACCTGAAGGTCGTCAGCATCGCTTCTACTTATCCCAGCAGCCTGACCTACACCGCTGAGGAATTGGCTGCCCGTGATGCAGAAAATCCCGCTGATTTTGACACCGTCGCTTTCTATTACTACAGTGTCAACGGCACCTCCGTGAAGGAAGAGCTCGACGCAGAAGCTGCTGAGGAAGCTACCGAGGAGACTACCGAGGAGACCTCTGAGGAAACCACCGAGGAGAAAGAGCTGACCGCTGAGGAGCGTGCCGAGCTCGACAAGAAGGCCAAGGAAAAGGCCGAAAATATGGCAAAGGAATTCGACGTCAACGGCGACAACGTTGCCCTGCACGCTGACTACACCCGTGAGTATCTCGAGAGCGTTCTGTATAGCGCCGAGATGCCCGAGGAAGCCATCGACTGGCTCTACAAGGACGCAAAGGACGGCGAAGTCAAGATGTACACCATCGAGCCCGAGAAGGCTGAGGGTGAAGAGACCGAGACCGAAGGCGAAAACAAGTATGTCGTCATCAAGTTCATCGACCGTGCCGACTACAACACTCAGAACTACCTCTCCCTGACCGTCGCTCATGACGCAGAGGATGCAGAGCTTGAAGAGGGCGCAACCTCCTCGAAGGACAAGATCGATATGATCAAGGCCGCTCTCGAGGCAGAGCCGACTGAGGACAGATTCCGCGCCTTGATCCTGGAGAACCTGGACCATGACCACGCAGAGGGCGAGGAGCATGACCATTCTGCAGAGGGTCTGAGTGAGAACCAGACCCGCTACGGCGCAGCAAGCGCTTCGAAGGATCTGTTCGCTTGGTTGATGCTCGAAGAGCGCAAGGCAGGCGATTGGACCATGATCGAGATGGACGGCCAGACCGTGTTCTACTTCTACCTCGAGGAAGGCAGACCCTACCTGGAGATGAGCATCGAGAGCACCCTGCGTACCGAGTGGTACGAGGAACTGACCGACGCTGCTGTGGCAAAGTGCGGATACGATAAGGACGCTGCCATGGATGCAGAGATTTCCTTCTACGCTGCCAAGTAAAATGAAATAAAAACAGAGTGCTTCGGCACTCTGTTTTTTTAGAGCGTCAAAAAGTCGCCAACCGTCAAAATGCAAATTTTTTGACGGTTGGCGATCTGTGTTCCAATCGCCTGTTGCAAACATAAACCTGATATAAGACCAAAACATATCCAATGCTTGCTAAGCAAGGCATTTTGACTTATACGATTCCCTAAGAAGAATAATTGACAAATTCCAATTTATCGATGCGTTGCTCATGTCATTGTAGGGTCACGGCATGCCGTGACCGTGTGCAAGAAGTCTCGCCTTTCGCATATCGTAACGCGCGACATCCTTGGCGCGCTCGCAGGCAGTTTTTATACTAATTCTCAATAAAACGATTTAATCATTTTATCGAGAAACAGTATTATAAGAAAATTACGACTGTACAAGTCGGAAGTTTGCTCCACTGCGTGGGGCGTACCTTTCTTGCTCCTGCAAGAAAGGTACCAAAGAACAGGCATGGGGAGGCGCTGGAGCCTGCGGCTATTCAAACCTTTCATGTTTTGTTACTGCCTACCCCGCCGCAGAGCCGCCCTCCCCATGACCCCTCCAGGCACGCTGCGCGTAGTCGTGACAGCGTTGTGGTCGTTTTTATCGTGGGCAACCGGAGCGACCAATTGGAATTTTATCAAAACTTTTCATCAGGTTTTCGTATTACATCGCAAACCGAACTCTACCGTACCATCGTACGCCGACGAACTCGGTTTGCTCGTCTTGCCGACTTTTTGGGCTCTGTTTTTGTTCCTTCTTCGTTCCGTAGCACCCCTCTTTACAACGGAGGCGATTTTGTGTATAATGGAGGTGTCGGATTTTCCGGTAATACATTTTTGGAGGTTTTATTATGGCAAATCGTTTTGTTTCGAATGCAATTTCCTACCACGGCAAGGGTGCGATTCTGGAGATCCCCGCTCTCGTTGCATCCAAGGGCTTCAAGAAGGCTTTCATTGCAACTGACCCCGATCTGGTCAAGTTCGATGTCACCAAGAAGGTCACCGACGTCCTCGACAAAGAGGGCATGGCCTATGAGGTCTACTCGGACATCAAGCCCAATCCCACCATCGAAAATGTACAAAGCGGTGTTGCCGCATATAAGGCCAGCGGTGCCGATTACATGATCGCTGTCGGCGGCGGCTCCTCCATGGACACCGCAAAGGCCATCGGCATCATCATCAACAACCCCGAATTTGCCGATGTCCGTTCTCTCGAGGGCGTTGCCCCGACCAAGAACCGCACGGTCTATACCATCGCTGTCCCCACCACCGCAGGTACGGCAGCTGAGGCAACGATTAACTACGTCATTACCGATGTCGAGCGCAAGCGCAAGTTCGTCTGCGTCGATGTCAACGACATTCCCGACATCGCCATCGTCGATCCGGATATGATGTCCACCATGCCCAAAGGCTTGACCGCCTCCACCGGCATGGACGCTCTGACCCATGCCATCGAAGGCTACACCACCAGAGCCGCCTGGGCACTGCCCGACTGCCTGAACCTCGAGGCCATTCGCCTGATCGCCAAGAGCCTGCGCGGTGCAGTCGAAAACGATCCCGAGGGTCGTGAGGGCATGGCTCTGGGGCAGTTTGTCACGGGCATGGCCTTCTCCAATGTCGGTCTGGGCATCGCCCACTCCATCGCACACACCCTCGGTGCGGTCTATGACACGCCCCACGGTGTTGCCTGCGCCATGATGCTGCCCATCGTCATGGAATTCAATGCAGAGGTCACGGGCGAGAAGTACAAGGCCATCGCTGAGGCCATGGGTGTGGATACCACCGGCATGGATCAGGCTGCCTATCGCAAGGCTGCTGTGGATGCTGTGCGTCAGCTCAGCGTCGATGTCGGCATCCCGACCAAGCTTCCCGCCATCCGCGAAGAGGATCTGGAGTTCCTGGCACAGTCGGCCTATGCCGATGCCTGCGCCCCCGGCAACCCCAAGGAGGCTTCTGTGGAGGATATGAAGGCCCTGATCCGTCAGCTGATGTAAGCCCTTGCGAAAGATGTAATTCCCGGCATGAGGCAAAGTCCATACCTCATGTCAACCACAGTTCATACAGAACGGAGGATCACCCGTGCCGTTGCATATCGTTCGAAATGACATAACAAAAATGAAGGTCGATGCCATCGTCAATGCCGCGAACACCACCCTTTTGGGTGGTGGCGGTGTGGACGGTGCGATCCACTATGCCGCAGGGCCTGAACTTTTGGCTGAATGCAAGACGCTCGGCGGTTGCTGCACCGGCGAGGCGAAGATTACTCGCGGCTACAAGCTGCCGGCAAAATTTGTCATCCACACCGTCGGCCCTGTCTATCGCAACGGCGTGCACGGTGAGCGCAGGCTCTTAGCCTCGTGCTATCGTCAATCGCTGCTTTTGGCCAAGGAGCACGGCTGCGAAACGATTGCATTCCCCCTGATCTCGTCGGGCATTTTCGGCTATCCGAAGGATCGCGCCCTGCGCGTTGCGATAGATACGATCAGCGACTTTTTGATGGAAAACGATATGACGGTCTACCTCGTCATCTACGATCGGGAGGCATACCGCATCAGCGGAAAGCTGTTTTCCGACATCGCAGAGTTCATCGACGACCACTATATCAGTCCCTATGTCGATCCGCGCAGCAGAGCCATTGCCCTGTCGGACGAGGATCTGATGCCCCGTGTCAAATGTGCCTGCACACCGTGCAGCACCTACAGCAAGCCCAAGGCAAAGAATGATCTGGAGCACAGACTTTCTGAGCTTGATGAGAGCTTTTCCCAGATGCTCCTGCGCAAGATCGACGAGAAGGGCATGAGCGATGCGGCCTGCTACAAACGAGCCAACATCGATCGCAAGCTCTTTTCCAAGATCCGCAGCGATGTGCATTACAAGCCGTCGAAGCCGACGGCCATCGCCTTCGCCATCGCCCTGGAGCTGCCGCTACACGAGACGGAGGAGTTGCTGCGCAAGGCAGGCTTTGCCCTGTCGCACAGCAACAAATTCGACATCATCATCGAATACTTTATCCGTCATGGCAAATACAACATCCACGAGATCAATCAAGCACTGTTCGACTTTGATCAGAGCTTACTCGGTGCATAAAAAAATGTCGCCTGCGAAGCGACCAAACCTCTCTTTCTTTGATGTATGATACAGACATCAAACGAAAGAGAGGTTTTTATCATGAAAAACAACATCACAGAACTCGTATTCATCCTCGATCGCAGCGGCTCTATGGCAGGTCTTGAGAGCGACACCATCGGCGGCTTCAATGCTATGCTCGAAAAGCAGAAGAAGCTCGACGGTGCGTGCTTCGTTTCCACGGTCCTGTTTGACAACGAGCAGGAGGTTCTGCACGACCGCGTGCGCCTGAGTGAAGTGCCGGCCATGACCGAAAAGGACTACAGCGTCCGCGGCTGTACCGCCCTGCTCGATGCCATCGGCGGCGCAATCCATCACATCGGCAACATCCACAAATACGCCCGCAAGGAGGATGTGCCCGAACACACCATGTTCATCATCACCACCGACGGCATGGAAAACGCAAGCCGTAGCTATGATGCCGATAAAATCAGAGCTATGATTGAGCATCAGAAGGAGAAATACGGCTGGGAATTTCTCTTCCTCGGTGCGAACATCGACGCGGTCAAGACGGCCGCAGCCTACGGCATCGGCGCTGACCGTTCGGTCAACTACCACGCTGACAGCGTTGGTACACGGGAGAATTACGAAGCCATGAGCGATGCCATTTGCACCGTGCGCGCCAGCCGACCGCTGACGGCTGATTGGAAGCGTAAGGCCGACGAGGATTTTAAGCGCCGCAAGAAATAACGTATGATCGGCACATCCGATGAATCGGTAAGTTTGGAATTTGCATACGCCCTATTGCGGCAGCCACGACTACAATGAGCAAACGCTCCATCGAGATCCGGTACCTTTAGACACAGCTCCGCACTCTGCTTCTGCTCATAGTTAACACCCAAACGCAAATCGCCTGATGTCAGAATCTTGACATCAGGCGATTTTCATGAAAAGGGGCGTTGCTCATGTCATTGTAGGGTCACGGCATGGCCGTGACCGTGTGCAAGAAGTCTCGTCTTTCGCATGACCCCTCCAGGCACGCTGCGCGTCGTCGTGACAGCGTTGTGGTCGTTTTTATCGAGGGCAACCGGAGCGACAAAAAGTTTGATAAATTTTTTCTTGCAAAGGCGGCAAGAATTCCGCATCACGAAACCGATCGCCACAGGGGAACGATCCGCGTCAGCGTGCCTGGAGAGCGTCAAGAGAGAGGGCGGCTTGAAAACCGAGCTTGGCAGTAACGATTCGTTCAACGGAACGATAGGTTTTCTACAGCGCCTCTCTCTTGTCGTGTTCTTTGGTGACTTTCTTGGCCGAAACAAGAAAGTCACGCCCCACGCAGTGGAGCAAAGTACCGATGTCCATCGCACCACGATACTTTGAGTTGCACCCGTAAAGCGCAGGCCACCGCCACATCGCTTCGCTCCTCGCAAGAACCTCTTATACTAAAACCTGATGAAAAGCTTTGATAAAATTCCAATTTAACGGTGCGTTGCTCACGTCATTGTAGGGGCACGGCATGCCGTGACCGTGTGCAAGAAGTCTCGTCTTTCGCATATCGTAGCGCGCGACATCCTTGGCGCGCTCGCAGGCAGTTTTTTAAGGAAATTGCCACTATACAAGTCGGAAGTTTGCTCCACTGCGTGGGGCGTACCTTTCTTGCTCCTGCAAGAAAGGTACCAAAGAACAGGCATGGGGAGGCGCTGGAGCCTGCGGCGATTCAAACGTTTCATGTTTTGTTACTGCCTACCCCGCCGCAGAGCCGCCCTCCCCATGACCCCTCCGGGCACGCTGCGCGTTGTCGTGACAGCGTTGTGGTCGTTTTTTATTAGATAATCGTATAAGTCATAATGCCTTGCTTAGCAAGCATTGGATATGTTTTGGGCTTATATCAGGTTTATGTCGCAACAGACGATTGAAACACAGATCGCCAACCGTCAAAAAATTTGCATTTTGACGGTTGGCGACTTTTTTGACGCTCTGAGGGGCGTTGCCGAAGCAACGCCCCTTTGGGATTTATTGCATTCCGTGCAATCTACAATTCGTCAATTAGCCAATCTTGTAGATGGTCAGGGTCTGGCCACCGATGTTAGCGATGGTGCCGTCGTCCTTCATCTTGTATGCGCGGAAGTTCGGAACCATAACCTTGCTCATGTCGCCGCCGTTGTTGTCATAGACACCAATGTAACGGACATTGCCGGCCTGGTCAACGATGGTCAGATAGCCGATGGACTCGTCAAAGCTGATTGCGCCTGCCTCGGAGGATGCGCAGCACAGGCCATTGTTGCCACTGGCGGTGCAGTAGACGTTCTTGTCGCCTGCGGTCAGAGTAACAGTGCCATCTTCAGCGATATTGACTGTGAAGTACATGGTCTCGTTGTGCTCACCGGTGAACTCAACAGCGTTGTCCTTCGAAGTGGTGCCATAGTTGTTGAGCAGGACGAAGTCCTTGTTGGTCATGTCAGCAGCAGTGTGCATGACGATCATGATGGTGTCGCCGTCCTTCAGGTTGGAGAAAGCAACCTCAGTCAGGTCGCCGCCGAGAACGGTGCCGCAGTTGTCACACTCGTTGTTGGCGTCTGCATCAACATGGCCCAGAGCAGCGATAACTTCGGTCTTGGTAGCGTCGCACTTGGTGCAGTTGTAGGTCTTCTCACCGTCGGTGGTGCAGTCGGGCTCGGTGGTAACTTCACCCTCGTCCCACTCGTGTGCGCAGGGAGGAGTAACGTCGTCGGAATTGGTCTTAACATACAGCTCGAACTGATAGATCTCGGTGTCCTTCTGGCCATAGGTGGTGAAAGCGGAGTAGTAGACTTCCATAGCCTGGTTGTAGTTGCCCTGGTGGTTAGCACCGACGCTATAGATGTAGAACTTGGAAGTGCCGTCGATGGCCTTCAGGTACCACTGGCTGCAAGCACCGGTATCCTGGGTGTAGCCCATGGAGTTGCCGCCCTCACCGGTGTAGAGGTAGCTGCCGTCGTCAGCCTTCAGCAGGAAGTTGGTTGCATCAACATACTCAACGGTGAAGACAACTGCGCCTTCCGGAACAGTGAGGATGTTTTCGCTAACGGTCGCGGAAGTGCCGACAACACGGCTTCTGTCGTTGATCTCGTAAGTCATAACGAGGCTCTCGACAGGGTAGTAGATGACGACTTCGTCGCCGTCCTTGAGCTCAGTGCTCAGAACGAATGCGCCGTCTTCTACGACGGTCTCTTCTGCGCCGCAAACGGAGCAGATGCCGTCAACGAAGTTATGGCCGAGAGCTGCGATGGGCTCGGTAACGGTCTCACCGCACAGGGTGCAGGTGTAAACGGTCTTGCCATCTTCTGTGCAGGTGGGATCAGTGGTAACGCCTTCGTCCCAAACGTGCTCACAGGGCTTAGCCTGCTCAGCCAACTCATAGAAAGCGACAACGAAAGGCTTGGAGTCAGCGCCTTCCTTCATGCCGTAGGAGGTGAAGACATTCATATAGTACTCAATGTACTGAGCGTACTGACCCTCATGCAGGTAGTTTGCCAGACGGATGAGCTTGCCGCCTTCAAACTCGTCGAGGATGAACTCGGTGTAGTCGCCGCCCTCGTCAGCCAGACGGACATGGGTGCCGTCAGCATAGAGGTACTTGCCATCTTCAGTGATGAAGGAGGTGATGCCGTCAACATTGGTCTCGATCTTGAAGGTGACAATGTTGGTAGCAGTGCTCTCGAGCTTGCCGTTCTTGACAGTAGCGGCAGCAGCCTTGAGCTGATCCTTGGTGTTGTAAACACTGATCTCATTGGTCATAGCCATGCCGTTTGCAACATTGTAGATCGCAACATACTTGGTAGCGTTGGGATCATAGCCGCAGACGGAGCAGGTGCCGTTCTCACCAATGGTATGGTCGAGCATTGCGATGACTTCGGTCTTGGTGATCCTGCACTTGGTGCAGGTGAAGGTCATCTCGCCTTCGGTGGTGCAGGTAGCTTCCGTGGTAACAACGCCTGCGTCCCATACATGCTCGCAAGCAGCATCGTCGGTCAGCTTGTACAGATTGACAGGAGTCTGGACAGAGCTGCCCGGCGTGAAGAAGCGGAACCAGTAGGAGGGCTCTGCGCCATCATAGCTGTTGTTATTGAAGCGGAAGATGGTGCCGAAAGCAGTAGCGGTGATGATGGGATTGCCATCAGTCCAAACGATAGTAGCAACAGCGGGATCAGCCTCGAATGCAAGCTCGTTGCCAACTACGCCATTCTTCAGAGCACCGTTGAGGTAGCCAGCAGTAGCCTTCAGGGTGTAGCCGCCCTCAACAGCCTCGATGATGATGGAATGAGTGCTGGAAACGGTAACCTTGCCGTCAGCGATCGCAACCTGAGTGTTGTTGTTGGCAGCATCATTCTGACCATCGAAAATGTAGGCATTGGTGCCGTCATCCCAGCCGATGACATAGGTGCCTTCCCAGTTGCCGAGATCTTCGGTAACCTTCTGGAAAACCTTCTCTTCCAAGATGGGAGGAGTGTAGTCGCCGTTGGGGGTGTAGAACTGGAAGCCGAAAGCAGCCTCAGTCAGTCTGGATTCGGAAGTGCCGTAAGCAGTAAAGCCGCCCTTGGCATCGTACCACTCGACGTAGACAGGGCCGTACTCGGTGGTCGCGGTTGTGCTCTGAATGTAGAAGCTTGCGTTGCTTGCGTTGCACTGAACGAGCTTCCAGCCGTCGGCGTAGTCGCCTTCGAGGTAGAGGTTGGAATAGATGCCGTCAACGCCGCACTTGAGGACATAGTCGCCATTGACGAACTTGATGGTGCCGTCAGCAGCCTTCTCAACAGTCCAGACGAGGGAAGCGTCGTCGGTGGTGATAGTATGGTCAGCCGGAGCAACTTCAACACCCAGGAGGTTGTAGCCGTTCATGGTAGCAGCCATAGCCTTGCCGGAGCCTGCATTGTAGATGACGACTTCTTCGCCGTTCTCCAAAGCGGTGTCGAGCTTATATTTGTTGGTTTTTTCCTTCTCAGTCTTGATGACGATACGGCCTTCGCCGTTGACATCGCCGTAGTTCGCGCCGAGGACGGAGTTGTCAGCCTTGATGGTCTTCTCGGGGAAGGACTCAGCATAGTTCGCCAGAACGAGGTAGTCTTCCATGACATAGTCAAGGACATTGACTGCGCCGTCGAACATTGCAAAGCCGTCGCCCAGGTCGCGCAGGGTGTAGTTGTAGCCTGCGAGGTTGTACTTAGCGTTTACGTCGAGGGGCTCGCCGCCGACCATAACGTTCTTGACACGGTATTCACCGGTCGGTGCGCCGCACCATACGCCCTTGTCGTCCTTCTGGACGGTGGACGGGATGTAGCTGTGGATTTCGTAAGTAATGCCGGAGACCTGCAGGAAGCCGCCGTTTTCGCCGACACCGACATCCTTAGCGCCCCACTCCAGAGCGTCGAGCAGCTGCTGGCCGGTGATGGTCTGCAGGCAAGCGACGTTGCCGAAGGTGTGGACAGTCTTGGTGGTCTTGTAGGAGATATCGCCTGCAGGCATGTTTGCACGGATACCGCCGCCATTCATGATAGCAACGTCAACATCCATGTCCATGTTGTCGAACAGGAAGTACAGAGCGTCTGCGCAGAAGTCACCGAGGTTGGTTTCCTGCTTACGGATCAAACGCTCAACGATATCCTTGCCTTCTGCATCTGTGCCGGTGACAACATTGATGCGGAAGTCAACTTCGCTCTTAGCGATCGGAGTGCCGGTAGCTGCATCAATCTCAGTGATCCATTCATAGATATCGGCTGCAACAGAAGCGTCTGCCAGAGCGCAATCAGTGATGAGCTCAACGGAAATGGTTCCATCAGCCTTGATGGTCATCTTACCGATGGAGTCGAAGTATTCGCCGGTAGAAGCGAGGATGACCTTGTTGCCTGCCTTGTCAGCAACTTCCTTGCCCTCAACAGTGCTGTGAGAGTGGCCATCGATGAAAGCGTTCAGACCGGTGGTGTTGGAGATAACGTCCTCAGAGTTCCAAGGATCGGAAGCGGGATCGTCACCCAGGTGGCCCAGAGCGATGATGATCTCAGCGCCCTCAGCCTTAGCTGCGTCGATGGCAGCCTGTACGTCTGCGTACAGAGCAGCGCCGTCTTCGCCGCCGGCGATGCCGTAGATGTAGTTACCATTCTCATCCTGGAAGTATGCAGGAGTAGACTTGGTGAAGGATTCGGGAGTGGTGATACCGATGATAGCGACCTTCTTGCCTGCCATCTCTTCGATCGCATAGGACTTCAGGACGTTCTCACCGCGGACGCCTGCTTCTTCATGATAGAAGTTTGCAGACAGATACTCATGGTCAGCCCACTTGATGATGTTCATGGCGCCGTCCATGCCATAGTCGAACTCGTGGTTGCCGAGCGTTGCGTAGTCGTAACCTGCAGCGTTCATGAGCTCAATGATGGTCTGACCCTTGTCCCAGCCACCGTAGATAGTGCCCTGAGCATGGTCACCTGCGTCAACAACCAAAACGCCGTCAGCAATCTTTGCAGTCTGGTTCTTCAGTTCAGCAATCGTTGCATAGGACAGAGCCTTGTCGATGTAGGTGTGGGTATCGTTGGTGAAGTAGATGACACCTTCGCCGTCTTCTGCCAGCTTGTCGCCGCAGCGAGAGCAAACGCCGTCAACATAGTCGTGGCCCAGAGCGGGGATTTCCTTGGTGCCCTTCTCGCCGCAGACGGAGCAGATGGTAGCCATCTCGCCTGCCTCGGTGCAGGTAGCTTCCTTGATGACTTCGCCGTCAACCCAAGTGTGGGTCTCGCAGGGCTGATTGGTCTTGTCATAAACAGAGATGATCTTTGCGAACTCAGCACGGGTAGCATTGCCGGCAGGAACGAGCTTGTCGTCCTTGCCATCGATGATGCCCTTGGCAATTGCCCAGTTGAAAGCCTTGACAGCATAGTCGCTGACAGACTTTGCATCGGGGAATTTGTCGATGCCACCGTCAACCGTGGGTTCCGGAGAGCCGGCATAGCGCCAGATCATGGTAACCAGCTGTTCACGGGTAACCAGTCCGTCGGGATCGAACTTGCCATTGCCAACGCCGTTGACAACGCCTTCGTCCTCTGCCCATGCAACGGGATCCAGATACCAGTCAGCCTTCAGGTCTAGGTCGGTGAAGGTAGCAGGTTCTGCCACAGCGGGGGAACCCTCGATACGATACAGGACCGTTGCAGCCATTGCACGGGTGCAGGTCTCGTTCGGACCAAAGGTGGTCTTGGACAGGCCGTTCATCAGACCATACTCATAAACGTATGCGACGAACTCACCATACCAATCGTCTTCCTCGACGTCCGTAAACGGGCCAACATTGGCAGCCGATGCGAACGGCAGGATGCCGATCATCATTACAACTGCCAGCAGCAGAGCAATGATTCTCTTTGCGTTCTTCATAGTTTTTCCTCCTTAAATTTCCAAAATTCGGGCAACTGCCCATTCTTGGTTCTATTATTCTAACAGATTTTTGGCCAATGTGCAAGGAGAAAGTGCGTTTTTTCTCCGTTTTCACGAATTGTATTTCAAAAAGGAAGAAAAACACACTATTATAGAAAGAAAACCACAACTTTAATCCATTTTTCTGTATTTTTTTAATAAAAAACTGCACAGAACAGCATTCTGTACAGTCAAAAATCGACCACCGCCGCAATCGCAGGCCCCTGTGAGCAGCTAATTCTGATTTATCGTGCCGTTTGTAATCGTATCGCGTGACAACCTTGAGAAGGGCCTTCACCTAACGGCGAAGGCCCTTTGGGAACAATATTCCTTTATATCAGTCCAAAATACTTCAATGCCTTAGCGATGCCGTCTGCATCGCAGTTGTCAGTGATGTAATCCGCTGCAGCCTTGGCCTCAGCCGTGCCGTTGGCCATCGCCACACCGATCCCGGCGGCCCTGAGCATCTCGATGTCGTTCTCCGAGTCACCGAAGGCGATGCACTCGCTTGGGTTGATGCCCCGGCTTGCCAAAATATGCTCCATGGCATTTTTCTTGCCGCCATCAGCAGAGATGATGTCATGCCCCAGAGGGAACCACTGTGTCATGCGGCTGCTTGGTGCCAATGGCATAACCCTGCGCATCTCCTCGCGGGTAAGGAACAGTACGATCTTATAGATCGGATGCGCAAGCATCGGACGCAGATCACCCAGCCTTGGCAGACGGGTATGGATGGCCTCCATAGCCGCCTCGACGCGATCGTTGGAGATGTTCAGAAGGCTCTTCTCGCCGCTGACCATCCAGCAGGCGCAGCCGTTCTCCTCCACCCACGACAGCACCGCCGCAGCCTCGGAAGGCGCGAGTGGCTTGCCGTACAGGAGGTTCCCCTGTGCATCATAGGCATCCTGGCCGTTGTTGGTCAGATAGCCGTCAAACTCGATGCCGTCGAGCAGGCCCTCCTCCGCAATTTCGAATTTTGACCGACCTGTTGCGACATAGCACGCGATGCCCTTTTGGCGCAAGGTGGCCACGGCCGCTGCCGCAGAAGGCGGATAGACCTTGGTTTTCAGCGACACAAGGGTACCATCAATGTCGAAAAATGCCGCCTTGATCACAGTGCCAGCACCTCGACCCTTTCTCCGTCGGAGGTCAGCTTGATCTGCGAGATGGGTTCTTCAAAGCTGTCGATGATCCGCTCGGCCACCCCGTCTTCGATCTCGCGCTGGATCGTGCGGCGCAGATTTCTGGCGCCGTAGGTGACGGAATAGGACTTCTTGACCAGATAATCAATCACGCTCTCGTCGTACATCAAGCCGATGCCGCGCTCGAGCAGATTATCCTTGAGCTCGCTGAGCATGATCTTGGCGATGCCACGGAAATTCTCCTCGCTCAGGCGGTTGAAACAGACGATCTCGTCGACACGATTGATGAACTCGGGGCGCAGGAACTCCCGCAGTGCGGCAACCGCCTTCTCCTTGCTCTGCTCGCTCAGGCTTCTGCCGAAGCCGACCGAGCCGCCGTTGCGGTCGGAGCCTGCGTTGGAGGTCATGACGATGACGGTGTTTTCAAAATTCACGACGCGACCCTGTGCATCGGTGATGCGGCCGTCGTCAAGGATCTGCAAGAGGACATTGAGCACATCGGGATGTGCCTTCTCCAGCTCGTCAAAGAGGATGACGCAGTAGGGTCTGCGGCGCACCTTCTCGGTGAGCTGGCCTGCCTCGTCGTAGCCAATGTAGCCGGGGGGCGAGCCAATGAGCTTGGAAACGGAGTGGCGCTCCATATATTCCGACATATCCAGACGCACGAGCGAGTCCACGGAGTCAAACAGCTCATCTGCAAGGCGCTTGACCAACTCGGTCTTACCGACACCGGTTGATCCGACAAAGATGAAGGACACGGGATGCTTTTTCGTAGCAATGCCGATGCGGTTGCGGCGGATGGCAGAGGTGACGGCCTTGATGGCCTCGTCCTGGCCGACGATGTGACGCTTGAGGCGCTCGTCAAGGGTACGCAGCTGCTCATATTCCTGCGCGCGGATCTTGCTTGCCGGGATCTTCGTCCACATCTCGATGATGCGGGCCAGATGCTCGATGGTCACCGTGGGCGCCGGCTTCGCCTCCAGCTCGGCGATCTCGCCGTCGAGGCGAAGAATGTTGCTTCGGAGCACTGCAAGCCGCTCGAAATTCTCGTGCTCTGTATCCTCGGTGAGCATCTTGACCTCGAGCTCGTAATCGTCACGCTCCTTGCGCTTTTCGGCAAGGTCGGAAATCTCTTTTGTCTTCAAATTCAGATCCGAGCAGGCCTCGTCGAGCAGGTCGATGGCCTTATCGGGCAGAAAACGGTCGGTGATATAGCGCTCAGAGAGCACCACGCACTGACGGGCGATCTCAGGTGGAATGCGCACACCGTGGAACATCTCATAATAATGTGCCACACCGCGCATGATGGCCACAGCCTCCTCGATGGTCGGCTCGGCCACGGTGACGGGCTGGAAACGGCGCTCCAGAGCCGCATCCTTCTCAATATGCTTGCGGTATTCGGCAAAGGTCGTTGCGCCAATGACCTGCACCTCGCCACGCGACAGGGCAGGCTTGAGGATGTTGGCGGCGCTCATGGAGCCTTCGGCATCGCCTGCGCCGACAAGATTGTGCACCTCATCGATGACCAGAATGATATTGCCGCACTCCTTGACCTCGGTGATCAGGCTCTTCATGCGACCCTCGAACTGGCCGCGGAACTGTGTTCCGGCCACAAGAGAGGTCAGATCCAGGAGGTAGACCTCCTTATCGCGCAGTTTGAAGGGCACATCGCCGTTGGCAATGCGCTGCGCCAGTCCCTCTGCGATGGCAGTCTTGCCGACACCCGGCTCACCGATCAGACAAGGGTTGTTCTTCTGTCGGCGGTTAAGAATCTGCACAACGCGCTCCGTCTCGACCTCGCGGCCAACGATGCGATCGAGCTTGTTCTCTCTGGCCTTGGCGGTCAAATTCTGGCAATAGGTGTCCAAAAACTTGCGCTTTTTCTGCTTCTGACGGGCAGAAGTGGTATTGTTATTATTGTTATTCGGCTCCTTCTTGTCCTCCACGGGGGCAAGCTCACCGCCAAACAGACGGTTCATATGGGGGAAGGTCGCCGTACGGCTGCCGACCTCGTCGTCCTCGTCCTCCTGCGGCTGCATCAGGGCGGTCATCTCGTCACTCAGGCCGTCGATGTCCTCAGAGCTCAGGCCCATGCGCTCAACGATCTCATCGACCTGCTTGATGCCAAGCTCCTTAGCGCACTTGAGGCACAGCCCCTCGTTTGTGGACTTGCCGTTTTCGACCTTCGTAATAAAAACCACAGCGACATTTTTATTGCATCTGCTGCAGATCATAGGTTTCATACACATTCCTCCTCTACGGAATAAATAGCTCCGTGCCGTTGCTTCCGACACACAGTGCTGTGCCGTCGTCCCGCGCAAGCACTGTCAGACAGCCGTTGTTGGCCGTGCGGCTGCGCAGGTTCAGCTCAACGTCGTAGATGCTGACAAATTCATCATCTGTAAGACACACATAATTTTCACTCGCGCTCAGCTGCCGCGCCGTCGGCGCAGCCTCGACGGTGCTGAGCACATTTCCCTCGCCATCAAAGCACATGAGCGCACAACCGCGGTTCTTGTCCGTGGCCTCGTAGAGCACGAACAGCAGCTCCTCACACACGGCAAAACTCCTGACGCTTCCCCACGGGATCGTGTGCTCGGCCTGTTTTTCGCCCTTGATGTCAAAAAAGAATACCGTTTCCTCTCCGATGGCAAAGATTTTCTCCTCGCCCAAAAATCCGAGCGCACATACCAGCTCCGTTCCGAAGGAATAGGTCGCCTTGATGCCCTCAGAGTGGGGTTTCAGAACTCTTGCGGTGGACAAAAAGCTGATGTCCTGCTGCCCGAGTGTGCCGACAACGGCATTGTCACCGTCGGGCGAGAGCGCACAGGTGTTCAAAAAGGCAGAGCTGCTGTGGTGAGCATAGCGCTTTTCACCCTCCTCGTCGTAGACCTCAAAGGCAGTAAAGCAGTTCTCACCCTCATACAAAAGGGCGCACAGACCCTCTTGGCACAGGCTCGCATCGAAGATCCGTCCGGGCATTCTTTTGTCAAAAAGAATTTCTCCGTCGGCATCGAACAGCACCGCGCGGGTACCACCAAGGTCATACATGAGGCCGTAGCCCTCCGAGGTGATCACGGCCGGCTTCATCAGCGAATCAGAAAGCTCCAGAAGCATCTGACCATCCACATCAAAGACCTGCAGGCCGCTCTGCGAAACGACCGCAAAGGACTCCCCGACAAGCGCAAAATCACTCTGCCCATACAAGGTGAACCCGATGTCACGATAGTCATTCTCGCTTGCGCCAAAGAAGCGCTTGACGCCGTCGAGCGCCGTCGTCTGCGACAGCAGATACCAGAACAGCACCACAAAAATCAGCACCACGATGGTGATGAAGATGATCCATTGTTTCCGAAACGAGAGGTGTTTCTTCTGCGGCTGATCGCCGAACAGAGGCACCACATTATCGGACATGGAAGGACACCTCCCCATCGTCATACCACAGCTGCGTCATATAAAGGCCACCGGGAGGAACTGTCGGGCCCGCTGCGGTGCGGTTGCCGCTTTCGAGGAGCGCTCCAATCTCATTCGGGGCAATCTTTCCCTCCGCGGCATAGACGACCGTTCCGGTCATGGCACGGGCCATATTGTACAAAAATCCGTTTGCGCAGATGCGGCACTCGATCAGATCGCCCTTGCGCTCGACCTCGAAATGGTGGACAGTGCGGATGGTGGATTTGACATCTGTGCCGACCGAACGCACTGCCGCAAAATCATGTGTTCCGACAAATTGCGTGGCCGCCGCCTGCATGACGCGCTCATCCAGATGCTTGGGATAAAACCAAGCTCGGTTTACATAAAACGGGTCACGGATCCGTGAATTGTAGATTTGATAGGTATATTCCTTCTTCACACACGAGCCGATGGCATTGAAGTTATCGTGTACCTGCATCGCGTTGAAAACCACGATATCCTCGGGCAGATGCGTGTTGAGGGCATAGGGCAACCGATCCACGGGGATCTTGGATTCGGTGCGAAAATTGGCCACATATACACGGGCATGGACACCGGCATCGGTGCGGCCGCAGCCGGTGATGTGCACACGATGGCCAACAACCTTGGCCGTGGCCTCCTCAAGAGTCTGGGCGACGGTGCAGGCATTTTTCTGCACCTGCCAGCCGTGGTAGGAGGTGCCTTCATATTTCAGAAACAGAGCAATGTTGCGCATGGGATACCTCCAAAAGACTTTTGCCTGTGGATATCAAAGGCCGTGGGAGCGCAGGATGATGACACCTGCGAGCAGCGCCGCTCCGATCAAAAGGGCGATGAAATCGCCCGCACGGTAGCGCAGCTGCTTCATCTTGGTGCGCCCCTTGCCGCCGTGGTAGCAGCGGCACTCCATCGCCGTAGCCAGTTCGTCGGCGCGACGGAAGGCGCTGATGAACAGCGGAATGAGAATCGGCACGAGCGCCTTGGCTCTGCGGAACAGATTGCCGCTCTCGAAGTCGGCACCTCTGGCCTTTTGCGCCGAGATGATCTTGTCCGTCTCCTCAATCAGCGTCGGGATGAAACGCAGGGCGATCGACATCATCATGGCAAGCTCATGCACCGGTACGCGGATGTGCTTGAGCGGACTCAGAAGCGACTCCAGACCGTCGGTCAGTGCAATGGGCGAGGTCGTATAAGTCAGCAGGAAGGTACCGGCAACGAGCATCGTGATCCTCAAAACAAGGAAAAATGCGTTATACAGACCCTCCTTGGTAATGGTGAAGATCCACCACTTGACCAGCACCTGGCCATCGGAGTAAAACAGATTGATGATCGCAGTAAACGCAATGATAAACATCAGCGGCTTCAGGCCCTTGAACAACGCCTTCGGCCGAATGCGAGAAACCGCCACGGAAACGATCAGAAAGGCCAGCATGAGGCCGTAGCTGACGAACCAACTGCACAAAAACAGCGTGACGATGTATAAAAGCACCAGAATCAGCTTCGTTCTCGGGTCGAGACGATGCACAAAGGTATTTCCCGGGAAATATTGACCCAGGGTGATGTCCTTAAGCATTCTGCACGCCTCCCTTCAGCCGCAACAGTTTTCTCGCTGCGTCGGGAACGGTATAGGTCGCAGTATCAATGTCGACGCCCAGCTCACGCAGGCGCAGAAGGACTGCTGTGACCTGCGGAACGGTCAGGCCGATTTCCTGCAGTCGCTCGGCATGGGCAAAGACCTCGCAGGGGGAGGCAAGCATTTCCACCTCGCCCTTGTTGAGCACCAGCAGGCGATCTGCCAGAAGTGCCACGTCGTCCATGCTGTGACTGACCATCAGCACGGTGGCATTGGCCGCCTTCTGATAGCTGCGGATGTTTTCCAAGAGTGCCTTGCAGCCCACAGGGTCAAGGCCTGCCGTCGGTTCGTCAAAAATGATGATCTCCGGCTCCATGGCGATCACACCGGCAATGGCCGCACGGCGCTTCTGTCCGCCCGAGAGGTCAAAGGGCGACTTTTCCAGCACATCCTCGCTCAGGCCGACAAAGCCGATGGCACGCAGCACACGCTCACGGATCTGCTCGTCATTCAGACCCATATTCTTCGGGCCGAAGGCGATGTCCTGATAGACCGTGTCCTCAAAGAGCTGATATTCCGGATATTGGAACACCAGACCCACACGGAACCGTGCCGCACGGGTGGTCTGCTTATCCTTATGGATGTCCTCCCCGTGGAGCAGGATCTGTCCCGAGGTCGGCTTCAGAAGGCCGTTCAGGTGCTGCATGAGGGTGGACTTTCCCGAGCCCGTATGCCCGATAACACCCAAAAATTCTCCCTTTTCTATTGTAAAGTTCATATTCACGACGGCCTTATGCTCGAAGGGCGTACCGACGGAATAGGTATGACAGAGGTTTTTGACCTCAATGATTGCTGACAATGTGCTTCCTCCCGTGTCCCAGCCAATTGGCAATGGCCTGGGCACATTCTTCTGTAGACAGCGCATCGAGCGGCAGGTCTGCACCGGCCTCGTTGAGCTGTTGGATGAGCTGTGTGGTAGACGGAACGCTCAGGCCGGCCTCGTGCAGCAGCGTCTCCTGCACAAAGACCTCCTTCGGCGTACCGTCGAGCAGAATTTTGCCCTCGTCCATCACGATCACGCGGTCGGCGCGGATGGCCTCGAGCATATGGTGTGTAATGAGGATCACGGTGATCCCCTTCTCCCGATTGAGCTGCTCGATGGTCTTCAAGACCTCCTCACGGCCGTGAGGGTCGAGCATGGCCGTCGGCTCGTCCAGAACGATGCACCTCGGCTGCATGGCCAGCACACCTGCGATGGCAACGCGCTGCTTTTGGCCGCCCGAGAGCAGATGCGGCGCGTGGGTGCGATATTCATACATTCCGACGGTCTTGAGAGCCTGGTCAACCCGTCTGCGGATCTCCTTCGGCTCGACACCGAGATTTTCCGGTGCAAAGGCGACATCCTCCTCGACCACATTGGCGACCATCTGATTGTCAGGATTCTGAAACACCATGCCGACGGTACGGCGGATGTCGATGATGTGTTCCTCGTCCATCGTGTCGCAGCCGTAGACATAGACCTTGCCGCCCTGCGGCAGCAGCACGGCATTGAACTGCTTGGCAAGGGTAGACTTGCCGCAGCCGTTATGACCCAGGACGGCAACAAACTTGCCTGCCTCGATCGTCAGATTCAGATTTTCAAACACAAGCGTATCCTGCTCGCCCTGCTGGTAGGAAAAGCGCAGATCCTGCGCAACAATTGCTTTTTCCATGGGCTCACCCTCTGACCCAGCGACCCGTTGCGCCACAGGGCAGCACCAGACCGCTGCTCACGGGCAGACCCAACTCATCAGAGAGCGTGTAGCCACCGTGACGGGGCGTGATCACCGAATCAAGCAGGCATGTCAGCACCGACGGTGCAAGGCCGGTGGTGTAGGAATTGATGATGAAGAATTCCGGCTCGTCCGACAGAACATCTGCCACGAGCTTCAAAAACGGATACAGATCCTTCTCCAGCTTCCAGATCTCGCCCGACGGGCCACGGCCGTAGCTGGGCGGATCCATGATGACGGCATCATAGCGTCTGCCGCGCTTGATCTCACGCTCGACAAATTTCGCACAATCGTCGATGATCCAGCGGATCGGTGCCTCGGCAAGGCCGCTCGAGGCAGCATTTTCTCTCGCCCATGCGACCATCCCCTTGGCCGCATCGACATGGCAGACCGATGCACCGGCCTTCGCCGCCGCAAGGGTCGCGCCGCCGGTGTAGGCAAACAGATTCAGCACGGAAAGCGGCCGTCCGGCATTGCCGATGCGCTCGGCGATGAAGTCCCAGTTTGCCGCCTGCTCCGGGAAGACACCCGTGTGCTTAAAGTTCATCGGCTTGACGTTAAAGGTCAGGTCGCGATAGCGGATCTGCCAGCGCTCGGGCAGACGGTGCTGCGACCACTGGCCGCCGCCGCTGTTTGATCGGGCATAGCGCGCATCGAATTTGTGCCAACGCGGATCCTTCTTCGGGGTGTTCCAGATGACCTGCGGATCGGGACGCACCAAAAAATACTTGCCCCAGCGTTCCAATTTTTCTCCGTCAGAGGTGTCGATCACCTCGTAATCTTTCCAATGTTCAGCCTTCCACATAGGAAAACCTCCTGATGTATTTCTTAAGCAAATGTAACGGCGCAACAACCGGTCCCTGTAAGAGGTCACGGCTCGCCGTGACCCCACAAAAAACGTGTGCACCAATGTAGGGGCGGGTCATGACCCGCCCTCAGACTGTCGAAAAACGATAGTCTTGTCATTGCGAGACCGCCGAATGGGCGGTCGTGGCAATCTCGAAAGTTTGATTTTTATCTTTCTTTCGGTAGAATAGCAAACTTTCAGCACGAGATCGCCACGTCGCTGCGCTCCTCGCGATGACACGGTAAGAACTTTTTTGACACGCTCAGGGGCGAGTCATGACCCGCCCTAAGCAGCGTATGCTTACATCACTGCGTCATCGGTTCAATGAGAATGTTCCGATAGGCATACCACTCATCCTCGGGTGGCAGCGCCTCCGGTTGCGCCGTGGTCGGGACGGTGTTCCCTGACTCGGTGGGCTCCGTCGGTTCGGTGGGCTCGGTCGGCTCGGTCGGCTCGGTCGGCTCAGTCTCCTCAGTCGGCTCGGTTTCCTCGGTCTCGGGGAGCTCGTGCGTGTGCAGCGTGCAGGTCTTGGCTTCCTCGGGATTGTAGACAAAGTCCTCGTCCTTGTTGACCTTCCAATCCTCGTTGAAGATCAGCATACCGGCTTCCTTCGTCTCCGGGCAGAATTCCGTTGCGATCATACCCGTTTCAGCGCAAATTTCCAAAATGGTATGGCACTTGCAGTAACCCGTCGGGACGTCCTTCGAAAACAGGCGCACGGAAACCAGGCGTGTGCCGCGGATGTCCTTCTTGCAGGAATCAGCCGCCAGCATACCGCAGTCGGCGCATACATTAAAATAGTGCACATCGGGCGGCAAATAGAAGCCACGGTAGTCCAGGCCCTGATGCAGCGGATGCATGACCTTGTTCCACATGGTGATGGCGGGATTCGTGCCGGAAATGACGATCTGCTCCGGCTCATCGTAGCCGCACCAGACCACGGCCGTGTAATACGGTGTATAGCCTGCAAACCAGCGGGTCTGGTTGTTGTTGGAGGTACCGGTCTTGCCTGCAACGGCCATGTTGTTCATGTTTGCAGGGTAGCCCGTGCCGTAGTCCACGGCATATTCGAGCATATAGTTCGTGTAGAAGGTAGCCTCCTCGCTCAGGGCGGTGTGGCTCTCCTGCAGATTCTCAAGGACAATGTTGCCCTCAGCATCCTCCACATGGGTGTAGGTGCGTGCCTCACGGAACACGCCGTTATTGGGGAAGGTCGCATAGGCCTGCGTCATTTCACGCACGCTCATGCCGTAGGTCTGTTCGCCCAGAGCCAAGGGCGCATAAGCGATGTCGGTATAGGTCTTGCCGCCGGTCTCTTTCTTCTCCACCAGCGTGGTAATGCCCATCTTCTGGGTCAGGAAGTCATAGCTCTCCTGCAGGCCGAGGGCATCGAGCGCCTTGACCGCAATGGTATTGAGTGACGAGCTGACACCGCGCAGAATCAAGCACTGACCGCTGTAGTAACGGGAGTAGTTCTGCGGCCAATCGGGCTGGTTCTCGTCATAGAACGACGAGTCCTCCATCACGGTCGCCGGTGTGATCACGCCGGCCTCAAGTGCCGGAGCAAAGACCGAGATCGGCTTGACCGACGATCCCGTCGGCAAGGCAGCCTCGGCTCGGTTGTACGTCAGTGAGCCGTCCTTCTCGCCCACGCCGCCGGCAATGGCGACCAGGTCGCCTGTGGCATTGTCGATCAAGACGATGGCGCTCTGCAGCTGCTGTGCGCCGGAAGGCTTCGGAACATTTTCCAAATTCTGATAGACCTCGTCGACCTGACGCTGTACATCGATATCGATGGTGGCATAGATGCGGTAGCCGCCGGTCAGAACCATCTGCTCTGCAGCATTTTCGCTGATGCCAAGCTGCCTTGCAAGGTCCTCGACCACATCGCGGTAGACCGTGTCAACATAGTAAGAGTAGCCGCTGCTGCCGTCAACGGCGGGATTCACGCTCTGGCAGAGTGGGCATCGGAACGCACCGTCCGTGCCCTCCAAATAGTCGTCAGCCGTGCCCTTGAAGCCGCAGGCAGCGTTGACGCATACATAGCTCTTTTCCTCATAGCGGCCGTCGCGGAAGATCAACTGCTGCGCCAGGGCATCCTTGAGCTCACGCTCGGTCAGATAGCCCTGATTGTGCATCTCATGCAGGATGATGACCTGACGGTTGCGGTTTCCCTCGGGATTGATATACGGATCGTAGAGGGAGGGGTTGTTCGTGATGGCAATGATGCTTGCCGCCTCAGCCGGCGACAGCTCCATGGAAGAATCCTTGGCAAAATAGACCTGTGCAGCACTCTGCACACCGTAGCAGCCCTCGCCGAGATAGATGGTGTTGAGGTACCACTCCATGATCTCTTCCTTGGTGTACACATCCTCAAAGGCCATGGCGCGGAAGATCTCCTGCACCTTACGGTGGATCGTGACCTCGTCCTCTTGCGACAGGTTCTTAATCAGCTGCTGGGTGATGGTCGAAGCACCGTAGGAGGCATCACCGCCGACAAAATTGCCGATGGCGGAGATGGTACGGATCCAGTCCACCCCGTCGTGCTCCTTAAAACGCTTATCCTCAATGGCGACCGCCGCATGGATCAGGTGCGGAGAAATTTCATCGTAATCCGCCCAGATACGGTTCTGCGTGGCATAAAGCTGCTGCAGCTCGTGAGCGTTTCCGTCCTTGTCCGTGTAGAGAATGATGGAGGTCTGCGCCATATCCCTATTGTCCAGGTGCAGCGAGTTGGCATACTCCTGCGCAGCAGGAATGATATCCTGCTTCAGGTAATCCGAGAATTTTGTCATAAAAATCGTGCCGGCAACGACCACAATGATGGCCACGGTGCCTGCGAGAATCAGCGCCCAGAGCACGATCTGACCCAGAATATGCAAAAACACCCGGGTGATGCGCCAGGCGATATGCGGCTGACGAGCCGCCGAATCCGATCTTGCCATAATAATTGCCTCGCTTTCTGTTATATTCTCTGCAACGGTGCTTTTCTTTTTGCCGTCGCCGTAAAAATCAAACGGTTCAAGTGCATAGGGAGTTCATCCTTTTGACGGACGTTCCGTGCGGTTGTTCCATGCGCTTCAAATGCGAAAAACAACCCACTACCCCTATCTATATAATTATATCACACTTGTCAACTCCATATGAACAGAAAATTTTTGTGAAAAGGAAGGCGCATTGCACTTCTTGCTCCTTGCGGGCAAATTGCGCAACAGAAGCCTTCCTTCGACAGCGCAAAAAAATGAGCCTCCGAAGAGGCTCATTTTCAGACTGTAGAAAAACGATAGTCTTGTCATTGCGAGACCGCCGAACAGGCGGTCGTGGCAATCTCGAAAGTTTGATTTTTATCTTTCTTTCGGTAGAACAGCAAACTTTCAGCACGAGATCGCCACGTCGCTGCGCTCCTCGCGATGACACGATTTGATTTTTATCTTTCTTTCAGAAGAATAACAAACTTTCAGCACGAGATCGCCACGTCGCTGCGCTCCTCGCGATGACACGATAAGAACTTTTTTGACACGCTTCGGGAGGGGCATGCCCCTCCCCTACAATTTTTCTGGCCGTTGTTTCGCACCACGGTAGGGTTGAGGCATGCCTCAACCGGCAACAAACAGGCTCGTTTTCGCAGTAGTTTGCGGCGAAATCGTAGCGATTGCAGTCGGACGGGGCATGCCCGCCCCCAGACTGTCGAAAAACGATCGTCTTGTCATTGCGAGACCGCCGAACAGGCGGTCGTGGCAATCTCGAAAGTTTGATTTTTATCTTTCTTTCGGTAGAACAGCAAACTTTCAGCACGAGATCGCCACGTCGCTGCGCTCCTCGCGATGACACGATAAGAACTTTTTTGACACACTCAAAAATGAGCCTCCGAAGAGGCTCATTTTGTCAAAATTCATTTTGTGCGGAAGCTTAGCGCCATCTGCCCCAAGAGTCCTTGAAGCCGCCCAGGTAGCTGCCGAGGAAGGAGACGATGTCACCGTCGAACAGGTACCAGTTGAGCAGCATGGTGATGGTGTAGTAGCCGATGGCAAGACCAACGATCAGAACAATCGTGTTGACAATGTTCAGCTTGATGTTCAGCACCTGGAAGATCAGGGTGAACAGGCCGACAATCCAGGCGGCAAACATCAGAACTGCCAGGATCTCGAAGATCGTTGCGGAAACCATGCCCAGGATCATCGAAACCGCCAAAAGAGCTGCCGGGATGATCGTATTCAGGCCGATGGCTGCCAGCAGACCCATCGGATCGGCGTTGACTTTTGCCATTTTTGCCAAAATCATCAGGATGCCAAGGGAAACACCGACAGCGATCACGGGAGCAAAGATGCTCATGATGAGCCACGGAGCGACGAAGTCGCTGAATTCACGCCATTCGGTATAAACAAGGCCGAAGAGCATCGTGCCGATAAGGGTCAGGATCATGCAGGCTGCCACGCACAGGGCGCCACTGGCGAAATCCTTCTTCTCCATGGCGGTGCGGGATGCACCAACGGGATCCTTGAAGTAATTCTTTATCGCAGTTGCGAGGTTGGTGAAAACGGACGGACCGCGATTTACCACGTAAACAGGCTGTGCCTGACCGTAGGGATTGGGCTGCTGATAGGGGTTGTACTGCGGATTGTACTGGGGATTGTACTGCTGCGGCTGCGGCTGCGGTTGCGGCTGCGGCTGCGGAGCATACTGCTGCGGCTGAGGCTGCGGAGCATACTGCTGCGGCTGAGGCTGCGGAGCATACTGCTGCGGCTGGGGCGGAATGTACTGCTGAGGTGCCGGGATCGGCTGCTCCTTACAAGGGCAAATGCCGTTCTCAGGCAGCGGCTTTCCGCAAGAAGTGCAAAAACCTGCCATTTTTTCATTTCCTCCTTTGATTGTATCATTGCGAAGCTATCGCTTATGTACAGATATATTATATCGGCCTTCAGAAAAACTGTCAATATTTTTTTGTTTTTCCTCTTCCTTTTAGGGAATTTTTTTGTTATAATGTCGGCATGATTGCATTTTAAGAAGGGAGTTCGGCCATGAAACGACTTTTATGCGTCCTGCTTTGTCTGGTGCTGCTTTGCTCGTTCCCCTGCGCCGCACAGAGCGACGACCTCGACCGTCAGGTCGAAGCGTTCATCTATTCCCACGGCCTGAGTGAGGAAAATTTTGCCCTGAGCTACTATAATTCGGAGACCGGCGCAAAGTATGAATACAATGCCGATGCATTTTTCCCCGTCGGCGAGGTCTGGGTGCTGCCGCTGCATATGTACTACTGCTCGCAGGAGCACGACGGTGCATTCCTGCCGGCCTACGACGACCCGAATTTCAACAACCCCGATTATGAATACACCATCGCAGGCATGAATCTCGACACCTGCCGCACCGAGTGCATCCTGCGCGGCAACGACGAGCTCAATGTCAAGATGCGTGAGCAAATCCGCAACTACAAGGCCACCGTCAACGAGGCGCTCGGCCACATCAATGAGGCGCTGATCCCCCCGTCGTACTACGACGACAACTCCTACAGTCCCCGCTTTTTGATGAACTGCCTGCTCGAGCTCGGCCGTCAGCCAGAGGTTTACAGCGAGCTGATGCGCCTGTTTGCGCAGGCTCAGTCGCCCGAACCCGGCGGCTTCCTGAGCGGCGAGTTCACCGATACGCTCCGCTACCCCACCATTCAGCTGCGCTCTGCAGAGCGAGGCATGGTCTGTGCCGTGGCGCAGATCAGCGCACCGGACACCTACTGTCTGACTGCTTTCGTTTCCGAGAAGGCCGGCGGCGATGCCATCCTGGCAGAGCTGAACGATCTGATCGTGAACTATATCGAAGTCAACAGCAAGAATTCCGCTCCGATCGCAACGACCGGTGTCGGTTTCGAGCGCAGCGAAGAGACCTTCAAGGTCAGCACCAAGCAGCGTAGTATGTCCGGCCCGATCAAGATGATCCTGATCGCGCTGGCCATCTCCGCCGGCCTGGCTGTCGTCTGCTATTATGGCTATGTGTTCTATAAGCGCCGGCGCCATAACCGTCGCAAAAAACAGTACTACGACGAACACCGCAAATAAGGAAAGAACCGCAGGGACGATCTCAGGATCGTCCCTCAGAGTGTCAAAAAAGTCGCCAATCGTCAAAATGCAAATTTTTGGCGGTTGGCGATCTTTGTTCAAATAAGCGATTGCGAACGTATCTCCGATACAGCAAAAAAGCACTTCAAATGCTTGCTGCGCAAGGCATTTTGACTTACATCGCAAACCGAGCTCTACCGTACCATCGTACGCCGACGCGCTCGGTTTGCTCGTCTTGACGACTTTTTGAACTCTGACAGTCTGCCGAAAAACAAGTTTTTCGACAGACTGGGGTCACGGCGTGCCGTGACCGTGTGCAAGAAGTCTCGTCTTTCGCATATCGTAGCGCACGACATCCTTGGCGCGCTCGCAGGCAGTTTTTTAAGGAAATTGCTACTATACAAGTCGGAAGTTTGCTCCACTGCGTGGGGCGTACCTTTCTTGCTCCTGCAAGAAAGGTACCAAAGAACAGGCATGGGGAGGCGCTGGAGCCTGCGGCTATTCAAACCTTTCATGTCTTGTTACTGCCTACCCCGCCGCAGAGCCGCCCTCCCCATGACCTCTCCAGGCACGCTGCGCGTCGTCGTGACAGCGTTGTGGTCGTTTTTATCGAGGGCAACCGGAGCGACAAATTGAAATTTGTCAATTATTCCGCATCACGAAACCGATCACCACAGAGGAACGATCCGCGTCAGCGTGCCGGGAGAGAGTCAAGAGAGAGGGCGGCTTGAAAACCGAGCTTGGCAGTAACGATCCGTTCCATGGAGCGATAGGTTTTCTACAGCGCCTCTCTCTTGTCGTGTTCTTTGGTGACTTTCTTGGCCGAAACAAGAAAGTCACGCCCCACGCAGTGGAGCAAAGTACCGATGTCCATCGCACCACGATACTTTGGCTTGCATTTACAAAGGTGATACAATTTCTCAAAATGCAACGCAAAACAGCCGAGCGTTGCATTCGTTAAACAACTGATTTGTAATAGAGAAATATTTGTGCATATTCTGTTTTGTTATGCTATAATGGATTAAAAAGTCGAAAGGAGCATCATTATGACAGAAAAGATTTTGCTTCTCCCCGGCGCCAATGGTACGGAGTTGACCCGTATGCTTGCCCGATTTAATAAGAATAGCCTTGGTCTGCGAATTATGAATGCAGCCGAACTTGCTCGCTTTGCTCTGATGCGCAGCGGCATTGTGCCGGAAGAAAACTTTTTGCCCCGTAAGCAGGAGCCTGCGGTGATCGACAGCTTTATTCGGGACATCACCTATTTTGCTTCTGCCGGCTATGCCGATTCGGAGAAAATTGCTGACGCATTTTACCGCTTGCGCAGCCTGATCCCGGAAAACGAATTTGAGCAGATCCATAAGGTATTACCCCAAGGCGAGTTCAAGGATAAAAACAACAGTCTTGTGGTCGCTTACGACAGATATCTGGCTACGCTGAAAGCTTCGGGCAACATCGATACCATCGGTCTGCTTCGCAAAGCAATTTCTGTGGCTGCACCGCTAAGTTGCCCTATTCACATACTGCAGGAATATCCCCTCACCCCCTTGGAGGATGCGCTGGTCAACCATTTGACCGACACAAGGGTTGATAGCTGCTTGACCGAAATGCTGGGCGTAGCAGCTGAAACATTGCGGAATATTGATTACACGGAATGCTATGGCGGTTCCAACGAAGTAGAAGCAATCTACGATTACATCACTGCGAACAACCTCCCCTTCGATGAGTGCATCATTGCAGTTACCAATACTGCTCCATACGCACAGCTTTTCTATGATTTTGCCCAAAGCCACAATTTGCCCATCACATTGGGTTGCGGTATTCCTATCCTGAACTCCAATCCCGCTCGGCTGTTAAAGCTTTTATACGATTTGAACGGAACCGGTTACCACGGTGTGGATGCACTAAGCGCACTACTGCACAGTGATGCCATAGATCAAAAAAAGCTGCTTGCGACCCTCGGCCTTGAAAAGGCTCGGGATTTAAACCGGGTGATTGAAATAGCCGGTCAGCTTCGTTTGGACTTTCATAAGGAGGAAAACAGCACTAAGATCTCTGCCCTTCCGGAAGACGGCAGACATACATATCTCTACCCTTGCGTTTCTGCGCTGGCAGAGGAACTGGCGTTAGGCGAAAGTAAGTTCATCGAAAAATATGCACTGATTCGTGATAGTGCCATCGGCAGGGTGGATCGTAGTGCCCTGTCCGTTATTTGCGACACCTTGGATGCTTACGCAAAATACACCGGTGGCAGCCCCCTGGATCAAATCATCCCTGAAATTCTGCAAAGATCCGTATGCTCTGAAAACAGCCGGGAAGGTGCGCTATTTGTAACCGGGATCTCCGGCGCAATGGCATCCATCCGCAAGCATTTGTTTGTGGTAGGTATGGCTGCGTCCAATTTCCCGGGAATGCCCCGGGAAAACTATCTGCTTTTGGATAGTGACTATTTGCTCTTTGACCATCAGGACGCCGCACCAACCTCTGTCAATCTCATTGCGCAAAAACGCAAGTCTTTGGACGACTTGCTGGCATTGGCTGCCGCTTTGGATGTCAATACGCACCTTTCCTATTCCGGCTATGATCTTGCGGCCTTGAAGGAAGAAAATCCCTCCTCTGTGCTGTTTGATGTGTTTAAGCAGCAGCACGGCCAGGATGCTACATTGAAGCAGTACAAGGATGCTTTCCGGCATATTGGGTATTTTGGTCAGCAGGTATCGGATGACCACACCATTGGCCATGCCTACATTCAAGGCAAGCAGATCCAGTTTGACAGCATCGATTTTTCCGAAACAGCTTGCGCCTATATCGGCGATAAAGCTTTTTCGCCCACGGCAATTGACGATTTCTTCAACTGCCCACGCCATTTCTTCCTGACAAACATCTTGGGCGTTCAAGAGCTGGAGGAAGATGATCCCTTTACGGTCATCGATCCGGCAGCTACCGGCTCTCTTGCGCATAGCCTGATGGAAGGGCTGGCGCATTCTGCTTGTGACAAGGATGCGTTCCTGCAAAGAGCCGCGGATGCTTTTGATCGTTTTCTGCAGACCAGACCCCCTATTCATAGGGACTCCGCCTCCAGAGAAAAGACGCTCTTCTGCAAAATGATGGAAAACGCTTATGACCAAGACCCCAAAAATGAGGTTTTGGCTTCGGAAGAGAAACAAACCTTCCGCCATAGCACCGGCGTTTTGCTTCACGGATACCCGGACCGGGTGGAAAAGACCGCAGAAGGCGAGTATATCATTGCCGATTACAAAACCGGCAAGCGTGTAAAGCACCTGGCAAATGACATCGACACCTGTATGCAAGTAGTGATCTATGCCTACCTTATGGAGCAGAAGAATCTGCCGATCTCCCGTTGCGAATATCGCTATCTGCGAGATGGTATCACCATTCCTTGCCGGTATGATGATTCTATGAAGGAAAAGCTGGATGCCAAGCTGGCAATATTTAAGAACGCACTGACCACCGGACAATTCCCGGTGGCAGAAAGCAGCGATGCCTGCAGATACTGCACCTTGGCCGGTATTTGCGGCCGATATAACGAAGAGAAGGAGGAATCAGAATGAACGCTGAGCAATTGATGCAGCAGGATACCATTTCCCGGCGAAAAATTGTAGACCAAACGGATTCCAACTTCTTTGTCGAAGCAGGTGCAGGTTCCGGCAAGACCACCATTCTGGTCAAGCGCATGGTGGCAATGGTGGAGCAAGGTCTGGACGTCAGCAAAATCTGTGCCATTACCTTCACGAAGGCTGCTGCCGGAGAATTCTATGACCGTTTTCAAAAGGCGCTGATTGAACGCAGCACCGCACCCACGGTAGAAGGGTTTGTTCAGAAGCCCGGTGAGTTGGGAAACCCCAACAATGTGACGCGAGAGCGGTGCTTGAAGGCGCTGAACGATATTGATTTGTGCTTTATGGGCACCATCGACTCCTTCTGTAATATGATCCTGTCAGAGCACCCGGCTAAGGCAGGTATTCCTTCTAATGCAGCTGTGCTTTCATATGAGGATATGCTTGCGCAGTATAAAAAAGCGTATTCTGATATTCAAAAAGGATTTTACGGAAAAGATTTACAGCAGCTTTGCCGTCGTTTCCGTGCTTTCCATGATAGGCCGGATGCCGTGTTCTTGGGCACCATCGGCAAGCTGATGGACACCCGAAATTGCGAATATGTATTTGAGCACGCCCCCGGCACAGATGTAGATGCTGCGTTAAAAGACGACAAGGCAATGATTCTGCCTGTTTTGCGGACATTGCTGGAACGCCCGGAATTAAAATATGACAATCAGGCTGCCTCACGGGAGGCATGGGACACTTTGCAGGCGAAGGAGAAATTGTTATTTACTCCCTGGCAGGATAATGTCAATCAAGTGATGCGGGCGCTGAACACCATTGGCAATATCCGGCTGATTCCGGAAACCGACCTGAGTGTGTTTGGAGCTTCCGGAGCGACGGTGTTCCAATCCCATTTGACCGGAACAAAAATCAAATGGTTTGAATTCAGCGAGGACGGCTTGAAGCCCATCGCAAAGAAGCTGCAGGATCTGCAATACTCCGTAACCATGGAGTTCTTGACGGCAGCTTCTGACAAGATTGCCCGGAATCTGCGAGCTGACGGAAAACTGACATTCTTTGATTATCTTTTGTACCTGCGTGACACGCTGAAAGCAGATGCTGAGGCTGAGGGCAAGCTGATCAAGCATATTTATGATCGGCACAAATATTTCCTGATTGACGAGTTCCAGGATACAAACCCTATGCAGGCAGAAGTATTCTTCTATTTGACCGCACAAAATCCCCAGGAAGATTGGAAAAAGTGCATTCCTCATCCCGGTTCTCTGTTTATTGTGGGTGATCCCAAGCAATCTATTTATCGTTTCCGTTATGCAGACGTTTCTGCCTTCCTGCGCATTAAGGAAATGTTTACCGGAGATGTGGGCGAAGTGGTTTACCTTACCCGGAATTTCCGTTCCACCCACCGGATGCGCAGTTGGTTTAACCGTACCTTCCAGGCACTTTTGCCGGATACGACACCATTGCAGAGCAAGTATGAATTGATCCCCCTGGAAGAAGAGCCTGCGCCGGACGGCACATTTGAAGGCGTCTATTCCTACGAAGTGTTCAGCGGCAAAAAGGCGGCAGTCGAAGATATGGACCCGGCAAAGGTTGCTAAGATCATTCAGCGGATCGTGGGAAATCCAGCCTATCAGATCCGCCAGCGTGGCGATAAAGAATCCCGAATGGTGACCTATCAGGACATTATGCTCATCACCCCCAGAAAAACAAAAATGGGCGAATATATCCAGACCTTTACTGAGCAAGGGATTCCCTTCCGTATCGAAGGCAAGGTGCTTTTCAGCCAGTGTCCCGCGTTAGTCACTGTCAGCCGCATTTTTGCTGCAATTGCCGATCCTCATTCCCTTCAGGCACTGATTGGCGCATTGACCTGTAAACGATTTGGATTTAACCTGAACGTACTTCACCGCTTAAAGAACGAAGGTTATGACTTTGGCCTTTATGCAGCGCATTCGGAAGAAGAACCCATCAGCAAGGCCATGGCGATTCTGAAGCAGCTGGTGTTTCGTTCTCACCATTTGAGTGCCGCATCTCTTTTCTCTGTGATTTTGGAAGAGCTGCAAATTTTCAAATATGTCAGCGCCAAGAATCTGGAGTATGTATATTTTGCGCTGGAACTTCTGCGTAGCGCTGAATGCAGCGGTCAGTTCTCTACGCTACCCCAAGCAGCAGCCTATTTGGAAACGCTCATCAGCGACGCATCCGACGCAGAGCGCGCCATCAGTTTGACCAGAAGCGAAAACCGTGTGCATATTGCAAACCTTCACAAAGTCAAAGGTTTGGAAGCACCCGTTGTGATCCTGGCCGATCCCTATAAAAAGGACCAAGCACCGGATGTCCGTGTGCAGCAGCAAGAACCCAAGCCACTGTGCTGGATTTTCTCTGTTCGGGACGGTTTCAGTTCATTGCTGGCCTGCAGCGGATATGAGGATGCAAAAGATGACGAAACCGCTTGCCTGGAGGCAGAAAAAAAGCGCCTTCTGTATGTGGCAGCTACCCGTGCCCAGCGGGTTTTGATCGTGGCGGATGCCATCAATTCCAAGGGTGAAAGTGACGAAAAGAATCCCTGGAAATTCTTTGTAGACCGTTGCGACGGAGATTTCTTCCAGAAATGCCCTGTGGGTGAAATTGCCGCTGCTCCTGCAAAGGTCACGGTCAGCGCCAACGAGTTGTATGCCGGTGCAAAGAATCTGCTTACAGACACCACTTCGGCAGAAAGCAGCTATGGAATCCTTCGTCCCAGCCAGATCAAACTGAAGGGCAAAACCTCTTCGGAAGATGATTTTGAAGATGTCCGGGAGGCGGAGGTTCGTACCCACACCGTTCGTGCCAACGCTGCAGTGATCGGCACGCTGGTACATAGCCTTATGGAAGCAATGGTTTCCTCCCGTAATACTGCACCCTTATCTGCGCTGGCAAAGGAAATTGCTTCTGAATACGAAGCTGAGAGCGATGCCTATGTGCAGCTGCTTGCTAAGGTCGGCACCGTTATTCAAAATGGCGGTTTCTCCCAGGAGGGCGAAGCGCCGCAGGATATTCTGTCTGTACTGCTGGGTGCTGACGAGGTTTACTGCGAGGTGCCTTTCTGCCGCAAATCCGGTAGTGATATCTGGCACGGCATTATGGACGTGGTGTACCGCATAGGTGATCAGTGGTTCATTTTGGACTACAAGACCAACGCCGATGCCCACGATCTGGATGTAAAATACCAGGAGCAGCTCGCCGCCTATGTGGAAGCCTTCCACGACCTGACCGGCCACACGGCTACTCCCCTGATCTACCATATTGATGTATAAGAACAGAGCCACCGTTGCGCATCAGCATCGGTGGCTCTTCAATTATTTTATGGAATAGTGCGGTTCTTTTACATCATAGTTCTGAGGGCGGCAAGTTGGCCAGAATCACTTACTATCAACACCCAGCATCTGGATGAGCTTGGCTTTTATAATGTCCTTACGTGCATCATAAAACGCTTTGTAATTTTCAAACGCTAACCAGCTAATATCCTTCACATCATCGCAGTCACAAATATATTGACTGATCAAATAATCATGTACACCGCCTTCACCAAACTGCTCCTCAACCCACGCCTTCAGTGGCTTGTCACTTTTGGAACCTCGATTTAATGTGGCACTTAATATTTGGAGATTGGGTAGCTTGTTATAGGTCTTACGATAATAATCATATGTCTCGCGGTCAAAATCGGGATATTCTGTTTGCATTTTCTCTTCATCCAATGCAAACTTTTTAGGATGCATATGGTCAATATCTTCTTCTTTTGGGAAAAGATAGGTCGTGTGGTAATTCTCTTTCGACAAAAAGGTAAGTAGCTGACTGATTTCAGCACTATTTTCACCGTACTCATATTCTAAGAATTTGTCGATTTCTGTTTCGGAAATGCCCAATTTTCTGCCTCTGATGCTGGTTTCTGCATTCACCTTATCTTGCAAAGTTTTAAAGTGAAATACATTGTTATCAAAAATACTGCTACCTTCCTCAAAATGCATGCTTTTCTTTAACCGGGTCAATGTGCTATCGCTTTGACCGGAAAGATAGCCGGTAAGAGAAACTACGCTATAGTATTTTGCCAATTCCATATGAATAGACCGTTGCTCTTCTTCTGTAAATCTTTGGTTTCTTGTCTGATAAAAATAATACGCAACGGGCAAAAACATATTATAAGACACACGTTTTGCAAAATTAAACCATGCTGTAGTATAGGCCTCTTTTGCTCTGATCAAAGCCTCTTTTACTTCAGCGATATCTTCTTTTTGGCATTTTTGCACATCTTGAGAAGCAAAAAAGGATTTGAAAGAGGACTTTCCAAATACCAGCCATAAAAGTCTCATAAAATGTGGCAATTCAAACCTAGAAGGCACGACTTTTTCATTGATATCGCTCATTGTCTTTTGGAAAGCAGACCGTATATCATTCATTTTGGTGGAAGCTGCCAACTGTGAGAACAACAAGTCGGCAGGTGTCAACGCCACACCACCCATATTGAATCTTATGAAAATACTCAGCAAGCGCTTTCGTTGTTCGTCTATACTTAAACCGTCGAAACTAATGAGATTGTATTCTAGAAAGCAGGATGTTTCTTGTTTTTCAAAGAAAATATTTTGCAGTTTTTTTATAGCATTTCGTATAGCAACTCTATGGTTCGCAGCAAAACTTTTCCAAACCTTATACTGTTCGTATTCCTCCCTGCGATATGCTGTTTTTCTGCGAGCGTTATGATACCTATTTCCCCAATAATCGCTTGTTTCTTTTATGATGGAATCAATATATTCATCTACTTCTTCGTCGCTGTTTAAATTGCGCCAATCCCGGACGCGAACCCAGATCTCGGATTGGTAAACATTCGCAACGCCACTTGTTCTGAACGCAAACACCGACTTATCGAAGAACTCTTGCTTGAGGTTTTCGTCCACATCATCTTCTTCGTTGATAGCGATCTCGCACGCAGCATTAAAATATAATTCTTGCCCCTCAATGTTTCCTCGTATTCCCCGGTACAATGCGGTAATACGTTGTTGTCCGTCTAACACCAAATACCTTTCGTCACCATCGAGCAGCATATCAAAATCAAAATATTGATTATCAAATAGCTTGCCGGTTTCGTCTCTGTTGGTATTAAATCGATACAATGTAGCCAACCTATCATTTTTACCCTTTACCATTTTCAGCAACAAAATAGGGTTGATGGGATATCCTTTATAGATGCTATCAAATAAATCTGAGATCTTTGTTGTATCTGTCCATGCAACATCTCTTTGGAAAGAGGGTAAGAGCAACTGACCGTAGGCGGTTGCTCCCGCAATCAGATCCGGCATTGATATAGAATGGTATCCCAAATGTAGTTTTTCCATATTTTCCACCCGTTCTCTTTTTTGATATTATATTTAGTATACCAAGAATAATGCCATATTTCAACTTTTTGCAACTATGTTTCCTCTTTTTTGCATCCGTTCTGTAATAAGGCACCAAAAAGGGGACATCTTTTGTGTATAATAGATATTGAAAATAGCAACCGCAAAATAGTTGAATGTGGCTGCACTATCTGCTATGCTTAAGAAAACAAACTTTTGGAGGTATGAATTATGTCTAAGCTTGCTGTCAAACTGTTTGAAGAACGAGAAGAAAAAAAGGAAAATTATCTGCCCCTGATCCAGGCAATTTTCGCAGAGAGCGAATATGATTCTACCCTGAACGAGAACAAGGAATTTACTACTGCTGTGCAGGAAGTCTTGTGCCAACTGAATGAGAGTAACCCCTTCGGCGCTCTGCAACGCTATTTTGTGGAGGAATACTTTCTCCACGGCAGGAGCAAGCGGGAGATCGAAATGGATATTTTCACATGGCTGGATCTGCTGGTTGAAGATCTGGAGAACACTTCCATTCGCTTTCTGCGGCATCCGGAGCAGGCAAAGCCTCTGCAACCCTATATCAAGAAATAAGGTGATTTTATGAGTGAATTAAAAAAGAAACCGTCCTTGCTTTATGTTCTTCATATCCTTCAGAAATACTCCCATGAGAAAAATCCCTTGACGAAAGACGCCAAATCAGCTTTCTTTATGACAATAAGGTCATGTGTCCCAATGCCGAGAACCAAGTGATTCAACGTTGGAATAATGGTCTGAAGGTTTATAAGCTATTGGAAAATGAACAAAAGGGGCTGTAAAGCCCCTTTTATTTTATGATCAGCCTTTGCCGATGCAAGTCATCTGTCAGCCCATAGAGTGTTTGTATGTCTGTGTAGCCATCCAGCTGATTGGAGAAATCCCGGATCAGTATGGGCAGTTTTACATCTTTGTAATTGCGTAAGTCCTGCATTCCGTCCCAAAAACGAAGTAAATGCAGAAAGCACAGATAATGGTAGATCCAGTTTTCCGTGTCATTCAGATGGATAATCTCCCGGCCATTCACACCCAGACGGACAACAAATCTGCCATCCATTTCCAACTGCAGCCAATAATCTTTATCCGGCAATAACCGCTGGGGTTGGAAGTCCTGAATAAAGTGCCGCAGATAATCCCGAAAAGAACGGGTACCGCCAATGCTATAGGTAGCCTCCCAAAGGTCTCCGGGATAGCGCCGGTCCGGATCTTTGTACTGATGAAGTCTGATTGGATAGACGCCTTGCGACAGAAAGCAAGATAGTGTCTGTTCCTCCGGACTGTGGGAAACGGTCTGCAAATACCACAGAGTACGGTCACGCTCCTGTTCATCCGTTACATGGAACATGGCGATACCATTTTCAAATATGACCATCACAGAATACGCATTCGTACCGATCTGCACTTTGGCCTCAATGCGGCTATCCTCATGGCAGCAGCTATCGCAGGCGCGCATATCTCCCAAAAGCAGCCGGATTACCTGCAGGGTAATATCCGAAAACGGCTCATCCAAATACTCAGTAGCATCATAAAAATTCCGCAGATAAAATGGCTCGCTGCCCATGTTCTCATAAAACAGTTGCTGAAATGTAAAAGTAAAATCCCCCATAAGTATTCCTCCTTTTCTTTCATTATAGCAAATCCATTCGCCCAAAAACGGTACATAATGCGTACTGAACAACGCGAAAGCCCTTGCAAGCCAAGGCTTTCAGGGCTGTTTTGCGTTGTTCAAGTGCAAGGTTTTTGCGGTAAAAGCGCTAAAAACCTTGCACATTTCGCACGAGCGTTGCGATGCTCGTGCGAAAATACGCATTGTTTACATGTCTGACTCGTGCAAAAACGGTTAAAAAGAGCCGTTTTTGCACGATTGCACAGCAAAGCTGTGCGAATAAGCCGCAGTAGCGACTTATTCAGCAGACATTACATAAAAACATCCCTCCGCCGAAAGAACGGCAGAGGGATCTATTGATATGGATTCTAATGTCGGTAATAACAAGAGAAGGGTTAATCTTCAAATTCCAAACGGATTCTTTCCGCCACAATGGCAATGAATTCAGAATTAGCAGGGTATCCCATCGTGTTGGAAACGGTATAGCCAAAGTAACCCTGCAGCGTATCCAGGTCGCCCCGATCCCAGGCAGTGAGTATTGCACGGGTGATTGCCTTAGAAACCTGCTTTGCTGTTACATGAAATTGCTTTGCCACCGGTTCATAAATGTTTTTTGTCATCTCAAAAACAGCTTCTTTGTCCGCAATGGCAATTTTGATTGTTTCAATCAGATAGTGGTAGCCTCTCAGATCAGCAGGGGTGCCAATGGCATGGAGTCGTTTGGCAATATCTCTTTCTAATGTCAGGTTGTCTTTCTGTTCCATAAAATAATTCTCCTTTCTTTTATTTGCAACGATCGTTTAACATACACGATGTACCAAATATCCCTTGAGACTTGCTTCAGCGGTTCTGCTGCAGCATTTCGGCAAAAGACTTTTCACTGATCATATTGACACCGTGTTCCAGGGCTGCGCCTACCTTTTTGCTGCCAGGCATAGCTCCATAGATCAAGTAGTCAGTGCCTTCTGATACGGTGTTGTCGGTGATCGCACCCAGAGATTCCAAAAGCTCCAGAATCTCACTGCGGTCAAAGTTATGAAACGTACCGCTGACCACCACCTGCATATCCCGGAAGGGGTTCGTTCCGTCACCGGATGCCCGGGTGCCCTGAAAGGTCAGCTCTGCCATCAGCGCATGGAGGGTCTTCTGATTCATCGGGTCTTCATACCAGGTGTGAATGCTCCGCTCCAATGCTTCGCTAATGCCGGCAATATGAGAGAACGGGAATCCGGATCGCAAAGCCTCCTCAAAATCATCCATAGAACCATAATAATATTGATGCAGAATCTTAGCTGCTTCACTGCCCATTAAGGGAATACCGATGCCTACCAGGAACTGCCGCATCATACAATTTCGGCTTTTTTCGATTGCCTGCTCCATAGCCAGATACTTCTCAGGGCCAAAACCAGGAGTATTGATGATCTCCTCCTCATGCAAATGCAGCTGATACAGATCCTTATATCCCTTGATCCAGCCGTAAGCCATCAAATTTTCCACAACAGAGGCGGAAAAGCCTTCAATATTCATGGCATTCTTATCGCAGAACCGGGCGATCTTACGGGCATTTCGGGCAATGCAGTTTTCGTTGGGGCAGTAAAGTTCCTTTACACCACCGGAGGTAATCCGCACTGTCAGTTCCGTACCGCAGCAGGGGCAGTGACGGGGAAGCTCATAAGTGCCGCTGCGAGTCAAATTATCTGCCACCTGAGGGACGATCATGTTGGCCTTATAGACCCGGATCATATCGCCAACACCCAGCTTATAGCTTTCAAAATTACCCAGGTTATGGAGATTGGCACGATGGATGCGAGTGCCGTCTAAAATAACCTCATCAAATTTGGCTACGATGGATACTGCGCCGGTCCGGGTAGTATTTAACTCCACACCACGGAAAATGGTCGTTTTCATTTCATCCTGCCATTTCAGCGCCAGCATCCGCTTTTCGTGGTGAGCGGTAGCGCCCAGGCTCTTTCCGTAGGCAATATCATCATATTCAATGACCACACCGTCTACCGGATACTTAAAACCATCCGGTGTCCAGGTCTGCAACAGCTCGGTCATGCGCTCCACGCCATCACCGGCACTGACAGCTTCGTGCTGCACCACATCGAAATGGTTTTCCTTTAAGAAGGCCAGTTGCTCCATCTTAGTTGCGGGTGCATTGTCCTTGATCAACTCAAAGGCTACAAAATCGATATGATCCAGTTTCCCCTTATCCGGCACCAAGGCACGCACTGCGCCGGATGCTACGCTTCGGGGGTGGGAGGTGCCGCCATGAAGCCGGGTCAGCAACTTGTGATCCTCCCAGGAAACCACACCCTCTCCGCGCACCTCGAAAGGCTCTTTGCAGGGTACTGCCTCCGGGATATTCCGCAAATACCGCACCGTGTGGGTCACATCCTCACCGATGATACCGTCCGCGCCACGGGTAATGGCTTGCTTGAAGCGCCCTGCCTCATAACGCAGCACCAAGGTCAGGCCGTCCATTTTCCAGCTGACAACCGTGTCATAGCCGGTGGAAAACAACAATACATCGTCCACATTCTTGGTCTTTTGGCAAGACAGCATAGGTTTGCTGTGGCGCACTGTCTGCAGGCCGTCTTTGGCATCAGAGGCAACCCGACCTACAGGAGAATCTGCAAAATGGATGCCGGTAGCCCGTTCCAGCATCGTCAGCTCCAGCAGCATCGCATCATATTCCCGATCCGTCATAATGGGATTGTCCTTCTGAAAGTAAGCCGCGTCTGCTTCATTCAGTTTTTTAACCAGCTCCTTCATCTTCTGCATAGGATTCATAGTTATCACTCCTTACGCCATTATCATAGCAAACACCATGTACCAAAAATGTCACTTATCTATCAGCCTTGCCACTTTACCCCAAGGGGGCTGCGCTTCTTCGTTATTAATGATCCAAAGCACCGGGATGCCCAATGCGTCCGCCTCGGCAGGCCAGGGAGCAAAGCCGTCTGTGAGAATGACAATACTGACCGGCAATTCGTCCTGCATAAACTTCTCCACATATTCAAAAATGATATGGAAAGACGTGCCGCCACCGCCCTTGGGGCGAATGATCTTAAATTCGTCCTCGTCTTCAAAGGGCGTTGGCTCCACCACAGTTGCATCAAAAAAGCCAAGCTTACCTTGTAGCTTGCCGTTAAACTGCCCAATGGCGCCATAGATCTCGCTATAGCACTGGGTGATTTGATCGTCGCTCATAGAGCCGGAAGTATCGATCATAAAGAGAATATCCTTGGCCTTTTCATCCTTTTCGTTAAAGTCTGGCAAGAAGAAGGGGCTATCCTCCATACGCCGGTCCGGAGGTGCGAAAGAGTAGTCACAGATTTCCTCCTGGACAAAATCATTGAGGATCGTTCTCCAATCCAGGATCGGATTTTTCAGAGCTTCAATGATTCGTTCTGCCGCCAGTGGCATAGTGCCACGACCGGCACCGCCCATAGAGGAGACGATGTCGGTAGCATTGACCATCCGCTGAAGCCACACATCCTGCTGACCGGCGATTTCATCATCGCCCTCCCAGAAGGAGTGGTCGTCCAAAGGCTTGTTTTGGCAAGCCTCCATGGTACCCGGTTGCTCCATAGTCGTTTCTTTTTGCAAACTTCCGGTTGCACCGCTGTCGCCAACAGAACGCTGCAGCAGGGATTGGATCAGCGCTTGTAAGTCAGCTTGGTTAGGATCTTTTATGCTTCCGCTTCCGCCGCATCCCTGCCCGCTACCGCTGCCTTTACCTCTGCCGGAACCATTACCGTTTCCGTCGCCGCCACCGTTGACATCCCCGTTTCCGTTCCCATTTCCATTTCCGTTCCCATTTCCGCTGCCGTTTCCGTTGCCATCGCCATCGCCGCTTCCATTTCCATCGCCATTTCCTTGACCTTCATTCCCACTGCCTCCTTGCTTGTTGTGATTAGATTGCGTAGCTTGCTTTTTCAGCGGTTTGTTTAAGGCTTTGCAGACCAACTCATAAACCTGCTCGACGGTATACAGATAGCCTTCCTTACCATCGGGGGCAATGTGCATAGATTCTCCATACTTCTGCAATGTGATCTTCCGGCGATCCATGCCACAGCTATAGAGAACATTGGAATTGACTACGATATCGCAGGCAATGTCAAATGCCTGCTGGTCGTAATCCTGCTGATGGCGAAAAGGGTGACCCAGCGCAGTGTGCAGCACTTCATGCATCAGCACAAATTCCAGTTCGCTATCGCTAAGATTCTGCATAAATTCCGGGTTAAATGCAATCCGGTTTCCATCGGTATATGCCGTTTCGCAGGTTAGATCGATGGAAAATTTCATATACATCAAAAGCAATGCGTAAAACGGATGCTTTTGCAAAAGAGAAAGTCTTGCGTTTTGCAGCCGTTTTACGATTGCCAGCATCCCAGCATCAAACTGAGCCATTTCTAACCACACCCCGCTTGCTTAGCAGCCGGGTATATTCCGGAATCTGCATCAGCTTCATTTGGTAGTCTTCTTCCATTGTTTCGTAATTCTTCAAAAGAATAGCAATATAATCGGCGGGCAGCCCCTCGGCATAGCGCAGCGAATTGCCGATCCGAACCGGATCATCCTTGCAATCCTTTGCATATTCCGACATAGACGCCACAACCGCATAAAGTGTATCTGCGCTCTTCGGCAGTGATGTGGGTTTTCCTTCAAAGATTCTTTCCGTATCCGGCAAATCGCTATGCAAACCACACCAGGATCGGAACTCCACCGCCAATGCGCTGCCCAAAAGACCTGCAATCATGGGATACATCAAATTCACATCATCGCAGATGTTGTTGAGAAGATTGCTGACCATTTCCCAAGAACGGGGTGTAGCAAAGGCCAGGTCATCGTTTTTAGGATCAAACCCAAAGAGTTTGTCTGTACGGAAGGAGAGAAAACCCAGAACTTTTTCGTTGATGCCGGCTTTTTCTGCCCAGTTATGCCAGGAGTCAAAACTACCTTCTACTTCAATATGTAACAGACGGTTTGCCAAGGCCTTGGGCATTTTGAAAGAAACCGATTTATCCGTCACACGGTTACCGGCTGCAATCACAATGCAGTTGTCCGGCAACTTATGCTCACCCACCACACGATCCAGGGTGATCTGGTATGCGGCAGCCTGCACCGATTGAGGAGCGGCGGATATTTCATCCAGAAAGAGAATATTGACAATATCATCGCTGGCATTCATCTGAAAGATTTGAGGTTTCAGCCAGATTGCAAGGGTCTTGTCCGCATTGGCGGTGGGGATGCCCCGCAGGTCAATGGGGTTAAAAAGCAACAACCGCACATCGGTGATCACCACCTGCTTGCCGGTTTCGGCTTCAATCTCCTTACCGATCTGCCGAACTGCCTGGGATTTCCCCACACCGGGAGGACCCCAAAGCATCACGGAGGGCAAAATCTTAGGGGATAACCCCTTCCCGATCACAGTACAGTAGGACCGGGAAAGGGTGCGGATAGTCTTCTCTACGGACAGTACCGGCATATTGGTGCTTACTTGATTCTCTCTGCTCATGCTACATTCACTCCTAATTCTTCATTAAGCTGGTCAAGTTCGGCCTTCAAGGTTTCAATCTGCAGAGCATAGGAATCTTCCTTCTTGGCAAGATCCTGCTGCAGAGCTGCCTGCTCGTTTTCCAAAACTTGCAGATAATCCTCTTTGTGCTTTTTATAATTGGCCAAGTTGTTGATCAAATGGTTCAGACGCTTGGTAATACCGGAGATGCTCTCAACTTCCATATAATAAGCACCGGTACGCTTTACAAATACATAAGGAACAGGTTCTTTGCCGGTCGGGATCTCATTGCCGGCATCATCATACTTGGGCTTCGGGACCTTAGGCTGCATACGGGCAGGCACTACCACATCAAATCCTCGGAAGGTAAGCACCTTTTTCTCCAAGGGGTGGTTAATATGGGTCTTAACCGCCGCATAAATAGCGTCACGGATAGCCTTCTGTGCCTCATATTCCATTTTTTTATATTCCTCATAAGACTCGGGCGTTGCGGTAACAAAATCCAAATCGATCTGGGTGTTGGCAATGCTGGTCTTCTGCTTTGCAATCAAGTCGGGCAGTTCACTCAGCCGCTTCTTCTTTTTATGCTGCTGATCGATAAAGTCCTGATGGAGCAGTCGGTATTTGTCCAGCTCGTTCATCACCTCTACCCGGCGCTTGATCTTGGGGTTCCCTACAGCCAATGCTTTCACCTCGGCGTAGTTCAGGACTGCTTCATCTACATCATCGCCTTCGCGTTCCACCACGTGGCCGGAGAGGATCTGACTAATAAACCGCTGCTTCGTTTCCAGCAGCTGCCAGGAATAGGCGTCAAAGCTTCCCTTGGTGATATAACGGTAAATTTGTACGCTGTCGCAGGTGTTACCTTGCCGCAAAATTCGACCTTCTCGCTGGACCATATCCGCAGGTCGCCAGGGTACATCCAGGTGATGCAAGGCAACGAGCCGCTCCTGCACATTCACACCCAGACCCATTTTGAAAGTAGAGCCAATTACCACACGCACAAGGCCTTCCCGCAGATCCCGGAAGAGAAGGCGTTTCTTTTCTTCGGAATCCGCATCATGAATATAGGCGATCTCATGCTCCGGGATACCCATAGCTTTCAAAAGGCTCTTGAGTTCGTCATAGAGATTAAATCCGGATTTTGGGGTGGAAATATCACAGAATACCATTTGAATCGCCTTGCTGTCCTGGGTGGCTTCATAAATTTCCGCCACCTTTTCTGCGCAGCGGTAAACCTTGGAGTCCGGATCCAGGCCGTATACCATATCGATCAGGCGCATATCCAGCGCAGCTTTCCGGCCATCGGTGGTGATCTTCAGGAGGTTGTCCACGTGGGCATCTACGCGCTTATGCCGCACATCATCGGCACGGCGGGAAATATCCTGCAGAAAGACCTTGAAATCATCGCTACCAGGTTGGGTAGAGTCGATGTAGCCGTCAAATTCCGGCAAACCCATCACTTGATCCACGTGGTAAAAGTCTGCAATGGAAGAGAGAATCGCTGTCAGCTCCGGTACATTGCCAAACTTAGAAAAGCGGGTGGCCAAATGATAACTATTGGTATCCACATCGATTTCAAATTCTGTGGTTTTCTTACCAAACATCGCAACCCAGGAATCGAAATTGTGGATGTTCAAGAATTCCAATTCGCCGTCCTGAAGATACTTCTGCATCACGAAAATATCGGTAATGGAATTGGTGATAGGTGTGCCGGTAGCCATAATCACTCGGCCACCGTTGTTTTGCCGCTGGACGCAGTGAACCTTGTCCATCATGGCATCGCACTTGGAAGAGCCGGTATTACTGAGGCCTCTGACACGGGTAATGCCGGTGTTCAGGCTGACATTCTTATAGTTGTGTGCTTCGTCTACAAAGAGCGTGTTGATGCCCAAATCGTCAAAAGCCACATCGCAGACATTGTCCGCCATATCATTTTGCACCTTGTCCAAAACACGCATAACTGCCTGCCGTTTCATGTCGATGGTTCGCTTGTTGGCAAAATTACTGACCGCTTTATCCAGCCGCTTCAGCTGCTCTTCGTAAAGCTCCTTATAATACTTCTTGGAAAGAGACAGCATATCAAAGCAACTATAAGTCATCAAAATGGCATCGAAATCCTCATCCATGATCTTACGGAGGGTATCATCTCGCTTTTTAATGCAGAAATTCCGGCGATCTACCACCAAGAGATTTGCATGGGGGTACATCGTCTTAAACATCTGAATCCACTGGGGCATAATGTTGTTGGGAATTACATAAAGATTCTTCTTGGATTTACCAAGGCGACGCAGCTCCATACCGGCTGCGATCATAGTAAATGTCTTACCTGCACCCACATCGTGAGCCAGAAGGGTATTGGGGGTGAACAGAATTCTGGCGACAGAGTTTTTCTGGTGAGGATGAAGCTGAATGTCCGGATTCATATCCGGAAAATCCAGGAAGCTGCCATCAAAGATACGGCGGCGAATATTGCCATACTTGCGGCAATAAGCGCCCTGCAAACGCCGCTTCCGATCCGGGTCTCTCCAAACCCAGTTCTGGAATTCAGCAATCATTTTATCCTGTTTTTCCAGCACTTTGACCGTCTCCGCCTGGTTCATGATCCGTGTTTTAGAATGGGGGTCTACTGTATCGAAAATAGCCAGCGTTTTCATATTCAGGATATTTTCCAGCAGACGCAGCATTTCCATACGCTGCGTGCCGTAAACCTTAAAGCTTACATGCTCGTACTTGCCGTGCTGGTGACTTTTTCTGAAGCGGGTCTTCTCGGGGATATCCCAAATACCGGTCGTTTCATCGTGGCGCACCGCATATTCGTCGGTAAGAAATTGTTCGGCCTCTTTGGGGTACACACCCTTCACCGGATCCAGCCCGATCATATGCAAAATGAACTCATCGATCACATCAGCAGGCACCCAGGGAGACCCAAGTGTAATGTAGATCTCATCGGTGGACAGCTCCGGACCGATCAAATCCTCCAGTGCCTTCACATTGGCATCAAAATAGCCGTTATAGGCTTCGTTGGCTTCCAGCGCCAGCGCATATTTGTGCATCAGATTGCCGGAAAGATACTCGTCTGCGATCTCCCAGCCCTTATAAAAGCACTCGTTCCAATGGAGCGGGTTCTGGAAAATGCTGCCTTGCAAAGTTTCGATGACCGTTTTCATCTCTTCACCGGTAATGGCAGAAATAAATTCAATATCTACCATACCCAGCGCATCCATACATACCAGCAGGCCTTCTGCGATGGTATCACAATGGACATTGGCGCGAATATCATCATCAAAAGCATTGGCAAAGTCCATAGGCAGATCCATTGCCGTGACCTGCTTTACATGCTCCAGCCGTTTGCGCTCAGCTCTCCGTGCAGCTCTTGCTTCTGCGGCTCGGCGGCGCTTTTCTTCCTCTTCCATTTTCTGCTTCAGAAGTTCCGCTTCACGCTCCTGGCGCTGCCGTGCCTCTCGTTCCTTGATATCCAGCTGAGCCAGTTTCAAGGCTTCCAGCGCAATATCAATATCCTCAGCAGAAAACACCTCGCCGCCGGCCTTGATGTTTTCATAAAAATTGTATAGAAGCGCACTCTTCTTTTTCGAAAGCTCTGCCACCCGCAACCGAGTCTTTAACTTCTCACTACCATTTAATCCAGCCATAATCCGCACCCTTTCTCCAAATTACACCTGTATCCTACCAAATGTTACGGTGCATTTTTGCTACACAAAACACCGCCCGGTATACAGGATTTGCAAAGCCAGGCGGTGTTTATGATAATGTCTGCTGAATAAGTCGCTACTGCGGCTTATTCGCACAGCGTTGCTGTGCAATCGTGCAAAAACGGCTCTTTTTAACCGTTTTTGCACGATTCAGACATGTAAAAAATACATTTGCTCATTACACATCCTCCGCACTGTTTACAGTTTTCAGGGCGTCCAGCACCTTGTTGAAGATCAGCTGATTTGGATAGTATCGGTAGTCAGCAAAAATGGAAATACCGTCGTGATCGTAGTATTCCTTAATTGCGGCGGCACAGGCAGCACTGCGGCTTTGGCCATACTCGCACTGACACACAATATCCAGATTGCACTCCACTGCGGTCTTAATGTAAAAGGCTAACAGCTTTGCTTCAGGAAAATATGTGTCATAAGTCAAGCCGTATTCCGACAACACCTCAATGTCGATATCATGGACAGCGATAGAATATTCTGCGGAGCATTTCTTGTCATAATTTATTGGGGCATAGTCCGCCGGTGTGCGGGATGAGGGTGGATCATAAAAGCAGATTACTGCAGTGTCATACAATTTCCCCTCCTTCAATCGTCTTTCCATAGCTTCTCTGGAATAGATTTCAACTTTCATTTCAATCCTCCTGATAAAAATCAAAAATCATTATAATTCGTAGTGAAAATAAGAATCCCTTCTTTCCGCTATTATGCAGCGTTCAGCGGCACGCATTGGGATTGCAGTGCGAGGATATCAAAGAAAGTGACTTGCATACCGGTAATCTCGTCAACTTCCGGCTGCTCTTGTGCCGGTTGGTCACCAACATAAATGCCGTATCGGTCTCGCAGATCACTGATTGCCAGGTCAATTGCCTTGCACACATTGGATGCAGACAAAAAGTGTTCCGGCAGGACACAGCGCAGATTGTCATCAGAAAAATATTCGCCTTCATCACGCCTGCCGGTTCGTTGAGTGGTCAGTTCATGAAGCCGATTCTCCAAATCTTCTAATCGCCAAAGCAACTGCTTTTCCGGAGGGGTATAACTGTGATCGTGATCATTTGGAACATATTGCGCTGCAAGATTTGAAAAATATCCCATTGTTTTCACCCATCCATTTCTTTTTTATTTCTTCGTCCATGGGACTTGTTAGGATAATGATTTGCCGGTGTAATTTTTGTGTTCTTGCAATTAAACCGCTGATATCAGCTCCCTCATCTAAATACTCAAGAAAGTCTTGAATCAGCAGCGGCTTTTTTTCATGGTGCAGGTCTCTCATTACTTCAAATCCTGCCCAAAATTCTGCAACATTCAAAAAGCAGATATAAGAAAAGAGCCTTAGTGATTCCCTCTTTCTGTTTGATGTATCTTGATTATACGAATTCTTATGCACCATTTCCGGTGCTTAACAAGCAAAGCCAATGGTGCGCTTGACTTCGGTCTTCACCTCGGGAATTACGATATCCTCAGCCTTAATGGTTTTGATTTCTTCCGCAGTAATGGCATCAAAGTCATATTCCAGCAAACGGGATGCCTGATTCATCTTCGCCTGCTCCAGCAGGTTACGAACATAGCGACCGTTGCCGAAATCGCTCTGCTTACGAGCCGCTTCAAAAGCGGAGGTCAACTTGGCCAGCGCCTCTTCCTCAAAGCAAACGCCCTTGCTCTTGCCCATCATCTGTGCGATTCTAACCAGCTCGTTTGCATTGTAATCCGCAAAGGGAACATGGAAAGCGATACGGGAACGCAGACCGGGATTCTTCTGGAGGAACTTCTCCATTTCGTTAGGGTATCCGGCAAAGATCACCACCACATCTTCACGATGGTTTTCCATCTCCTGGACGATGGTGTTAATGGCCTCATCACCAAAGGAACCGCTGCGGTCATCTACCAAAGAATAAGCCTCATCGATAAAGAGCACACCGCCCTTGGCTGCCTTGAACTTAGCTTGCACAGTCTGTGCCGTCCAGCCTACATACTTGCCAACCAGATCGCCTCGTCCCACTTCTACAAGCTGTCCCTTGGACAGCAGACCGTTATCCTTCATAATCCGTGCAAAAAGCCGTGCTGCAGTGGTCTTGGCAGTGCCGGGGTTGCCGGTGAATACCATGTGCATAGCAGGAGAGCCCGGTTTTACACCCTTGTCCTCATACAGCTTCTGCATCTTATAGTAGTTCAGCGCCTTCTTGATCACGGCTTTGGCTTCGCTAAGACCGATCATCTCCTGCAGATCGTCATAGGCAGAACCTTTGGGCGCAGCTTTGACCACTTCCTGCTTTACCACCTGCAGATCCTTGTACTGAGGGTAAATGCTGGTCTTCAGCTTTGCGTTGTACCACTCATCGAAAATACTCCGGAGTTCTGCCGCCAGATACCCCTTTTCCGGGTCCAGCTTGGCAAAAAGCGCCTTGTCTGTACGAACATGGTTTTCTTTGGCCAGCAGTTTCAGAAAATCCATTGCACGGGTATGGTCGGTATCATCCTCTCGCACTTCTACCATCGTCATGCTGCCCAAGTTCTCATAAAACATAGCCTTGGCGTGTTTACATTCCCGGGGCAGACAGAAAATGGTCAATACCTGGTTGCGATGCCGCTTTGCCACTTCGCAGAGCCGCTCAATCGTGTCTCTTTCACTATTAGCAACACCGTCCTCTTCGGAATCATCATTAGCAAGATACCGGACTACCACCGCACTACCTGCGCAGACGTGATACAAGCTATCGTATGCCATAACGGAAAAGTCCTCACCGGGACGGAAGTTCAGAAAACAATACCGTTTGCTACTGACTCTGCCATTGGCGTAAAGCGCCTGCAAGAGCAGCTTACTGCCCTCCCGGCGAGTATCTACATTGTCCGTCTGGAGCATATAGTGCACAGGGTGACCTTGCGCTTTCTTGGAGGTCGAGCCTGCGTAGATGCGATCCAATTCCGGCAGCAGCGTTTCGCCGAGCAGATATCTATCGACTTTTCCGGTGATTTCCTTCCGGGTGCAATCGTCAATCATGTTCTCACCAAATTCAATGCCTCTGCCATGGCGGCCGATGGCTCTGTCGATGCCGAATTTTTCCAGGATCTCGCCGGCATCTTCAATAAAGCCGTTATGGTCAGACCGTCCCAACATCTGCTGGATATTGCCGATGGTGACTTCTGAAAAAGTCATATCCTTCAGCGGACATCCAATATCATTCAGAAATACCTCAGCCGTGTGCTGTGCATCTTCTGCCTGATCTGCGATCATACCGGCAGTTAACAATCCGTCAGAGGATTCGGATACAAAGCAATACGCATCTCGACCACGCTTGTGATTGTAGTCTTCGCTCTTCATATAGATTCTTCTGGCAGCTTCCCGTTGGGCACGACGGCTATCCTCGTTTTCTGCACCGTTGTTCATGAGCATACCTTCAACCTTGTAAAACAGCATATCTCTTTCCTCCATGACGAAATTCGAATTGATTTATCCTTACACCAGTATTAAACCATACTTGATGCACCGAAAACGGTACGTTTCAAAAAGCGCAAAAAAGAACCGTGACTTTTTCAAATCACGGTTTTTTGTCATTATTATTTAGAATATTTATCTAATCCTGATTTTAGGAACTCCCGTATTTTATTTCGCAGATGTGCCGGAGAAATCACTTCGATATAATTCACATACTGCAACGCCCAAAGGCTCATGGCATAGGGGTTCGCCCAAAGAGAAATGATGATCTTTTCGGGGTCTTCTGTTTCGCGTACTGAAAGATCCTTACCGAACCAGTCAACTACCTGATCGATCACCCACGCATCGGCGAGCATTTCAACCCGTTCCGGTTTGTCACTGTGCAGATAGGGCATCGTCGTGGAAATCTTCTTGTAGTCTATGCCAGACTCGTAACCCGGGATCTTCTTGAGGGGATAAGCCGGTGCATCATAAATTTTGATATTGGTGATACGATCCAATCGATGAAAAATCATATTTCCCCAATATTCGCTATAACCCATCAGATAATACCGCTGATTATGCAGAATCAACTGGTAAGGGGTTGCTCTCTGGAAAGAGGATTTGTGCAGCTTCTTATCTTTGCCATATTTATTATAGTCATACTGCACCTGCTTGCCTTCATTGATTGCCATATCGATCTTTTCAATATTAAAGAACAGTGCAGCGTTATCCGATTTGTTCCAATCTTTTACAGCATAGACATTCTTCACATGACTGCGGAAATACTTATTGGACAACTTGCAAAGCTTTTCAATCAAGTCAGCAGAATGTTTTGCTGTTATATTCTGGTTGCACAACACGCTATCCACCAGCAGTTTCAGCTCTGTGTCCTCGAACTCGCGGGTCTGCAAATAATAGCCATCCCGGCAATGACCGATTTCCACATCCGCATCCATGAGCAAGGAAATATTGCGGCTGATCGCTTTTCTTTCGATAACAATACCATATTCAGAATCCAAATAGTATGCGATTTTCTCTTGCGTCAAAGGGTGCTGGAGATCGCTGTATTTATGCAGGATCTGTAAAATGCGAAGCAATGCTAATTTTTTAGCTTCTAAACCTTCCATTTGCATTTCTCCTTTATCTATCCGATTTCTGCTTTTGTTTTGAAATCAACCGCCGGCAAATCATCCGGATCGTGGCGGTATTGCTCAAAGAAGGGCAATCCGGCAAAATCCTTACCATCTTCACATAAATCAAGTGGCCCACTCCGCCAATCGCATCATAGCCGAGGACATCGGTTCTTTTGTTTGCTTTTGACGGTACATTGTTGCCGTATGCATCGTAAGGCGCAAGACACCGCCTGTGTCACCGTTAGAAATGATACGACGGTGACATTATACTGTACAATAACGAAGAAAACAAGAGCATACAATAAAATACTTTCTCAAGACGGATGTCAACCTTCAAAAAAGGTAGTTTCCCGCACCGGCCCACCAGGTCGGTTTCGATAGGGAAAGTCTACCCATTTCAGGAAAGGAGGAGCTACTTATGAAGAACAGAATCAAGCAGCGAGTCAATCGCAAGCTGAAGGAACAGGAAGCACGACTGGACAAGGAATCCTTCTCAGAGAAACGACTATTCAGACGATGCTGAAACTATACGATGCAATGACACCTGAAGAACAAGAAAATTTCAAAAATATGTTAAGTGCAACCGGGAAAAGTTTTTCAGATGAGAAATTAAGGGATCTTGTAAAAATGATTGAAATCACAGAAAGGAAGTGAAACTCTCTTTTAGGACTGAAACTATGCTAATCAGTTCGTCAAATTGGAATTTGTCAGTATTACAACTGCTTAATCTCATTGGCAATCACAGCCACATCCTTTGCGTTTGTATCAATTATAATGGTATCCAATGTTTGATACATCGGTATTCTTGCTATGCTTCTCTCAATTACATCTTCAGAGCGAATACCTCTTTCTACATCCATTGATAATCTTTCGCACAGAGTCTTTTCATCCGCTACAAGTGAGACGCATTTCACCTCACAGTTCTGTGTATCCAGCTTCTCAAGTATGGAATCGATAATTCT
>SVMF01000020.1 GCA_015067565.1 Oscillospiraceae bacterium | reverse complement strand
GCAGGAACGGATTTGTTGCATTGGGCATCGGGGTCAGGGCAGTCTGGCCTTCGCCGTAGCCGAAGGTAACGGTCTTGGACTCTGCGCCAACCATATCCTTCTCAACGACAAGATAGAAGCTCTCATACTTGGATACCATGGACTGATTGACAGTAAATGCAACGCTCATTTCCGCACCGACAACAATGCTCATTGTGGGCTTCAAAGTGTCAACATATTCCGTTGCGGGCTCGGTAGTCTCGGTTGCACCGCATTCGCAGGTGCCATCAACAAAGGTATGCTCAACCGTATCGGAAGTAGTTACCAGGCAGACACAGCACTGGCCATAGTGGCCGCCTTCGCCGTTGTCGACCAGAACTTCATGGTGGCCGGTAGCCTTGACAACTTCCTCCATGGTCTTTCCGCACTGGCAAGCGCTGTAGATCTTACCATCTTCGGTGCAAGATGCTTCCTCACGGGACGTTTCTACAAAGTCATGGTAATGAATCTCGCCGTTCACAGGAACAAGGATCAGGTTCTGGATCTGAGTGCCCTTGTACCATGCGAAGTAGTTGTTGCCGCTGGTGTTATTCAGGGACAGATATCTGGACTCAGTATCGTTGACCCAGAAATAGATATTGACCTTGCCTTCCACATCAGATGCTTTGATGATGAAGTTCTTCGGCGTATCGGAGAGGTTGCCGGAGTTTCCGGAGGTCCAGGTCAGATACATACCGTTGCCATCACAGATGGTGTAGTATCCACCTTCGGACTTTGCGATCGTGAAGACAAAGTCCTCGACGGGATCGGTGATAGTCTCGGGCAGGACAACGCTGCCGGTGTCTACTGCGGTGTAGCGCTTGGTAGAGGTCTTGCCAAGGTCATTGCTCATCTTCATGAAGTTGTCCGTGCCACGGGAAGTGAAGATGTAGTAGGTGCCGGTATAGTCCTCGATCTTATTACCGCAGACACAGAGGTTGTTCACATGCGCATGAGGTTGGTTCTCGCTGTAGCTGCAAACCGTGCAGGTTGCGGTATGGTCCGCACCGTTGTCCACATAGCCATAGGTATGATCTGCAGTGGGAACATCCTTTGCGGTGTAGCTGTCGCCGCAGATCGAGCAAGTGTAGGTGGTAGTACCCATCTCAACACAGGTCGGATCCACGGTCACAGAGCCAACATAAATGTGGTCGTGTGCGATTTCATCAACGGGAACAAGTGCCAGATCGTTAATCTGCGTACCCTTGTACCATGCAAAGTAGTTGTTGCCGTTGATGTTGTTCAGGGACAGGTATCTGCTCTCAGTTTCACTGACCACAAAGTTGATGTTCACTCTGCCTGCCGTCTCAGAAGGCACAATGTTGACATTTCTTGCTTCATCGGTCAGGATGCCGGAGTTGCCGGTGGCCCAGTTGAGGTACTTTCCATTGCCATCACAGATAGTGTAGGTGCCGTCCTCGTTCATGGAAATGATGAACACATAAGATAGCTGGCCTTCTGCAATCTTAGCAGGCAGCTCTTCAGCGCCGCTGTCGATTGCAGTGTAGCGCTTGGTGGAAACAGCACCGAGGTCATTGCTCATGTACTGGAAGTTGCCGGAGGAGCGCTTTGCGAAGATGTAATAGGTGCCACTGTAATCACGGAACTCAGCACCGCAGACGCAGACACCATCAATATAATTGTGGGATTCGGTCGTGGTGTCGTTACAGTTTGCGCAAACAATGCTGTGGTCATCGCCATTGTTGGTGTAACCATAGTCATGGCCAAGTGCTTCCTTCTCATCACTGGTGTAGATATCACCGCAGTTTGCACAAGTATTTGTCGTGAAGCCAGCATTCTCACAAGTCGGATCGGTCACAACGGACTTATAGTCATGGCCGATAGCCGTCAGCGTGATGTAGCTTTCGGGCAGCACGAATTGGTTGTTTGCATCAGCATAGTACAGACCACAGCCGCTGCATCTGTAGTATTCACGGTTGCCGTCTTCAGTACAGGTCGGTGCCTTGGCCTCAGTCTTGGTCAGGCTGTGGCCGATTGCAGGGATGGGTCTGGTGCTCAGGGTAGAGTTGCAATCTGCGCAATACAGTATCTCAACACCGTCAGCCGTGCAGGTCGCCGGGGTCTCAATCACCAGCTCAGCATTGGGATGGTCACAGACAACTGCGCCACAAAGGTCACAGACCGAATCAATCAAATCATGTTCTTCGATCTCGTTATAATCGCAATTGTTGCAGTTGACAATATGGGTATCACCATTTTCAATGTAGACAAAGTCGTGGCCGAGAGGGTCGGTCTCGTCGGTGGTGTAGTCCAGTCCGCAAGAACAGATGTAGTAAGTGTAGCCACCCTCGGTGCAGGTAGGATCAATGACCTCAATCTCGAACTCGTGTCCGGTAGCGGAAACTTCGTCGGAGATGTAGTACACGCCACACTCGACGCAGGTGAAGGTCGTGTAACCATCTTCGGTGCAAGTGGGAGGCGTCTCAACCGCATTATAGTCGTGTCCGACAGCGGTGACATAGTTGCCATCGTAGCTGTAGCCACATTCCACACAGGTGAAGGTGGTAAAGCCGTCAACCAGGCAGCTCGGAGGCGTGACATCCTCATAATAGTCGTGCTCGAGCTTTGCAATCTCCTGGGTATAGGAAGCCGTGCAGTTGCTGCAGGTGTAGGTCATCAGGCCGGGAGCCTCGCAGGTTGCCGGAGTCGTCTCGACGCCGACATAGTTATGTCCGAGCGCAGGCTTGTCGTTATCGTTATAGGTATTGGAGCAGCGGCTGCAGACGTATTTCGTATAGCCGGCAGTCTCGCAGGTCGGAGCCACTACGGTCGATGTATAGCTATGACCCAGTGCTGCTACAGTATTGGTGTTGTAGGTATCGCCGCAGCCGTTGGTGCAGGTGTTCTTGGTATAGCCCTCTGCGGTGCAGGTCGGGGCAACAACGCTGGTCGTGTAATTGTGGCTTAGCTTGGCAACATACTCAGCATAGTCATAACCACAGGTGGAGCAGGTGTAAAGATTGTAGCCGGCGGCCAGGCAGGTTGCAGGCTGCGGGGTCGTCTTTGTGAACGAGCAAGAGGTATGTGCAGAGTTTACAAACGAAGCCTGGTAGACTGGCAAGAAGGTCGTATTGTTCTTGCTGGTGCTATTGTAGATTGCGAACGCTGCAAAGTGGTTATAGTTGTAATCGATCGCCTTCTGCGCGCCGGCATTGGTACACACCGGCAACGTGTAGGTCTTCGTAGCATAGGGATTGATCGTCACAGACAGATCGCAACGCGGATAGTAGCCATTCGAGGCCGTGCCGCCAACTGTGTAGGTAACACTGTTATAGGTATAGCTGGTACCTGAAACGGTGCACTTAGACTTGTCGATATAGTAGCCGTTATAGAGTTGGATTCGGATAGATTTCACAGTCGATGCGCCATTGACGAAGCTAAAGCTTACCGTCTTGGCAGAGTGATTATAAGACACCTTAACCTGTGCGCTCAAGCCGCCCAGGTAAACGCAGGAGCCAAGAATGTCGCCACCATATGTAGCATCTCCGTTAACTGCGCGACGGGCATCGTTCAGATACTCCATCTGAGCTCTTGCATCATAGCCGGAGACAAAGTAGCCATTTCTGCCCGAAGTATCGGTGTTGGAAATACGGGAAGCCTGGAGACCTGCAACAACATTACAGCCTTCCTTCGCCACAAGCTTAGCCAGACGGGACGGGAACTGCGTGTCGTACTCATTGCCGGTGTATCCATAGAAGTCGGCAAAATAGGACTTCAGAATAACATAGTCCACATAGGGAGCCACAACGGAGCAATTCTGGCCGTACAGGGACTTGCCATAGATGCTGTCTGCTGCCTCGGGCATGATGTTCATACTCAAAATCAAGCCGCTCTTGAGGTTATCCCTGACCGACTTGACGAAGCTCATGGTTCTGTTTACACGGTGATTTGTGTACTTCTGGGCAGCAGCGCTGTTAGAGTTGATCAGATTCTTGAAGGAGACATCATCCGCTGTGCCGTTGGCATCTTTGAAAATGTAATATCCGTCGATGTCCGTGCTGTAGTTGTAGCCGTACTGCTTGCAGAGCGCTGCCGCAAACGTATTATAGTCGGACTTGCCCATCGCAGTACGAAGATCGTCGCCCCAGCCGTAATAGTCAGCGCCATAACGGGCATCATCAAGCATAATGCCGTCAATACCACTGATTGCCTCGATGGTATTGATCTGATTGTTGATATAGCTCTGGTAAGAGGTATTGCCCAGATCGACATAGCCGGTACGGGTATCGCCGCCGTTAGCACTGTTCTTGTAGCCAACACGGAAGTGATACTGTGCAGCCTTCTCGTTATTCGCAAGATATGTATCATCCAAGGCAATCTTCAGGACAGCATGGACACGGGCGGTACTGCCTGCGTGCGAAATAACATTGGACAATGCCGTGGTGTCAAACGAGCCATCGTCCGTCTTTACCTGAACATAGAAATCAGTAACGCCGCGAGAAACGAGGTTGTCGATATTCGTGTTCGAAATCGTAAAAGAAGACGAATCGATCCAATAGCCTACCATTGGTTTCTTGGAGTAAGCCAAAGTTCTGTTCTGCACGACAGCGACAGCTTTGGTTGCGGGACGATCGGATTCGGCAGTCTCCGGCTGCGCTGCCTTCTCGGCAAATGCAACGGGGATCGCACTGAGCAGTAATGCAACGAGAAGCAGATATGCAATACTGCGACGCATAAGGTGTTTCATATGGATCTCCTTTCAAATTGAATGCTCTATTTCACAAACCCGACGGCCATCGGGCAATTGCGACAAAATAAACCACCATATATTTACACAAGATTATTCTATAACGATAGCGCTCAAAAGTCAACAATTTTTACAATATTTTCAGCGTAATCATGTGCGCCCCGGACTCAATCAGCTCATTTATTGACAAAATAATGTAAATATGTTAGACTTATAGACAAATAGTTCTATATTTTTGGAGGGCGTTATGGCAGTTGCATACGACGGCAATGAACCCTATATTTTTATAAGCTATTCGCACAAGGACAGTGCTGATGTGCTTAGGGCTGTTGAAGCCCTGAACGACCATCGTTTCCGCGTTTGGTATGATAACGGAATAGAGGCTGGGACCGAGTGGCCCGAATATATTGCCGAACGAATGATAAGCAGCCAAGTGGTTATTGCGTTTATGTCCCGCAATTCGCAGGATTCGCACAATTGCCGCAGAGAAATACATTTTGCCATTGAACTGAAAAAAATGCTTTTAGTCGTATACCTTGAAGATTTTGAGCTTTCGCCCGGTATGCGTTTACAGTTAAGTGCATTGCAGGCTATGTACCGCGCAAAGTACAAGGACGACGAAGAATTCCTTTTGCGGCTTTGCAACGCAGCAATGATTCAAAAGTGTAAAGCTCCTGTTAATATTTCTAAGCCGCAAGTAGCACAAGAGACCAAAGAAGTAGTTGACGTTATCTCCCCCTCTTTTGTCCCTGTCTCAAAGCCTGCTCTTAAAACCGGCACTGCTACAGAAGCAGTTTCAAAAACAGTCGCACAGGAACCGCTGCGCAAAGCGGTATTTGCCTGCAACGAAAACAGAGAAGTGAGAAAATCGTTTTATTTCAAATTTGCCGATGAGGTTTCACAAAAGCAGCTTGTAAATGCGGTAAATGCGATCGCAAAGGGAAAGATTACACAAAGCGACATTATCGCCATTATGGACGACACCCTGCGCCAAAACGGGAAATCGGGTTATATCATAACGAAAAATCACTTTTTCGCAGGCGGAACTGGTTTTTTATCGACCAATTTTGATTTTACATTAGACAGTCTTACACAGGCTGAAATATCAAAAAGCGACCATTTGAGATTAAGCTACAAGAACGGCAATTGCGAGGATCTGTTTTTCAGCATATACACACGCTATTTTGAGGTATTCTTCAACACCTATGTTAATGAAGCAAAATATCTTTAAATTTTCATAAGAAAAGGCTCTGTGGAAGCTGGCTGGCAGCGACCACAGAGCCTAATTTCTATCAGTTTTAGTGAAATATTTTGCCTTACGGCAAAATGTGAAATAATTCGCTTTGCGAATTGAGAAATTTGATGCTGTCGCATCAAGTGAAATGAAATAAATCCCTATGTGCCGCAGCACATTTCACATTGCGAAGCAATATTTCACTGCCGAAGTCAATTTCACAAATCCCGCAAGGGATTTATTTCGTTGAAAAAGACTCTGATCGTATCCTTTTAGTCTCTAAAATCAAATAGTTCTTTGGGGGTGACTTCTAAAACTTCGCAGAGCTTGAAAATGACATCAAACGAAACGCCGACATTGCCCAATTCGATGGCGCTGATATGGCTGCGGTCGATGTCCACTAACTCTGCAAGCTGTAATTGCGTCAGCTTTTTCCGCTTGCGGTAGTACACCACGTTCAAACCGAATTTTTCGTATAAGCCTTTGTATTCCGCTTTCATTGCTTCATCCCCTTTTTGCCTATATTTTATGGGGATTTACACAATTTATAAACCTTGTATAAATAGCGAAACGATATTGACACAAGTCATTTTCTGTGTTATGATGGATTTACCACAAAATATATAGAGAGGTGATATGCTTTGAGCGAAGCTATGGGAACTAAGGAAGCTTCCGAACTGTGGGGCTATTCTCAAGCAACAATCAGCGAATGGTGCAGAAACGGAATGATTGAAGGGGCTGACCAAGATAGAAAGGGTAGTCCTTGGCATATTCCTAAAAATGCACAGTGTCCAAAACCAATAAAAGAAAGGAATAAATAAATCAAATGAAAAAAGCACTTTGTATCGTCTGCACACTAACTATACTTCTTTTGTTTGTTGCATGCCAAAATAACTCTGATTCAAAAGAAGAGGCTTTTGAGGAATCTTCCATATCCACTGAGTCTCAGCCTCTCACTACTGAAGCTCCAACTACAGTAGCACCTCCCGAACCCTGTTGGTCTATTGAACATTATGTGGATGATTTTGGCGATGAGACAGATGGTGCCTATCTATTGGGTGGCCCATTCTATGGTGAATTTAGCAATACCGCAACAACGGGTTCGCCGTTGAAGATATATTGTTATAGCAGTCCGTTCTTCACCAATTACTATGATAGTTCGATCAATTCAATTGATGGTGACGCAGCAGATTCTATTTCCTTCCGGCTACTGGAATATAATGACACAAAGGCAACATATTATTCCTCATCTGATATTACACTTAAAATCAAAATTGGCAATCAAACATATGAAGCAGAATTGTGGGGTTCATCTCCTAATGGCGATTTGTATCTTTTCAGCGAAACTTTTGATAGAACTGAAATATATAATGCGTTATTTGATGCACTCTATGAAAACCAACCTGTCAGATGCATAATCGAAATTGACCATAGCAAATATTCTTTTGAAATTGACGGATTAGGATATTCGGACAGCATTGCAGCATTAGCAGATGAATTTGAATATAGCGGAAGATTTAAGTACGACTAATCTTAAAGGGAGCAGAGGTGAAAACTTCTGCTCCCTGTTTTATTGCTCCAAAAGAGAAAGATATTTATAGACCGTTGTGCGGCTTAGGTTGCATACACGGGCAAGTTCGCTGAGATTGAGCTGTCCTTTTTGGTATGCCGGATAATGGCGGTAAAATGCAGCAGGTATGGAATCCTTGGTGGCATGGGGTCTACCGATTTTCTTCCCCTTGGCCTTGGCGTTTGCCATGCCGGAACGCACACGCTCCCTGATGATGCGCAGCTCCAATTCCGCAAACACACCGGACATTTGAATAAAGGCGTTGTTCATGCCATAGTTGTTCAGTTTCCTTTTGATGCCCTATGTATCACAGACCATTTTCATTCGCATAGTTTACACCTCACAATTTAGTGAGACCGTAGGCCCAGAAGCACTTTTGGGCTTTTCAAAAATCCGTGTATCTAATTTTTGATAATAAAAAATTGGGAATTTACAAGAGAAACTTGTAAATTCCCAATCCTGGCAGGGGCACAAGGACTTGAACCCTGAGCCTACGGTTTTGGAGACCGCCGCTCTACCAATTGAGCTATACCCCTATACTGTATAAAATTTGGTGGGCCTTCAGGGACTTGAACCCGGGACCGTCCGGTTATGAGCCGGATGCTCTAACCAACTGAGCTAAAGGCCCATGTGCTTCTATCCCGTCGGCGTTGGTATTATAGCACAGCCTTCCGCAATTGTCAAGCAATAAATTTGTATTTTATTGTCAGGCGCCAGAACATGCGCTTGGCGCCTGACATCATGGTCCTTACTTCGTGCCGAAAATACGATCTCCGGCATCACCCAAACCGGGAACGATGTATTTATGGTCGTTGAGCTTCTCGTCCACCGCCGTCACGATGATATCCACATCCGGATGTGCCTCGGCAACTGCCTGCACACCCTCGGGTGCGGCCAAAATGTTCAGAAGCGTAATATACTTGCAGCCATATTCCTTCTTCAGGATGTCGATGGCTGCGACCACGCTGCCGCCGGTAGCAAGCATCGGGTCAACCACGAAAACCTGGCGTTCAGAGATATCAGGCGGCATCTTGCAGTAGTACTGCACGGGCAGGTGCGTTTCCGGGTCACGATAAAGGCCGATGTGGCCGATCTTTGCCGAAGGAATCAGCGCAATCATACTGTCGACCATACCCAAGCCTGCACGCAGGATCGGAACGATTGCCAGCTTTTTGCCGGCCAGAACGCGAACCTTTGCCACAGAGACCGGCGTTTCGATCTCGACCTCTTCGGTCGGCAGATTGCGAGTTGCCTCGTAGCACATGAGAGCAGCGATCTCGCCGACTACCTCACGAAATTCCTTGACGCCCGTGTTCTTGTCACGAAGTCTTGCAAGCTTGTGCTGAAGCAGCGGATGCTCCAGAATCTGAACTTTTCCCATAATTATGCTCCTTCCGTCTTTTGCAAACGCTCTCTCTCCGCTTGAGACAGACGTAGATAGTTCGGCATCATCGTTGCGCCGTTACCATCGTCACCTGCGGAGAGTTGCTTGGCCGCCGCCAATGCCACACCCGACGCACGCTGCATTCTGAGGTGTTCCGGGGCACAATGACAGTCTGACACTGTTTGTCCGACGTTATTATAGCACAGCATTGCTCCATCGCCAACAATTATTTTTATTTTTTCGTGTTTTTTCAGTTCAACGCGTAATTCTTCGAGCGAAATCGCGCAATCCTCGCTCAGGCGGGTCAGCTTTTTACCGTCGGAAAGGAACATCGCATGATACACCTGATCCCGACGGGCATCCATAGCACAACAGATCACACCTTGGAACGAAAGTGCCTGATAGGCCATCGACTCAAGGGTTGAGACACCCAGGCAGGGCTTCTGCAGCCCCCATGCCATTCCCTTGGCTGCCGCAACTCCGATACGCACACCGGTAAAGCTGCCCGGCCCGGAAGCACAGGCAATTGCCGTAAGCTCCTGCGCCTTGATGCCGCAATTGTCCAAAAGGTCCTGCGCCATTTTCATCAAGGTCTTGCTGTGGGTCTGGCCGCAGTTCTGATAGTACTCCGCGATCAGCACATCGTCTTTCCAAAGAGCCACAGACGCGGCTTTTGCCGAGGTTTCAAAGGCCAATATCATTTGAGCTCACTCCCCTCAATTTCGATCCGTCTTTCTTCATCGGACAGTTTTTCGATCCTGACCGTAATTGCATCGGTCATCAGGGAGCTGACATTTTCGCTCCACTCCACGGCACACACACCACCTCTGGCCAAATAGTCGTCCCAACCAATGTCGAACAGCTCGTCCTCCGAGGCAAGTCGATACATATCAAAATGAAACAGCTCCAAGCGACCGCCCAAATATTCATTGACGATCGTATAGGTCGGACTGGTCACGCGCATCTCGATCCCTAAGCCTCTTGCGAGTCCCCGGGTAAAGGCCGTTTTGCCTGCACCAAGGTCGCCGAGGAAGGCAATAATCTCGCCGCCACGGAGGGTCTGCGCCAAAAGTTGCCCCACATCCTCGGTCTGCTCGGGTGTATTTGTAACGAATTGCATCTGCATTCACTTCCTTCTATGTCATTATAACACAAAAGAAGAAATTTTGCAAAACTAAGTTTTTGGGTTTACAGAATTGATTTTCGGTGGTACAATAGATGGACAAAATGTGATTGGAGGTGTGCACATGAAGAAACTCGGCAATAAAATCACGGAAATTTTCAAAAAAGGTGATATGATCCTGTTGAGCTTGTGTATCATCGCTACAATCTTCGGCATCGTGATGATCTATGCCGTAACGCAGGATGAGGGCACACACTATATCACCGTTCAGATCGGTGCCATGCTGGCAGGTATCGTACTGTACTTCCTCCTGACGGCCTTTGACATCGACATCCTCGCCGGACAAAGATCGCTTCTGTTTTTATTCAATGCGGGTTTCATCGGCATTCTTCTGATCTGGGGTATCGAAGGCTCCTCCGGTAACCGAAGCTGGCTGGACTTCCCCTTCCTGCCGTTCAACATTCAGCCTGCCGAGGTTTGTAAGATCACCTACATCATCATCTTGGCAAAAACCATGAGCATCCACCAGAACCGCATCTCTTCGCTCCGTTCTGTATCCCCCCTGGTGTTTCACATGCTCTTCATCGTAGGCCTGATCATTATGATCTCAAGTGATACCGGTGTTGCACTGATCTTCGTGTTCATCTTCATTACTATGCTCTTTATCGGCGGTGTCAGCCTGTGGTGGTTTTTGTGTGGCGCCGGAATTGTTGCACTTGCCACCCCGTATATCTGGCTCAACATCCTTCGTCCTGACCAGAAAAACCGAATTCTGGCACTTTTCGATCCGTCCATCGACCCTTCCGGTCGAAATACACTGTGGCAGACAAATCAGAGTCTCAAGGCCTTGCAAAACGGCGGCATCAGCGGCATGGGTTTGTTCGAGGGAAACCTCAGCGAGGCCGGCCTTCCCGCTAAACACACCGACATGATCTTCTCGTCAACCGGCGAACAGTTGGGTATGCTCGGCTGTCTGTTCATTCTCGCAATTCTGACTGCCATCGTTGCGCGCATCATTTATGTCGGTATAAAGTCTCCTGACTACATGAACCGTTTGATCTGTCTCGGTATCGCCTCGATGCTGTTGTTCCAAATCCTGATCAACATCGGTGTCTGTCTGGGTCTCGTCCCGGTCATCGGTCTTGCGCTGCCGTTCATCAGCTACGGTGGCAGTTCCATCCTGACCTCATTTATCGCAATGGGTGTTGTTTCGGGCATTAAGATGCGACCATCGCGAGAGATCAGCGCCCACTATATAAGACCTTATTAAATTTCAAGGAGCTGTAAGATTTCCTTACAGCTCCTCTTTTTTATCCCATCATGTCGTAAAGTCTCAGTAAAACCGTCGCCGCCTGCGCTCGTGTTGCCGTTGCTCTCGGCGCAAAACAGTTGTTTTCCATACCCAGGATCAGGCCGCAGGAGCTGACTCTGGCCACACTCTGCCTCGCCCAATCAGAGATGCTGTCTGCATCGGCAAAGCCAAGTTCTGCCTCCTGCAGATCCTGCGCCAGCCATTGCAGCGCACGATCCAGGATCGCACACATTTCCTCTCGTGTAATGCTTGCATTCGGATGGAACAAACCATCTTCGTAGCCGTTGACAATGCCATTCTCGAAGCCCCAGCAAACGGCCTCGAGGTACCATTCCTGCTGCAGATCAGCGAAATGGTCCAGTTTCTGAACACTTATGTCCCTGCCCTTGAGTCCCATCAATCGGTGAAGAACCGTAAGGAACATCGCCCTGGTCAGCGGTGCGTTTGGAGAAAATTGGTATTCCCCCGTCCCCTTGAACAATCCAAGCCACACGCTTCGGTCTGCAGCCTCCAGGAACCAGTCATTCCGACCTACATCGCTGAACAGATTGCCCTTCCTGGTAACCGTCAGGGTTCTGATCGGTGTCTGCGATCCCTCAGCGATCACACAATAACGCAAGATTCCCGCAAACAGTGGGATTGGCTTTTGATAGACCGGGCTGTTCTTGTTCGGTGACGTGCCGTCGGTCGTGTAGTGCAGCTTTCCATTCGGATCTACATCGGTAAAAATTACATTTCCGCCGTAAACCTGCACCTTCGGCTCGATCAAGCCGCCCAGGTCGATCCCCGTCGGCTTACAGCGATAGTAATTCACACCATCTTGAAGCTCGACCCCTCTGCGACGGAAGAGCTCATTGACCGTCACGAACTCATAGCCTCTTGCAAGCAAAATGTCGATCGCCTGCAGCGCGCCGGGGATCGATGTTTTGTGAATGTCGTGCACCAGCACGATCGCACCGTCGAAGGCATTGTTAACAATCTTATCGCAGACCTTCTGCGCATTGAGCAGCTGCCAATCGCACGAGTCCAGTGACCAGATGATGTTCGGACAAGAAAGCTGCCCGAGTACACGGTCATTGTAATCGCCGTAAGGTGTGCGCAGGATGTAGTCCAGATCCTGACCGAGAATCTCATCGAGGATCGCATCCGTTGTCTTGAGCTGCCATTGGATTTCCTCGTTTGATTTTGTGGTCAGGGCTGGATGGTTGTATGTATGCTGCGCGATCTGATGCCCCTCGTCATAGGCCCGTCGCACCGTATCGGGATAGGCCTTGGCGCACTGCCCGAGCATGAAGAAGGTCACTTTGACATTTCTTTGCTTCAGGCCGTCAAGAAGCCCCTTGGTATAGCCGCAAGGGCCGTCATCAAAGGTCAGCGCGATCAGCTTGCCACCCTTCACTGCCGAAGCCGTCATCGGCAGGCACGTCAGCAAGCAGGTCAATATCAAAATCATCGATATCCATCGTCTCATCGTTTGTAGCCTCTCTTTCTCTCGGCTGTGGCAGACCCTCATCGTTCAAGGGAATGGCCACCATTTCTGTTTCATCTATCTTCTTCGTTTCCAATACCCACTGTGGAAATCGAACCGTTTCCTGCGGTAAAATCAAAATTTCGGATTCACCGATCAGGGCATCGTCGAGCACATTTCCGCCCACCTCGCCTCGCCAAGGAGCATACGCTCCTTTCGGCCTGCATGAGCAAACCGCGAGCGGCTGTTCAGGCATTCTCTTTTTTGCAAGTCTTGTCATATACCTGCCATCCCGATCTGCAAGTCCCAGATACATCGATCCGTAAGGATAAGCCAGATAGATCCGCCTGAGCTCCTTCGTGGGCATCAGCGCACATTCGATCCTATAATATAGTCCGTCATCCAGAAGCTGCAGACTTCCGATCTTCCTGCCATTTTCATACACATCCATAAAAAGATCCCTCCCACAGATTCTATGTGAGAGGGATCGTGTTTTATGCCTGTGGCAGGCCGAAGCTCACTGCAATGGCAGTGTCCACCTGGTTCATAAGTCCTGCATCCAGGCGTCCCATATGCTCACGCAAACGACGCTTGTCGATCGTCCGTATCTGCTCAAGCAACACCACCGAGTCCTTTGTCAAGCCGACGTTCTTTCCGATCAGCTCAATATGCGTCGGAAGCTTCGCCTTGTTGGTCTGGGATGTGATGGCCGCAGCGATCACGGTGGGTGAATGGCGGTTGCCGGTATCGTTCTGTACAATGAGCACAGGTCTGGTTCCCCCCTGCTCGCTGCCGATGACCGGGCTCAGATCGGCATAAAAGATGTCGCCCCTCTTTACAGTTGTATCCATTTGCTTCACGCTCCGTGTTGGTCTTGCCGTTTATGTAACGGCTCAACCCTATTGTCCCACGCAGAAGCAAAATTTATTCAGCGGAACTCCGCTATATCCTATGTCACATCAAACAATATATTGCAGGATCTCGGTCTGATTTTCTCCGTCGAGGTAAATTCTCGGAATGCGCTTATTGATGTCGCAGAGAATCTCATAGGGAATCGTATTCAATCTTCTTGTAAAATCGGTAACCATAATGCGGTCATCGCCGTCGTCACCGAAGATCGTCACAACATCGCCGACCTTCGCATCCGGTACGCGAGAGATGTCGATCATGCACATATCCATGCAGATGCGACCGATCTGACGCACACGCTTTCCGTGCAAGAGGAAGGAGATATTGTTTGACAAACCTCTTTGCAGGCCATCAGCGTAACCAATGCCCACAACAGCGATCCTCGTAGGGTCCTCGGTCGTGTAGGTGCGGCCATAGCTGACGGTAATAAGCGGATCAAAGTCACGGATCTGGAAAATGGTCGAACGCAGCTGCATCACCGGACGCAGGTCGATCTTATCGGCCAGATCGTCATTCGTCACGCCATAGGTCGCAATGCCGGGGCGTATCATATCGAGAGCATACTCAGGATACAAGATGCTTGCACCGGAGTTGCAGCAATGGCGGATCTGTGGCTCAATGCCGACAGCCTTCAGACGATCGAGCATAGTCATGAAGCGCTCAAACTGCGTTCTTGTAAAGTTCTCGTCCGCGCCGTCGATGGTATCGGCCACAGGGAAATGGGTAAAAATCCCTTCGATCAAGAGATGCTCCATCGCGGCGATCTGCTTGATTTCATCAACCGTTCTGTCGCATTTGTAGGCAAAGAAGCCGAGTCGGGACATACCCGTATCGAGCTTGATATGCACACGGATGCGGCGGTTGGTTCCCTTGAGCCGTTCGTTGAGATTTTGGGCGTATTCCAGGCTGTGAACCTCCTGGCGGAGCCCCATCTTGGCAAGCTCATCGGCATAAAACGGCGGTGTATAGCCAAGGATCAGGATCGGGCCGCGAATACCGCCTCTTCTGAGCTGTGCAGCCTCCTCAATGTTGGATACAGCCAGATATTCTGCGCCCATCTCCGTCAGGTAGCGGCTGATTGGCACTGCACCGTGGCCATAGGCATCTGCCTTCACCACGCCCAAAAAGCGGCATCCGGAGGGAATGCGACTTCTCAGCGCCTCATAGTTATGTTTCAGATTGTCGAGTGAAATATCCGCCCAGGTTCTTTTTAAATATTCCATAATTTTCTCCTCAGTGAAAAGAAAAATCCGTGATCTCCATTTGAATGATACATTGATCATTATAACATATCTGTGCGGAAATTGGTAGTCTTTTTTCAAACCAAGTATCCACAATCAGCTTTTTGGAATCAAAGTCTCTTTCGTAGGTCGCTCTGTAGTAGTTTTCTTCCGTTCCACCGGAGGAAATATAATCGCTTCGCCACGCCGCAAAAACAAGCGCAGGCGCCGCTGCCGGAATCACATTGCCATCGGCAAGAAGGCCAAAATCCATGGCCATTCCGTCATAAGTAAGCGTTCCACCGTCCTCGCTCACGGTCGCACAAATGTCCTTGAGCGTTTCCGGTTCGAGGACACAAAAGGAAAATTTCCCTTCAGAATCCGCGGTGCATTGGAGCACAAACAGCTCCACCCGATCCTCAAAATCGGCGGTGATACGCGCGTTAAAGCTGCAACCCTTCGCATTGATCAGTTCGGTACGAAACGCAATGGCGGAAGACAACGCTCGTTTCTCGTCAGCACACCCGACACACAGAAGACACAAAAAAACCACCAAAAGAACCCGACGCAACAGACCACTTCCCTATCTCAGAATGTAGCGCAGTGCCTCGATCAGATCGGTCGGAAGCATCGGATACTCTCCGAACATCTGGGCGCAAAGATCTCCTGCTTGTCCATGCAGCCATGCCCCCAGAGCGGCGGCCCTCGTTGCCGAAATCCCCTGCCCGAGCAGACTGACGATGATGCCTGCCAAGGCATCTCCGCTGCCGCCCTTGGCCATGCCGGGATTTCCGCAGCGGTTGATGAAACAGCCCTCTTTTCCGCAGATGAGCGTCCGATGTCCCTTGAGCAGAACCGTCGCGCCCGTTCTTCGGTGCATCTCCTTGACAGCCGCAAGGCGATGTGTCAGCTCACCGCCCAGACGCAGGAATTCGCCGTCATGCGGGGTGAGGATCAGATCCTTGGCACTACGCAATATATCCATATGCCCCTGCATGACATTTATGCCATCGGCATCAAGGACAACGGGACAATTTGCGTTTTGCAGCACCGCCTTGACGACCGCAAAGGTCCCTTCACCGCGGCCGAGGCCGCAACCGATCAGGCAGGCATCGCAGGTCTGCAGGCGCTTAAGGATCTCAGGAATCGCCTGCTCGGAAAGCATACCGTTTTCATCGGGCAGAGGAAATACCATCGGCTCAATGAGTTTGCTCGCCACAATCGAATACACGCTCTGCGGCACACCAACAAAGATCAGTCCCGCACCGCTGCGTGCCGCCGCCATCGCTGCCAGTACGGGCGCGCCGGTATAGCTGACCGCACCGCATAAAATCAAGATCTTTCCGTAATCGCCCTTGTGCGTATTTCTTTGCCGCTTCGGAAGCCATTTTCTCAAAAGCCAATCGTTCACCTGCATCAGCGGCAGGGTAACCTTTGCCATAAAATCAACTCCTTGCGCCTATTATATCAAACCTTAAAAAATAGTCAAATCCTTACTTGCAAGTTTTGAAAAAATATGATAGAATGTGTCCGTTCATATCAAAGGCTATGATCGGGTTGTCGATCATGCGTTCGGTTTCAGAGAGGACATGGCTGCTGAAAATGTCTACCGTGCATGACACTGGCTTTCTCCCGTGAGCCGCCGACTTGAAAGAAAAGTAGGGTCGGACGGGTCGCTCCGTTAGAGGCTTGAGTGCGCAGTTATGCTGCGAAGGCGGGTGGTACCGCGAAAGACAGATCTTTCGTCCCTCTTTTGGACGGAGGATTTTTTATTTTGTAATTTCATGTAAGGAGAAATGATATGAGAGAACAACTCGAACAAATCAGACTGCAGGCTCTTGCCGAAATGCAGGAAGCTGCGGATATCGTCGCTCTGGATGCCGTGCGTGTACGCGTACTGGGCAAGAAGGGCGAGCTGACGGCTGTTTTGAAGCAGATGGGCAAGCTCTCTGCCGAGGAACGTCCCGTCATGGGTCAGGTCGCGAATGCTGTGCGAGCCGAGCTGGAGACCAAGCTTGAAGAGCGCAAGACTGAGCTCGAGGCCGCTGCCCTTCTCGAACAGCTGGCACTGGAGGCTGTGGATGTTACCGTTCCGGGCAAGGAAGTCCGCATGGGTCATCAGCACCCGATGAACAAGGTGCTGCAAGAGGTCAAGGAAATCTTCATCGGCATGGGCTATCAGATCGTCGACGGCCCCGAGATCGAAGAAGCCTCCTACAATTTTACCCGTCTGAACATCGAAGAGGGCCATCCCTCGCGCGACCGTTCCGACACCTTCTACTTCAATGATGACGATTCCGTCCTTCTCAGAACGCAGACCAGTCCCATCCAAATCCGCGTGATGGAAAATCAGAAGCCGCCTATCCGCATTTTGGCTCCCGGCCGCGTCTTCCGTAAGGACGAAGCCGACGCCACTCACTCCCCCATGTTCCATCAGATCGAGGGTCTGGTCGTTGATGAGGGCATCACCATGGGTGACCTGAAGGGTGCTCTGGAAACCATGATCAAGCGTCTGTACGGCGAGGATGCCGTGGTACGCTTCCGTCCGCATCACTTCCCCTTCACCGAGCCGAGCTGCGAGGTCGATATGCAGTGCTTCAAGTGCGGTGGCAAGGGAGAGATCGACGGTCAGGTCTGCCCCACCTGTCACGGTGAGGGCTGGATCGAGCTGCTCGGTGCCGGCATGGTACATCCCAAGGTTCTTGAGGGCTGCGGCATTGATTCGACGAAATATTCCGGCTTTGCCTTCGGCATCGGCCTGGAACGCATGGCTATGGGTCGTCTGAAGATCAATGATCTGCGTCTGATCTTCGAAAACGATGTTCGTTTCCTGTCACAATTTTAACGGAGGTGCGAAGCTATGAAACTGAACAGAAAATGGTTGCATGAGGAATTTGTCGATCTTTCGAACATCTCCGACAAGGAATATGTCCAAACCCTGACGATTGCAGGTCAGAAGGTCGAAACCTACGAGCGCCTGGATGCCGAGATCAAGAATGTCGTCGTCGGCAAGGTCATTTCGATCACCCGTCACACCAACTCCGACCATATGTGGGTCTGCCAGATCGACATTGGCAAAGACGAGCCTGTGCAGATCGTCACGGGTGCGCAGAATGTCAAGCAGGGCGATCTTGTCCCGGCTGCACTGCACAATTCCCGCCTGCCCGGCGGCATCCATATCACCAAGGGCAAGCTCCGCGGTGAAGTCTCTAACGGTATGCTCTGCTCTTTGAAGGAGCTGAACCTGACCCTCAACGACTTCCCCTATGCCATTGAGGACGGCATCTGGATCCTTGAAGAGGATTGCGTCCCCGGTCAGGATATCAACACCGTCATCGGCAACGATGACACCATGGTCGATTTCGAGATCACCAACAACCGTCCCGACTGCTACAGCATCATCGGCCTGGCTCGTGAGAGCGCTGCGGCCTTCAACCTTCCCATGAAGCACCACGAGCCCGAGGTCAAGGGTGGAGCCGAGGGTAATTTGATGGACATGATCGATGTTGAGGTTCCGGCTGAGCATCTGTGCAACCGCTACAGCGCAAGAATGGTGCGCAATGTCAAGATCGCCCCGTCCCCGAAGTGGATGCGCGAGCGCCTGCGTGCCAACGGTGTGCGCCCGATCAACAACATCGTCGACATCACCAACTATGTCATGCTCGAGTACGGCCAGCCGATGCACGCATTCGACTACCGCTACATTTCCTCGAAGAAAATCGTCGTCCGTGAGGCTGTAGAAGGCGAAAAGCTGACAACTCTGGACGGCATCGTGCGCGATCTGGCCCCCGGTATGCTCGTCATTGCCGACGGCGAAAAGCCCATCGGCCTTGCGGGTGTGATGGGTGGCGAGAACAGCGAGATCGTCGATGACACCGTCGATGTCGTCTTCGAGTCTGCAAACTTTAACGGCACGTCCATCCGTCAGACCGCTCTGGCGCTGGGTATGCGTACCGAGTCGTCCGGCAAGTTTGAGAAAAATATCGATCCCATGCTGACGGTTCCGGCTGTCAACCGTGCCTGCGAGCTTGTCGAGCTCCTCGGTGCCGGTGAGGTCATGGACGGCATGATCGACATCCTCAACTACATCCCCGAACCCCACACAGTAGAGCTCGAGCCGGAGCGCATCAATGCTCTGCTCGGTACTGATATTTCTGAAGCCGATATGATCGAGTATCTGCGCCGTTTGGAGATCCCGGTCGAAGGCCGCACCATTCTGGTTCCGTCCTTCCGTCCCGACCTACAGCACATGGCTGACATCGCAGAAGAGGTCGGCAGACTCTATGGTTACAATGTCATCCCGACAACCTCCTTCCGCGCACAGACCGCAGAGGGCGGCTACACCGGCACAATGATCCTGGAGAACAAGGTCGGCAGCCTTTGCCGCAGCCTCGGCTACAGTGAGATCCTGACCTACTCCTTTGTCTCCCCTTCTTATTTCGACATGATCCGCCTGCCCGAGGACAGCGAGCTGAGAAAGCCTCTGTGCATTCAGAATCCGCTCGGTGAAGACACCTCAGTGATGCGTACGATTGCGCTCCCCTCCATGCTGGCGATCCTTGCAAGAAACTACAACTATCACAACGCCAATGTCAAGCTCTACGAGTTGGCAAAGGTCTACCTTCCCAAGGAGGGTCAGACCCTTCCCGACGAGCCCAGACATCTGATGCTCGGCTGCTACGGCAGCGAAGTTGACTTCTTCTCCGTCAAGGGCGAGATCGAAGCTCTGTTCAAGGGCCTGCGCACCAAGAAGGCAAGCTACCGTGCCGTGAAGGACAACCCCTCCTATCACCCCGGCCGCTGCGCCATGGTCACAATCGACGGTGTGGATCTGGGCGTATTCGGCCAGGTGCATCCGCTGGTCACCAAGAGCTTCGGCATCGACACTCCCGTCTATGTGGCAGAGCTGAACTTCACGCTGCTGAGCGAGCTGCTCCTGCCCGAGGCAACCTACACTCCGCTGCCCAAATATCCCGCAGTCAGCCGTGATATCGCTGTCGTCGCTGACGAGGTAACCACTGTGGCCGAGCTGGAAAGCGCCATTATCGCAGGCGGCGGTAAGCTGCTGCGCGATGTCAAGCTGTTTGATATCTATCGTGGCAAGGGTGTTGAGGACGGCAAGAAGAGCGTAGCCTTCAACCTCCTCCTGCGTGCTGACGACCGTACCCTAACCGATGTCGACTCTGAAAGCGTTTTCCAATCGATCCTGACGAAGCTCGAAGACCTTTGCAACGCAAAACTGCGTTAATATTTGTTTCCAAATATTTATTGTTTTTTTCTTTACATTCGATGTAAATTGTAGTATGATAGTTTCGAACAGAGAAAGGAGGCTAGCGTTATGGAACAACAAAACAAGCACAACACCATTAAGTTCACCGTACCGGCAGACACAAGCGAGGAGATGAAACAGATCTTAACCCAGGTCTATCGTTCCCTCACAGAAAAGGGCTACAACCCCATCAATCAGATCGTCGGCTATGTTCTTTCGGAAGATCCGACCTACATCACGAATCACAATAACGCTCGCAGCCTCATCTGCAAGCTCGATCGTGATGAGCTTCTGCAAGAGCTTGTCCGTCACTATCTGTTTGATTAACCTCTAAACGGGGCTTTTCCAAAGCCCCGTTTCTTTCTTATGAATCTCCCTTTCAACATCCACGCATTTCCTTTTTTGGACCGTCAGGTTTCATGTCGATAACTTTTTGTTGACAAATTCGTTTCGATATGTTACAATTCGGTTACATTAGATTTTGGAGGTACTTATGTCCGAAAACAATGATATTCTGATGTACAAGGGTCGTCCCTTGATGCGCAAGGATAATCTGGTCTATTACGGCTCCATGGCTGACGAGTATATCGTCATGCTTCAGGTGCTTGAGACAAAACAGATGAATGACCTGAGCCTTGCAACCAAGGTTTCCGTCCAGCTTCAGCGCACCGATCCGAACTGCAAGGCTCGTGACCGTGTTGTGAAGAAGAGTGAAAAAGAAGGCTTCTACACCGCTTTGGATGTTGGCTGTGTATGGCTTGAGCGTGCGCTGAACACAAAGTAATCCGCAATTTCAGGGAGGTTCATAATGAAACGAATTTTATCCGTGGTGCTGGCTATCGCCATCACCTTGAGCTTGGTGTTGTCCTGCAGCTTCTCAGCATCGGCAACCGAAATGAAAACCGCCATCGGTACGGTGGAGGCAACCAGTGGCCTGCGCCTTCGTGCAAAAGCTACCACAGCTTCCACAACCCTCGCCGTTGCGCCACAAGGAGATCATGTTGTGATCATCCGCAAGACCGGCAGCTGGTATCTGGTAAATTACAATTTACATATCGGCTATATGCATGCCGATTATCTCCGTGTTACCGATTCCATTTCCATCGATCTCGGCAAGGGCACCCTCGATCCGTGGCTGACAAATGTGCGAAAGAGTGCAACAACTTCTTCTGCAGTTATCGATCAGCTCTCCCGTGGCAAAAAGGTTAAGATCGTCGGCTTTGAGCACGATTGGTATAAGGTCGCCTACGACAGCATCATCGGCTATATCCGTAGCGATCTGATTACGCTTGTTGAAAAGCCCGCGGGCAATCACGGCATCTCCGCATCTGTCGGCTCGGGTTCCTCTTCGACCACCTCGAAAGGCCAGAAGATCGCCGATTATGCCAAGAGCTTTGTCGGTTATCCTTATGTTTACGGCGGTGCGTCCCCTTCCGGCTTTGACTGTTCCGGCTTCGTGCAGTATGTCTACAAGCAGAACGGCATCAGCATCAACCGTACCGCAACGGCACAGCTTTCCAACGGGTACTATGTGTCCTACAACGATATGAAGCCGGGTGACATCATCTACTTCGGCTACGGCAACTCCGCCTCTCATGTCGGCATTTACATTGGCAACGGTAATTTTGTCCATGCGCAGAACTCCTCAACAGGTGTCGTAATCACGAGTCTGTCGCAGAGCTATTACGCAAACCGTTATCTGTGTGCGCATCGTATCGTTGACTGATAAAAAATTTTCCGCTCTCCGATTGGAGAGCGGTTTTTTTGCACACAATATGGGCAGAAATGGGGGCTGAATATGGAAATATCACATTGCGGAAAGCAAAGCATTCGTTTTAAACACATGCCTTGTGTTTTATCCTATGCATCCGTTGTCGGAAAAAAAGAATCTCAGGGACCGCTGGCGCCAAGCTTTGATATGGCAAGTCAAGACACAAGATTCGGTCAAAAATCATGGGAAAAGGCCGAAACGCAAATGCAAAAAACGGCTATACAGCTGGCACTCGAGAAGGTAGACTTAAAGGAAAACGACTTAGATGCCGCATTCTTGGGCGACCTTCTCAATCAATGTGTTGGATCCAGCTTTTCGATGCGCAACCTGGACATTCCAACCTTTGGACTTTACGGCGCCTGCTCCACCATGGCAGAAAGTCTCATTTTGGCCTCCATGGCCATCAGTGGTGGTTTTTGCAAAAAAACTCTTAGTCTTTCCTCATCGCATTTCGCATCCTCGGAGCGTCAATATCGCTTCCCTTTGGGCTATGGCGGCCAGAGAACTCCAACTGCGCAGTGGACGGTCACCGGCTCAGGGGCTCTTATCCTCGGTAGTGAGGGCGAAGGCCCGTTCATCGAAAGTGTCACTATCGGCACAATCATAGATCATGGAATCAAGGATGCCAACAACATGGGCGCAGCCATGGCGCCTGCGGCTTATCATACCATCAAGGCACATTTTGAGGATCTATCCCTCGCGCCAAATGATTATGACCTGATCGTAACCGGAGATCTTGGATCACTCGGCAGTCAGATCGTTCGTGAGTTGTTTTTGATGGACGGAATCGATCTCGGTTATCATTATGACGATTGCGGTGTCATGATCTTTGACACACAAACGCAGGATGTGCATTGCGGCGGAAGCGGCTGTGGATGCAGCGCCAGCGTTCTGTGCGGACATCTGCTCAATCAAATGCGCTTGGGCGGCATCAAAAAAATGCTCTTTTGCGGTACGGGCGCACTGCTCTCCCCTCTTTCCGTTCAGCAGGGCGAATCCATTCCAGCAGTTTGTCACGCAGTTGCCTTCTCAAGCGAAAGGAGCAATTAAATGGAATATGTATGGGCCTTTATCATTGGTGGCACACTGTGCCTGATCGGACAAATTCTGATTGATAAAACGCGTCTGACACCAGCTCGCATTTTGGTAAGTTATGTTGTTGCAGGTGTGCTTCTCGGTGGGTTGGGAATCTATCGTCATATCGCAGACCTCGGTGGAGCAGGTGCCACCGTTCCTCTGACGGGATTTGGCTTCACATTGGCAAAGGGCGTCAAAAAAGCCGTGGACGAGCAGGGCTTCGTTGGCATCTTCTCCGGCGGCCTCACTGCAGCCGCAGGCGGAATCGCTGCCGCCGTGTTTTTCGGCTGGTTGGCGGGATTGATTTGCAAACCGAAGGATAAATGATGCCTCGGTGGGCATACTAAGCCTGCGCCATGACGCAAATATATATTTTGGAGGAACGAATGATGGAAAACCGTAATCAGCAGAACAAGAACCAGAATAACCAAAATAACCAGAATAATCAGAACAACCAGCAGAACCAGAACAATCAGCAGAACAACCGCAAGTAAGGAAAGCAAAACCGCCGACTTTCGTCGGCGGTTTCAGTCTGTCGAAAAACTTGATTTTCGACAGACTGACAGAGTTCAAAAAGTCGTCAAGACGAGCAAACCGAGCGCGTCGGCGTACGATGGTACGGTAGAGCTCGGTTTGCGATGTAAGTCAAAATGCCTTGCGAAGCAAGCATTGGAAGTGTTTTGGCTTATATTAGGGTTCTGCTCGCAACAGTCTATTGGAACACAGATCGCCAACCGCCAAAAATTTGCATTTTGACGATTGGCGACTTTTTTGACACTCTGAAAACCGCCGACTTTCGTCGGCGGTTTTCAGCTTATTTGGTGCTTCCGTCTGCATTGAACAATGGCAGTTTCTCCAGATAGATAATGTCATCACGGCTCTGTGCGTCTCCCTCGGCCAGGATCGCCATACGGCCACAGATGATGCCGCCTGCTGCCTCAACGAGCCTCTCAATAGCAAGCAGAGACTCGCCTGTGGAGATCACATCGTCAACGATCAGGATACGCTTGCCGCGCATCATCTCGGCATCCGCCTTATCCAGGTACAAGTGCTGCTCCTTGGCCGTGGTGATCGAGTTGACCACAACATCAAACACGCCGGACATATACAGCTTCGGTGCCTTACGGGCCAGGAAGTACTTGTTCTGGCCGCTCTGACGAGCCATTTCATGGATAAGCGGAATGCCCTTAGCCTCTGCCGAGATCATATAATCGTACTCAGGAGCCTTCTCCAAAAGGGCACGAGCCGTTTCCACCGTCAGCTCAACATCTCCGAAAATGACGAATGCACCGATATACAGATCGTCATTTACCTTGCAAATAGGCAGGTCTCTGGTTACACCTGCGATAGTCATAGTATGATGCATGATACCTTCTCCTTTTTTACAATCTATTGCTATTATACCATTTTCCTACAATATGTCAATCCGCTTTTGCCGTATATTTTTAGTTTCTTGCGGTAGGCTAAGATAGAGGTGATGAAATATGGAAAACGACATTCCGATGCTGCAGGAAATCCGCAAGAGTACGCAGATGGGCTGCTACGGTATCCAGAGCGTAATCAACGAGACGACACACAGGCCATTTAGAAATGCACTCCGTTCGCAGTATAACGAGTACGAGGAAATTTTCAACGAAGCCGACCGACTTTTGCGGCAGCGTGGAGCCACACCAAAAAATATCAGTCCCTTTGCGCGCTACAGCTCTGTCATGACTTCGAAGATGAAGGTTCGCGCAAGCACCGAGCCAACTGCAAAGATTGCCGAGCTAATGCTGCAAGGCAACACCAAAGGCATGATCAAAAGTATGCACTCCATTCGTACCATGGGTGTGCTCGATCCAAAGGTTTCAAGCCTTTCAAGCCGACTGCTGCAAACCGAGCAGGCAAACATCGACCAAATGAAGCAATATCTGTAACCCATGCCTCCTTACACCTTTTTGTGCCCTTGTGCATACAATGAGGTGTAAGGAGGTGCTTTATGGCAGAACAAGGCTTCATCACGGCGCGTGTATTTTCCACAGATGCACAGTTACCGATCGAAGGCGCAAATGTCACCATTTCACAACCATCGCAAAACGGCACACAACTTCTGGCCTCAAGGCTCACTGATCGCAACGGCAATATTTCCCCCATCGCAGTCGACACCCCCGATCGCAGCGAAAGTCTGCAGGCAGGCACACCTGCCCCCTTTACCCTTGTCGATATCACTGTGGACTACCCCGGTTATGAGCGGATCTTAGTCGAAAATGCCCAGGTTTTCTCAGGTATCGTCACACAGCAGAACCTTGTCCTCATTCCCTTGCAGGAACGGCCACAGGCTTGGAACCTCACCGAGATTTTCCAAGTCAGCGCACAGAATTTGTAGTGCCTATGGTTACTGTTCTTCCGTTTGTTCCGCAGTACATCACCGTACATCTCGGCTCGCCGTCCTCCAATGCGCCGAATGTCACTGTCCCATTCATTGACTATGTCAAAAATGTCGCCTCAAGTGAGGTCTACCCGACTTGGGAAGAAAGCGCCCTGACAGCAAATATTTTAGCCATCATTTCCTTTGCTTTGAATCGGATCTATACAGAATTTTACCGTTCCCAGGGCTATCCGTTCGATATCACCTCATCGACCGCCATTGACCAGAAATTTATCAACGGCAGAAACTATTTTAGCAGCATTTCGAACATAGTCGACAGAATTTTCAATGACTATATCCGCAGGATGGGTTTTGTCGAGCCATTGGCGGCAAAGTTTTGTAACGGAACCACCGTTACCTGTGAAGGCCTGAGTCAATGGGGCTCACAAAATTTGGCGCAAAGAGGTCTGAACTCCGTCCAGATTCTTAGAAACTATTACGGAAACAGCATCGAGATCGTCAACGACGCACCGCTGCGTGGCTATACACCATCGTACCCGGGTACTCCGCTGCGTCGTGGTTCGAGGGGGCCGAACGTGGTTCGGTTGCAAGTCATGCTCAACCGCATCGGTCGTAATTATCCTGCGATTCCCCGCATCGCATCCGTTGACGGCATCTTCGGCCCACAGACGGAAAATGCTGTACGCAGTTTCCAGCAGATCTTTTCATTGCAGGATGATGGTATCGTTGGGAAAGCGACATGGTATCGTTTGGTACGGCTGTATGTCGGTGTGACGAAGCTATCTGAGCTGGAGAGCGAGGGACAGCGCTTTTATGCCGTCAATTGGCAGGTTCCCTCCACTCTGGAAAACGGCTCTCGAGGACAGAGCGTGTCTCAGCTTCAGTTTATGCTGCGGGCGGTATCAGAATATATCAACGACATTCCGCCCGTCACCGAAGATGGCATCTTTGGGCAGCAAACGCAAAATGCCGTCATCGCTTTTCAGCGTTTTGCAGGACTCACTCCCGACGGAATTGTCGGGCCTGCGACATGGAAAGCACTTTATGACCGTGCCTCGGCCATTTTGGGCGTGAATAACCGCCTCGTCCCTCAATATAGAGGCACACCCTTGCGTGCCGGTGACAGCGACTATCAGGAGGTTTTATGAGAATTGGACGTCAACCGCTAACAACACCTGTAACCGATCTGCAGGAAATGCTGCGTGCTGTATATCCCGAGAGCACGCTCTCCAAGGATGGCTATTTCGGAGAGGAGACAAAAGCCCTTTTGGAGCGTTTTCAGCACGAGCAGAATCTTCCCGTCAACGGCATCGCAGATGAGGATACCTGGAATGCACTGAGCGATGCCTTTGACGAGGCAAATACTTTTTACGGTGAGGCGGAGCCGCTTCTGATCGTTTTACAGCCGAATCAGGTGCTGCAAAAGGGATCAAAAAATACTCACTTGTATCTCCTGCAAGGGATTTTGATCGCACTTTCAAGATACTATGATCAAATGCCCATTGTACGCTCTACAGGCATCCTGGATGCCGATACAGGTAATGCCCTGAGCTGGTTTCAGGAGCGATCTGAGTTGCCCGTCACAGGTGAACTGGATAAAAAAACATGGCGTCACCTCGCCAAACACTATCGTACGATCGTCGGAGACGGCAGCGGAAGCTTTCCCATCCGCATTGCCGAATAAAATGATTGCCGTATGCGAAAAAATATGGTATAATATTAAACAAAAATCAAAGGAGTGTACATATGACGGATGTGGTTGCAGCATTGATCTGGCAGGATGATAAATTCCTGATCTGCCAACGACCGCCACACAAGGCAAGAGGCCTTCTGTGGGAATTTGTCGGCGGCAAAACCGAGCCCGGTGAAACCTTGCAGGAGGCCTTGATCCGCGAGTGCCGCGAAGAACTGGATGTTACGATCAGCGTCGGTGATGTATTCATGCAGCTCGTACACGAATATCCCGATCTCACCATCCGTCTGACGCTGTTCAACGCAGCAATTCAAAGCGGAACTCCGAAGCTGCTCGAGCATGTGCAGCTCAACTGGATCACCCGTGAGCAGATCCCGCAGTTTGACTTCACGCCTGCTGATGCGTTGATCCTGAACCGCCTGAGAGGAGAAATACAATGAATGCCGACAGAGAATATTATGTAAACCCGTATCTGACCGAGGCAAAGACTGTTGTGGTAGATTGCAAGGAATCGGGAGGACTTTGGTGTGTGCAGTTGGCACGCACCATCTTCTACCCGACCGGCGGAGGTCAGCCCTGCGATTTCGGCACCATTGACGAGGCCGTGGTCAGCGATGTTTATGAGAAGGATGATAACATTTACCATATGTGTGACCGTCCCTTGCCCATTGGCAAGGAAGTGCTTTGTAAGATCGACTGGCCCCGTCGTTTCCTTTTCATGCAACAACATTCCGGCGAGCATATCATCTCCGGCCTCATCCACAAGCGTTTCGGATATGAAAACACCGGCTTTCATATGGGAAGCGACACGGTCACGGTCGATTTCAGCGGAGAGCTGACCTATGAGCAGATGTGCGAAATCGAATCAGAGGCAAACAAAATCGTCTGCCTTGATCTTCCGTGCCATGTGACCTATCCCGATGAACAGCAGCGGATGGAGCTTCCCTACCGCAGCAAAAAGGAACTGAGCGGTCAGGTTCGCCTCGTCGACTTTGAAAACATCGATCTTTGTGCCTGCTGCGGACTTCACGTCAGCAGCACAGGTCAGATCGGCCTGATCAAGCTCCTGAGCATCACCAAATTTCATGGCGGCAGCCGCATCGAGATGCTCTGTAGCGATAAAGCATTCGCTTATATGAATGCAGTCTATGAACAAAACCGTAAAATCTCCGCCCTGCTGTCAGCCAAACCATTGGCAACAGCAGTGGCGGCCGAGCGCATGGCCGGTGAACTCAAAGCTGTGCAGTATCGCTGTACCTGCCTTGAAAACGAACTGTTTGCGAGCATCGCAGCGGCACACAAGGACTCCGGCCTTGTCGTGTTGTTCCAAAAGGGCCTGAGTCCCGATGCCGTGCGCCGTCTATGCGATGCCGTTTTGCACACCTGCGGTGGGCTTTGCGCCGTCTTCTCCGAAAAAGAGGCTGGTTGGAGCTATGCCGTCGGCATTTTGCAGGGTGATGTGCGTGAAACGGTAAAGCAGCTCAATGCCGAGCTGAACGGTCGCGGTGGCGGAAAGCCGAATTTCGCACAAGGCTCCGTTTCCTGCTCCCGTACACAGATCGAAAGCTTTTTTACAAAGCTGTAATATACAGTCGACCCCATCAATTGTATGCCGCACAGATCTGCAAGCTCGGATACCGTTAAAAATTCAAACCCACGGGCTTGCAGACTCTCGATCACCTTTTTGGCCGCATTTATGCTGGAATCCTTCATGTCGTGCATGAGAATAATATCCCCGCTTTTTGCTTGTTTCACAATGTCATTGGCGATCTGTGTGCTGTTGCTTCTGCACCAATCCTGCACATCTACCGACCAGAGGATCACCGGCAAATCGTTGCAGCAGGTCCTGCTCAGTATATCAAGATCATAAATTCCACCCGGTGGTCTTAAGAGTGTCGGCTCCTTATGCGCTGCCTGTACAATTTTCTGTCGCGTCTGCGCAAGATCGAGACAAATCTCTTGTTCCGTCATACGGCTAAAGAATCGATGCTGATCGGAATGTACGCCAATCTCATGACCCTGCATCGCAATCCGTTTGGTAAGGTGCGGATATTGCTCGACGCGGTAGCCACACAGAAAAAAGGTCGCCGGCACCTGTTTTTCTTCTAAAAAATCCAAAAGTTCTTCCGTAAAACGGCCGCTTGGCCCGTCATCAAAGGTCAGCGCAACATATTTAGGTCGATCCGATGCGCAAGTCCAGGACAGCAAGCAGAAACAACATAGTATGGCAATCCATAGTTTCATTTTCATCCCTCCGAGCCCTGCCAAAACGACAGATCATTGATAGTATATACAAAAAGCGAGGCATTTGCATGGTAATTTGTCCCATTTGCGGCCAGCCGCTTACGCGCAGTCCGCACAGCTGGCATTGTGAAAACAAACATAGCTTTGACGTGGCTCGACAGGGCTACGTGAACCTGCTGCCCGTTCAGCAGAAGCACTCCATCGCCCCGGGCGATTCCAGGGAAATGGTCAGCGCAAGGCGTAGCTTTTTAGACCGAGGCTACTATCTGCCCATCGCGGAACAGCTCCGCAGGCTCGTAAAGCCCCTTGCGCCTCAATGTATTCTGGACGCAGGCTGCGGAGAGGGATATTATTTATCGCATCTATCCGACATCCCGGAGCGTTGGGGCATCGACATCTCCAAAGAAGCGGTTCGTTTTGCCGCAGCGAGGGACAAATCTACCCATTGGCTGACAGCCACAGCGGCACATCTCCCCTTTCAGGATACCACCTTTGACGGTGTTTTGTCGATGTTCGCATTCACCGCAGAGGCTGAATTCGCACGCGTGTTAAAGCCGAGCGGTTTCTTCCTTCAGGTTCTTGCAGGCAAAAGCCATCTGACTGAACTGAAAAAGATCATCTACCCCGAAATCATCGAAAAAGAGAAGAATCTGCAGCCGGAGCTACATGGTTTTACACTGAAAGAAAGTCATACACTCGAGTTTTCGTTCCACTTGCACAGTAACGATGAGATCATGCAGCTGTTCTCCATGACACCCCATATACATCGTATCGGCAAGGGCGGCGCGCAGGCTTTGGCGCAAACAAGAGAGCTGACAGATCAGGCGCAGGTCATTTTTAATGTCTATCAGGTAGACAAATGACAAAAAATCTGCTAAAATATAGCAAATCTTTGGATTGAGGGATCATATTGGAACAATCAATGCTGGACAAGCTGAGACTTGTCGAAGAAAAATATATTGAAATTTCCGCCCGTACAGAGCAGCCCGACTTTTTCGCCGATCCCAAGCGTGCAGCTTCCTATCTGAAGGAGCAGAAGGAGCTCGAGCCGGTCGTTGTAGCCTACCGCGGCTATGTGCGCTCGGCGCGGGATATGCAGGATGCTCTTGAGCTCATGAGTGGTCAGAATGACCCCGAAATGAAGGAGCTGTGCCAAGAGGAATTTTCCTCAGCCAAAAAGCGCTGCGAGGAGCTCGAGCAGAAGCTGAAGCTCCTCCTGCTGCCCCACGACCCGAATGATGACAAGAGCGTCATCATCGAGATCCGAGGCGGTGTCGGAGGTGAGGAAAGCGCACTGTTTGCCCACAGCCTATTTAGAATGTACAACCTGTATGCCGCATCTCACGGCTGGACGGTTTCTCTGCTCAATTACAACGAAACGGAACTCGGCGGCATCAAGGAGGCTGATTTTGAAATTCGTGGCAGCGGAGCCTTCTCCCGCCTCAAGTTCGAATCAGGTGTTCACCGTGTACAACGCGTGCCCGAGACCGAGTCGGGCGGCCGCGTGCATACCTCCACAGCAACCGTCGCAGTTCTGCCCGAGATGGAGGAGGCCGATGTAGAGATCCGTCCCGAGGACATTGAAATGCAGGTCTACCGTTCCTCGGGCGCAGGCGGTCAGCACATCAACAAGACCTCCTCGGCCGTCCGTTTGCTGCATAAGCCAACCGGCATCGTCGTAGCCTGCCAAGAGGAGCGAAGCCAGTTTCAGAACCGCGAGAAATGCATGATGATGCTCTCGTCAAAGCTCTATCAGATTGAACAGGAGCGCATCGAATCGGCCTACTCGGGCGAACGCCGCAGCCAGATCGGCAGCGGTATGCGCAACGAGAAGATCCGAACCTATAACTTCCCGCAAAGTCGCGTTACCGACCATCGTATCGGTCTGACGCTGTATAAAATCGACAACATCATGAACGGCGATCTCGACGAGATCATCGATGCGCTGATCGCCGCAGACCAAGCTGAAAAACTCAGGGAAAGTGGTGATTGAATTGAATACCGTCATGCTCCGCGCAGATAACGAGCAAGATCTGTCCCGTGCCGCAGAGCTCATCAAATCAGGCGAATTGGTCGGCATTCCGACCGAGACCGTTTACGGTTTGGGCGCAGACGGTCTGAATGTTTCGGCCGTGGCCAAGATCTTCAAGGCCAAAGGTCGTCCGTCAGACAATCCACTGATTCTGCATATTTCTGAGCCCTCTCAGATGGAACAGCTGTGTCATGACATCCCCGAGAAGGGGTGGCTGCTGGCTAAAAAATTCTGGCCCGGTCCCCTGACCATGGTTCTGCCCGCAAAACCAATCGTCCCCAAGGTCACAACCGCCAACCTTGATACCGTTGCGATCCGTTGTCCGAAAACCGAGTCCACGCGCAAGCTGATCGAGCTCGCAGGCGTCCCCATTGCCGCCCCGTCGGCCAATGCCTCGGGCAAGCCTTCGACTACGACCGCCGAGCACGTCCTTCACGATATGGATGGCCGCATTGCCGCCATATTGGACGGTGGCGCGTGTGAGGTCGGTCTGGAATCCACCATTGTGGACTTGAGTGGCAATAAACCCGTACTCCTGCGTCCGGGTGGCATCACACCTGAGGAGCTTTTGGATGTCCTGGGAGAGTTGGAAATCGACAAGGCCGTTCTGGGTCAGATCGATTCTGACGCTGTTGTGCGTGCCCCCGGCATGAAGTACAAGCACTATGCGCCAAATGCTGAGGTAATCATCGTCTCGGGCAATGCAAACGATGCAGCAAGCTATGTCCGCAGACGTTACAACGAGCAAACAGCCGTTTTGTGCTTTGACGAGGAGCTTTCCTTGTATGAAGGTCTCAACCCGACCTCCTACGGAAGCGAAGAAGACAGCATGAGCCTGTGCGCAGGTTTGTTTTCGGCACTTCGCACATTGGACAAACCCGAGATCCACACGATCTATGCACGCTGCCCAAGCGGCGGTGGTGCGGCCTATGCGGTGCGCAACCGTCTGAACAAAGCCGCCGGCTTCTGCATCGTGAGCGCAAAGGAGGATACCGAATGATCCTTGGCATCAGCGGCGGAACCGGCTGCGGTAAGACAACGCTTCTGAATGTGGTAAAAAAACTCGGCATCACGACCATCGACTGTGACGCGGTCTATCATAGGCTGCTGGAAACCTCCAAGGAAATGCTCAGCGCGCTGAAATCCACCTTTCCCGAGTCCTTTGCAGGCGGCTCCTTTGATCGCAAAGCACTCGGTGCGATTGTCTTTGCAAACGAGGAAAAACTCCTGCTGCTCAATCGCATCACGCACCATTATGTTGGTCTTGAGGTCGAAAAAATCCTTAAAAATGCCCCCAATGCCGCCATCGATGCCATTGCTTTATTTGAAAGCGGCTTGGCCGAAAAATGTGACACGACCGTTGCCGTGATCGCAGAGGAATCTACACGCATCGAGCGACTGATGAAGCGTGACGGCATCTCATACGACTATGCGCTGTCTCGGATCCGCGCGCAAAAAAGCAATGCCGAATATTCCGCCCTGGCAACGCATACCCTATCGTCTGAATGTACACAGGCTGAATTTGAAAGAAATTGTTATAAATTCTTGAAAGGAGTTTTCAAAATGGAAAAGAACTACGAAGATCTGCGCAAAGAACTGCTCAACGCTCCCAAGAACGGCTATGACCGCATCTCATCTGAGGATCTGGCCGCGATGGAGGACTATTGCAAGGAATACATGCGCTTCATCTCTGATTGCAAGATCGAGCGTGAAGCAGTCGATTGGACGATCGAAGTAGCCGAGAAGAACGGCTTTAAGCCTTTGGTTCCCGGCATGGAGCTCAAACCCGGCGACCGCGTGTACGGCAACAACCACAAGAAGGCTGTTATTTTTGCTGTCATCGGCTCCGAAAGCCTCAACAATGGCAGCCACATCTGCGCCGCGCACATCGACTCTCCCCGTCTGGATCTCAAGCCGAATCCTCTGTATGAAGATGCTGAGATGGCTTATTTCAAGACCCACTACTATGGCGGCATCAAGAAGTATCAGTGGACGACCACTCCCCTGGCCCTTCACGGTGTTGTCTATAAGAAGGACGGCAGCGTGATCAAGGTCACCGTCGGTGAAGATGCAAACGATCCCATCTTCTGCGTGACCGATCTGCTCATCCATCTGTCTGCCGATCAGATGAAGAAAACTCTGGCCGAAGGTGTCACAGGCGAAAATCTGAACATCCTGCTCGGCTCCCGTCCCTTGAAGGATGACGAGGGTGGCGACCGTATCAAGTTCGCCATCATGTGCCTGCTCAACGAGAAGTACGGCCTGATCGAGGAAGATTTCCTCTCTGCAGAGCTGACCATGGTTCCTGCAGGTCCCGCTCGCGAGGTCGGTTTTGACCGCTCCCTGATTGCTGCCTACGGCCACGACGACCGTGTCTGCGCTTATGCTGCTTTCAAACCGCTGCTGGAGCTGGATATCCCTGCCAAGACCGCTGTTTGCGTCCTGGCTGACAAAGAAGAGGTCGGCTCGAACGGCATCTCCGGTATGCAGAGCGATTATTTCGAAACCTTCATGCACGATCTGTGCAAGTCCACAAATGCTTGTATGCGCCGCTGCTTCGAAAATTCCTTCTGCCTGTCAGCCGATGTCAGCAATGCATTCGACCCGATCTATGCAGAGACCTGCGATCGCCGCAACAACACCCGCATCAACTACGGCACCGGCATCTTCAAGTACACCGGCGCACGTGGCAAGTCCGGCTCGTCTGACGCAGCCGCTGAGGTCATGGGCTATGTCCGTACCCTCTTTGCCAAGAACGATGTCATCTGGCAAACCGGCGAACTGGGCAAGGTCGACCAGGGTGGTGGCGGCACCGTCGCCTGCTACATGGCAAACCGTAACATTGAGACCGTCGACGCCGGTGTCCCCGTTCTGTCTATGCACGCACCGATGGAGCTGGTCTCCAAGCTCGACACCTACATGACCTATAAGGGCATGAAGGTCTTCTACGAGGACAAATAAACAAGACAACCCCCGACTTCATCTGAGAAGTCGGGGGTTTGATTCATAGAATTAGTCCAGCAGATCCGCAAAGTGCTTGATAGTGCGGCACATCTGGCTGGTGTAAGAGTTCTCGTTGTCGTACCAAGAAACGACCTGAACCTGAGTGGTGCCGTTGCCCAGATCCATAACCATGGTCTGAGTTGCATCGAACAGGGAGCCGAAGCGCATGCCGATGATGTCGGAAGAGACGATGGGATCCTCGGTGTAGCCGTAGGACTCATTGGCAGCAGCCTTCATAGCAGCGTTGATCTCGTCAACAGTGACGGTACCTTCCACAACGGCGTTGAGCATGGTGGTAGAGCCAGTCGGAGTCGGGATACGCTGTGCGGCGCCGATGAGCTTGCCGTTGAGCTCGGGGATGACGAGGCCGATGGCCTTAGCAGCACCGGTAGAGTTCGGGACGATGTTCACAGCACCTGCGCGAGCACGACGGAGGTCACCCTTGCGGTGCGGGCCGTCGAGGATCATCTGATCACCGGTGTAAGCATGGATGGTGCACATGATACCGGACTTGATGGGAGCCAGGTCGTTCAAAGCCTTTGCCATGGGAGCCAGGCAATTGGTGGTGCAGGAAGCAGCGGAGATGATGTTGTCTTCCTTGGTCAGGGTGTCATGGTTGACATTATAGACGATGGTGGGCAGATCATTGCCGGCCGGAGCGGAGATAACGACCTTCTTGGCACCTGCATCGATGTGAGCCTGTGCCTTTGCCTTGCTGGTGTAGAAACCGGTGCACTCGAGAACGACGTCAACACCGAGCTCTGCCCAAGGCAGTTCCTTTGCATCAGCCTTAGCATAGATGGTCAGCTTCTTTCCGTCAACAACGATGAAGTCCTCGCCAGCCTCGACAGTATGTGTGCCGAACGGAGCGGCATAAGCACCCTGCGTGGAGTCGTACTTCAGCAGATGAGCCAACATCTTCGGAGAGGTCAGGTCGTTGATTGCAACGATCTCAAAGCCCTCTGCGCCGAACATCTGACGGAATGCCAAGCGGCCGATACGACCAAAACCATTGATAGCTACTTTTACAGACATGATTATTTCCTCCAATTTTCGTCAGCTCGCGCTGACGTTCTTTGTTTTTTTGGCACTGATATTATATACGAAATTTTTTCAAGTCGCAACTGTTATTTTTAATAATTTATATGTTTTTATCAACTATTTTTTCAGTTGATTGCAACATTATAGAATCTCAAGTCCTCTGAGCAGACAAAGAAACTCACGAACATCTCTTCGGGCAGTCTCCTCACTCACCTCGTACTCCTGCAGAAGCCACGCCACAAGCATCTCCTCATGTTCCATCTGTGGAAGTACCTTCCATATCTCGGCAGCGATCTCATTGAGGGTGATCATACCGTTGAGATCCAGCGCAGCCTTGCCCGACGGGATCAGCAAATACTCATCTTCGATCTGGCGTAGCGCAAATTCCTTTTTGATCTCCATGTCCTATCCTCCGATGTACGTGATCTTGCTCCGAGGCGCCAAGCGCGGATCGGTAAGCTCGCAACTCTGACCAGGCTGCAGTTGCAAGTCTATCTGATAGGCGACGCCGCCCAATAGCAGTCCCTCTTGCAGCTGCGTTTTATAGCGCAGGACAGAAAGCACCTCGTCAGATCTGTTTTCTACCGTGACTGTTTGATCCCTGATAGAGATTTCACATTGCGTTTGAAGGTCTCCTGTGAGCTTCGTGCAATCGAAACACAACGGCATCTTGAATTCCATTCCCTCCGTATGCTCCAACGCAGAAGCCTCAAGCACCAGCGCCGCATCTCCGGCCGGAAGGTCATAAATGTCAAAGAAGGCATCCGGCCCATAGGTATTCATCTTGATCTGCGCATATCCAATCGTTTCCTTTGTCGTGTTTTTCACGATAAGCGCCAGTACATTTTGAACCTTTTTATTGCTTTCGTCCTCTACAAATTTTCCGCTGTAGCGCCCAATGCAGAGCAGTTCCAGACTTTCGTTGAGCGTTCCGTGGTAGCCGTTTTCCACCGTCTCAAATCCGTCGATCTCAAACGGACATGTCCGGGCCTCAGAGGAAAGCTCAAGCGAGCGCACCGGCTGGTCTTTCGGTTTCTCCTCACCGTCGTTCAAGAGCACAATCATCACAATGACAACCACGATCAGAAGAAAAATCGCCAAGGCCATCCACATTTCACGGTTCTCGCGTTGCCTGCTGTTTTGTTTCTTTTTCATTCGTCAACCACCTTTCCCTGTTTGTAATATTATACCTGTAATTATTAGGGGATGCAAGCATTAGTTTTTTCACAGAAAGTTTCTTGCAATTCTCATTATAAATGAATTTTAGGTTGAAATTTCTGTGGTTCTATGATAGTATATTTTGAGATATATAGTTATAATTGCGTGTTTTGTATCCATGTAGGCAATTTTCCTTCTTTGTTGCACCATCACGGAGGTTCTTATGGTAGATTTACATTGTCATATCATTCCCTATATCGATGACGGTGCCAGAAGCATCGAGGTCGCCTGCGCCATGGCAAAGCATTCGTGGCAAAACGGCGTCGACACGATCGTCGCCACACCCCACTGCAACCTAAAAAATGTTCGTCCCAACTATCGTGACAGCGAATATCAGGTCGTTTTTTCGACCTTCCGAGCCGTTCTGGAGCAGAAAAACATCCCTGTCAAGCTCCTGCCCGGTGCGGAGGTCTTCGCTCACGAGGACAATATCCGCGAGCTGATCGACGAAAAGAAGCTCGTCACCATCAACCATTCGCACTATCTCTTGGTGGAGTTCCCTTTCAATCAAACCCCCCATCAGATCACGCGCACCCTGCAGTCCATCGCCCGACGGGGCCTGATCCCGATCATCGCCCACCCGGAACGTTATGAGGCGGTGCAGCGCACCCCCTTTGTCGTGGCTTCTTGGTTTGAGCAAGGCTTCGTTATTCAGCTCAACAAAGGAAGTCTGCTCGGCCGCTTGGGACAAAGTGCATATAAATGCTCCCACACACTGATTGAAAACGGTCTTGCCCATGTGATTGCCAGTGATGCACACGACATGAAGCACCGTCCGCCTGCATTTTGCAGCCTCAAGGAGGAATTGAACCTCGAGCCACACTATTTCCAGTTGCTTCTCGAGGACAATCCAACCCGTATTATCAATGATGAACCGCTTCCTCATCCGAAGGATTTTATTTGACACATAAGAGGTGTAACGATGAGAAATTTACGAATTATTACCATTGCATTGTTTTTAATATTGTCCATTGCATTTACCGTGCTGTTCGTCTATGATCAGACGCTCATGGATCATGAGGCCCCGCTGATTATCTGCGACGGCTCCCCCCTTGAGGTCAGCGTCCGTGCATCGGACAAGGAACTGTGTGCCGGCCTGGTCGCACGGGACGATGTCGACGGCGACATCACCGACCGTATCGTTGTGCGTAAGATCTCGCAGTTGGTCGATGCCAACCATGCCGTCATCACCTACGCGGTATTTGACAGCTCCTCGAACTGCTGCACCTTCTCCCGATATGTGACTTACACCGATTACGAGAAGCCGCATTTCTCCCTATCTCAGCCGCTTATCTACAATGTCAACGGTTTGATCACCCTAGAAGATCGTCTGTCTGCACACGACGTGATCGACGGCGACATCACCAGCCGTATGAGATTGGCCTCGAATAACCTTGGTAACACCGACGAGGGTGAGTATCCTATCACGTTGCAAGTCACCAATTCCACCGGCGACACCGCCATGGTCAACCTGACAGTCTCCATCAAAAACTATACCTCTCGTCATCCCGTGATCTATCTGGATAAGTATCTGCTCTACATCGACGCCACCAAGAAGCTCGATTTGGAGTCCCTGCGTGAGCACATCATCTCTGTGCGCGAGTCGGCACACGGCTCGACCGTTGACCCGTCGAAGGTCGAGATCAGCGGCGAGATCAACTATGCTGCCCGCGGCAGCAACAATATCACATTCTCCTATACCAACGACGACGGCCTGACCTATTCGGTCATTCTGACCGTGGTAAGACAGTGAGGTGACATAAATGGAAGGCAAAAGAAATATTGAATGGAGCAATTTTGACTTATATTGCATCACCAAATTTGTACTCCGCAATTTCTGGCTTGTAATTCTGTCTATGCTCATCTTTGTGATGTCCGTCACGCTGCTGCAGAACCTCGCTTTTGCACCCGAATACAACAGCACGGTCACCTTCTCGGTCACCTCAAGAAGTGCCTCGAGTGCCTCCGTCGGCAACATCGCTGTGACCGATACGGTCGCCGGTCAGTTCGGCCAGCTCCTGGAAAGTGATATTGTGCGCAGCTCTGCCGCAAAACGCATGGGTTTGGATTCCTTCCCCGCCACAATTGTCATTTCCGTCCCGGAAAATACCAACATTGTCAAGATGACCATTACCGCCGGCTCACCCGAGCTTGCATACAAGAGCGCACTGGCCATCATTGAATGTCATCACGAATATTCCTCCAGTGTTTTCGCCACAGCCGTTCTTGACACCATCAACGGCCCGACGATCTCGACAATTCCCACAACTCTGTCGTCTCGTCAGTGGCTCGTGCGTCTATCGGCTCCCATTGGTGCGTGCGCAATGATCCTGCTTCTGATCATGATGGCCATTCAGGCCGACACCGTTCAGACGCCGCACGGCGCAAAGCAGCAGCTTGAGGGAAAGCTTTTGGCGACCGTCTATCACGAGCGCAAACGCCGCTTATCCCTGCGCAGCTTCTTCAACCGCGCAAAAACCTCCCTGCTAATCTCAAATCCGACCTGCAGTTTCTATTACACAGAAACGATACATCAGTTCCGTGTCAACATCGAGCACGCGAAGGAGCATGACGGCCACAAGGTTTTCATGATCTGCAGCTGTTCAGAGAACGAGGGAAAGTCCACCATTGCCGCCAACATTGCACTGTCACTTGCACAGAAGCATGATCGCGTGCTTCTCATCGATGCGGACCTTCGCCGACCGGCACAGTCGCTCATTTTTGAGCAGCCCAACAAGCGCGCCTTTGACTTCAGTTCCTTTGTCGGCAAAGTGTTCAAAAAGCAGGATCTGGCTGATGCGATCACCTATCTCGGACCGCAGTTGAACCTTCATATCCTGTTTTCCTCCGCTGTCAACCGCCATCGTCTCGAATCCCTGTCGGCCGAGTCCTTCCGGCCGCTGATCGATGCGCTGCGTGATCAGTTCAGTTATATCATCATCGACACGCCCCCCATCGGGCTGTTCGCTGACTCGGAGGTTTTGGCAGATGTCGTGGATGCTTCGGTTCTCGTTGTCCGCCAGGATGTCGTCTCTGCCATTATGATCAACGACGCAATCGATAATCTCTCTGATTCCTCCTCTGTTTTCCTCGGCTATGTTCTTAACAATTTCCGTTCCTTCCGCGCAACGACCTTCCTGCGTTCGAGCTACGGTTATGGTTATGGCTATGGTTACGGTTATGGCTACGGCTACGGTTATGGTTATGGTTACGGAAAATCAAAGGCTGCAGAAAAGCACAAAAATAAGAAGAAGGGGTAAGCTATGGACGAAAAAAACAATTCCGGCGGTTTTATGGAATTTGATTTTCGTGTCGTTTTCCATAACTTCATAAACGCCGCAAAGCACTTGCTTTGGATCGTCGTAATCATCACGATCCTGGTCGGCTGCTATGTGCATTACACTGCAGACCGCAGCTACTCTCCCATCTACCGCACGCAGGCAATCTTCTCCGTCCATGCCAGCTATTCCGCCACCACGGATATTCTGAGTAACAACAACTTCATGGACAAGAGTGCCGCCCTGACCCTTTCCGCCACCTTCCCATATGTCATCTCAAGTGAGCACGCTTCGATGCTGATGGTGCGTGAGCTCGACCATGAACCGCGAGGGCAAATCGTCGCAACAGCAACCGCTGAGGCCGCTCTGTTCACGATGTCTGTCACAGCCGGCACGGCAAAAGACGCTTATGAAACATTGATTGCGGCAATCAATGTCTATCCTCTGGCCGCGAGCTCCATCCTCGGCGACACGCAGCTGAAAGTCATCAACTGCCCGACCGAGCCGCCCACGACACCGATCAATACCAATGATGCCATGAATTCGGCGATTTCTGCCGCCATTCCCGTCTTTTTGCTCGGCCTTCTTGCCATCTTCGTTCTCTCTCTTACCAGAAAGACCGTACACTCGGCTGAAGATCTGCGGAAGCTGGTCAACTTAAAATGCTTGGCTTATATTCCGAGTGTACACCTGAAGAAGCACTCGAATACAGCAAACCTGAATGTCCTTGTCACAAACCCCCGTGTGCCATCAAGCTTCAACGAGTCGGTACGAAATCTGCGCATCAAGATCCAGAAGCAGATGGCTCAGCATAATGCAAAGATTCTTTTGATCACCAGCACCCTCCCTAACGAAGGTAAGACTACGGTTGCCACCAACCTGGCACTTTCTCTTGCATCTGAGGGCAAGCAGGTCATCTTGATTGACGGCGACCTTCGCAAGCAGTCCCTGAAGGGCACGCTGGGTATCAAAGCCTCCTCTGATGGCCTGATTGAGATTCTTGCAGGCAACTCCAAGAACTTCCGTCTTTTAACTGTCCCGCACTCTTCTCTGCTGCTGCTCTCCGGTGACCAAACGATCGACCAGCCGCACCCCCTGCTTGACACGCCCCGCTTCAAGCATGTTCTGGAGCTGCTTCGCAAAAAGATGGACTATATCATCATCGACTCTCCCCCTGCAGGCATCCTCTCCGATGCCGCAACCACAGCAAAATACGCTGATGCAACGCTCTACATCGTCCGTCAGGACCTTGCAAACTCTACACAGATCCTTGACTCGATCCAGACGTTGGCCGCGCATAATGTCAATCTGATTGGTTGTGTCCTAAACCACACGCAGGCGGGCACCACACGCTATGGCTATGGCTCGAAGTACGGTGCCGGTTACGGATATGCTTATGGTTATAAGTATGCTAATTCCTATACCCGTTACGGCTACGGCCGCTATGGCTACAGCCGCTACTCCGAGGCAGAGAATCGGGCAAAGAAACTGACGCAGGAAATTGCCGACACTTCTGAAGCCGTCGAAGCCTTCGACTTCAGCATCGTCGATACCAACGAAACAACATAAACACACTCTGAGCAGCTTGCAATGCAAGCTGCTCAGAGTGTCAAAAAAGTCGCCAATCGTCAAAATGCAAATTTTTGGCGGTTGGCGATCTGTGTTCAAATAAGCGATTGCGAACGTATCTCCGATACAGCAAAAAAGCACTTCAAATGCCTTGCTGCGCAAGGCATTTTGACTTACATCGCAAACCGAGCTCTACCGTACCATCGTACGCCGACGAGCTCTGTTTGCTCGTCTTGCCGACTTTTTGAGCTCTGCTGAGTCTGTCGAAAAACAAGTTTTTCGACAGACTCAGCAGCTTGCAATGCAAGCTGCTCTTTTCATTCTATCATGCTTGGCTGAGTTCTTTCATGGCCGCGATGGCGATATCAACTTCCTCGAACGTATTGAAGTGCGAGAAGCTGAAACGCACAAGTCCTTTGTTCACGGTACCCAAGGCTTTGTGCATGAGGGGCGCGCAATGCGCACCGGAACGGGTCGCGATATCGTAGTCCTCTGCCAAGCAATCTGCAAGCGTGGCAGAGTCCATATTGGACAGGTTTACTGCTACAATAGGGCCGCGAGGCCCCTGAGGGTCTCCATAGGTCTCGATCCCCTCGATATCCCGGATCCCTTCGTAGAAGTATCGGGTAAGGGCATCTTCTTTTTCACGGATGGCTTTTAATCCCACTTCCTCTAAATAGTCCACGGCGGCAGACAAACCGGCAATGCCGTGCGCATTGAGCGTTCCTGCTTCCAACGCCTCCGGCAGTTGAAAGGGTTGGTCATGCCAAAAGCTCTGCACACCACTTCCCCCAACGGTCAAGGGTCTTAGGGATATCCCCTCTCTCAGGAGCAGACAGCCGGTTCCCTGCGGTCCAAGAAGCCCCTTATGGCCCGTGGCGCAGAGAATGTCAATGCCCATTTTGTCCATCTCGATGCGCAGGTATCCTGCGCTTTGAGAGGCATCCAAAACTAAAAGGAGGCCGTATTTTTTTGTAAAATCAGCTATGGTCTCAAGGTCTGTGATATTCCCGGTTACATTGGAAATGTGGGTACAGATCACCGCCTTGGTGTTGGATCGTCGAAATTCCTCTAACTTGGAAAGCTGCAAGACCCCTCTTGCATCCGCAGGAATATGATCCACCTGAAGGCCAATGTCTCTTTCCAATCGGTACAGCGGTCGAAGGACAGAATTGTGTTCTGCCACAGTCGTAATGACATGGTCTCCGTGGGAGAACAGACCGTTGATCGCCAAATTCAGACTATGTGTGGCATTGGAGGTAAAGATCACATGATCTTCCCTCGGGCAGGAGAAAAACCGCGCCAGCTTACACCGAGCTTCATAGATAGTTCTTGCCGCATTTCGGCTGCTCATATGCGCGCCCCTGCCACAATTGCCCAGGGTAGTCATCGCCTCTTTGACAGCCTCTGCGACCCGGGGCGGCTTAACCAATGTCGTGGCTGCGTTATCAAAATAGATCATCAAATCACCAGCTCAAAAATCCCCTCATAAGGGAGCTTCCGCTCCTGCACCGCAGCCAAAAGCCGCGCTTTCTCGGCGATGGGTGCCTTCCAACACATACCACAGCCTGCATGAATGTCCGTCGGGACCGGGATCAGCCTGCCGGGTAACCCTTGCGCTTCCATGGCCATAGCCTCGGTTGTGGTAGAGAAGGTCAGAATCGCACAAAGCTCTTTCTTTCGCATCAGGGACGAATGATGTGGTCAGCCTTGTTCAGTAGATCCACAATGCTGTACATATTGGTCACCGAACCGATTGCCAGCTTCTCTTTCAGACCGTAGAAATCCAGACAAGTGCCGCAAGTATAAATTTCAACTCCTTGCGACTGCATTGCCCTCAGGTCCTCCAGGGACACGCTGCCCTCGGTAGGAATGGTAGCGCCGCCGTTGTAAAACAAGATCGTCTTAGGCAACTCTTCTTGCTGTGACAGAGCGTAAATAAAGCCTTTCATCAGAAGCTTGCCCAATTCGTCACTTCCCGTCCCCATGGTAGCGGAGGTAATGGCAACCACAGTATTCTTGCAGGTGTTGCATACGCTGGGCGCTTCTGCGTCTGCTTCTCCAGCGATGGTCAGAACGAAATCATTTGCCTGCTCGGTCACAGTCACCTCAAGCCCCTTCGCAGCGCACATCCGCTGCACATTCTGTACAGCGATTTCGTTATCTACATAAACCTGTATCTCTTCGTTTGCCTGTCTGTCCTTCAAGGCTTTGTTGGCCATGACAACAGGAAGCGGGCACACCTTGCCTCTCGCATCTACAATCATAGTAAGCACTCCTCTTGTACGAATTTAGGTATCGCTCGCGCGACATCTCTTCCGAAATATTTTACAATCATCCTGCAGGTCTGTCAACGCTAATTCTGTGCAGGAGACAAAAAAGTGTCACATAGATTATGCAGATCATAATGATACGCTTTCAAACATTTCATTTTGTTGCGCTCAAAAATATAATCATAGACAGTTAGGCAAATGGGAATTGGTTTGCTGTCGAAGTCAAACATCCTTATTGTAAATTGTTGCTGCACCATAATGATTGTCGGCATCTGTGATTTGTAATTCAAACTTTTGCCATGGGACATCGCTTTCTCTGGTTTCAACTTGGATGAGATATGCAGATAATTCACAGCCTCTCACGAATTCCTTAACCAAATTTGTGTTGATAACACGCATTTCTTGATTGTCGATACTCGCCTTGATAACAATGTCCTCCGGCGCAATATCCTGCATACCTTGCTGAAATCTAGGCAAACTCATAGGTCTAAAATATACCATCAGACTGTTGCCAGCACCTTTGACCGAAAATACATGCAATCCGTATATCTCTAGTTTATCAAAACTCACATCTAAAGACATATCGGTTTGAAGTGAAATATTCTGGCACCAGTATTCTAAATTATTTACTCCATAGTCCTTCACCGCCGTCAAAAAAGGATATTGACCCGTCGGTATATCAAGCACATAACGGCCATCTTCCTTACTCTCTGTACAAAAAAGGGTAACGAAGTCTTCTCCTTTTATCTCGATTAGAGCATTGGCAATTGGTTCTTTGCTTTTGTCCGTTACATATCCCTCTATTTTCATTTGCATAACCTCGCTAAATTTAATCTTGTTGCATTCATTATATTACGTTTGTGTAGGAAGTCAACATTTAACAACGAAAAGACCGACCATTTTAGGTACTTCTTGTACCGAATTGATCGGTCTTATTTGTTACGGATATTCAAAACGGGCTCAAAAAAAGAGTAGCCATGACGAAGTTCGTCATGGCTACTCACAGTGGTGCGAGTGTTCATAACGGACTTGGCTAAACAATAAGATACCGACAGGGATGCACATATTTCATCACAATATTAGTGAGGTTTTCCTAAAACACTTGCGAAGCAAACTTCACCACGCAGTAACTTCACTGTGACAGCAACTTCACTTACCTGCAAGGGCAAACATAGTTGAAAAACCGCCGATGCAACGCATCGACGGTTTTTCTGGTACGGGGCTTCATAACAGACCTAAAAAGATAAAACAATCTGGCAGAACACACATATTTGCACGCATAATGTGATCGACAAACAGTATGTTGTGGTTCCCAAAAGGGCTGCGCTGCCGTTTGCATCAAAGTCCAAGCTACGCTCTCCCATTTCAGAAGGCTGTTTGTGAAGGATTTTGCCGAAGAAAATCTTGGGAGAGAGGGATTTCTCTGTCCAACCATAGATGTGCGTATATGTTGCTTTTAACCACGAGCTTCTTCTTCGGTTTCGCCGGCATAGCTGTAGGTCATCCATTCGCCGTTGTCGCCGACTTTCACATAAATGCGTTTATGTGTTTCAACTTCCATCCAGTCCACGCTAACTCTAACATATTCGGCAGGCAGATCCATAGTACCGGACATTGCCTTTTCATATTCGGCCCAACCGCGTGTACCGGAGTCCCAGATCCCCTGCATAAAGAGCAAGGTGTTGCTGCAATTGTTTCATTGTGGCCGTCGTCCTTTTGGCAGAGATGACACAAATTACTTCAAGAACTTGAACTTGCCGATGATGGGCAGCTCCTTTGCTCGCCCGTTAGCGGCATTAACGATGCCGAGGACGGCGAGTATAAGGAACACCAGGGAGAACAGACCGATGATGCTGCTGATAAAGTACAATCTCCAGGAAATCGCAAAGATGATCCAGTTAAGGATGCTGTAAACAATGCTCCACGCAACGCAGGCGATAAACAGAGTCAAGCCCTGATTGGCGTGGAAGCGGGCGAACTTAGATCCCTTCGCCGCAAACATCGGGATAAAGCACAGAGGTCCGAGATAGGCAAGGATACCCATTGCCTTGTTGTTGGTAATGTCAGTCTGATCGAACTCCGCAGTGGTATCGGCGGTGTTGTTCAGATTTGCAAATTTTGCCTGAAAATCATTCTGATTTCCTGCAGGAGGAGCTTGCTGTGTTTGAGCCTGCTGCTCCGGGGAAGCTGCCTCCATTTGGGTTCCACAGGCGGGACAGAACTTTACTCCCTCATCTACCCTCGTTCCACAATTTCTACAAAATGCCATAATAGTTCCCCACTTTCTTTTTTTAATCTTTTCATTTCAGTCGCTGACCGCAGTTGGGGCAGCATTTGTCGTTCTTTTTGCATTTGGTCTTGCAGTTGGGGCATTTCTTCTTTTTGGTCGCAATCACGATAATGATCACGATCACAAGAATGACCACGATTGCAATAGCGATCCAAATGAAGATACACAGTCCAAGCGGTACGGGGCAAAAGCCGCAGAGGGAGCATTTGTCTTTTTCATCCACAGGGGGCTTTTCTTCCGGTGCCTTGTTCGTTTCGCCGGGATTCTCCTGTGTACCGCCGCCGTTTAACTCAAGCACGTTTGACCATTCGGAGGGGCCGTGGGTGCCGATGAAGCGGATGCGGAGCTTGACGTTGGTATTTTCCTCAATAGGTACGTCATCATTGTACGCGCCTCGGCTGCCGTTCCAGAGGCACCAATCATCCCCGGAATCTGCGGTGCTGAACTCGATCCATTCACCGCCGTCAATGCTGACCTGCGTTTCAAGCCCGTCGAACT
>SVMF01000019.1 GCA_015067565.1 Oscillospiraceae bacterium | reverse complement strand
ACAGTGTATATAATGGAACTGAAAAGCGTATACAAAATCATTATCTACCAATTCATAAAAAAAGACCATGCCGTTATCGGAAAATTTTAATTTCCCTTTTACGACATGGTCTTTTTCTGTATTTATTAACAGTTTTAGAAACCTTGTTGCAATGAGAGCTTCGCTTTTACTATTCACCCAAGGATTCATTTTGTAACGTAATAGGTTATCGTAGAAGCCGCACGACGGATGGAGGGAGGGATGCCCTTCTTTACGATCCGCATCCGCACACAACAAGGGCAGGATTTCAATTTGCCATTTGTTCTCAAATGTGATATCATAGCACAAAATCCACAACAAAGGCAGAGGATGCATGATGAAAAAATATCTGTCACAAATGGGGGGCTGAAGGTCCTGACCCTTGTCATGGCCGTATGCATTGTCATTTTTATCGTCTGTGCCATTCTGGGCAATCATGTAAAATATGGCGGTCTGGTATTCTTCCTCGTCACCCTCATGATCAGCCTTGTTCCCCTGTATCGCTTCAGGAAATTCTGCAGGCAATTGGAGGCAGACGGAAAATTTTCTTAAGCTGAGCACGAATTTGAGACAGCAGCCGTCATATGCAAGGACACGATCCGCTTCGGGCAAGCCTGGATCTTCATCAAAGGAAAAGGGTCGCTCTTATCCTATGCGGAGATTCGGCAGGTCGAGCTGTATATCGACCGCAGCTCCTCCATTCGACATTGGCCCGCCCTGCGCTATCAGGATGCACACGGCAAGGTGCGCAAAATGTGCAAGCCGGAATTCAGTGACAGTTCCATCGACGAAGGTATTGCACTGTTACGAGCCATCCGTCAAAAGAACCCGGATGTAAAATTCATCATTCCAGAAAAAGAAGGTTGCGCGTTAGGCTATGATCCTACGGATTGCCGTAGCTTGCGCAAAAGCACGATTTCCCTTATGTGCTGATCGACAGCAGCTATGAATTCAAGTTCGCTTTGTGATCTCGGAACGCTGCAACGCATCAGGGGCTTGCAATTATTACAAATTTTTGGTATATTAAAAATTAAGCTTTTGATTTTTACAGAAAGCACTTGTTTTTATTTTGCAAAACACATATGATATAGTAACTGTTACGAACGGAGGCATTCCCATGAGCAAATTGAGTGTATGTGTGCTGTTCGGCGGTATTTCTCCCGAGCACGAGGTCTCTTTGCGTTCGGCAGAGTCCGTCCTGAACAACCTGAACACCGAGAAATATAATATCTACCCCGTTGGAATTACCAAAGATGGTCAATGGCTTTTGTACCGCGGCACGGATTACAGTGCCCTGCCGTCTAACCGCTGGATTACCGCCGAGGACAACCGTCGTGTGGCTATCTCCCCCGTGCGTGGCGAGGGGCTTTTGATCTTCGAAGGCGATTGCGTCGTGCGTGAGCGCATTGATGTGGTTTTCCCCGTGCTGCACGGTGAAAACGGTGAAGACGGCTCCGTGCAGGGTCTGCTGCAGTTGGCAGGTCTGCCGTATGTCGGCCCCGACGTTGCCGCCTCTGCCACCTGCATGGACAAGACCCTGACCAAGCTCGTGGCTGACAATGCAGGCATCTGCCAGGCGCAGTGGCAGCTCGTCACCGCTCACGATCTGAGAAATATCGAGACCGTTTTGGACAGTCTGGAGCAAAATTTTAACTACCCCGTCTTTGTCAAGCCCGCAGGAACCGGCTCGTCTGTCGGTGTGGCCAAGGCCAAGAATCGTGACGCCTTGGAAAAAGCACTGATCCATGCATCAAAATTCGACAAAAAGATTCTGGTCGAGGAATTTATCAACGGCCACGAGGTCGAGGTCGCTGTACTCGGTAACGATGCACCTGCCGCCTCGGTGTGCGGTGAGATCGATGCCGGCACAGAATTCTACGACTACGATGCCAAATACATTTCCAACTGCTCCCGCCTCTTCATCCCTGCCCGCATCGATGAGCAAACGGCGGAGCTGGTGCGTGATGCGGCCATTCGGGTCTACCGCGCCATGGGCTGCCGGGGGCTGTCCCGTGTGGATTTCTTTGTCACCTACGAGGACAACCGCATCGTTTTTAACGAGATCAACACCCTCCCCGGCTTCACCTCCATCTCGATGTACCCCAAGCTGTTTGAGTCCAGCGGAATCCCCTACGGAACCCTTTTGGATCATCTTCTCTCCTTCGCACTGGAGGCAAAGGGATGAGAAATATCCTGTTAACCATCGTCAGCAGGCAGTATCTGCAGGATCAGCCGCCTGAGGAAACCAGCTTTGTCACACAGGGCACGCTCTGTCTGCATGAGGATGCCATTGAGATCACCTACCCTGAGACGGAGCTGACCGGACTTGCAGGAACAATGACCGCCTTCCGCGTGGAGAAAGATCGCGTGCTGCTCAAGCGCAGCGGCGCCGTGGAGTCGAAAATGGTCTTTGCCGTCGGACGGGAAGACCGCTCGCTGTACGACATGGGCTTTGGTGCGCTGATGATCACCGTCTGCACCGAGCGTATTTCCTCCACGCTGGACGAAAACGGCGGCAATCTGTTTGTTGCGTATGCCATTACCATCGAAGACGAGGCCACGGGCCGAATTGAATATTCTATCGATGTCCGTTTGATTGATTGAAGGAGGCGATGGGCATGTTTTTCTTCTTCCGCAAGAACAACGAGCTTCAGCAAAACGATACAGAGCCATGGCGTGACCAATGGCGGAGCCTTGTTGCGCCCGAATGCAGAAATGTGCCCGTCAACATTGACGGCAGGAGCGCCGTCGCATTTGTGCAGGTGCATCCGTATGTGATGATGCTGCAGGACGGACTTCTGATGGAGCAGAGTTTCTTTGAAGTCTGTGATATTTTTCAGAAAGCCGGCTATCATGTCATCTGGCTCATGCGCTGCACGCAGGACATCTCCAACGGCTACCTGAAAAAGCTCAGCACGAATGGCAATCGAACCACATGGCTGTGGAAAAGCCCGACGACCAATTTCGGTCGCTGGACCTCGGATAATTTCAACGCCACGATCCTTTTGCAGTGTGAGCCGCTGCCCGAGGGTGACCTGCGTGAATGCGATCTGCCGATCTTGCAGCGTGTCACCTGGGCAGAAAGCGACGATCCCACGCAGATGATTCCCGGGCGCACGGAATTTGTCACGGTCGATCTGCCGTCGACCCCAAGGCAGTTGTGCAAATGGCTGCATGGCACGAATTTAAGTAAAGTAAAAGAAACATGAGGCTACATTCGTAGCCTCATGTCAGTCTGTCGAAAAACTCGCTTTTCGACAGACTGTCAGAGTTCAAAAAGGCGGCAAGACGAGCAAACCGAGCTCGTCGGCGTACGATGGTACGGTAGAGCTCGGTTTGCGATGTAAGTCAAAATGCCTTGCGAAGCAAGCATTGGAAGTGTTTTGGCTTATATTAGGGTTCTGCTCGCAACAGTCTATTGGAACACAGATCGCCAACCGTCAAAAAATTAGCATTTTGACGATTGGCGACTTTTTTGACACTCTGACATGAGGCTACATTCGTAGCCTCATGTTTTGTCTAAGTAAATCAGCAGAACGGCAATGTCCGACGGGGAAACGCCCGAAATGCGGCTTGCCTGCCCGATGGAATGGGGCCTGATCTCGTTGAGCTTTTCCTGCGCCTCCAAGCGCAAGCCACCGACGGTTCGATAGTCCAGATCCTGCGGCAGCACTCTGGCCTCCTCACGGACAAAATCTGCAATTTGCTTCTCCTGTCGTGCCAGGTAGCCCTCGTATTTGATGCGGATCTCCACCTGCTGTGTGACGGAAAGCGGCAATTCAGGACGCTGCTTATCGAATGCTGCAAGCAGGTCATAGCTCATTTCCGGTCTGCGAAGCAGATCGGCAAGTCTTGCCGAGCTTTGCACCTGCGACGAACCGTGCATCTGCAAAAATGTGTTGAGCTCCTCACTTGCGGCCACGCCGCTCGATTCGAGTCGACGGATTTCGCGACGCACCTGCTCGTACTTTTCAATCACCTCATCCATCCGCTCCTGCGAAACAAGACCGATCTCAAAGCCGATGTGCGTCAGTCGCTCGTCGGCATTGTCCTGTCGGTGGAGCAGTCGGTATTCGCTGCGCGAGGTCATAATACGATACGGCTCCTCGGTACCCTTGGTCACAAGATCGTCGATGAGCGTACCGATATAGCCGTCGGAGCGCTTGAGGATCATCGGTGGTTTTCCCAAGAGCTTCAGAGCGGCATTGACACCTGCCACAAAGCCCTGCACCGCCGCCTCCTCGTAGCCGGATGAGCCGTTAAACTGTCCCGCGCCGTAGAGCCCCACAACATGCTTGCTCTCCAGCGTTGCAAAAAGCTGCGTCGGGTCAATGCAGTCATATTCAATGGCGTAGGCAGGGCGCAGCATCTGCGCATTCTCCAACCCCTCTATGCTGTGCAGCATGGCAAGCTGTACATCCTCAGGAAGGCTCGAGGAAAGTCCCTGCAGGTACATTTCATCCGTATTCAGGCCGCACGGCTCCAAAAAGAGCTGATGTCGGTTCTTGTCGGAAAAACGCACGACCTTGGTCTCGATACTCGGGCAGTACCGAGGGCCCACACCTACGATTGATCCGTCGTAGATGGGACTTCTGTGCAGATTCCCGTGAATAATCTCGTGGGTTCGCTCATTGGTATAGCAAAGATAGCAAACTGCCTGATTTACGGGCAGTTGTTTTGTTTGGAACGAAAACGGCTCGATCCGTTCATCGCCCGGTTGCAGCTCCATCCTGGAAAAATCGACGCTTCTTGCGTTGATGCGCGGCGGTGTTCCCGTCTTGAAGCGGCGCAGTGGAAGTCCAAGCCTTTGCAAGCATTGGCTCAGCTCGGTGGCAGCGCGCAATCCGTCAGGACCCGAAGAAATGACGCTCTCGCCCGTAATGCAGGTGCTGTCCAGATAAGTACCTGCAGCAATGACACACGCACGCACGGCATAGTGCGCCCCGAGCTGCGTCACGACTCCCGTCACACGGTCGTTCTCGGTCAGGATCTCCGTCACGGTCGCCTGCTTGAGGTCGAGCCTTGGCTCGCGCTCCAAAAGGTGCTTCATGTGCTCCTGATAGCGGCGGCGGTCGGCCTGTGCCCTAAGGGAGTGCACGGCTGGCCCCTTGCCCCGATTGAGCATACGGTACTGGATGCAGCAGGCATCCGCCGCCTTGCCCATTTCGCCGCCAAGGGCATCGAGCTCACGCACCAGATGTCCCTTGCCCGTACCACCGATGGCGGGGTTGCATGGCATATTGCCAACGGCATCGAGGTTAATGGTAAACACCACGGTTCTGAGTCCCAAGCGCGCAGCAGCCAGCGCAGCTTCAATCCCTGCGTGTCCTGCACCGATAACTGCGATGTCATATTCTCCTGCGAAATATCGCATATGAATCCTTCCTTTTTACAATGGTGATTGCTTGATCTTGGCAAAGCGGCGGGGGTACTGCGGCGGTGTCGGCTTGATCTTGCGAATGAGCAGTACACAGCGTCTTGCGCCGTCGATCTCGTATTCGGCCACACGCTCAAGTCGGCCACCCAAAAGGGTGATGGCGCGTTTGGACTCCGTCAGCTCCTCCTGCGCGGCCGCTGCCTTCATGGCGAGGAAATATCCGCCAACCTTGACAAACGGCAGGCACAGCTCACACAGAATGTTCAGCCGCGCAACCGCTCTGGAGGTCGCAATGTCAAATTGCTCTCTGTGCGGATATTCCTCAGCTCTGCTTGCCACGCACTGTGCCTCGACTCCCATAGAATCCAGGGTCTCTCGCAGCCAAGTCACTCTCTTTTGCAGGCTGTCTAAAAGCGTCAGCTTCACCGTTGGCTCGCCAAGCTTGATCGGCACACCGGGAAATCCTGCACCGCAGCCGACGTCGATGACGGATTTCTTGTGGAAATCCGCCAGTTTCAAAAGTGCCAGGCAGTCGGCAAAGTGTAGCTTTGCCACGGCCTGCGGTTCGGTGATGGCCGTCAGGTTCATCACCTTATTTTTTTCGATCAGGGCATTACCGAAAAAGACAAAGTGCTCTGTCTGCTCGTCCGTCAAGTCAATGCCCAGTCGCTCGCATTCGTTCAAAAGTGTTTGTTTCATGCTTCCTCCGATCATTTTCCCACGCAGAAGCGCTCAAAAATGCGGTTTGTAATATCCTCACGCACCGTGTGTCCCGTGACCTCGCCCATGGCGGCCATGGCCTCCTCGACATCGGTCAGGATCGCATCGGGTGTAATGCCGTGGCTAAGGGCACGATGTGCTCTGTCCAGAGCTTCATCGGCACGCTTCAGCGCGCCAAACTGCCGTGCATTGGTCAGAAGCGATCCATCGCAGCGTACGCCGTCGGCATACCAGCTCTCCAGCAGCTGCTTGAGCTTGTCAATGTTCTGGCCTGTCTTGGCTGAGACCGACAGCACCGTTTCAAACGGAAGCTCCGTAACCAGCTGCTCACAATCGGACTTGTTGAGCAGTGCAAGACACTTAGGTGCTTTCTTGGCAATCTCCATGGCTCTGACATCCTCGTCGGTCAGCGCCTGCGCGCTGTCGCAGACGAAGATTGCAAGCTCCGCCTCCTGCGCAGCCTTCTCCGACCGTTCGACACCGAGGGCCTCGATGCAGTCGCTCGTATCGCGGATCCCAGCCGTATCGGTCAGGCGCAGAAGCACCTTGCCCAAGCGGACAGGTTCTTCCACCGTATCTCGGGTCGTGCCGGCAATCTGCGTGACAATCACACGGTCATAGCCGGCCAATGCGTTAAAAACAGAAGATTTCCCGGCATTGGGTCTGCCCAGAAGCACGGTCTTGACACCGTGCTTGAGGTGCCTGCCCTGCTCGTAGCCTGCAATCAGCTTGGCGATCTGCGTCTTGGCGGTTTGGATCGTTCGGGTCAGTTCCTGCAGGCCGAAGTCCTCAATGTCCTCATCGGGATAGTCCAGAACCGCATGAAAATGGCTACACAAGTCCGTCAGCGCGTTGTAGATCGGCTCGATTTTCTGCGTCAACGCGCCTGCAAGCTGGCCTGCGGCATTGGCTGCAGCATCGGCACTCTCGGCATCGATCAGATCGATGACCGCCTCGGCCTGCGACAGATCGAGCTGCCCGTTCAGGAAGGCTCGTTTGGTAAATTCTCCGGCCTTGGCCTGCCTTGCACCTGCGGCAAACAGCGCCTCGAGCGCAGAGACCAAAAGTGCCGGGGAGCCGTGGCAATGCAGTTCCACGGTATCCTCGCCCGTGTAGCTGTGTGGTGCTGCGCAACGCACTACCATCGCCTGATCGATCACACGGCCCTGGCGGTCATGCACCGTGCCGAGCAGAAGCTTACGCTGCGGAGCCTCGGCAAGCGGCCTGCCGCTCTTGAGTGTGAATACCTGCTGTGCAACCTGCGCGCAGCCTTCGCCCGAAAGGCGAATGATTCCGATCGCACTGGGTGCTTTGGCCGTTGCAATTGCGGCGATGACATCGTTCATAGGGTTTCTCCTTATTGCTTCATTTGCTCATACAAAAAGTCTGCCAGATCCTCCATGCGCCCTTCGGCAAACGGAGAAGTCATCTCTGCCAGCTTCAAAAGCTCATTGATCGAGCGTTCCGGCGCAAGGGAGAGCAGCTTGCGATACAGTTCCAGACCGTTACCGTCCTCCAAGTGAAGCTGATAGACCTGCAGTGCGGCATCCAAGGAAGTGCAATAGCTGATCACATAGTGTGCAGAAACGAAGAAATGCAGCACCTCAAACCAGCCCGGGCCATAAATATCTTCCATCCCATCGACTTCGTAGAGATATTTCTCAATACACTCGGCATAGATGCGATTGAAATTTTCAGCAGTCAGCTCCTCGTCCTCGAGCTGATAGATCTGCATCTCAAAATCAGCATAGCAGGCCTGCGACAAAAACACCTGTACCGCATTTGCCGCCTGTGATTTTCTCAGCTCCGTGCATTCCTCGTCATTCAGATCCGCCTCATCCAGAGCCAGATACTCCAGCGACTGAGAGAATATCTCGTTACAGTCAATGGAAATGGTTTCATTGCCGTTGATGTAGGCATCGACAAAATGGCCAAACTCGTGGCTTGCCGTCATCAGATCGTTGATCTCATTGGTCGGTGAAATGTACATAAACGGCATTCCGTAAGCCGATAGATAAGTCGCATAAGACCCGGGCATCTTGCTTGCAGATTCAGAAATATCATACAGGTCATAGGCCTCCATAAAATCGTACGCCGTCGCAAACTCGTCGCCAAGACCGTAAGCAACCCGCTTAAGCTGGCGCATCGTTTCTTCTGTTTTCATCGGCACGGAATAGTCGTTTCTTGCTGCTGTAAAGTAGAGATTTTGCATATTCAACGCAATATCATCCAAATATTTTTCCACATCCTCAGGCGTGTAGTCGCGTCGGAAGAAATAGGCGTAGGCAAAATGGGCATAGCTCTCGTAATCCAGCTCCTGAGCCATCTCGTTGCGGACACGGATCAGCTTTGCAAGGATCTCAGAGCACTGCGGATTGTACTTGTCATAGTAGGTACTGACGACCTTCATGTAATCCTCATATGCGAGCGAATCATCGTCCAGCAACGCATCAACCGAACGCTCCTCCCCCTTCCATGTGATCGTCTTTTCGTTCTGCAATGCCATATATTCTGCCTGCAGAGCGCTTTCCTCCTGCATCAGCTCCACAACACGATCATTGGAGTAGACCGGGTTTTGTTCGTAAAACACGAAGAAGTCCTCACCGAAGTATTCCTCCTCCAGTGCGTCGCGTGCATCACTTTTTGCCATGGCAAGGAGGCATTTTTCCTCCGCCTGCGCCAAAACAGGCGTGCGTTCCTCAGTCCACTTGTATTCCTCGTCATAGAAGGTATCATTTAGGTCCAGGGAATAGCGGATATAGGCATACGATGCCATCGTGCTGAAGATCATCGTGTCAGCATTGAGCGGACGATATGCCTCCAGAATTTCGTCACAATCCGCGCCGGACTCAATCAGTTCCAGCAGCGCTTTAAATCCGTCGAGAATTTTTTGATCATCCGGACGCTCGTATACAATCTCATGGAAGGAACGTTCCTTCCACAAGGTATTGGTATCTCGTTCGTATTCCTCATAGGGTGTGTGGGTAGGCTCTGTTTTCTCCTCTGATTCGGTCGGTTTGGTCGATTCCGTCGGCTCAGTTGTCTCCTTGGTTTGCTCCGTCGGCTTCTCACTCGAACCAAAGAAAGTCGCCTGCACCTTCTGCTCGGTCGGCTTCTTGCCTTCGCCGCCACAGGCCGTAAGGAGCATCACCAAGCACAAAAGCAGTGCAAAAACACGTCTGTTCATCGTATCCTTCCTTTCATATCCGGTTCGTCTGCGATTTTCTTTGAAACATCCATCAGCTCTGCATAGTTCTTCGGATTGCCTGCCGCCACAGAGCAGCGGTCATAAAAGCGAAGCGGTGTGCCGTCAAGCGCAGTGACGATGCCACCGGCCTCCTGTACGATCAAGCTGCCTGCAGCATAGTCCCACGGACGGATGCAGCACTCAAAATAGACATCCGCACGGCCTGCCGCCAGATAGCACAGATCCAACGCAGCTGAACCGCCGCGGCGGAAGTCCAGCGCTCTCGGAAACAGCTCCTGCACAAAACGCAGCGTGGCAGGAATCGTCTCACGGTAGTAAATGGCGCTGCCAAACAAAAGCAGGCTCTCGTTCATCGGCACATCCGTCACATGGATACGCTGGCCGTTCAGGAAAGCTCCCTTGCCCCGCTGTGCGGTAAACATCTCGTCATAATAAGGGTTATAAACCGCACCGTACTCCATCTTTCCGTCAAGCAGCAGACCCACGGAAATGCAGCTGTGGTGCAGCCTGCGGATAAAATTGGCCGTGCCGTCGATGGGATCGACGATGAACCACCCTTTGCGTCCCTGCGTTTCGCAGTGTTCATTTTCCTCGCCGTAGAAACCAAACTCCGGATAGGCCAGCGACAACTCCCGATACAAAAATTCCTGCACCGCCGTGTCGTAAGCCGTCACAAGATCGCAGGCCGAGGTCTTGATCTCCACGCTGTCTTCAATATGATGCGCCTGCAAAACAATCTTGCCCGCAGCGCGAGTAATTTCCTCAATGTTCCGATACATAGTTTCCCTCCGATCACGGTATTTCCTTTATTATATCACATTTTTCGCACATTGCACAGATGGAAAACGCAAAATTTATACGAATTCCTAACACAGCGGTAAAACCGCTTCGAGCGTGTCAAAAAAGTCCTCATTGCATCATCGTAATGAGCGCAGCGACATTGCGGCTCAAACCGAAGTTTTGCACGAATTTTCGTTACATGGCAAGAATCTTAACTCTGAGATTTCCACACCCTTGTGGCCTGGCAATGACACAGCAAATGGAAAAAGAGCGTCCTTCCCTGTGCAAAAACCTGTGCAATTGTTTATAAGTTGAGTGTTTTGCACATAGTTTTTGCTATTTTTCAGAAAAATCTGTGCGTTTTGCAAATTCTGATCGCAAGACAGGAAAATTTACAATTATTTTTCAGTTTTTGCCCGGAAGATATGGTTTTTTGGGTCGTTCTATGTTATAATGTATGTTGATAAATTATGTAAGGCCGTTTTGGAATAAGCATCTCCCACGTCCTTATCAGGAGTCAACGCCATGCTCGAATTGCTATCTCCCGCCGGGTCCTTCGATGCCCTGCGCGCCGCGGTTTGCAACGGAGCCGATGCAGTCTATCTGGGACTCGACAGCTTCAATGCGCGCCACGGTGCGAGAAATTTTACAACTGAAGAGCTGAAAGAGGCCGTGCGATACTGCCATGTGCGCGGTGTGAAGGTACATCTGACCCTCAACACCCTCGTTTCTGACCGTGAGATGCCGTCTGCGGCGCAGACCATCGTCCATGCGGCCGAAGCCGGTGTCGACGCCTTCATCGTGCAGGATCTGGGCATCGTGTCACTGTGCAAGCAGATCGCACCGCAGATCGAGCTGCATGCCTCCACACAGATGAGCATTCACTCGCTCGAGGGCGTGCGCGAGGCCGCTGCCCTGGGCCTGCGCCGTGTGGTGCTGGCACGCGAGCTTTCCATGAAGGACATCGCCTTCATCTGCCGCAACAGTCCCATTGAGATCGAGGTCTTTGTCCATGGTGCACTTTGTATGTGCTACTCCGGACAGTGTTATATGTCTGCCGTCATTGGCCGCAGAAGCGGCAACCGCGGCCAGTGCGCTCAGCCCTGCCGCCTGCCCTACGGCTACGGTCGCTTCGAAGACCGCTATCCTCTGAGCCTGAAGGACAATTGCCTCGTACAGCACATGAAGGAGCTCGAAGCGCTCGGTGTGGCAAGTGTGAAGATCGAAGGACGCATGAAGCGGCCGGAATATGTCGCCATCGCTACGGGCATCTACCGCAAGGCCATAGATGAAGGCACCGTCAGCCAGGAGCAAATGCGCCAGCTTCGCACCGCCTTCTCCCGGCAGGGATTCACGGAGGGATATTACCAAAAAGAAATCGGCCCGCAGATGTTTGGCACCCGTGTAGCTGAGCGTGAGGACAAGGAGCTTCTGCAGCAGGCGCGAGCCAGCTACGAGGCCGTCGAGCCGCAGCGCATCGGTGTGCACTTCTTTGCCATCATCAAGCGGATGCAGCCCGTAATGCTCGCCGTGCAGGATTCGCTCGGCAACATCTGCAAGACGCAGGGACATCCGCCCGAGCCTGCCAGAACGCATGAGCTGACGACTGAGGAGGTTACCTCCCGTCTGTCCAAGACCGGCGGCACCCCCTTCTTCTGTGAGGGTGTGCGCAGCGTGATCGATCCCGGTCTGTCCGTCAGTGCTGCAGAGCTCAACCGCCTGCGCAGAGAGGTTTTGACGCACTTAACCGCCGTGCGTGGCAGACTAAATCCGACCCAGATCGGCATCTACTGCGAACCGAGAAGGATCCAGAGTGAAATGCGGACACCCGTATGGACGGTCAGCATTCTCAAAACCGAGCAGATCACGACCAGACTTTTGCAGCTTCGCCCAAAGCTTCTATATGTCCCGATCGACCGCATTGCCGCCGAACCGGAGTTCTACGCCGAGCTTCTGAAAACGCAGCCGATCGCTGCGGTTCTGCCCCGCGTCGTACCCGACTCGGAAATGACGCGGCTGCTGAACGAAATGAATGCAGCCGCCACTGTCGGCATCAGGAAGGTACTGCTCGGAAACCTCGGTCTGCTACCCGCCGCCCGTTCCAGGGGTTTTGAGGTCGCAGGCGATTTCGGCTTGAATCTGTACAATTCCCGTGCCGTCACCATGGCGCAAAAGCTGGGACTTTCCAGCCTCACAGCCTCGTTCGAGATGACCCTGCCGCAGATCCGTGATCTGTCCAAGCCGCTGCCGACCGAGCTTTTGGTCTACGGTCGTCTTCCTCTGATGCTGACGGAGAACTGTCTGATGCGCAACCGCTCGGGCACCTGCTCCTGCGGCAGCACAACGACCAGGCTCGTTGACCGCATCGGCGAGGAATTCCGCGTTGTCAAGGACGGAAGCTCCTGCCGCAGCGTCCTTCTCAACGGAAAGAAGCTGTATATGCTTGACAAGCTTCCACATCTGCGTGAGCTTGGCCTTTGGGCACTTCGTCTTTCCTTTACCACAGAAAACCCGGCCGAAATCGACCGTGTGCTCGCCTCCCTTCACGGCAATGCGAGCTTCGATTCCGGCGTTTGTACACGTGGGCTTTACCTGCGTGGTGTCGAGTAAGGAGGTTCCTTATGGATATTATTTTGGCTTCAGCCTCTCCCAGAAGAAGCGAGCTTTTATCTCGCATGGGACTGGATTTCGTCGTTCGCACCGCTGAGCATGACGAGACCATGAACCTGTCCGCATCCCCCTTTGACGAGGTCTGTCGTATCAGTATCGGCAAGGCGCAGGCCATTTTGCCCACCTGCCACGACGATGACATCATCATCGCCGCAGATACCATCGTGGTCTGCGACGGTCTGATCATGGGAAAACCCCGCAGCGAAGCGGATGCTTTCTCTATGCTTCGCCGTCTGTCCGGCCGGAATCACGAGGTCATGACCGGTCTGTGCGTCATTCATGGCAAACACATGGAGGCAACCACCGTCATCACCACCTTGCGTATGCGCCACTTGTCTGACGAGGAGATCCGCGCTTACATCGCAACGGGGGAACCGATGGACAAGGCCGGTGGCTATGCCATTCAGGGTCTGGCTGCCATGTTCATCGTCGGCATCGACGGAGATTTCTACAACGTCATGGGACTTCCCGTATGCACGCTTTCGACTATTTTACGAAAGCTCGGTGTAAAATTACTTGGCTCTTGAGGTGATCGTTTGAAAAAGCTGTTAAACGGCCGTGTAAAGCTGATCCTGCTTTTGGCGGTCATTCTTTCCGTCGCAACCTCGATCATATCGGCGCTGTTCGGCGTCACCTGGGCAGAGCGTGCGGTGCAATCGGTTCTCTCGCCCATTCGTGGCGGTGTGAAGGCGATCACCCGTCAGGTCGAGCGTTATTATGATTATATTTTCAAGTATGAATCGTTGGAGGCAGAAAATGCCTACCTCCTCGAGCGCATTGCACAGATGGAGGACGATGTCAGAAGTGCCGACTCGCTGCAGCGTGAAAATGAGCGTCTGCGTGAGCTGCTGAAGCTCAGCGAGGAGCATGTGGACTACCAGTTCACGGCAGCCTATGTCATTGCGTGGGATTCCTCGAACTGGAAAAGCAGCTTCACCATCGGCAAAGGTACCAATGCAGGTCTCGATACCGGTATGGTCGTCGTGACGGAAAATTCTCAGGTCATTGGTCTGATCACGCAGGTCGGATCGAACTGGGCCACCGTCACCACCATCCTTGATACCTCTTTGGAAATCAGCGCCTCCGTGGCCTCCTCCGGAAGCACGGGCGTTGTGCAGGGCTCGTATATCACCGGCAATGAGGGAAAGCTCCGTATGAATTATCTGCCCAACGAAGCCGTTCTGCGCAACAACGACCAGGTCGTTACCACCGGTTCGACCGTCTACCCAAAGGGTCTGATCCTCGGCTACATCGAAGATGCAGGCTTTGACGAAACGGGTATCTCCAAGTATGCTGTACTGCGTCCTGCCACCTCGTTTGACAACCTCGAGCAGGTGTTTGTCATCACGCAATTCATCAGTGATTAACAAAGGAGGGTGCAGCAATGCTCGATAAGCTCTATATTACCCCGCGGCAGTGGCTGCACATTTTGCGTTGGACGCTCTATGCGCTGATATTCCTGCTTGCGATGATGCTGCAGACCGTCGTGCTTGCAGACCGTCCCATTTTCGGCATCGTGCCCGATTTTATCCCCATCGTTATCACCTGTGTGTGTATGCGCGAGGGGCCGCAGAGCGGCGGCTGGTTTGCTCTGTGGACCAGTCTGTTCTGGTTTTTGTCGGGGGCCGACAGCGGCAGCATCACCATTGCCGTGTTGACCGTGCTGCCCATCATGTGCAGCATCCTGTGCCGCAGCCTTCTTACCAACCGCTTCCTCACCGTTTTCCTGATGACGGCTGCCACACATTTTACCCTGCACTGCATCATTTTCGTATTCAAATATCTCACAAGCGCAATGCACCCATCCTTGTTTATCCAGAAGCTTCTGCCCTGCGTTGCGCTGTCCATGCTGACACAACCGCTGTTTTATTGGCTTGTGAAGAAAATCCATCAAATCGGAGATCCGTATGAATCAACATAAATTTTCGGTTCGCGTCGGTGCGCTGATGGCGCTGATCGTGGTCATGCTCGGTATTTTCCTGGGCACGATGTACAACATTCAGATCACTAAGGCGCAGGACAACGATGCCCTGCCGCCGGGTGCAACAACTTATTATACCCGCATTCCTGCGGCAAGAGGGCAGATTCTCGACCGCAACGGCACCGTTCTGGTCGGCAATCAGGCAGCCTTCAGTCTGTCCATCGTCAACGAGGTACTGTTCAATTCTTCTGACCCCAACGAGTCGCTCAGAAAGCTTGCAAATATGTGCGACAGTCTGGGTCTGGAATTCATCGACCATCTGCCCGTCACCAAGGAAAAGCCTTATCGTTATATCACAGATCAGTTTTCTTCCAAATGGAACGGCTATTTCACGGACTTCCTGATCGAACGAGAGTGGGACACCGACATCTCTGCACCGCAGCTCGTTCGTTATCTGAAGGATCGCTACAACATCCCCGACACCTGGACAGAGGCTGAGGCGCGTCGTGTCATTTCGCTGCGCTATGAGCTGCATCTGCGTTACACCACCAATTTGCCGATCTACACCCTTCTGAACGATGTCAACGCATCGGATCTGGCCTCTCTGACAGAGCTCAACACCCCCGGTGTCGTCGTGAACACAACGACTACCCGTGTGTATAACACCGATTATGCCGCCCATATTCTCGGCTACATCGGCCTGATGAATGCCGAGGAGTGGGAGACCTACAAGAATCACGACTATACCATGGATGCTTATGTCGGCAAGACGGGTCTGGAAGAGGCCTTTGAGCTGGAATTGCACGGCACAGACGGCCTTCTGAAGACCACCATTTCGGAAGAAGGAACCATCCTGGAGGAGTCCTATGTCGAAGAGCCGATCGCAGGTAACAATGTCGAGCTCACCATTGACCTGAATCTGCAGCAGCTAGCAGAGGATGGTCTGGAAGATATGGTTCTGAATCTGCGTGAAAACGGCCTGAACGGCACCGACAGTGGCAAGGATGTCGAGGGTGGTGCGGTAGTCGTGATGTCCGTCAAAACCGGCGAGGTTCTCGCCTGCTGCAGTTATCCGACTTATGATCTGAGCACCTATTTTGAAAACTATAACAGCATTTTGGAGCAGGATTTCGATCCTCTTTACAACCGTGCGCTTCAGGCACCCTACCCTCCCGGCTCCATTTTCAAGATGGTCACCACCGTTGCTGCCATTGACTCCGGTGCAATCGAGCCGCATACCTATATTTACGATAAGGGTATCTACGATCGCTTCAAGGATGTTGCCTATTATCCGCGCTGTATGCTTTGGACGACGCAAGGCATGACGCACGGCAGCATCAATGTCATGGAAGCTCTGGCAGTTTCGTGTAACTATTATTTCTACGAAGCGGCATGGATGACCGGCATGGATGCCATCGACAATGTTTCCAAATCACTCGGCCTCGGTGAGCACACCGGCGTGGAGCTCTACGAGTCCGTCGGTCGTCGCGCCAACGCTGAGACAAAGAAGGAGCTCTATGACGGTGAAAGCCAGTACTGGTACGGCGGCGACACCGTCTCGGCTGCCATCGGCCAGTCAGAAAACCGCTTCACTCCGATGCAGATCTGCTCTTATATCTGCGCTCTGGCAAACAAGGGCACCCGCTACGAAGCCACCTTCCTGCGCCGCGTCATCTCCAACGATTATCAGGAACTGCTGTTTGAAAACACACCGACCGTAGCCAGCCAACTGGCCATCTCCGACAAGGCTTATCAGGCCTGCATCGATGGCATGAAAATGGCAACCAATTCCCCCATCGGCACGTCCTACAGTCTGTTTTACAACTATCCCGTATCGGTTTGCGCCAAAACGGGTACTGCTGAGCACGGCTCCGGCGGTTCGGACAACGCATCCTTCGTCATCTTCGCCCCTGCAGACGATCCACAGATCGCCATCACCATTTATTTGGAAAAGGGCGCACAGGGTGGTAACCTCGGCCACATCGCACGCCCCATTCTCGATGCCTATTTCTCTGCCAGCGGCGCTGTCGATATGCTTCCCGGCGAGAATCTGCTGCGCTGAGCGGAGAGACGATATGCGTTTTCGAAAGATTTATCTTGAGATTTCCAACATCTGCAACCTAAAATGTACCTTTTGTCCCGGTACTAGGCGGCCTGCGCGGCTGATGCAGGAGGAAGAGTTTTCCCTCCTGCTTGATAAGCTGCGTCCTTACAGTGATTTTCTGTATTTCCATCTGATGGGCGAGCCTCTGTGCCACCCGATGTTGGAGAAGTATCTGGCCCTTGCAGGTCAGCAGGGGTTCCGTGTGATCCTGACGACCAACGGCACACTGCTTGCAAAGCAGCAGGCACTTTTGCTGCAAAGTCCTGCCGTGCACGGTGTGAATGTTTCCCTGCATTCGTTTGAGGCAAACGATGCACAGGTTCCGTTTGAGACATATTTGCACGAAGCCTTTTCCTTCGGTCAGGCGGCGCAGGGACACTGCATCGTCTCCTATCGGCTTTGGAACGAGGGCGGCAGCGACGAAAGAAACCAAGCGATCTTGGAGCAGCTTCATCGGTATTTCCCCGACGAATGGGTCTCCGAGCGACGCGGCATCCGTATCGGCGAGCGGATTTACCTTGAGCATGGAAAGAAATTCGATTGGCCTGACCTGCAGGCGGCTGAGGGCGGCAAACAGCTCTTTTGCTATGCGCTGCGGGACCAGATCGGCATCTTGTGCGACGGCACGGTCGTGCCATGCTGCCTGGATCACGAAGGCGATCTCGCACTCGGAAATCTTCTCACGCAAGACATGGACGAGATCCTCGCCTCTCCCCGTGCCAAGGCCATCTACGACGGCTTCACAAACCATCATGCCGTGGAAGAGTTGTGCAGGAAATGCGGCTACGCTCGCCGATTCCGTGTATGATACAAAGCACCCGCGAAAGCAAAGACTTTCCGCGGATGCTTTTTTCATATCCACGCAAATTCCGATTTATCGGTGCGGTTATCGTTTTACACTGTGGGGAGGGGCATGCCCCGCCCGGCGGCAATCGCTATGCTTTCGCCGTGAAGCGACTGCGAATACGGGCCTGGTTCTGCCGGTTGAGGCATGCCTCAACCCTACCATGCTTGTGCAGTAACAAACAGCAAAATCGGAATTTATTTTGCGCACTTTGTGCAGCCTCGCATGAGCATCGCCTCATTGCGGGATGACGCTTTTCTTGCTGTCAAAAAAACGAAAAAATCGACTCCGTCATTTTACGCAGGTTAACAATAATCATAATTTTACTGCACATTCAGCAAAGTTATCAACATTATGCACAGTTTTTTGCACAGGCGAATCCCTTTGAATTGCAAAGTTTCGAGGAATTTCGACCAAAAATCCCATATCCCGCAAATGAAGTTCTTTCTTTCGGAAAAGTGTAATTTTGGTTTACATAATGTATTTTTGTGGTAAATTTCACAACAACATTTGTGACAAAAAAATGCAAGATGCGGCATTGCATCCTGCATTTTTTCTTCCTCACAACCGCTCACCCTCGAGCGTCTTGGTGGCATAGGCATTGAGCGTCTGATCGGCCAAATTTCCACTTAGATATTCATAATATCCCTGCGCGCCGATCATGGCGGCATTGTCACCGCATAGCGACAGCGGCGGCAGGCACAGACGCACACCGCGCTTTTCACACTCACGCGTCAGATCTGCTCGAATGCGGCTGTTTGCGGCAACGCCGCCGGCCACAGCGAGCGTCCGATACCCCGTCTGATCCAGAGCCATCATCGTGCGCGGTATGAGCATCCGGCTAACCGCCTTGGAGAAGCCTGCGCACAAATCACTCACGGCAACCTCCTCCCCTTTTTGCCTCGTGTTGTGGATGAGATTGACCGCAGCTGTCTTCAAGCCCGAAAAGGACATATCCAAAGGATTGCCCGAAAGCTTGGGACTCGGCAGAGGATAACGCTCCTCATCGCCCGATTTTGCCGCTTTATCCAGTGCTGCACCGCCCGGATAGGGCATATTCAGCATTCTTGCAACCTTATCGAAGCATTCTCCGGCTGCATCGTCCCGTGTCGAACCCAAAATTTCCATTTCTGTATAATCCTTGACATCGACGAGCATCGTGTGTCCACCCGAGACGACAAGACACAAAAATGGCGGCTTGAGATCAGGATAGGCGATATAATTTGCAGCAATGTGCCCACGGATATGGTGCACGGGAATGAGCGGCTTATCCAACGCCAGGGCCGCTGCCTTGGCAAAATTCACGCCCACGAGCAGCGCACCGATGAGGCCGGGCGCATAGGTCACTGCGATGGCATCGATGTCCTCGCGCGTCACATTTGCCTTCGCAAGGGCCTGATCGGCCAAGCCATAGATTGCCTCAATGTGCTTGCGTGAGGCGATCTCCGGCACCACACCGCCATAAATACGATGCAACTCCACCTGTGAGGCAATGCAGTCGCAAAGCACCTCACGGCCGTCCTTCACAACGGCAACCGCAGTCTCATCACAAGAAGATTCCACAGACAGTATCAGCATATCAAAGCTCCTTTCTCATAATGAGAGCGTCCTCTTTCGGGTTTACATAATATCCCGGTCGTCTACCGACCATTTCAAAGCCCAGCTTGGTGTAAAGTGAGATTGCAGGCAGATTTGACACCCTGACCTCCAAAGTAAGACTTTCGCTGCCCTCACTGTGCAAAAGTCGGATCAATTCACAAACCAAGGCCTGTGCAATTCCCTGCTTTCGCGCCTCGGGCAGGACCGCCAGATTCATCATATCACTCTCTGGCGGCACACTCTGCGAGCCGATATAGCCAAGCACTCTTTCCTCCTGCTCATAGACCAGCCACAAGCTCAGGGAATTTTCCAACTCCGATGCGATGGAGCGTTCGCTCCACGGATCGGAAAAACAGAGTTTCTCCATCTTGGCAATCTGCGCCACATGGCTCTCGTTCATCCTCACGATCATTTTGCATCATACCAGCTTTCTCCCATTTTTGCCTCGGCGATCAGCGGCACCGAGAGCGAAACAGCCTCCTCCATCGCCTTTGTCACGATGTCCATCACGCTCTGGGCCTCGAAGGCAGGACATTCGACAATGAGTTCATCGTGTACCTGCAGGATAAGTCTTGCCTGCAACGCCTGCTCACGCAGCGCATGGAACACACGCACCATGGCCAGCTTGATGATGTCGGCAGCCGTTCCCTGAATGGGTGTATTCAGCGCAATGCGCTCTGCACCCGATCGGACGTTGAAATTGCTGCTCTTGATCTCGGGAATGTATCTGCGTCTGCCAAATGTCGTACAGACAAAGCCCTGCTCCCTGGCCGTTTCCACAATAGAGCGCATATACTCTCTGACCCCTGCGTATTTGGCCAGATAGCTTTCAATATAGGCCTTTGCCTCGTAACGGCTGACACCGATATCCTGCGCCAAGGAAAACTCTGAAATGCCGTAGACGATGCCGAAATTGACCGCCTTGGCATTGCGGCGCATGAGCGGAGTGACATTCTCGATTGGCACGCCAAACACCTGAGAGGCCGTCACGCTGTGCACATCCTCGCCCGAAAGGAAGGCCTCGCGCATATGGCGGTCGTTTGCAATATGCGCCAGGACACGCAGCTCGATCTGACTGTAGTCGGCATCGACCAAAACCCAGTCCTCCTGCGGCACGAACATCTTTCTCAGCTCGCTGCCGAGCTCGGTGCGCACAGGAATGTTTTGCAAATTTGGCTCTGTCGAGGAGAGTCTGCCTGTCGCAGTGACGGTGTTTTGGAAGGTTGTGTGGATGCGCCCATCGGCGGAAATAACCTTCTGCAGTCCCTCAACATAGGTCGAATTGAGCTTGGTCAGCATACGGTAATCCATGATCGCCTGAATGATCGGGTGCTTGTCACGCAGCTTTTCCAAAACCTCGATATTCGTCGAGTAGCCGCTTTTCGTCTTCTTGACGGTTGGCAACCCCAGCTTCTCAAAGAGGAGCTCGCCCAACTGCTTGGGGGAATTGATGTTGAATTCGCTCTCCGCATAGCCGTAGATCAGCCTTTCACAGGCACAGATCCGCTCGGTGAGCATCGTGCCAAATCCGGCCAGCGCATTTTGATCCACACGCACACCATCGGCCTCCATTTGGGCCAAAACATAGCACAATGGAAACTCAATGTCGTAATAAAGCTGCTCCACTCCCTGCGCCTTGAGCTTTTCTCGCAGGATGGGATAGAGCGCATCGACTGCGGACACACCGTCGCTGGCCGTATGCAGATAGTCGCTCGTGACCTGCAGCAGCTCATATTTCCCCCTCGTAGCGTCCAAAAGATAGGCTGCCACGGCAGTATCAAAAATAAAACCTTCGGCTTGTTTTCCCAGCTCCAGGAGTCTGCGCATAAGCGGCTTTGCATTGTGCGTTACCTTTTTGATCTTGTCGGCAAAGAGTCGCTCATCCATGCCTGCAAAACGGTAGCTTCTGCCATTGTGATGCACGAGCACCGTCTCTCCGTCGACCAAAATCGACACGTACGCCGCCTCGGAAAACTCCTTCAAAAGCGCATCGCACAAGGTCGCATCCTCGCACCGGCACGGTACAAAGGTCACCTCTTCAGATTCCTCTTCCAGCTCTGCGCCACGCAGATGGTAGCGGTCGATGAGCTTCTGGAACTCCAGGCGCATGAAAAGATCGTGCAGTTCCTTGCGTTTCGGCTCCTTGCGCAGGTTCTCCTGCGGCGAAAACTCGATCGGCGCATCACAGCGGATGGTCGCCAGATCATAGGAAAGGTAGGCATTCTCCTTGCCATTTTCGAGCTTTTCAAAAAGCTTGCCCTTCATATTCTGCGGCGTCAGATTCTCATAGACACCGTCGAGCGACCCATATTTTAAGAGCAGATCGGTCGCCGTCTTCGGGCCGACACCTGCCACACCGGGGATGTTGTCAGAGCTGTCGCCCATGAGCGCCTTCAGGTCGATCAGGCGAATCGGCTCCATCTTGTATTCGTCAAAAAAGACCTGTGGTGTATAATTCTGCGTCATCGTCTGACCGCCCTGTGTGCGCACGAGCTTGACCGTGATATGCTCGTCAACCAGCTGCAGGCTGTCACGGTCACCCGTCAGGATCACGCATTGCCAGCCATTTTGGCCGCAAATCTTTGCCGCCGTGCCGATGATGTCATCTGCCTCCCAGCCCTGACATTCATAGATCGGAATGTTCATAGCCGACAGCACCTGCTTCATCACGGGCATCTGCATGGCAAGCTCATCGGGCATACCGTGTCGGGTAGCCTTGTAGCCGTCATATTTCAGGTGGCGGAAGGTCGGGCCGTGCAGGTCGAAGGCAACGCACAGCGCATCGGGTTTCTCCTCCTGCTCGACCTTCTGCAAAATATTCAAAAATCCGTAGATCGCATTGGTAAACAGACCGTCCCGTGTTGTCAGCGGCCGAACGCCGTAGAAGGCACGGTTGATGACGCTGTTGCCGTCCAAAATCAGAAGCTTCATACTCTCTTCCACTTCGTGCCCTGCGGTGTGTCTATGATCTCGATCCCACGAGCCTTGAGTTCGTCACGGATGCGGTCGGCCTCAGCCCAGTTCTTCTCCTTCTTGGCGGCCGTTCTTGCAGCAACGAGGGCATCGATCTCGGGATCGACCTCATCCTTCGGCTGCGCTTCACTCAAACGCTTGGCTGCCTTCAAAAGATCCAGACCCAGAACATAGTCAAAGTCGTTCAGCGCAGCAAGCTTCGTTGCGTCGTTGGTCTTGGCCTTCAGAACATCGTAAACAGCAGTGATTGCCAACGAGGTGTTGAGATCACCGTTCAGAGCGGTCTCAAAGCGCTGCTTGAGCGCTGCAAAGGCCTCTGACTCAACCTCGCCACCCTCTTCGAGCGTGGCGATCTTGGCGATCAGCTTTTCATAGGTAACCTTTGCATTTTCCAGGTTCTCCCAGGAGAATACCAGGTTGCGGCGATAGTGACTCTGCAGGCAGAACAGACGGTAAACCAGCGGATCGTAGCCCTTTTCCTCGAGCAAAGAAACCGTCAAGAATTCGCCCTTGGACTTCGACATCTTTCCACCCTCGGTGTTGAGATGGTGGACATGGAACCAGTAGTTGCACCACTTATGGCCCAGATACGCCTCGGACTGCGCAATTTCGTTGGTGTGATGCGGGAAGGCATTGTCGATACCTCCGCAGTGGATGTCCATATCCTCGCCCAGATGCTTCATGGAGATGCAGGAGCACTCGATGTGCCAGCCGGGATAGCCGACACCCCACGGAGAGTCCCACTTCAGAGCCTGATCTTCGAACTTCGACTTGGTGAACCACAGAACAAAGTCGTTCTTGTTGCGCTTGTTCGAGTCTTCCTCGACACCCTCACGCACACCGACCTCCAGATCCTCTTCCTTATGATCGAAGAAAACATTGTATTTTTCCAGCTTCGAGGTGTCAAAATAGACATTTCCGCCTGCAAAATAGGCATATTCCTTCTGCAGCAGCGTCTCGACCATGTGGATATACTCGTCGATGCAGTTGGTCGCAGGTTCGACCACATCGGGGGTCTTGATATTGAGCTTTGCGCAATCAGCAAAGAAGGCATCGGTATAGAACTTGGCGATGTCCATGACTGTCTTGTTCTCACGCTTTGCGCCCTTGAGCATCTTATCCTCGCCCGTGTCGGCATCCGAAGCCAGATGGCCGACGTCGGTGATGTTCATGACGCGCTTGACATTGTATCCGAGGTAACGCAGTGCCTTCTCCAGGACATCCTCCATGATATAGCTGCGCAGGTTGCCGATGTGTGCATAGTGATAGACCGTCGGGCCGCAGGTGTACATCTTGACGATGTCGGGATGATTGGGAACAAACAGCTCCTTCTTATGGCTTAGTGAATTGTACAGATACATTTATTTTTCCTCCAATTGTTCTTCGAGTTTTTTTAATCTTTCGTTCAGGTAATCCAGCTCCGCGCGGATCGGGTCAGGTGTGTGGATGTGGTCGAGCTTCTCGCCGTTGATCCTAACGACTCTACCTGGGACACCAACGACCGTGGAATTGGGCGGAACCTCCTTCAAAACGACGGAATTCGCCGCAATTCGGGCATTGTCACCAACTTTGAACGGTCCCAAAACCTTCGCGCCGCAGCCGACCATGACATTGTTCCCGAGGGTCGGGTGTCGTTTCCCTTGCTTTGTACCGGTGCCGCCCAACGTCACACCTTGATAGATCAGGCAGTCGTCGCCAATTTCGGCCGTCGCACCGATGACGATACCCGTACCGTGGTCGATGACCAGGCGGCGGCCGATCGTCGCAGCCGGATGGATCTCCACACCCGTTCTACGCCGTGCAAATTGCGAGATCCATCGTCCGATGAATTTCATTTTATGCGTGTAAAACCAGTGCGCAACACGGTAATAGATTTGCGCATGCAGGCCGTTGTATAACCAAAAAATTTCAAATTTGCTGCGTGAGGCCGGGTCATTGCGCTGATAAGCCTCCAGAGTTTCTCTTAATCGCATCTGTTTCCCCCCAATATTCAAGGTAAGTTCGCATTTCGTCTGTAGGGAGCTGTCATAACCGCTCCTTACGGGAAAAGGTTTCGTTTTTTCAAAAATTTTCGGCACATACGATTGGAACGGCCATGGCCGTTCCCTACCACAGCACTTGCACAACCATTCGATAAATTTCCGATTTATCGCCCTGATTTCGTATTTCGTTGTAGGGTAGGGGCATGCCCCTACCGTCGGAAATCGCTACGATTTTGCCGGAAGCGACTGCGAATACGGGTCTGTTTCTGCCGGTTGAGGCATGCCTCAACCCTACCGTGGCCGTGCAACAACAGACAGCAAAATCGGAATTTGCACAGCGAGTCGAAATATGACAAAAACCGCCTCCGGATTGCTCCAGAGGCGGCATAAAGTCGCGGTTCCACTCTGATTTATCACTTTTCGTGGGTCTCCCCTGCACTCCCGGGCGCACTTCACACAGTTTCCGCCGCACCTGCTTCCAGCCGATGACAGATGCTCTCTGAGGCTTCCCTTGCGCTACTCTTCCCATTCATTGTGCTATTTCACTCTTATTATATTACCAAATACCGCCTTTTGTGTCAAGGAAAAAATGCATTTCCGCTCGCAAAACAAACGCTCCCGCTTAAGGGAGCGTTTCAGTCTGTCGAAAAACTTGATTTTCGACAGACTGTCAGAGTTCAAAAAGGCGGCAAGACGAGCAAACCGAGTTCGTCGGCGTACGATGGTACGGTAGATCTCGGTTTGCGATGTAAGTCAAAATGCCTTGCGCAGCAAGCATTTGAAGTGCTTTTTTGCTGTATCGGAGATACGTTCGCAATCGCTTATTTGAACACAGATCGCCAACCGCCAAAAATTTGCATTTTGACGATTGGCGACTTTTTTGACACTCTGAAACGCTCCCGCTTAAGGGAGCGTTTGTAGCATTATTGGTTATCAACAAGCACCTTGCCGTTTTGGGCAAAGTATTCCACACCGGAGTAGAGCGTCGTTGCAGCAATGGCTGCGATGACGACCCAATTGATCACCCGAATCAGTTCGCCGCCCAAAAGGTCGACACACAGATTCGCACGCAGCAGCAGCATAATGCAAAGACCTGCCATCGTGACGGCCGTCTTGACCTTGCCCGACCAGCCGGCTGCGATCACAGTACCCTTGCCCGAAGCGACCATGCGCAGACCGCTGATGGCAAATTCGCGCACCAGAACGATCATGAGCGCCCACGCAGGGAACATCCCCCACTCGCAGAACATTGCCATCGCCGCCAAAACCAGCACCTTATCGGCCAGAGGATCCAGGAACTTGCCCAAATCCGTCACCTGGTTATACTTGCGCGCAATATGGCCATCGACCAAGTCCGTCAGACTCGCAATGCCAAACACTGCCAACGACACATAGCGCATGATATCGTTCGTCTCACTGATGTACATACAGACCATAAACAGAGGTATCATAAAAATACGCACTAATGTAAACTTCGTTGCAGTCGTCATAGCGTTTCCTCCTCGGCATAACCACACAGTTCTCCGTCGATCACATCGGTGATGCGAACGGGAACAAAGCTTCCAACCTTCACTGTCTGCTCGGCGGTAAACAACACACGGCCGTCGATGTCCGGGGAATCGGCATAGGTTCTGCCGAAGTAGGCCTCGTTTTCATCGTCGTAGCCCTCACACAGAACCTCCATCACAGTGTCGATTCGTCTTTCATTGTATTCGTCCATGATGCGCGACTGCAGCTCATTGACGATCTCAGCGCGATGCTGTGCCAGCTCGGCCTCGGGATATGGCATCTTTGCAGCCGCCGTTCCCTCCTCGGGTGAGAAAGCAAAGGCGCCGACACGCTCGAGTTTCTGTTCCTTGAGCCATGTGCAAAGCTCCTCAAACTCGGCCTCGCCCTCATAAGGAAGACCGCAGATGATGCTCGTGCGGATTACAACATCAGGCATTTTCTCGCGCAGCTTTCTAAACAGCTCGTCGAGCTCACGGCGGTTGCCGCGACGGTTCATCTTCTTGAGGATCAAGTCATTGACGTGCTGAATGGGAATGTCCATGTACTTGACAATCTTCGACTCGAAGGCGATTACATCGATCAGCTCATCCGTCATCTCGTCGGGGTAGAGATAGTGCACGCGGATCCAGTGCAGTCCCTCGATCTTGCACAGCTCACGCAGAAGCTCGGGGAGCTTTCTTTCACCATACAGGTCGATGCCGTAGCGGCTGGTATCCTGCGCAACAACGATGAGTTCCTTAACCCCGTCGGCCGCCAGCGTCCGTGCCTCGCAGAGGCAATCGTCCATGCTTCTGCTGCGGAATTTGCCGCGCAGGGACGGGATCACGCAATAAGAGCAGTGATTGTCGCAGCCCTCAGCGATCTTTAAGTACGCATAATGGGGCGGTGTGGTCAGCACACGGCCAATCTCGTCTATCGGGGCATGGATATCGCCAAATTCGCTGACCGTCTGATCGGCCAGCAGCTGCTCGACCACGGGAACGATGCGGTGATAGCTGCCCGTGCCTAACACGCCATCGACCTCCGGCAGTTCCTGCAGGATTTCGTCTTGGTAGCGCTGTGAAAGGCATCCGGTGACCAGAATTTTGCCGATCACGCCCTCGGCCTTCAGTGCAGCCATGGCGAGAATATTGTCAATTGCCTCACTCTTGGCCGAATCGATAAAGCCGCAGGTGTTGATGATCACAACATCCGCGCCGTCCACGTCGTTCAAAAGCTCGTAGCCGGCTTCCTGCAGAAGAAAGAGCATCTGCTCAGCATTGACCTGATTTTTGGCACAGCCAAGGGAAATCATCCCAATCCGCTTGCCCATAATCCAACCTCTTTTCCTAATCTTCAAACTCTTCATCGGGCGCGTAACGCCCCAATGCGGATTTTATATCGCTCCAGCGATGTCCGCGCCGCAAAAGCGCATCTGTGGCACGCCTACACTCGGCGCGGTCGGGAATCTTTCCCCGAAAACGCTTCTGCAGGAACGAGTCGATGGCATCGTCCTGCGGCGGAATCTGCTCAAGTGCCTCCTGCCAAAGCTCTTTCGGCACACGCTTTTCAAACAGCATCTGCTTGATACGCGCCTCGCCGTAGCCCTTGGCGATGCCGGAGCGCACCACACTGCAGGCAACCGCCCGATCATCCAGAAGCCGCAGCTCCAGAAGCCAATCAATCGCCTTTTGTGCATTTTCCTCGCTCTCGCCCTTCTGAACCAGGCGGTGATACAGCTCCCGTTGCGTCACAGGCGTGGCGGCAATGATGCGCACGGCGCGTTCCTTGGTCGAGGCCTCTGCAGCGGTTGCCAGTACAGACTCCATCGCCGCATCCGGGATCTCGATCCCCTCGTAAAGGCCGAGCTCCGCGATCACCGAAGGCAGAACCAGCATCGTGCTGTCGTCTTCAAAGCGCAGACGAAGCTTGCCCTGCGGCGAGCGTGTGGACTCAATCGCCTTAATCTTCATCAAAATCGTCAGCCGAAATGTCTACGGCCTTGCTTGCCGGTGCTGCAGAAGGCTTGCGCAGATTCTGCATTTCAGCCAAATGTGCTCTCACCTTCGCCTCGAGCTCATCAGCAAGCTCCGGGCGCTCCTGGATATAGGTCTTGGCATTGTCACGGCCCTGACCAATGCGTTCTTCACCGATGGAGAACCAGCTGCCGGATTTGGTCACCAGCTCCATCTCGACAGCCATATCCAACAGCTCGCCGTAGCGGGATATGCCCTCGCCGTAAACAATATCAAACACAGCCTCACGGAAGGGAGGCGCAACCTTGTTCTTGATGACCTTGACACGGGTACGGTTTCCAATGATGTTGCCGCCATCCTTGATCGCCTCGACCTTACGGACATCCAGACGGACGGAGGAATAGAACTTCAGCGCATTGCCGCCGGTAGTGGTCTCGGGGTTTCCATACATGACACCGATCTTCATACGAAGCTGGTTGATAAAGATTACAATGCAGTTGGTCTTGGCAACCGTGCCGGCCAGCTTACGCAGAGCCTGCGACATGAGTCTAGCCTGCACACCGACAAAGGCATCCCCCATCTCGCCCTCGATCTCAGCACGGGGAGTCAGCGCTGCAACAGAGTCCACGACCACGACATCCAGTGCGCCCGAGCGCACCAGCGCCTCGGTGATGTCCAGCGCCTGTTCGCCGTGATCCGGCTGAGAGACGAGCATAGAATCGATATCCACACCGATGGCCGCTGCATAGGTCGGGTCGAGTGCGTGCTCCGCATCGACAAAGGCGACCTCGCCGCCGCGCTTCTGTGCCTCAGCCAGAACGTGAAGGGCCAGGGTGGTCTTACCGGACGATTCCGGTCCATAGATCTCAATGATTCTTCCACGGGGCAGGCCACCGATTCCGAGGGCTGCATCAAGTGCCAGAGAGCCTGTCGGGATCGCATCAATATTCATCTCAGGACGATCGCCCAGACGCATCACGGCACCCTTGCCATAGTTCTTCTCAATCTGATGCAGAGCGGTCGTCAAAGCCTTCTTCTTATCCTCTGCGGGGGACGGTGCCTCATAAGTGCCTTTACTCTTGGCCATAATCAAACATCCTCTCTTTTTTGGGCAAGAATCGCCCGAATAATATATGCGGTATCTCTGCGTTGTTCCAGAATTTCAAAGCCATTTTCTTCCAGGATTTGGCAAACAGCCTTCTCCTGACCCATGCCGATCTCGAAGCAGATAAAGCCGTTCGGTACCAGGGCGGAGGCATAGTTTTTCACGATCGCGCGATAGAAATCCAGGCCGTCCTCGCCACCGTCGAGTGCCATATGCGGCTCAAAATCGCGCACAGAGGCAGGAAGCTTCTCCATTTCCGCATGAGTGACATAGGGCGGATTGGAGACGATCAAATGGAATTTACCGAGGAAGTCCTGCGCCGGCCGCATCACATCGAGCTGAATGCAGCTGACACGGCCGTTGAGCTTGAGATCCTGCGCATTGCGCTTTGCCACACGCAAGGCCGCCTGCGACAGATCTGCCAGCGTCACTCGGGCATCCTTGAAGCGCTTGGCAATCGCCAGGCCGATGCAGCCGCTGCCTGTGCAAAGATCCAGAATGCGGGGATTCTGTTCCAGAAACACCGCCTTCTTGATGGCAAGCTCGGTCACGACCATCGTATCATCCCTGGGAATCAGGACATCGGGGGTGACCGTCAGGGTCATGTCGTAAAAATCCCACTGACCCAGGATATAGGGCATCGGTTCGCCCTTGATATAACGCTCAACAAACGATTCCGTCAGCTCGATGACCTCATCAGAAGCATAGTGCTCACGATGCGTGATCAGCTGCTCGGCCGTTTTGCCCGAGGCGGCGCACACCAGCTCCCGTGCCACATTGGAGGCATTTTCACCCTCGGTCAGCAGCAGTGCGCGTCTTGCATCCAGATACAGATCGGCATACTTTTTTACCATTGATCGGTGCCCTCCTGCTCGGGCAGCACGAGGCTCAGTGCCTCGATGCCAACCTCGATCATCTCATCATCGGGTTCATTTGTCGTAATATACTGCAGCCACATTCCGGGCGCGGAGAGCGCTCTTGTCAGCCAGTTATCATAGCGGCCGACAAGTCGGTTGAACTCATAGGCAATGCCCACGACGATCGGCAGAAGCAGCAGCTTCAAGCCAATGCGCACCAGCGCATCGAGAATTGCAGAGTCAAAATCGGGTGTGATCGGCTTGAGCAGGATCGATGCCACCGAGAACACCAGAATCGAAATAAACAGCACCACAAACAGGAAGCTCGTGCCGCAGCGCGGATGCAAACGGGTCTGCCTGCGGACATTTTCCACCGTCAGAGGAAGCTTTGCCTCGTAGCAGCGGATGGTCTTGTGCTCAGCGCCGTGGTAGGCAAACACACGCTTCATATCGTTCATCTTCGAGATCAGATACATATATGCCAGCAGGATAAAAATTCTGACTACACCCTCGACAAGGTAGAGCACGACCTCATTGTGCACCCAGTTGCCGAGCACCGAGCCGATAATCGACGGCAGCACGATAAACAGACCAACCGACATCAGCATTCCAAGGACAAGCGCAATCGTGACGAGAACGCTTTGTGCCTTCTCACTTTCGAGCTTCCGCTCCAGCCATGCGTCAAATTTCGACTGCTTCTGTGCCGGCTGATCGTCATCGTCGTCCATGAAGAAGTTGGCCGAATACATCATGGCCTTGATGCCAACCTTCATGGACGTACAGAAATTGAACACGCCACGGACAAGCGGAATCTTTTTCAGCGAAAAGCCTTTCTTGGGCGGCTTTCTGTCCTCGACCTTGGTATGGATGCCATCCTTGGCCCGCACGACAGTCGCGCTCTTCTCCGGGCCCAGCATCATGATGCCCTCGATGAGCGCCTGACCGCCGATCATAGTTTTGAATTTTTCATCGCAACATTTTTTCTTTGCCATAATTTCCTCATCCTTTCGGCAGGCAGATGGTCACAAGTGTGCCACCGTCCTCCGCATTTGTCAGCTCCAGAGAGCCGTTGTGCATGGAAACGATCTCCTCGCAGACCGCAAGGCCGATGCCGCTTCCTCTTGCCTTTGAGGAGCCCTTGTAGAAGCGTTTCTTTACCAAAGGCAGCTCCTCTTCGGGGATGCCGGGGCCAAAGTCCCGGATGCGCACAACAACCATGTCGCCTTCCAGGCACATTTCAGCCGTGATCTTCCCCCCCTCGCCACCGTGCTTGGCGGCATTGTCCAATATATTCAGAAACACCTGACGCATACGAGCCGTATCGCAGGGGATTTCGGGAATGTCGTCGTCATTGTCCAGATATTGCAGGCTGATGTTCTCCTGCTCCAGGCGGGAGCCGTACATGAACACAGTGTCCTCAAATTCCGCGCGGATGTCGCTGAGCGCAACATTCAGAGTGAAGCGACCGTCCTGCATACGGGAGAATTCCAGCAGCTCCTCGACCATGCCGGTCAGTCTCCTTGCCTCACGCACAATGATGTTCAGACCACGCTTGGCCTCGGCCGAATCCACACTGCCACCGACAGACAGAAGCGTCTCGCTCCAGCCACTGATGGCGGTCAACGGTGTTCTCAGCTCGTGAGAGACCGAAGACATAAACTCCGACTGCATCTTCTCGGACTGACTGATCTTGTTGGACATATCGTTGATTGTGTCGGCAAGCTCACCGATCTCATCATCGAATTTGCGCTGAATCTGCACACCGTAGCCTCCGGCGGAAATGCGCTTGGCCGTCTCGGTGATCTCCGAAACCGGCACCAGAATGGATTTGAGGTAGTATCTTCCGCTGATGTAGACGATGAGCAGCAGAAGCAAGCCGACAAAGGCCACCGTCAAGCTGAAGATCACGATCTGCCGGTCGACCTTCTGCAGACTTGTGACATAGCGCAACACACCGATCACTTCGCCATTGGAATAGATCAGCGGACTCGACACAGCCATAATGCGCTCGCCCGTGTCAGGATTCTCCCCCGTGAAGGTGCTGATGGTCTTTGTTTCAATAGCCTGCGAAATATCGCTCGTCACCGCAACGGCGGAGGCCAGATTCATATAAGATGATGCCACGATGCGGTGGTTCATGTCAATAAACTGCAGCTCCATGACATCCTTTGCGTCAAAGTTCTTGGTAAACTTGGCACACGAACGGAAATACTCATTGTAGCTCTGTCCGACATAGGTTTCGAAGAATTTTGTACTGGTACGTGCCTTGGAAACCATGCCGGCCTTCATATTCGAGTAGTAGTAGGCCGCAACGGTCACAGAAAGTGCCGTTACGCACAGAAGCACCAGGGCAAGAACGATGCTGAGCGTATTGCGCAGCCAGCGACGCTGCAGGCCTTTATTCTTTTTCATCGTTCTCCCCTCTTTCAGATCAATATGTCATTGCCTCAGGAACGGCAACACTTATACGCCCCACTTGTAGCCGAAGCCCCAAACGGTCGTGATGTAGGTCGGGTTGGCGGTATTGTCCTCGATTTTGATGCGCAGACGACGGATGTTGACATCGACAATCTTGAGCTCGCCGTCGTAGTCCCTGCCCCAGACGGAGGTCAGAATGTCCTCACGAGAAAGGGCTCTGCCCGGGTTCTGCATAAACAGCTGGATGATGGAATACTCCACCTGCGTCAGTTTGATGCGGTGGCCGTCCTTTTCGAGTGTGCGGTTTCGGATGTTGAGCGTAAACGGCTCGTGCACGATGATCTCCGGATCAGAATCGGCACCGCCGCCGACTCTGCGGTAGAGGGCATCGATTCGTGCCGTCAGCTCTGCCGGAGAGAAGGGCTTGGTCACATAGTCATCTGCACCCGTCATCAGGCCCGTAACCTTGTCCATCTCCTGCGTCCTGGCCGTGAGCATAATAATGCCGATGGTCTTGTTGCTCGCACGGATGTTGCGGCAGACCTCGAAGCCGTCAATATCGGGAAGCATAATATCCAGGATCGCCACACCGATGTCGGGATGCTCCTTGAGCTTCTCCAAAGCCTCCATGCCGGTACCTGCCTCGATGGCCTCGTAGCCTGCTCTCTTGAGGTTTATGACCACAAAACTGCGGATACTGACCTCATCCTCCAAAATCAATACTTTCTTCATATCGTTCCTCCGTAAAGGTATTAGGTTTCGCCCGTGTTCCAATCCACACGAATGAGGTGGAACATCTCTCTGAGGGTCGTGATATCCAGGGAATACAGCTGTGCCGCCTCGGAGAGCATCGCCATATAGGTGATCTCACCCTTTTGCGTCAGCTGTGTCCAGCCGTCTCTGCCAACATTTTTCGCCACATTCTGATTGGCCGCCGAGACGATGCTGAAGATCGTCTGCCCACTCTTGACATCGACAAAGCGGCAACCGCCCGTACCACCGAAGGCCGTAAGTCCCGTCACAGCGATCTTATCCTGCCAATGCTCCGGGATCTTCAGATACCAGCCATCAGAGTAGTTGTGGTAAGTCAGCTCCTTCTCCTGCTCGTGGCCGCTCAGGAGCAAATTGTACCAGCGGATAAGTGCCTGATTGCTCGAGCCCTCTTCGCCATCGATGGTAGGCATCGGGATGAGCTTCGGCAGCTCAATGAGGCCGTCGTTGTCAATATCACAGCTATAAACATAGTATTCGCGCACAGTCTTGACCGTCTCGTCCGTCTTGCTGAGGTTCGTAAACACCCCACGGCGCAGGCCAAAGATATCTGTCACGATCAAGCCCTCGTTATAAGTTGACGCCACGAAAACAGCAGGCACACCTTTACACATTTTGCCTGCAATGATGCGCTTGATGGCAGAAACCGGGGTGGAGAGACTCGCCTCAAGCTCACGCACAGCCTGTCCGTCGACCCAATGGTAGTACACTGCGATGCCGTTTTGCACATCACTGTCCTGATGCAGCAGGAGGACATCTCGCAGCGCATCAGCATCCAGGTCCGCTGTGATAAACTCATAATACGGTGTGTTGAGCAGCTCAATAAGCGTGCCGTCGCAGATGGTCAGAACGCTGAGCACCTGCGTCACACCGTCGCTGATCCTGCGGCCGACCACGATCTCATTACCGGGTCGGTCATCGAACTTGACATACTGCACCTGATCGAAGGCATTTCCCACACCGTCGATCCGTGCGGCGAGCTCGTATGACTCCTCTTTTTTGTCGAAAACGCAGATGCACAGCGGCTTATCGCCCGAGGTTTTGAGATAGACGATCGCCTCGTCCTCCTTATCGCCGTCGAGGTCGGCCATCTGCACCGCCTGCTGGTTCTCACCGTTGACCGGCGGACTGTACGCATCGCCCTCGGCCATCACCGCTTCGATCTTCTTTTGCAGGTTGTAGAAGCTGTCTGATTGCTTCGGCACCGCGTAAAGCTGCTCCGCCGGGTCCAGAAAACAGCCGCACAGACTCACGCATAGCGACACAATCAGCAAATATACAAACAAGCGTTTCATCTGTACGCCTCCTTTCCTAAATACATATTATACCATACATTGTAATAAAAGTGTAGAGGTTTTGTAATGATTTCGCAAAATTATTTCAAAACGACCGCATCTTCGCCCAAAAGCTTACGCAATTCATCCATCATATCCTGTCGAATGGAGCACTTTGTCCCTCGTCTGACACCGCTGTCTGCAAAATATAACACGGCGGAAACATCTCCGGGGAACATGGTCAGGATCATTCTGGTTTTCTGATCCTGCACGCTGCCCTCGCTCGGCAGCTTCAGGTAAAGCTTCTTAGGCACAGGCTTTGCCACATCCTTGATCGCCCACATCTCGTTGACGACCATCTGCGGTGCCTTCTCATCGCGCACAGAGAGCCGTCCTTCGATCACGACGGGCGTGTTTTCCTTCAAAAGCTCGCTACTCTTGCGGATGGTATTGGAGAACACCAGCAGCTCCATCGCCGCCGTGTCATCCTCCAGCGCGACGTAGGCCATCATGGAATTGCTCCGTGTGGTTTTCATACGCACGCTCTCAATGATGCCCGCAATGCGCACGATCTGCTCATCACGGAAATGGCCGTCGGCATTTTCAAATGACTGCATGATCCTGAGGATCGGCACGGCACCGCTGTCGGTGAGCAACTTGCGGTACTCGTCCATCGGGTGACCCGACAGATACAGGCCGATGGTCTCCTTCTCCATCTGCATGAGGTCGTTCTTGGGAAGCTCGGGCAGGTTCGGGATCGGGATGGTGCTCTTAGGCTCATCCTCACCACCGCCGAGCATATCAAACAGCTGCATCTGCCCTGCGATATTGCTCTTGCGGTTCTTAGCCACATCGTCCAGGATGATATCGTAGGCATAGAGCATCTGCGCACGGTTGAGGCCCAGGCCGTCCATTGCGCCGCACTTGATCATGTTCTCCACCGCACGCTTATTGAGGTCGGAGTCCAGCATGCGCTCGGCAAAGTCCTCCAATGATGTAAAGCGACCGTTTCTCTCGCGCTCGGCCACCATCTGACGGATAAGGCCTCTGCCGATGTTCTTCACCGCACCGAGGCCGAAGCGGATGCCGTTTGGCTCGACGGTAAAGGTATCCTCGGATGCGTTGATATCCGGAAGCAGCAGCTCGATACCCATCTCGCGGCAGTCGGCAATATAGCCTGCGGTCTTGGTCATGTTGTCGAGCACCGAGGTCAGAAGCGCCGCCATATATTCCTTGGGATAGTGGCACTTCAGGTAAGCCGTGTCATAAGCAACTTTTGCATAGCACACCGCATGTGCCTTGTTGAAGGCATAGTTTGCAAAGTCCAGAATGTCCTTATATATCGCCATCGCCACCTGCTCGCTGACACCGTTGGCAATTGCACCGGCAATGCCACGCTCCGCATCGCCGTAAATGAATGCCTTCTGCTCAGCGATGATGACCTGCTCTTTTTTCTTCGAGATCGCACGGCGCATATTGTCCGCCTGCCCGAGCGAGTAGCCGCCGAGCTTGCGGAAAATTTCGATGACCTGCTCCTGATAGACGATGCAGCCGTAGGTAACGGACAGAATCGGCTTAAGCTGCTCACACAGATAGGTGATCTTGTGCGGATGGTGCTTGTTGTCGATAAATTTCGGGATCGAATCCATGGGGCCGGGGCGGTAGAGCGCCACAATTGCCGTCAGATCCTCGATAGACTGGGGCTTCATGTTCACGCACACGCCCGTGATGCCTGCAGACTCCATCTGAAACACGCCCGAGGTCTTGCCCTCAGCGAGCATCTTGTAGCTTGCCGGATCATCAGTGGGGACCTTCTGCAGGTCGAACTCGGGTGTATGCTTGCGGATCTCACGCACCGCATCGTCGATCACGGTCAGGTTGCGCAGTCCCAAAAAGTCCATCTTGAGAAGGCCGAGCTCCTCGATGGTCGTCATGGTGAACTGCGTCACAATCGTCTCGTCATTTTTGGCCAGAGGCACATAGTCCGAGACGGGATTCTTGGTAATGACCACACCTGCCGCATGGGTGGAGGTATTTCTCGGCATTCCCTCGATGGCACGGGCGGTGTCGATGAGCTTGCGGATGCGCTCATCTCCGTCATAGGCCTCCTTCAGCTGCGGCGAGACCTTGAGAGCTTCATCGAGCGTCATGTGTAGTGCGTTGGGAATGAGCTTGGCCACCGCATCGGTCTCGGCATAGCTGAAATTGAGCACTCTGCCGACATCACGGATCGCGCCGCGGGCCGCCATTGTACCGAAGGTGATGATCTGAGCCACACGGTCCTTGCCGTATTTTTTCATGACATAATCGATGACCTCGCCTCGTCTGTTCTGGCAGAAGTCCATATCGATATCGGGCATACTGACTCGCTCGGGATTCAAAAATCGCTCGAAATAGAGGTTGTATTTCATCGGGTCGAGATCAGTGATACCCAGGCAATACGAGACGATCGCACCGGCAGCCGAGCCACGACCGGGGCCGACGGGAATGCCTTGTTTTTTTGCGTAATCGACAAAATCCGCCACGATCAGGAAGTAGTCCACATAGCCCATTTTACGGATCATGGACATCTCGTATTCCAGTCGCTCACGGTATTCGTCGGTATCGTATCTGCGCTTGTAGCCCTCGTTGCACAGCTCGGTGAACCAACTCCATGCGTCGTGTCCGAACGGATATGGGAAGGCAGGCAGATGGTATTTGCCGAACACAAATTCCACATTGCAACGGTCGGCAATTTTTTGTGTGTTTTCGATCGCCTCTGGCAGGTTGGGAAACAGCTCGCGCATTTCCTGCTCGGACTTGATGTAAAATTCATTGGTCTCAAAGCGCATGCGGTCGGGATCGTCGATGGTCTTGCCCATCTGCACGCACATCAGCACGTCCTGCATCATGCTGTCCTCACGCGTGATGTAGTGTGCGTCGTTTGTGGCGACCAGACCGATCCCCAGCTCCTGCGACAGTCGGATCAGGCCACGGTTGACCTCCTTCTGCTCGGGGATGCTGTGATCCTGCAGCTCAAGGAAATAGTTTTCCTTTCCAAAAATCTCAAGCATCTGCTCAGCATGCGCCTTCGCCCCCTCGTAATCCTTCATGCGAAGCCTGCGCGGAATCTCGCCTGCAAGGCATGCAGAAAGCGCAATCAGACCCTCGGAATGCTCACGCAAAAGCTCCATATCGACCCTCGGGCGCTGATAAAAGCCGTCCAAAAAGCCCTTAGAGACCATGTGGCTCAAATTCTTGTAACCAATATCATTTTCGCACAGCAGCACCAGATGCCGTGCCTCATTATCTACACCATGGACACGATAACTCATGCCCTTCGGTGCGACATAAACCTCACAGCCGATGATCGGCTTGATCCCCTGCGCCTTGGCCGCGCGGTAGAAGTCGATCACACCGTACATCACGCCGTGGTCCGTGATGGCAACAGCCGTCTGACCAAGCTCCTTGACATGCTTGGCAAGCCGCCCGATGCGACAAGCGCCGTCGAGCAGGCTGTATTCCGTATGCACATGCAGATGTACAAAAGCCATGATGTTTTCCTCCGATTATAATTCTGCCGCCATGGAAGCCAGCTTCCGCAGGCGATGATTGACCGCCGATTTTGATATGATCGGCTCGTGCAGCTCGGCCAGCTCGCTGAGCGTAGCCTCAGGATGCTCCCGTCGCAAAAGAGCCGTCTCCAAAAGCTTCTCGGGCAGTTCCTCGAAAAGTCCGGCCGCCTCAAGCCTTGTTAAAACCGCAAGCTGCTCTCCTGCCGCTGCGACCGCCTTGTCGACATTGGCCGAGTCGCAATTGGTCTTGCGGTTGGCACCGTTGCGCCAGTCTTTTTCGATCTTTGCGCTCATCACGGCCATAGCACTGACGCCCGCACCGATGAGAGCCAAAAAATCCTCGATAGACTCACTTTGCTTGTAATACAGAATGCAGCTTCCCTTGCGTTCTGTCAATTTTGCCTCCATATCCAGCTCCAAAAGCAGCGTCTGCGTCCCTCGACAGGCCTTCTGATGGGTCGTCGAGAGCTCCAGGTGGTAGCGCTTTTCCGGATCGGTCACACTGCCGCCTGCCAGAAACGCTCCACGCAAGAAGGCCTTGCGGCAGCACTCCTTCTCCAGAAGCGCAAAATTCACATGGACGGAAATGCTCGTGTGTGCAGAAAAGCCGCACAGCTCATACACACGGCGGATCTTTTCAGGCTGCGTGACAGAAAAGCTCAGCTTTCCGCCGCCATTCCAATCAGGCAGCGTGTCAAAATCAATTCCGAGCGCCTTATGAAACAGCCTCGGCAGCCGCTGGGCAAACTCCCGACTCTCTGTCACGATGCGGATCCCGTCACCGCTGAAGCTGTTGGCATAAAGAAGTACACCGAGCGCCTCTGCCAAAGCGCAGCAGCCGCGTTCGACCTCCGGCCGACACAGCTCCCTTTTCACATTTGCGGAAAACGACATAAATGTCATCCTTTCTCAATGTCTCTATGCACCACCTGTGGTGCATACTCGCGCAGCTCACGCGCCAAAAATTCCGTCACAGCCACCGACCGATGGCGACCACCGGTACAGCCGACGGCGATATGCAGGCACGGGGTATTTCTTCCTGCAGCAAGCGCAGCGTGTGTTCTGAGCAGCTGCGAAAGCTTTTCAATATAATCCGCACTGCGCGGATCGTCAAAAATATACCGCTGTACGGGTACCTCCAGGCCGTTCAACGCCTTGAGCTCAGGTACCCAGAAGGGATTCTCCAGGCACCGCATATCCAGCACGATATCCGCCTGCGGCACACCATATTTATGACCAAACGAGGTCAGAACAATCTTCATTTTGTCCAAAGCCGAACCTCCGGCTCCAGGCGCACACCGCTGGCCTCAAAGACGCGCTGTTGCACCTGTGCAACCAATTGCAGCACATCCTGCGCCGTTGCGCCGCCTGCATTGATGACAAAGCCTGCGTGTTTCTCAGACACCTGCGCGCCACCGACCGTCAAGCCCTTCAGGCCCGTCTGATCGATCAGTGTTCCGGCAAAATATCCCTCGGGTCGCTTGAAGGTGCTGCCTGCGCTCGGCTTGTCGAGCGGCTGCGAGGCTCTGCGTCGGTCGTTGAGCTCCTTGATCCTGGCACGGATGTCAGCCTCGTCACCCTTTTGCAAAGAAAACTGCGTCCGAACAATCACACCGGGCAGGCTCTGAAACACACTCGTGCGATAGCCAAAACCTTGCTCCTGCCCCTCAAACCAGCGGCAATTGCCGTCCATATCCATAAATTCCGTCCTCACAGCGACATCCTTGATCTCGCCGCCGTAGGCCCCCGCATTCATATACACACCGCCACCGATCGTGCCGGGGATCCCGTGCAGACATTCCATTCCCGAAAGGCCATTGCGCGCAGCAAACATCGCCGTCTGTGCAAGGCTCATGCCGGCCATCGCCTCGACGGTCGTTTCATCGAGCAATCGCAGACCCATAAAAGTCTCACGCAGGCAGATCACAAGACCCCGAACGCCCTCATCCGGCACCAGAACATTCGTACCTGCACCCAAAATTTTCGGCACAATACCGAAATTCTTTGCTGCAACCAAAATCTCCGAAAGCTCCTTTGCGGTTCGTGGGAAGACCATCACTTCAGCCGGGCCACCGATGCGGAAAGAGGTATGCTTCGCAAGCTGCTCATTTTCCGCGATGGCAAAGGCCGGCAAAAGCTCTTTCAGCATCTGCAAAAATGCCATCATATTGTCCATAAGAGCCTCCATTCCGACAAGTCTGTATCCTATGGGCAGAACTCGCCAATTTATCTATTATAGTATATCATACAACAAAGAAATTCGCAAGAAAAAAGGCGAGAAAACCGCACCGAATTGCTCGGTGCGGTTCTTGCTTAAAAGTGTTGTCCGTTATGCTCGTCAAAATGACGGTTGATCTGCTCGGTAAACTCCTGTGCAGAGTTGTAGCCAAAGCGCTTCTGACGGTTGTTCATCGCCGCGATCTCCAGAATGATCGCCAGATTCCTGCCCGGCTTGACCGGAATCGTGATAGCCGGGATCTTGACACCCAGCAGATCCATATACTGTTCCTCCAAACCAAGTCGGTCATAGATCTCCGCATCGCTCCACGGCACGATATTGACGACCATGTTGATCGCCGTTGACTCCTTGACTGCCGCCATACCAAACAGCTTGGCAACGTTGATCACACCGATACCACGGATCTCGATATAGTCACGGATGAGCTCCGGTGCCTTGCCGATCAAGGTATTATCCGCAATTCTGCGGATCTCCACAGCATCGTCGGAAATAAGTCTGTGTCCGCGCTTGAGAAGCTCGGCTGCCGCCTCGCTCTTGCCGATGCCGCTCTCGCCCATCAGCAAAATGCCCTCACCGTAGACCTCGACCAGAACACCGTGGCGCGAAATCTGTGGGGCCAGTGCGTTCTTCAGATATGTGATCATACTCGTGACGAGGTAAGTCGTCGACTCTACGCAGGTCAGGATGCTGACATCGTGCTTCTCAGCCATGGCCAAACATTCCTCTCCCGGTTCGATGTTTCTTGCGAAAATCAGCGCAGGGATCTTGTAGGCAAAGAGCTTGTCATACATCTCCAGACGGCGCTCTTTGCTCAGGGTGTTGATATAATCCGACTCGACATTGCCGATGACCTGCAGACGCATGGGTTCAAAATGATCGAAAAATCCCGTCATTGGAAGGCCGGGTCTGCTGACCTCTTCGACCATAATCTTCACCTCGTCAAAGTCTGACGATGCGCTCACAACGTTCAAATTGAACGCCTTCGCGACGACATCGAGCTTGACACTGTACTTATACATGGGCAAAATGCTCCTTTCTATCAGCCACTTCGCGGCTATTATAGTACATTTAGCTCAATTTCGCAACCATCTGCAAAAAAAATATATTTTTTGCAATTTTTCTCTTGCATTTTGAGAAAAAGTTTGGTAATATATCTGTCGGTATGAAAGAAACCCAATGATTTTTAGATGATTGGAGGTGCAGCAATTGGCAAAGTGCGATATTTGCGGCAAGGGTGTGACGTTTGGCATTAAGGTCTCCCATTCCCACAGACGTTCCAACCGTGCATGGAAGCCCAACGTAAAGCGCGTGAAGGCAATCGTTGACGGTTCTCCCCGCCATGTCTACGTCTGTACAAGATGCCTCCGTTCCAATAAGGTTGAACGCGCGGTTTAATTGGATATGGTAACGAAAAGACAAGCCAAGGCTTGTCTTTTTTGTTTTTGAAACGCACACAAAAAAGGGGCTGCAAAAGTCCAAATTGAAAATTGAATAAAATAATTCCCTGCAAAATCAGGCTTTCTTTCCTGTTATTTTGCAGGGAATTTTCAGCTTTATTTCTTTGCAAGCTCGTTGGTGTCGATGCTGTTGCGAAAGACCACATACTTCTGATACGGGAATTCCAACACCAGATTCAGCACCATGTTGACCAGCGTAACCAGATACTCGTTCCAGCCGATGCCGGCCAGATAGCTCTCCAGCCAGGTCGAGGCCGGCGCAAACACCACATAGAACAGCGCCGCCAGGCACATGGCCTTCGGCACATTGCCGGCCGACCGGAAGGTGAATTTGCGGTTGAAGGTAAAGTTCCACAGAACCGACAGGCAAAGCGCAATCAGGTAGCTGAGCCATTCCTTGAGTCCTGCGACCTCGTTGAGCAGCGTGAAAGAAATGAGCTGCACGATACCGGCCGAGATTGAGAACAGCAAAAACTTCAGGCTTCGCAGCAATTCTTTATTCTTCATCTTGCCCATGCTGCGCCCTCAACTTCACAAATATTCTGCCGCTGCATCAGGTGTCTGAGCGCATCGGCCGGGTCGCTGCCGCAGTAGAGCACCTCATAGGCAGCCCGCGTGATTGGCATATCCACACCGTTCTTCTGCGCCAGCTCCCATGCGGATTTTGCAGCATAGTAACCCTCGACCACCGCGCCGACCTCCTGCATGGCAACATCCACACTCTTGCCTTGACCGATCAAAATACCGGCACGACGATTGCGGGAGTGCATAGAGGTGCAGGTAACGATCAGATCGCCCACACCGGCCAGGCCTGCAAAGGTCTCTCGCTGTGCTCCAAGCGCCATGCCAAGTCTTGCGACCTCAGCCAAGCCACGGGTCATCAGAAGTGCCTTGGTATTGTCACCGAAGCCCATACCGTCACAGACACCTGCGCACAGCGCAATCACATTCTTATGCGCCGCGCCAAGCTCCACCCCGACCGCATCAGGGCAAGTATATACACGCAGACGCTCGCAAACAAAGGTCGCCTGCACTTTTTCCGCCATTGTTTTATCCGCGCAAGCCGCCACAACACCCGTCGGGATGCCACGGCTGACCTCCTCGGCATGGGACGGACCGGAAAGTGCCACGACCGTCTTGTTTGTCTCCTGCTCGATGAGCTGACTCATACGATATCCTGTGCCGTTTTCGATGCCCTTGGTCACAGAGACCAGGATCACACCGTCCTTCAGATAGGGAGCAAAGGCACGGGCTGTACTGCGCACCGCAAAGGACGGCGTTGCAAATACGACCATATCCGCCTGCTGTGCAGCTGTGTTGTCTGCGGTAAAATGCATCGTCTCAGGAAGCTGCACACCCGGCAAAAACGGATTGCGCATCGTCTGCGCCAGTGCATCACTTTCCTCCTGACAATATGACCAAAGCGTTACATCATTGCCGTTCTTCAGCAGCAAGATTGCCAGAGCCGTACCCCAGCCGCCGCTGCCGGCCACCAGAATTCTCATACACTTACTCCTCGTTTTTCGATTTATGTAGGTGCGTCTTGCGCTCCTCGCCCTTGATCAGACGCACGATGTTGCTGCGGTGCATAAAAATCGCCAGCGCAGCCATGAACACACCCATTGCCCACACCACGGGCTTATCGGCAAAGAAGACCACAAACAGCACACCATAGGCCGTTGCGGCCACGATCGAGCCGAGAGAAACCAGCTTGGTCAAGACGAAGATGATCACAAACAGTGGGAATGCAATGGCGAAAATACGCCAATCCATAATCAATGCCAAAGCTGCGCTGCACAAAATGCCCTTGCCGCCATGCAATCCAAAGAAGATCGGGAAGATATGCCCGAACTGCACTGCCACACCTGCCGTCATTTTGGCAATGTCTGTGTCCTCGGGATAGATCAGCGTTGCAAGCAGACAGGCTGCGACCATCTTGCCCAGATCGATCACGATGACCAGAAGCGTGCTCCAGCCGCCATAGCTGCGCAGGAAATTGGTCAGGCCGGCATTTCCACTACCCTTTTTGCGCACATCCTCGTGCTGGGTCAGTTTCGAAATCACAATAGCGCCGTTGAGCGTACCGAAAAGGTAGCCCAGCACGACACACGCAATGATACGCAGAATCATACTCATTCCTCCTTCTCACCCTTCTGGCGAATGGTGATGCGGATCGGAGTGCCCTCCAGGCCGAAGACCGCACGGATCTGATTTTCCAAATATCTCTGATAAGAGAAGTGGAACAATCTTGCATCGTTGCAGAAAATGACGAAATGCGGCGGCTTGACACCGACCTGCGTCATATAATAGATCTTCAGACGGCGGCCCTTGTCTGTCGGCGGCTGCACGCGGGCGGTGGCATCGGCCAGAATGTTATTGAGCATACCGGTAGTGATGCGCATGGCGGCCTGATTTGCCACATAGTTAATCAGCTCATAGAGCTTGTTCACTCTCTGACCCGTCAGAGCCGAGATGAACAGCACCGGCGCATAGGGCATATAGCCCAGATCCTGGCGGATCTTGGCAGTCATCTCGTTCATGGTGTTGGTCTCTTTTTCGACCGTATCCCACTTGTTGACGACAATGATGCTGGCCTTGCCGGCCTCGTGCGCCAGACCTGCGATCTTGGTGTCCTGCTCGGTCACTCCCTCGTTGGCATCGATCAGGATCAGGCACACATCCGCTCTGTCGATGGCGGCGATGGAGCGCATATTGGAATACTTCTCAATTGCGTCATCGACCTTGGACTTGCGGCGCATACCGGCCGTATCGATGAAGCGGTACTGACCGAACTCGTTTTCAAAATAGCTATCAATGGCATCGCGGGTCGTGCCGGCCACATTGGAGACGATCACGCGCTCCTCACCCAAAATCTTGTTGAGAAGGCTGGACTTGCCGACATTGGGCTTACCGACGATAGCGACGTTGATGATCTCACCCTCGTCCTCTTCCTCGGTCTGCTCTGCAAAGTGCTCCACGCACCAGTCGAGCAGGTCGCCCGTGCCGTGGCCGTGGATGGCCGAGACCTCAATGGGATCACCGAGGCCGAGCATATAAAATTCATAAATATCGGGATTGATCTGACCGATGCTGTCGCACTTGTTGACGGCCAAGCAAACGGGCTTCTTACTGCGCTGCAGCATCGTTGCCACATCCATATCCGCTGCGGTGACACCGGTCTTGATGTCCGTGACCATAACGATCACATCAGCCGTCTCGATGGCGATTTCTGCCTGACGGCGCATAAATTTGAGCATTTCACTGTCGGTGTTCGGCTCAATGCCGCCCGTGTCAACGACCTCGAACTCACGGCCGTTCCAATCGCACTTTCCGTAAATACGGTCACGGGTTACGCCCGGGGTATCTTCCACGATGGCCGTTCTCTGCCCCGTGAGTTTGTTAAAAAGCATCGATTTGCCGACATTCGGTCTGCCGACAATCGCAACCAAAGGTTTTGCCATTACGCATCGCCTCCTTCGAGTCTAATATTATTATTGCACATTTTTTTGTATTCCGCAAGGCTTTCTTGCTCACAGAATGCTCTCCATGCAGATTTTTTGCGGCAGCATTCCGCATTTTTCGTAAAAACGCATGGCATTTTCATTCAGCGCCCAGACATTGAGCGTCATGTGGTAGCAACCCTTCTGTTTGGCATAGGCCTTGGCAAAGCTGATGAGGGCCGTACCGATGCCCTTTCCGCGCTGGGTCTCATCGACGCACAGATCGTCAATGTGCAAATTCCGCACATCGGTCATGATGCTGTTGTTGTCCAGTCTGCGCAGAACACAGAAGACATAGCCGGCCACTTTTCCGTCCACCTCTGCCACAAAGATCGGCCTTGCCTCATCCTTGAGCAGTTGCTTTAGCTCACGCTCGGAATATTTTTCGCTGCCCGATCTGAACAGATCGGGTCTGCCCTGATGATGTAGCATCAGAATCTGCCGCAGCAGGCGCAGCAGATCTGGAATATCGGATTTCTTTGCGACACGAATCTGCATCATTTTCCCCCCCATATAAAGAAAAGAGGAAGGTATATGCCCTCCCTCATCTCTTATTCATTCACTGAATTTTAGTTTTCCTCAGCAGGAAGAACCTCGCGGCCATTGTAGGTACCGCACTTCTTGCAAGCTCTATGCGGCAGGCGAGCTTCGCCACACTTCGGGCAAGCCACGATGCCGGGTACGGAGAGCTTCCAATGAGAGCTGCGTCTCTTATCCCGTCTTGCCTTGGAAACTTTACACTTAGGGACAGCCATGAATGACACCTCCAAAAAAAATTTCTTACTTATCCTTCAACAGCTGCCCAAGGACAGCCAAACGGGGATCAGTTTCAGGACGGCAGTTACAATCGCCGTCATTCAGATTCTTGCCACAGCGGAAGCACAGACCCTTGCAGTCTTCCTTGCACAGCAGCTTCGAATCCATATTCAGCACAAATGCGGTCGTCAGGATCTCATCTAAATCAGCACAGTCATTGACAAGCAGGAACGTCCACTCGTCCGCTTCGTCCTCATTGGCAAGCTCACGCACCAAAACAGCATGAACCTCATATGAGATCTCACGCTCGAAGTCCGCTGCGCAGCGGTCGCAAGAACCGTGCAGATTCGTTGCAAGCAGAGCTTCCAGCATCAGAACACCGGCCGTGTTGCGAACCGTCCCCTTCGCCATGACAGGCTCACAAACCGGAAATCCGCTGCCGAATTGCAGGTCGCTGAGGTCGAGGGTCGTTTCAAACGGAAGCACACCATCGGGTGTCTGAATGATTTTAGACAGGCTTAACAGCATAGTTATCCCCTATTCCGTAGTCATGCAGTTGATATTATAACGGCTGAGTTCGATTTTGTCAAATCCTTTTTTTCTTTTTTTTTGGAAAAAATGCTTGACTTTCGCAATTTTCTACCGCATAGTATCTTTAGAAAAGGAGGTGGCGCCTTGAAAGAGCTCAAAATCGGGCGCAATGACGCCGGTCAGCGCGTCGACCGGTACCTTGCCAAGGCCGTGCCGCTGCTGCCGGCATCCCTCGCGCAGAAGTATCTGCGCATCAAACGCATCAAACGAAACAATCAGCGTGTCAATCGGGACGAGCGCCTGAACGAAGGCGATGTGCTTCAATTATATATCAATGATGAATTTTTTGACGAGCCGCGGGAGGACAATGCCTACCTGACCGTCTCAACACCGAAGCTGAACATCGTCTACGAGGACGAGCACATTTTGCTCGTGGACAAGCGCCCCGGTCTGGCTGTGCATCCGCACGACGGCGCGGAGTACGGAAAGACTCTCATCGACCATATCCAGGCCTATCTCTATGCCAAGCGCGAATGGCGGCCAAGAGAGGAAAAATCCTTCACCCCTGCCCTGTGCAACCGCATCGACAGAAACACAGGCGGCATCGTGATCGCCGCCAAGACCGCCGAGGCGCTGCGTGTGATGAACCAAAAGATCAAGGATCGCGAGATGGAAAAGCGCTATCTTGCCATCATTGAAGGGACTCCGAAGCAGAAAGAGGGCGTTTTGAAGGGTTATCTGTTCAAAGATGCAGCCAAGAATCGGGTTTATGTCTACGACTCGCCGAAAACAGGAGCCAAGAGCTGCGAAACGCATTATAAGACCCTGCAAAGCAAAAGCGGCCTTTCTCTGGTCGAGTGCGAGCTGATCACGGGCCGAACACACCAGATCCGCGCACAGTTCGCCCATGCAGGCCACCCACTTCTGGGCGACGGAAAATACGGAAAGCTCGACAAGCGCTTTGACCGCAAATATCAGGCGCTGTATTCCTACAAGCTGACCTTCCGTTTCACCACCGACGCAGGCGCGCTGGAGTACCTGAACGGCAAGAGTTTCCGGGTCGAAAAGGTCGACTTCGTCGAGGAGTATTTCGGCTGAGACCGCACACAGCCGCCTTCCCCAAATCGTCAAATTACGATTTGGGGAAGGCGGCTGTATGCACTGTCGATGGTGTCATTGCAAGGCGCGAAGCGATGTGGCAATCTCGGGTTATCCGAGGAATGAAGGAAAACGAAACTTTCGAGATTGCCGCAAGCATTGGAAGTGTTTTGGCTTATATTAATGTCTGCTGAATAAGTCGCTACTGCGGCTTATTCGCACAGCGTTGCTGTGCAATCGTGCAAAAACGGCTCTTTTTAACCGTTTTTGCACGATTCAGACATGTAAACAATGCGTATTTTCACACGAGTATCGCAAGGCTCGTGTGAAATGTGCAAGGTTTTTAGCGGTTTTACCGCAAAAACCTTGCACTTGAACAACGCAAAACAGCCCTGAAAGCCTTGGCTTGCAAGGGCTTTCGCGTTGTTCATTACGCATTATATTAGGGTTCTGCTCGCAACAGTCTATTGCAGCACAGATCGCCAACCGTCAAAAAATTAGCATTTTGACGATTGGCGACTTTTTTGACACTCTGAAATCGCTGCCCGAAAGGGCAGCGATTTCAGTCTGTCGAATAACCCCTGTTTTGCGTCAAGCAAGACAGGGGTTATTCGGACATTGAGCGAAAATAAAAGAAAATATGTGCAAAATAAAGCTGTTATGAGTATCCCTCCAGCGCCATTTT
>SVMF01000018.1 GCA_015067565.1 Oscillospiraceae bacterium | reverse complement strand
TGCAAAATGGCGCTGGAGGGATACTCATAACAGCTTTATTTTGCACATATTTTCTTTTATTTTCGCTCAATGTCCGAATAACCCCTGTCTTGCTTGACGCAAAACAGGGGTTATTCGACAGACTGACAGCTCGAAATCTAACGATTTCAAGCTGTTTGACTTTGCTCATCATGCAGTTGTTCCCCATGTGCACATACAAGACACAGTTCTCTTTCTCTCGCTGTTCTCTGTTCATTCTATCCATGTATTTTTCCTCCTTCGTTTTTCGCTGAGAGTTAACAGTATAGCGCATCCGACCTCAGCTTTTGTTGTATTATAATATATTTACACCAATATATTTGGGTGCTTTTTATATTTACATCATTTGTTTTGTGTGGTATAATACTTTGTCAAATAGAATTTTCATTTCTTAGAAGGGATGCATTATGGAGCACAAAGCAAAAACAAGCAAGGCACAGCAGCGCGTATGTTAAGGCGAATTACGACCGTCTGAGCGTGAATGTTACTAAAGGAAAAAAGGCAACAATACAAGCTTACGCTTCTCAACGTGGCGAAAGCCTCAACGCCTTCATCAACCGAGCAATTGATGAAACCATAGAAAAAGAGGCTCTTTCTAAAAAAAATAATTCGAGTACGGGCTGTTTCTGTAAGACTAAAAACGCAGCCTAATCCCCAACAGCGGAAAGCTATTTTAACAGTTGAGGATTTGTGTGCTCTCCTAAAGATAGGTCCGACAGAGGCGGCACAGTAGTTATAGAACGGCACAACTGCGCAGGAAATTCGTATAAAGGCACACAACGGGCATTGCCCTTTTTGCGAGACGATCAAGGGAAACAGTCGCTTTACTTATCGGGTAAACATCGGAAAGTTGATAAAATATAAAGCAGGTGAGCTATAATAGTAAGTTCGTGGAGGAATCGATATGAGAATCTATAATATCATCGGTGGCGTAAACGGTGTAGGCAAAAGCAGCTTTTCCGGTGTTCTGAAAGGGAGCCGCAACGATCTTGGTACGCTCATCGATGTAGACAAGATTACCGCTGATTTGGGCGGAAATGTGCTTGAAGGCGGTAAAGCGGCTGTTTTGAAAATCCGCGAATGTTTGCAGCGGAATGTATCTTTTACGCAGGAGACCACGCTTTCGGGCTTTAAGACGGAGCAAACTGCAAGGCAAGCACGCGAAGCAGGCTATCATGTCCGATTGTACTACATCGCATTAGACACCGCACAGGAGAGCTTAGACCGTATTGCAAACCGTGTAAAGCGTGGTGGACATGATATTGACCATGACGATGTGATGCGTCGTTTCGGTGGTCGCTGGGAATCTGTGGAGAAGATCCTGCCTTACTGCGATGAAGCCGAGTTTTATGACAATGACAACGGATTCGTGAAGGTAGCTGAGTACCGCAACGGCGAACTGTTGCCCATCGGTACCCGCTGTCCTGCGTGGCTTGCAGAGCTGCAGACTTATTTAAACAGGAATGATGCACTATGAAGGAACCGAAAACTTCTATGCGCACATCATTGAAGAAAGCAAACAAAAAGCCGCGGAGTGCATCACAGATGTGCTTCTCAGACAGAAAAGGGCATAAAAAACAGGCAGCGGTCTATTACAGACTGCTGCCTATTTTGTGCGCCAAAAACCAAAAAATATGAAGTTGTGCGTCAAATCTAAAAACGTGCTTTTCATAATGCTCCGAAAAATTAGAAAAACAGCCGATTTCCGTTGGAAAAAGGCTGTTTTCTTGGAGCTACTGGCCGGACTCGAACCGGCGACCTGCTGATTACGAATCAGCTGCTCTACCTGCTGAGCCACAGTAGCATGGTGCGATTCGCAGAGTTTATTTTACCGCATTTGCGCCACATTGTCAAGCTTTTTTTCACAAACTTATGTAATTTCGCAAGGAAAGCAGTGCCTTCTTCTCAATGCGTGAGATCTGCACCTGAGAGACGCTTAGGATCTTCGCCGTCTTATCCTGTGTGAGGCCGTGAAAATATCGCAGCTTGATCACCATCTGTTCCCTCTCATTCAGGTGCTCGATTGCCTCCATCAAGGCAATCTTCTCCACAAGTTGCTCCTCCGGCTCACCCGATGGCAGCAAATCCTCCAGGCTCACACCGTCTTCGCCGCTGCGCCGCTGGATCGACTCAGTCGTTCCCGTTGCCGTTTCCGCCATGGCGATCTGTTCGACCTCAAGGCCACTTGCCTCACTCAGCTCTGAGAGAGTCGGTTCGCGCGAAAGCTGCAACGACAGCCTTTGCCGCAGGTTTTTCAGCATTTGCGCTCGTTCTTTCAGGCTTCGGCTGACCTTGATGCTGCCATCATCCCGCAAAAACCGACGAATCTCTCCTGAGATCTTCGGCACAGCATAGGTCGAAAACTGCGTGCCATATTCCAGATCAAACCCCTCTACGGCCTTCAAAAAGCCAAGACAGCCGAGCTGGTACAGATCGTCCGGATCGACCCCCCGACCGAAATATCTGCGCGCGATCGACCAAATCAGACCATTATTGTTGATCACAAGCGCCTCATAAGCTTCCCGATCCCCGTGTTTCGCTGCAAACAGCAGTTCTTCCTGACCGTCGATCACTTCTTCCCTCCGCGGCGGACGATCTTCCGCTTCATATGCACGCTTGTCCCCTTACCAAGTGTCGAGCTGATGCGAAACTCGCTCATAAAGCTCTCCATAATCGTGATACCCATTCCGCTGCGTTCCTCTCCGCCGGTCGTGAACATCGGCTTGCTCGCCTGATCCACATCGGCAATGCCGCAGCCACGATCCTTCACAACAATGTCCAGCACATTCTCATCCAAAATCCGAGCCTTCAGGAGAATCGGTCCGACGTCATCGGGATAGGCATGAACGATGCAATTGGTCACTGCCTCAGACACGGCCGTCTTGATGTCGCCCAGTTCGTCCATGGTTGGGTCGAGCTGCGCGGCAAAGCAGGCGATCACCCCTCGTGCCAGAGCCTCGTTGCAAGACCTGCTCGGAAATTCGATACTGATGTAATTTTCACCCCTCACTATGCAGTTCCTCCTTGATGTCTGTAATCTTTTCGATCCCAGCTGCGCGCAAGACCTTGTATGCCTGCGGTGGTATGTTTTGCAAAATCAGCTTTCCGTCCAGCGATCTCATATTGCGCAGCGTGTGCAAAACAACCGCAATTCCACTCGAGTCCATAAAGCGCACCTCTGAAAAATCTAAAATACACCTGAGCGGTAAATACAGATCAATTTTCTCCGAAATATTCTGCATCATCTCACGGGCGCAATGATGGTCGATCTCTCCCGTCAGCACAATGGTCAGCTGTCGTTCCTGTACATAACTCGTCAGCTTCATTGAATCCCTCCTTTGTAGAAAAAACCCACATGGATGAACCATGTGGGTTTAGTATATCTGTTTGCAGTTGTGGTGTTTGTCGAATTGGGAGCGGAAAAATATTATCCCTCCGCAAACCAGCTCAACTCCGTTTGGCGGACATTTTTCAGCCAATTGACCTGATAGGTCGGTTCGAGGCCCTCCACCAGAATTTCTACCGATGAAACATTCTCAAAAGCGCACATTGTGGCAACGATGCTCTTGACCGCAAGCAGCTCCTGCTGTGAATTCTTGCAACCCGAGAGAAACTCGCCCGTCAAGTCGATGATGCAGGCATTGCCCTCCATACGCAGTGACAGCATCCGTGTCCCCTCGGGGATGCAACCAAATGCTCCATCTGCGGATTCAAAACCGATCAGTTCCTGCAAAGCAAGCTCCTTGATATCCTTTCCCTCCGGATTCTGAAGGCCACACGGCAGCGCAACCAGCCTCTCGGCATCGCACGAAACATACAAGGTCGCGTGTTCCACATTGGTGTCCAATGGTGCGATCAGGGATTCCTTGCGTTGCAATCCGGCAGGAAGCTCCATAAAGCTCAGTTCCTGCAAAGGTGCCCCCTCGATCCAAAAATCGACCGCTGTAATTTCGGTCATTTCCGTCAACGAATTGACTATGGAATAGACGGAAAGACGCTCGGCCTGGAAGCTCCTTGGCATATTGCTGACAAATTCCGACGACAAATTTACGGTACAAATGCCATTTTCAATCACAATTCCCAACAATCTTGTTTCTTCCGAAATATGTTTCAGAAGCAGCTGCAAAACATAGCCCGGTTTTTCCTGCAGTTCCATCGCCTCAACGGTGTGTCTTTGGCGGGACAGGAAGCGGCCGTACTCATCGGGAACATAATATACGATCGATTCCTTCTGCGGAAGCATTCCCGTGTCGCTGAGCAGCAGCTCCTGATAGGTCAAGCTGATCGGCTGTGAAATGCCCGGCACCCCCAAGCGAACCGCATCAATGTTCGGAAGCTGCATCAGCGTCTGCAGCAGGCAGGCCGCTGCCACATTGGCTTGCAGGCTGCTCATCTCTGGCCCACTGAAATTGATCACCGCCGTCGTACCCTCCAGATATGCATTATCCAGCATCCATCCCTCGATGGCATGATAGGCACCCTTCGGCGCAATCGCGGCCATATAGACCTCCATAAGCTGCTTGATGTTTCGGTCTTCTTCGCTGAGCTCTACGGTCATTTTTGTCATACTTCCATCCGTCATGGAAACCTGCGTTCTCGGGAAATAAAGAGCAAACGAGTCATCCGCAGGCGATTGCGTCTTGGTTTGGCAGGCTGTAAGCAATAAGCTCAGCAGGAGCAGGAGGGAACACAATCTATGTTTCATACTCCATCCTCCTTCGCCTCGAATGCAGGAAGGTTCACCGTAAAGATCGTACCACCCTCGCTGCGAGCCTCAACCGTGATCTCGCCATAGTTTCTTTTGACCATGTCGTGAACGATCGACAGGCCCAGCCCGGAACCTCCGGCCGCACGGGAGCGGCCCTTGTCAACACGATAGAAGCGGTCAAAAACATAGTTCATCGACTCAGATGGTATGCCAACACCGCTATCGGCAACCTGCAGCACAACATTTTCGTCTTCGCAAGTCAGGTTGATCCCGACCCAGCCACCGTTGCGGTTGTACTTGATGGCATTTTCCGTCAGGTTGAAAACGATCTGATACAGATCGTCCTCGACCATCATGAGCGTAGCATCCTGCGTATTGCACTCGATGGTTACATTGCGCAGCTTCGCAAGCGGTCTGAGCATCCGAACGACCTTGTCGACCGTCTGCGCCGCCTGCGTCATCTCTCGCTCCTCCTCCAAAGCGCTGTCGAGTTTCGTCAGCGTCAGAAGCTTTTGCGTCAATCTGCCCAGACGGTCTGCCTCGCGGCCGATGTCCTCGATAAATTCTCGTTGTGTCTGCGCATCCATTTCGTTCTGCAAAATGGAATCTGACAGCAGCTTGATCGAGGCCAAGGGTGTTTTCAGCTCGTGTGAAGCATCGGAAACGAACTGTCTGCGCTGTTGCTCCGATGCATCCAGACGCTCTGCCAGCTCGTTGAATTCCCGACCGAGTCGTGCCAGTTCGTCGTGTCCCTTTATGCGGATTTTGTTTGCATAATCGCCGCCGCGCATACTGCGGACGGAGTGCAAAATGCGCTGCATCCTTCGGGAAAAAGCGGTCGAGAAGAAAAACGACATCAGGATAATCGCAATTTCCAAGGCCACGGAGATGCTGAGCACATTGCGCTGCAACGCAGAGATCAGTGCACCCTGATCGGTATCGTACTCCATCAGGTATACCACGCCCAGGAGCTCTCCGTTTCGCATCAGAGGTACCGCTGTGCGGCTCTCCACTGCCTCCTGCTCAAAGCGGCAGAAAAAGACATCATCTCCGCCCAACGCGGTCATGATCTCGGGAAAAAGCACAAGCTTCCCCTGCGCACTACCCGTTTCCAAAGAGTCGTAGAGTGCAACGGCACTCTCGTCGGTCACAATGGTACGGGTCGTGTTGATATGCTCCATGGAGTTGACCGTCTGCCTAACCGAATACTCCTGCAGCTCATCTGTCTGCAAAAGTGCCGTGACCAGAAGCTGCGCCTTGTCCTCCAAAGATCGGTGCTGGGCGGCAAAGATCATGCTTCGCATGGTCGAGGAGGTGTACACATTCAAAAGCAACAGCACACTCGCCGTCAGCAAAATATATGTAATTGCATTTCTCAACTGCGAGCTGCTCGGTCGGAGCGGCAGCCTCCTTTTACGCTTTGAAATAGTACCCAACTCCCCACTTGGTCATGAAATACTCCGGTTCAGCCGGAATGCGTTCGAGTTTCTCGCGGATGCGTCGGATATGCACATCCACAGTTCTAACATCGCTGCGGTAAGCCTCAAAGCCCCACACCGCATTGAGCAGATTCTCTCTGGAATACACCCGATTGGCATTGCGCATCAAAAGCTCCACAACATCAAATTCCCTGGCCGTCAGTTCCACGGACTGACCCGCACAGTAAACATTGCGCTCCTGCGTGTCGATCGTAATGCGACCGATAGTCAGTCGATGCTGCGTCGGCTGTGCATTTGTGCTCCTGCGCAAAAGCGCACGGATACGCGCCTTCAGCTCCAGAATGTTGAACGGCTTGGTCAGATAATCATCTGCGCCCTGTTCAAAGCCGAGTAGCTTGTCCATGTCATCGGTTCGTGCGGTCAGCATGATGATGGGAACCTGTGAAAACTCACGGATCCTGCGGCAAGCCTCCAGGCCGTCGACCTTCGGCATCATCACATCCAGGACGATCAGGCTGACCTCCGGATTTTGCGCCAGTTCAATGGCCTGCTCGCCGTCATATCCCGCAATTACCTCGTAGCCATCATTTTGCAGATTGAATTTGATTCCTTTGACCAGCAGTTCTTCGTCGTCTACAACCAATATCTTCATGTCATTCCTCCACTGTCACAAGCTCCAGCAATTCTTCCAAGGTTTTCTCTCCAATTCCCTCGACCATATCCAGCTCCTTCACGCTCTGAAATGGCCCGTTTACCGTGCGGTAGTCGATGATTCGCTGCGCAAGGGTCGGCCCGATGTTCGGCAGCGTCATCAGCTGCTCAACCGTGGCTGTATTGATGTTCAGCGGCCCCGGCTGCGTTGTCGGTGGCACAGTCGTTGGTACTGTTGCGATCTCGACCTTTCTCGTGTTCATCGGAATCTCGGGTTGTCTTGTTGGCATCTGTGTTGCTTGGCTCGCCCTTGCGGTAACAATCCGAAAATCTCCGCCACTATTTTGCTTGCCAAAATACATTCCGATGCAAAATGCGGCAAAGAGCAAAACCATAATCACCAAAACCGCCGAAGCTTTGATCTGTTTCATTTTTCTCTCAGAACTCCGTTGACTTAATTTTGTTTTCTGTTATAATAGAAATATCGACAAATTCCTATTTTATTTATTATACCACAAATGCATGTGCTGCGGCAATGCTTTATCTATATTTTTAGGTGATATTTATGAAATTCAGACATTATTTCGCTTTTTTCCTTGCATTCCTGACCGTCTTTGCGCTCCTGCTTCCGGTCTCCGCCACGGAGGAAATTCCCGACGAGGACGCGCCCATCGAGCAGGAGCCGCTGACACCATACATTTTTTCGACCGATTTGACCGTGCGTGCCAAGGCCGCCATGCTCATTGAACTCAACAGCAACACGCTGATCTACGAATATCAGAAGGATCTCAAGCTCTTCCCTGCCAGCTTGACAAAGATCATGACCTGCATTCTTGCCATCGAGCACGGCGATTTGGATGCCGTTCTTACTGTCTCGGAAACCGCCCTTCAGAATCTGAGCGAGTTCGGCAGCACCGCTGGCCTCAAGCAAGGAGAGCAGCTCACGCTGAACGATCTGTTGTACTGCATCATGATCTCCTCAGCCAACGAAGGCTGCAATGTCATTGCTGAGCATATTTCCGGCGACGTCTCTTCCTTCGTCGCCCTGATGAATAAACAGGCCAAGCGACTTGGCATGAATTCGACCCATTTCGCTAACGCCCACGGCCTGCACAATGAAAATCACTATACCACGGCTTACGATCTGTCCCTTTTGGCCCGCTGGGCTTGGCAGAACGAGACTTTCCGTCAATATGCCACAGCAACGAGCTATGTTGTTCCTGCCACCAACCTGAGTGGCGAAAGAACACTCTACACAACGAACTACCTCACCAGCACGGATGTCGACAGCAAATATTACTATTCCTATGCAAGTGGCATCAAGACAGGCTTCACCACCCCCGCCGGTGGCTGCCTGATCTCGACAGCCTCCAACAACGGCATGGATCTTTTGAGCATCGTCATGGGCTGCTCGCCCCAGACCGCCGATAACGGCGAGTTCGGCGACGAGCGCTTTGTCGAAACCAAAAAGCTCTTCCGCTACGGCCTGGAGAATATCTCCTTCGTGCAGGTTCTCTCAGAAGCAAAGATGGCGGATATGCCCAATGTTCTGTATGCCGACGGGCGCGACACCATCGTCGTCCGTTCCGCAGAGAATCGGACGGTGCTTCTGCCCGCAGGCTGCACCGCAGCGGACATTCAGACCTCAGTCAGCTACACGACCGCTCCCCTTCAGGCTCCCTTGGATGAAGGTCAGGAAGTCGGTATCGTCACCGCCTATTACAACGGCCAACCCGTAGCAAGCGCTCCTGCCGTGTGCGTCACGGCGGTCGACCGACTCAAAGAGGAGCACCCCACGCAGCCGCAGCTCACGCAGACGGTCCCCGAGGTCGCCGACGATACAAAATCGTGGTTCTCCGAGTACTGGTATCTGTCGCTGCCGATTTTGATAGTCGCGCTGCTTTTGATCCTTCTAATCATCCTACGTACCATCAACATCCGCAAGGCCAAGAAGCGTGCCGCCGCACGGCGCCGCAATGCAGAACGGAGGAGACCGCGTGGATAAACTAAGATCACAGTGCCTATCCTGCTGTGCCTGTCCCTTATCTGCTACGCGCACCAATGTCGTTTTCGGCGTTGGCCCCGTACCGTCGGAGATCGTGTTTGTCGGCGAAGGCCCCGGTCAGAACGAGGACTTGCAGGGCGAGCCCTTCGTCGGTGCCGCAGGACAGCTGCTTGACGGGATGCTCTCAATCATCGATCTGAGCCGTGAAAACTGCTATATCACGAACATCGTCAAGTGCAGACCTCCGCAAAACCGCGATCCTCTACCTGAGGAGCAGGATGCCTGCATCGGCTATCTCGAAGCACAGCTTGCGATCCTGAAGCCAAAGATTGTGGTGTGTCTGGGCCGGGTGGCCGCCAAGCGGCTCATTCGTTCCGACTTCCGCATCACCGCTGAGCACGGTGTGTGGACGAAGAAGGATGATGTGTACTACACCGCCTTTTATCACCCCTCAGCGCTCCTGCGTGACCCATCCAAGCGTCCGGATGCCTTCACCGATCTGCTGATCCTGCGCGACAAGGCACATGCTTTGGGAATTTTATAGCACATAGTCTGCACTGTCCATCGCAGTGCAGACTTTTTCAATTTTTTGCAAAAAAAGCTTGACAAATACGCTTTTATCGAGTATGATATTAAAGCTGATTTTGAACAGCACATTTTTGGAGAGGTGGCTGAGCTGGCCGAAGGCGCACGACTGGAAATCGTGTAGGCGTTAAAAGCGTCTCGCGGGTTCGAATCCCGCCCTCTCCGCCATGAAAACACCCTCATTGTAATACAATGAGGGTGTTTTCAATGATATCCGTTCCTCTCGGAACGGGTGATATATCTTCGATATGATACCCACCTTCGGTGGATGATATATGCCTACAGCATATGAAGGAACGGATATTATATCATGCTTGCATAGCAAGTATATCATACGGCAACGCCGTATATCATATCGCACCAGCGATATATCATTTCAAATCGTTAAAATACAGGTAATCGTTAAATTATTGCATAATAACTATTTTTATGGTAAAATGTTTTACAACAACGTTCAATAGGAGGCGCTTCTATGGAATACGTCGTGTTTATCGCTTTATTCATTCTCGCTATGCCTTTGGCTTTGTTTTTGATTTTTAAGCCGGTAATTGCAGATAAGAAAGTTCGAAATAATGTAACCAATTCCGATCCACTAACACAACACTATTGCTTTGTTTTAAATTGTGAGCAGAACGAAGCACTCGACAAATTGTCTATCCGTAATGTCAACGATACCCTCGAGTATACATTTGATAGAAATAGATCAATTATAGTTTTTTCGCACTTAGGCGCATCAATAGAACATCAGCTCTCATTCTACATTGCTGAAAACAAGACTTATTTGAAGGTAAGCAGAGTAAAGTTTATGCACAGCAGAAGCAATATTCCCTTGATGATTAACCGCTTCTTTATTGAGAAAATCGGTGCAGTTCCTGTAGATTACTCATATTTTGTATCTTCTATTTGCCCCCCTTATCCTAAAAATGCACCCTCTAAAATGGCTTTGCACCCCCTTTACTATAAGGGGGTGCATTTGTATCAAAATTAGGGTCAGTCTTCAGAAAAGAACCCACATTTGTCTATGACAAGTGTGGGTTCTTTTCAACCAAATCCACCCTTTCGGGTGGGTGAAATCATCTTCGATGATGAAATCCCCTGCAGGGATGAAATCCGCCTCGACGGCGGGCGGATGGATTTCGTTTCATCTGCGAAGCAGATTTCATCCGAGCAGAGTGAGGATTTCATCGCGCTTTGCGCGATTTCATTGAAATATCTGATGATTAGTGATATAATCAGTTCGATAAATAATAATTTGTAGGAGTGAATCATGAGTAAGTGTGAATGGTGTGATTATAATGAAAACAAATGGCTACTGCACAAATCATTGCATTGGTCTGTTTATTTAGCTGATGTACAAGATTATGTAGGTAGATGTATTTTGGTATTGAATAGACATTGTGGTAGTCTTTCGGAATTGGATATTTCCGAATGGATTGACCTAAAAACAATTGTAGATAAATTAGAATGCGTCTATAAAGAAGTATTAGGTGCTGAACTAAGCAATTTGAGCTGTTTGTTGAATAATTTTTATAAAGAAACGATACCCAACCCTCACTTGCACATACATATGAGGCCTAGATATAAAAACGCTATTGTTATTAACAAACACTCATACGAAGATACAGAATTTGCTCATCACTATGCGCTAAAAAAAGAGGAATTATTACTTGATGAGGATAAACAGATATTGTATCTATTGATGAAGAAACATTTTGTTTGACCAGTTCCAATTTATCTAACTGATCAGTTGCACTACTTTTGCTTACTTTTACCTCAATTCTGCTCCGTCTGGTTACCCTTCGGCAGAAAAGAACCCACATTTGTCTATGACAAGTGTGAGTTCTTTTCAATGAATTTTGCCCTTGCAGGCAAGTGAAATCGCTTCGCTATCAAATACTAATGTTGGGGTCGAGCATCGCCATCCCCCAACATTTATTATAGGTCTTTTTTCACTGTCTCCTATGGGGATAGCATATCATGCACAAAGGAGTCGCACTTATTTTATTATACCTCAAACATCAGATCGCCGTAGGTCGGCACGGGCCAGATGTCCTTGTCCACGATCAGCTCCAGCTGATCAATCGGCTGACGAAGCGCACGCATCGCAGGTGCGATCACATCGTGGCAGTAGTTGGCCATTTCCCGCAGGCATTCCACGCCATTGCTGTTTTCGACACTCTTTTCCAGCACGGCAAGCGCATCATTTGCCCGTCGCAGCAGAGCGCAGGTCTTTTTCAACAGCTCCTGTTGCACCGTGATGTCTGCCTCGGGACAGGCGCTTCTCACCTTGCAGACCGAATCGGCCAGGCGAGTGGAATAGCGAACCACAGAGGGTATGTAATGCTTCGATGCCATATGCAGCATCGTTTTGGCCTCTATGCACTTGACCTTGGCATAGGTCTCGTAGAGGATCTCGCTTCTCGACTCCAGCTCCGCTTTTGTATAAACACCGAACTGGCCGAACAGCCTTACGGATTTTTCAGTCGTCAGGCTCGGGATCGAGGAAACCATGCTCGACAGATTTGGCAGTCCTCTCTGCGCAGCTTCTTCGATCCACTGTGCACTATAGCCGTTGCCGCTGAAAATGACACGGCTGTGGTCACGCAGATTTTCCGCAATGAGTTTCTTGGTCTCGGTCGCCACATTGCAGGACTTCTCCAGCACATCGGCAGCCTCACAGAAGGCCTCAGCGACAATGGTGTTGAGCACCGTGTTGGAATTGGCGATGCAATCTGACGAGCCAACCATTCTGAACTCAAATTTATTGCCCGTAAAGGCAAACGGCGAAGTACGATTACGATCAGCCGCATCCCGTTTGATGACGGGAAGGGTCGAGACACCGGTGTCGAGCTGGCCGTCCGTCAGGCAATCAGCCGCCGTGCCGTTCAGGACGATCTGCTGCACCACATCCTCAAGCTGCTTGCCCAGGAAGATGGAAATGATCGCAGGCGGTGCCTCATCTGCGCCCAAACGCTGATCGTTTCCTGCGCAGGCCGACGAAACACGCAGAAGATCTGCGTGGCAGTCAACCGCCTTGATGATACACGAGAGCACCAGCAGAAATTGCAGGTTGTTGTTGGGTGTTTCACCCGGATTAAGCAGATTCTTACCCGTGTCGGTCGAGATCGACCAGTTGTTGTGCTTACCCGAGCCGTTGACGCCCTCAAAAGGCTTCTCGTGTAGGAGGCAGACAAGATCATGCTTGCCCGCCACACGCTTCATGGTCTCCATCGTGAGCTGATTGTGGTCGACTGCCACATTGCAGGTGCAGTGGATCGGCGCAAGCTCATGCTGACCGGGTGCCACCTCATTGTGCTGTGTGGTCGCAGCAATCCCCATCCTCCACAGCTCCGTGTTCAAATCGGCCATGAACCTGCCGACACGCTCACGGATAACACCGAAATACTGATCTTCCAGTTCCTGCCCCTTCGGTGCAGGTGCGCCGAACAGCGTCCGACCCGTGTAGATCAGGTCCCGCCTCTTCAAATACTTTTCACGGTCAACAATGAAATATTCCTGCTCAGCACCGACCGAGGGGATAATCTTCTTCGCATCGCGGTCTCCGAACAGACGCACGATTCTCAGTGCCTGCTGCGAGAGCGCATCCATCGAGCGCAGTAGCGGTGTCTTGTTGTCCAGCGCTTCTCCGTGGTAGGAGAAGAAAAGGGTCGGAATGCACAAGATCGTGCCACAGGACATCTCCTTGACAAAGGCCGGAGAGGTCATATCCCAGGCCGTGTAGCCTCGTGCATAGTGTGTCGCACGCAGGCCACCCGAGGGGAAGGACGAAGCATCGGACTCGCCGCGGATGAGCTGTTTTCCCGTCAGTTTTTCAATGGTCTTTCCCATCAGATCCGGCGCGGAGATAAACGCATCATGCTTCTCGGCCGTGATGCCGGTCAGAGGTAAAAACCAATGCGTGTAATGTGTCGCGCCTCGTTCCATCGCCCAGTCCATCATGGCCTTGGCCACGATGTCGGCGCATTCATTGCTGATGCCGCCACCATTTTTCTCAGCATAGATGACTTGGTCATAAATCTCCTTTGGCAGCCGTGCCTGCATCTGTGCTTTATTGAAAACATTCAAGCCAAAATATTCGGATACGATCATTTTTCCGCCTCCATTCACATTAGTACATAGTTTACTCCCTCTGCTGCAAAATTGCAAGTATTTTCTTGAAATTTATGAAAAAAACGGATGAATTTACCATTTTCTATTTTTTTGAAAGCGCACAAACTATCCGCGAGGTGATTCTATGTGGGAAATCATTTGGAAAACAAGCATTTTATATGTCATTTTGATTGCGGTGGTACGCGTGATGGGAAAGCGTCAGATTGGCCAGCTGGAGCCCGCGGAATTTGTCGTGACGATGCTCTTGGCCAACCTTGCCACGATCCCGTTGGAGGATCCTGAGCTTTCCATTTTTCACGGACTCCTGCCGATTGCGTTGGTCTTTTGCGCAGAGCTTCTCGTTGCTTGGCTGACCACCTGTTCCTCCTCGTGGCGCAAGCTTCTGTGCGGCAAACCCGAAATTCTGATCAACGACGGCAAAATCGTCTACAAAGCATTGAAGAAGAACCGTGTCAACTTGGACGAGCTGACAATGCAGCTGCGCGAAAAGGGAATTTTTGACCTCACAGAGGTAAAATTTGCCATTCTGGAGACAAACGGTCAGGTTTCGACCCTGCTATATGCGAAAAATCAGCCGCCCAATGCAAAGGACATGGGCTGCAGGGTTAAGGATACCGAGCTCCCCATCACCTTGATTTCCGACGGGAAAGTGATGCAGGAGAATCTTTTGATAGCCAAAAAAACGGAATCCTGGTTGCTTACCGAACTACAAAAGCGCAGCTGCAAGCTCTCGCAGGTCATGCTTTTCACCGTGGACGCGGCCGGGAAGGTCTATTTTGTGCGGCGCAAAGACGGATAGGTATTGCGTTTTGAGGAAAGATGCTGTATAATATGATAGGAAGTGGAGGTCTGTTTATGGATATTATGGCGTTGGATCACCGCTATATCGCACAAACCTACAATCGTTTTCCCCTGCAGATCACTGGTGGCTGCGGCAGCCTGCTGCAAGGTGCAGACGGAAAGGAATACATTGACCTGGGCAGCGGAATCGCCGTCAACATTTTCGGCATCAACGACACGGCATGGAAGGAAGCCGTGAAGACGCAGCTTGACAAATTCCAGCACTGCTCCAATCTGTACTACAATGAGCCTGCCAGCGTGCTTGCCAAGCTGCTTTGCGAAAAAAGCAAGATGCAACGTGTCTTTTTCTGCAATTCCGGCGCAGAGGCCAACGAATGCGCCATCAAGGCCGCAAGAAAATGGGCCGCAACGCACAAAGGCGAGGAATATTACAACATCATTACGCTGAAAAAAAGCTTCCATGGACGCACTTTGGCAACCCTGTCTGCTACAGGGCAGGAGGTCTATCACAAGGATTATCAGCCGCTTGTGCAGGGTTTTTTGTATGCCGAGGTCGGCAATGCGCAGCAGCTCGAGGAGCTTTTGCAGACACATGCCTGCGCAGCGATCATGTATGAGGCTGTGCAAGGCGAAGGCGGTGTGATGCCGATCGGTCAGAACTATGCCGATGCAATTCAAGCACTTGCCGACAAGTACAACGTCCTCACGATCGCAGATGAGGTGCAGCTCGGCAACGGCAGAAGCGGTTGCTTCTTCGGCTATATGAACTACGGGCTCAAACCCGATCTTGTTTCAACTGCCAAAAGCTTGGGCGGCGGTCTGCCGCTCGGGGCGACCCTCTTTGGCGAAAAGACCGCCAATGTCTTTTCTCACGGTGACCATGGCACGACCTTTGGAGCAAATCCCGTGTGCTGTGCCGGTGGCATCAGCATCCTGAGCCGCATTGACGAGAAACTGCTCAAGGGAGTTCGGAAGCGTTCTGCGTACATCATCCGAGAACTAAGCAATGCCAAAGGAATCCTCAGCGTTTCCGGCATGGGTCTGATGCTGGGGCTTGAAATCCCCCAGCCTGCCCGCGCCTTTGCTCAAAAGCTGCTGGAGCACGGTGTCCTGGTCACAACGGCCAAGGACAAAATTCGTTTGTTGCCTGCGCTCAACATTCCAATGGAACAACTAAAACAAGCGGTGCAGAGCATCAAGCACTGCGCCGCAGAATAAGGAGGAACCTATGAATCTGAAAGGCAAACACTTTTTGACCCTGCTCGATTTCACCCCCGAGGAGATCACCGGCCTGCTCGATCTGGCAGCCGAGCTGAAGTCGAAGAAAAAGAACGGCATCTCACACGATGACTACAAGGGCAAGAACATCGCCCTGATCTTCGAGAAAACCTCGACCCGTACCCGCTGCTCCTTCGAGGTCGCTGCACATGACCTCGGAATGCATGTGACCTATCTTGATCCGACCGGCTCCCAAATCGGCAAGAAGGAGTCCATCGCAGATACCGCCCGCGTTCTCGGTCGTCTGTACGACGGCATCGAGTACCGTGGCTTCGGACAGAGTATCGTCGAGGAGCTGGCTAAGCATGCCGGTGTCCCCGTCTGGAACGGTCTGACCAACGAATATCATCCCACGCAGATTCTGGCCGATATGCTGACCATCCGTGAGCATTTCGGTGATCTGAAGGGTAGAAAGCTCGTCTTCATGGGCGATTGCCGCTACAACATGGCAAACTCCCTGATGATCGGCTGTGCCAAGCTCGGCCTGCACTTTGTCGCCTGCGGTCCGGAAGGCTACTTCCCCGTTCCTGAGCTGATCGCCAAGTGCGAAGAAATCGCAAAGGAAACCGGCGCGACCCTCGCTTTCGAGACCGATCCCATGAAGGCAACCGAGAATGCCGATGTCATCTACACCGACGTTTGGGTCTCCATGGGCGAGCCGATGGAGGCTTGGGAAGAGAGAATCCACAAGATGCTCCCCTATCAGGTCAATGCCAAGCTGATGGCCAATGCAGGTGAAAAGTCCGTATTCATGCACTGCCTACCTGCATTCCATGACCTCAACACCGGTATCGGCCGTCAGATGGGCGAGCGCTTCGGTCTGGAAGCTCTGGAAGTCACTGACGAGGTTTTCGAGAGCAAGCAGTCCATCGTCTTTGACGAGGCCGAAAACCGTATGCACACCATCAAGGCTGTCCTTGCAGCTACTCTATAAGAATACAAGAAACGCTTCGGACCTACATCCGAAGCGTCAGTCTGTCGAAAAACTTGTTTTTCGACAGACTGGCAGAGTTCAAAAAGTCGGCAAGACGAGCAAACCGAGCTCGTCGGCGTACGATGGTACGGTAGAGCTCGGTTTGCGATGTAAGTCAAAATGCCTTGCGCAGCAAGCATTTGAAGTGCTTTTTTGTTGTATCGGAGATATGTTCGCAATCGCTTATTTGAACACAGATCGCCAACCGCCAAAAATTTGCATTTTGACGATTGGCGACTTTTTTGACACTCTGACGCTTCGGGCCTACATCCGAAGCGTTTTTGTTATAGGTAGCCGCTTTCGCGCAGAGAGACGAAGTCATCATCTGCAAAGATGAGGTGATCCAGCAGATGTAGCTCCATAATCTCAAGTGCTTCTCGCAGGCGCAGGGTGATCTCAACATCCTCCGGTGACGGAATAGCGATGCCCGACGGATGATTGTGCGCAAGCACAAGGCCCGTTGCATTGGCATTGATCGCCTCATGCACCAGCTTGCGGATGGGAACATTTGCAGAGTTGACGCTTCCCTCGCCAAGCATTTTGCAGTTGAGCACATTGCACGCCGCATCAAGCATCAGCAAGAATACCGTTTCATCCCGCCTACCCATGAAGTGCGGCAGCAGATAGCGGCCGTAGGCCGAAGAGTCGAGCAATCTGGAATCTGCCCTTGTTCTACTGAGAAAATAGCGTCTTTGTAATTCCGGAACCAAGCGCAAAATGCCGGCCGAATCATCATCCATTCCCTCGATGTGTCGCAAGTCCTCAAAGCGCACCTCCAACAGATCTGCGATCGTCGGATATTGCCGCAGCAGTGTCTGCGCCAGCTCGTGCGAATCCACAGATGTGTGCCGCAAAAGCAGCTCTAAGATTTCTGCATCGCTGAAAATTTCACAGTTCGATCGTAAAAATCGTTTTTCAAGCGGTTCCCTTGCCACGCACTCACCCTCCTTGCAAAACTTTTTTCAGATACTGACCCGTAAAAGATGCTTCGCATGAAGCGACCTCCTCCGGTGTACCGCTGGCGACGATCCTGCCGCCTCCGTCGCCGCCCTCCGGGCCAAGATCGATCAGATGGTCGGCCGACTTGATAACATCCAGATTATGCTCGATCACGAGCACCGTATTGCCGACATCGACCAGTCGCTGCAGCACATCCAGCAACTTCTGCACGTCATACATATGCAGGCCCGTGGTCGGCTCGTCAAGAATATACAGTGTTCGACCGGTAGACTGTCTGGCAAGCTCGGTTGCCAGCTTCACGCGCTGTGCCTCGCCGCCGGAGAGCGTGGTAGAACTCTGCCCCAGCTTGATATAGCCCAAGCCAACCTGAGAAAGTGTTTGGATCTTGCTGCGCAGACGTGGCTGGTTCTCAAAGAAGGCCAGCGCCTCATCGACCGTCATCTCCAGTACATCGGCGATGGATTTGCCGCGATAGAGCACCTCGAGCGTTTCGCGATTGTATCGTTTGCCGTGGCAGACCTCGCAAGGCACATACACATCGGGCAGGAAGTGCATTTCAATTTTGACCAGGCCGTCACCGCAGCAAGACTCACAGCGGCCGCCCTTGACATTGAAGGAGAAGCGACCGGCACTGTAGCCTCGTTCCTTTGCCGCCGTACAGGAGGCAAACAGATCACGAATGTCACCGAACAGACCCGTATATGTCGCAGGATTTGATCTCGGTGTGCGCCCGATGGGACTCTGATCGATCGTAATAACCTTGTCCAATTCTTCAACGCCCTCGCAGTGCTCATGCTTGCCCGCACGCACACGGGCATGATTGAGCGTTCCCGATAGCTTCTTGGCAATGATCTCATTGACAAGAGAGGATTTTCCCGAGCCGGAAACACCGCAAACACAGGTCAGCGTTCCCAAAGGAATTTCGACATCGATTCCGGTCAGATTGTTCTCCGTGCAGCCACAGAAACACAGCTTCTTTCCGTTCCCACTGCGTCGGGTGGTGGGAACCTCAATTTTTCTTGCACCCGACAAATACTGTCCCGTGATGCTCTCAGGCACCCTCAGGATCTCCTCGAGTGTACCGCTGGCAACGATCTTGCCACCGTGGATGCCCGCACCGGGGCCCACATCGACGATATAATCCGCTGCGCGGATTGTATCTTCGTCGTGCTCCACGACAATAAGCGTATTGCCGATATCGCGCAGCTTGCGAAGCGTTTCCAAAAGCTTGTCATTGTCCCTCTGATGCAGGCCGATGCTCGGTTCATCGAGGATATACAGCACACCCATCAAGGACGAGCCGATCTGCGTCGCCAGGCGAATACGCTGTGCCTCACCACCCGAAAGCGTCCCGGCCGAACGGGAAAGAGTCAGATATTGCAGACCCACGCTCTGCAAAAAACCAAGCCTGGAGCGGATCTCACGCAGGATCTGGTCTGCAATCACCGCGTTCGCTCCATCGAGCTGCAGGTTGTTGATAAATTCCAGTCCACGGTAAACCGGCAGTTCACAGAACTGCGCAATCGAAAGACCACCGACCGTAACCGCTCGTACCAGTTCGGAAAGGCGCTCGCCGTGGCAGCCTTCGCACGGCGACGAGGACATACATTCCTCCAGCTCCTTACGCATCGCATCAGACTGGGTTTCCCGAACTCGGCGCTCGATATTGGGGATAATTCCCTCAAAGGCCTGCTCCAGCGTGCCGCGTCCGTTGCCTCTTTCGTAATACAGCTGCAGCTTCTCGCCCTTGGTGCCGTAGAGGATCACATCCATTGCCTCGGAAGAGAGGCTTTTGATCGGCGCATGGAGGTCGAAGTGATATTTTTTCGACAGCGCCTCAAAATACATTCTGGAAATGGAGTCGTTCTTGATATTGCCCCAACCACTGGCCTGAATCGCACCGTCAAAGATCGACAGCTCCGGATTGGGGATGATGAGCTGCGGATCGACCTTCAATCGGAAGCCCAGACCGGAGCACTCCGGGCAAGCGCCAAGTGGATTGTTGAACGAGAACAGACGCGGGGAGAGCTCCGGCATGGAGATGCCGCACTCCTCGCAGGCATAGTTGCGGGAGAAGAGCGTTTCCTCTCCGGTGTCGGGACATTGGATCACAACGATGCCACCTGATCGGTTGAGCGAGGTTTCGATAGAATCGGTCAATCTTCTGGTGATATCGCCGCGCATGATCAGGCGGTCGACCACGATCTCAATGTGATGCTTTTTATTCTTATCGAGTGTAATCTCCTCACTCAGGTCATAGAGGTTGCCGTCAATGCGGACTCTGGCGAAGCCGCCTCTGCGAGCATCGTCAAGGATCTTGACATGCTCTCCCTTTTTCCCTCGGACGATCGGAGAGAGCACCTGGAATCGTGTCCCCTCCGGCATCGTCAGAACCTTGTCGACAATCTGGTCAATGCTCTGTCTTCGGATCTCCTTGCCGCATTTTGGGCAGTGCGGAACGCCAACTCGCGCCCACAGAAGGCGCAGATAATCATAGATCTCCGTCACGGTGCCGACCGTAGAACGGGGATTGCGCGAGGTCGTTTTCTGGTCGATGGAAATGGCCGGGGACAGGCCCTCGATCAGATCCACATCCGGCTTGTCCATCTGTCCCAAAAACTGCCGCACATAGGCCGACAGCGACTCGACATAGCGTCTGCGGCCTTCGGCATAGATGGTGTCAAAGGCGAGCGAGGATTTTCCAGAGCCGGAGAGTCCCGTAAACACACAAAGCGCATTACGCGGAATTTCCACATCTACATTTTTCAAATTATTTTCTCTTGCGCCACAAACCAAAATGGAGTTTCTCATAATTACCCTCCCATCGCTTTTTGAACCTTTATTATACCACAAGTTTCTTTTGGTCACAACTACAATTTCTAAAGAAATTTCGCTATTGCGTTTAAGCAAAAAATCGGTTATGATATATACGACAAAGTTCGACATGGGAAAACTTACCGCGAAATATTCCCCATCCGGCACCCGATACTATGCAGGAGGTGAGCCATATGTCCGACCAAACCCATCAGCTCTTGTCGCTGTTTTCTCAACCCGCCTTTTTGGCAAATGAAGAGCGTGTCCTCTGGCACAATGCCGCTGCAAGTACACTCGTCGCTGAAGGGATGCCGATTTCGGAGCTCCTCGGTGAGCAAGCCGACATTTTATCCGCATGGGGTCGTGAAGGAGTCCTGCAGCTTCCTTTGGCGCATGGCTGCACCGCCTCGGTCTGTCTGCAGGGCGGCGCATTTCTGTTTGTCCTCACGCAGCAGAACCTCGACATCCGCTCCTCGGCCACCGCAGTATTGAATGCCTCTGCCACTTTGAGAAGGCCGCTTCACAACCTGCTCAATGCCGCAAACTCGCTGTTTGAGCAAATCGACACCGACGAAGCCAAGGCGCCTGCCTCACAGCTCAATCACTCCATCTATCAGCTCATGCGTCTGTGCGGTCAAATGTCCGATGGCAGCCGACTGCTGCTGAATCAGTTCCCTGCTCACCGCAGTCTGGTCAATTTGCAGCTGTTTTTTGATCATTTTGTACAGCAGGTCGAGCCGTTGATCGAAGCATCGGGCAAGAAGCTGGTCTACGATGGCCTGAAGCAAACCGTACAGGGCTTGGCAGATGACCGTCTGCTGGAGCGTGCCATGTTCAACTTGCTGTCCAACGCACTGACCTACACCCCCGTCGGCGGCACCGTCTCGATCCGTCTGCATCAGCAGCAGGATCGTCTGCTCATCAGCGTCAGTGACAACGGCAATGGCATCTCGGATGATGTGATTGCCTCCGTATTCGACCGCTTTGCTGACCGACCAATCGGTGACTCCCATTGGGGGCTCGGCTATGGTCTGTCCATCGTTCGGCAGATCGCCCGTCTGCACGACGGCACAATGATGCTCCATTCCGACGGCACCCACGGCACAAGCGCTGCGTTCTCTATCTCTCTGCGCCGAGACACCGCTACTGTACACTCTCCGTCAATCCACTACGACTACTGTGGCGGCCTCAATCATGCACTCGTGGAGTTGTCAGATGCTCTGGATTCTGTAATCTACGATCCGCAGGAGATTTAATCATATTTCACTTCATCCCTCCGTATATATTATGCGGAGGGATCGCTATGACAAACGAACCGCATCAAACACATGAACTACAGCTGAAAAACCGTGAAAAACTGACCGTCAGCGATGTGCAGGAGGTCGGCAGCTTCGACGAAAATACGATCGCCCTGGTCACGGGACATGGCCTCTTAATCATCCGAGGCGAGAATTTGCAGCTTAAATCACTGTCCATTGACGGTGGCCAGGTCTGCGTCAGCGGTCTGGTGCACTCGCTTGATTATGAGGAGAACAAAAAGAGTGGCTTTTTTAAGCGCTTGTTTGGCTGATGGAGCTGCCTCTGTCGCTGCAAAGCAGCCAATGTTTGCTCAGTCTGCTCGTCGGTCTCGGCTATGGGATGGTTTATGCTTTTTTCAAAGCACTGCGTCTGAACGTCCGGTGGCTGACGCATTTGACAGATCTCTTGTTTTCACTTGCGGTGCTGTTCGGCAACTTCCTTCTTATGCTCTACGTCGGCAGAGGGCAGTTCCGTATTTTTATGTTTTTTGCCACTTGCATCGGATTTTTCCTCTGGTTTTTGACCCTTCATAAGCTCCTTTACCCTTTTTTCGTCAGGTTGTGGCATTTTTTTCTGTGGCCTTTTCGGATATTATGGCGCTTTTGCAAAAATATTCTCAAAAAAACGGGAAAAATATCAAAAAAATTCTTTTCATTTGTCAAGAAAAGAGTTATAATAAAGAGAACAAAAACATTATTGGAGGTGGATCGGGTTGCGCCTTTGCAAATCGTCACTCATTATCAAGCTTCTCATATTAGCGGTGATGATCTTCGCAATCGTAACAATCGTCGCCATGCATCCGAAGATGGAAAAGCTGGAGGCAGAAAAGGCCGCGCTGCAAAAAGAGGTCAACGAAATGCAGCAGGATAATCTCGCCCTGGCCGATCGGATCGATGCCCTCGGCACGGACGATTCCACCCGTCAGATCGCCCGTGAGCAGCTGAATATGGTGGAAGACGGTCAGATCGTTTATGTAGACACTTCAAAATAATAACGGAGGAAACAGCATTTGGAGCTTTCGATCGGAGCATTGCTTGACGGCAAAGTAAAATCAATCATGAACTACGGCGCATTCATTCAGCTCGAAGGAAACCGCACCGGCCTTGTGCATATTTCCGAGGTCGCAAATGGCTTTGTCAACGATATTCATTCCCACCTGACGCAGGGTCAGGATGTGCGCGTGAAGGTCATTGGTGTCGATGAAAAGGGCAGGATCAATCTCTCCATTCGCCAGGCGCAGGAGAAGCCCCGCCCCGCCCCGCGCATGGAGCAGGTCAAGGCCCCATTGAGCTTTGAAGAAAAGCTCAAGCAGTTTATGTCTGACTCAGACAGCAAGATCGCAGGCTGTCGTCAGTACGAGCACAAAACCAAATCCAGAAGAAGATAGGATCAGAGGCTGTAAAAAAACTTCCCCGGGCACCGTCGAACAACGACAGCTCTCGGAGTTTTCTTACAGCTTTTTTTCGGTGAATCATATGGAACATATTCTCATTACCGGCGGCGCACGCGGCATCGGCGCACAGTGCGTCCGCACCTTCGCAGAAAACGGCTATGCCGTATCCTTTTTTTATAAAGAAAGCCATGCCGCTGCCGAAGCGCTAAGCAAGCAGACGGGCGCAAAAGCCGTGTGCTGTGATGTTTCTGACAGCAAAAGCGTTTTTGAGGCGGTAAGTAAGCTTCCACCCGTCGATCTTCTGATCAACAATGCCGCCGTCTGCCACAGTGGTTTGATCAATCAGATCACCGAGGATGAGTGGAATCAGCTCTTCTCGGTCAATGTGGGCGGAATTTTCCACTGCGTGCGGGCAGTTTTGCCTGCGATGCTGGAAAAGCAGCACGGCTGTATTTTGAATGTTGCCTCCATGTGGGGGCAGGTGGGCGCCTCTTGCGAGGTCGCCTACAGTGCCAGTAAAGGTGCCGTCATCGCCATGACAAAGGCTCTGGCACAGGAGCTTGCTCCCAGCGGCATTCGGGTCAATTGTGTCTCGCCCGGTGTGATCCTGACTGACATGTGCGCCTGCTATGACGAAGAAACACTGGATGATCTTGCTCGACAGTCCCTCGTCGGTAGAAACGGCACCGTGCAGGATGTGGCTCAGGCGCTGCTCTACCTTGCAAAGGCAACCTTTGTCTCTGGCGAGAATCTCGCAGTCAACGGCGGATTTGTGCTGTAAAAACGTTCCATGCACAAGATGTAGTCGCATACCAAAATTGCCTGCAGAAATTCTTTGTTTTTCTGCAGGCAGGTTCTCTTGTGACCTTGATGCCGTTGTGATATAATGTTCACACTACACAACGACGGGAGAGAGAAATATGCAAGGCGTTGCTTTGACAAGTGAAGAAATGCAAAAGCTGCTTTCCTGCGGCTGCCCGGATGCGGTATCGCTGTATCTTTACCGCAAGTCCGAGCGACCTTTGGAAACTGCATTGGACACCCTGCATTTTTCTGCACAGCAGATGACGGCTGCCACCGATTGTCTGCGTCGGCTCGGTCTGTGGGAGTCTCAACGGCCGCAGCTGATCCAGCCGGAGCGCCCCGTTTATACAGAAGACGATCTTCGCCAAGCACAACGTACTGCCGAAGGAGAATTTACCAAGCTCATCGGTGAGGCACAGCGCCGTATGGGACGGACGCTTTCGACCGAGGAGCTGAAAACGCTGCTATCCTTTATGGACTACCTGCGTTTACCAACCGAGGTCATTGGGCTTTTGCTGTCGTACTGTGTTGACCGCTGCCGCAGACGCGGTGTGCGTGCGCCTTCGATGCGTTCGATCGAAAAAGAGGCCTATCGTTGGGCCGACGAAGGCATCGACAATCTAGAAACTGCCTCGTACTACGTTCAGCAACAGCACATTCTGCAAAACAAGGTCGCACACCTGCGTACCCTGCTGCAGATCGATCAGCGCCGTCTGACCCTTGCCGAGGAGCAACATCTGATCTCTTGGGTCGGTATGGGCTTCTCAGACGCAACCATTATGCTGGCCTACGAGCGCACCTGCCTAAACACAGGTGCACTAAAATGGAGCTACATGAATTCGATTCTCAAGTCTTGGCATGAAAAGAATCTACATACGCCCGAGCAGATTGCGCAAGGCGACGGACATAACAAACCACAAATTTTCCAGCGTCATAACGATACACTTTCACCCCTGGAGCAAAAAGCCATCGCGCAAGCACTCGCAGAAGGACAGGAGGGATAACCATGGCATATGCACAAGCCATTTTGCAACGCGCAAGAGCTCGCTACGAGCAGGCCAAGACTGCGCGCGCGCAGGAATACGAAGAACATCTGCAGCAAGCTTATATGGAATATCCCCGTCTGCGCGAAATCGACCGAGAGCTACGCCTGACGATGGTACAGCTGGTAGCAAATTCGCTGCGTCAGGGAGAGGATCTGTCTGTTGCCATCTCCGAGGTACGCGAGCAGAATCTGGCGCTACAGCGAGAGAGAGAATGGATCATCGATGCAGCGGAATATCCCGAGGGTTTCTTGGACGACTCCCCCATCTGCAAACGCTGTAGCGGGACAGGTTATTTCGGTGCAAGTATGTGCTCGTGTCTGCGTGAGCTGTGCCGTCAGGAGCAGAAACGCGAACTGACAAGCCTGCTCGGCAACGGCCGTGAGAGCTTTGACTCCTTCCGTCTGGATTATTACAGCGACGAGTATGACCCGAAGCTCGGCACCTCACCCCGCAAGTTGATGCAATCCAACTTCAACATCTGTAAAAGATATGCACAGACCTTCTCCCCCGCCTCAGGCAATCTACTCTTCTCCGGCGCAACCGGCCTGGGCAAGACCTTTCTGTCTGCCTGTATTGCCCGTCAGGTCTCCGACCTCGGCTTCAGCGTAATGTATGAGACCGCAACCCGCGTGTTTCAGGATTTTGAGGCAGAAAAATTCGGAAGTGAGGAGAATATCGGCAAATCCCAAAAATATTTCGACTGTGACCTTCTGATCATAGACGACCTTGGTACCGAAATGATCACACAATTTACGATCTCTGCGCTTTATACCATTGTCAACTCCCGCATGATGGACGGTAAACCCACCATCATCTCAACCAATCTCTTGCCCGAGGCGATCGAGAAAAAATACTCCCCACAGATCGCCTCCCGCATCGTCGGCACCTACCGACTGATCAAGTTCGTCGGCAACGACATTCGACGCCTGTAGGAGGAAGTATGAAAGTTTTGATGATCAACGGCAGTCCAAATGTACACGGCTGCACGGACAGAGCGCTTTGCGAAATCCAGAAAACCCTTTCCCTTCATCACATCGACAGCGAGATCTACCACATCGGCACAAAGCCGATTGCCGGATGCATTGCCTGCGGCAAGTGTAAAAACGGCAGTCCTTGCATCTTTGATGACGGTGTGAACGAAATTGCAGCGCGGCTCGACGAGTTTGATGCGCTGATCGTCGGCGCACCGATCTACTATGCAGGCCCAAGCGGACAGTCCACCGCTTTTATGGATCGTCTGTTCTATTGCGCAGCCTCCAAACTGAACGGAAAGCCTGGTGCGGCCATCGTTTCCTGCCGTCGTGGCGGCGCAAGCGCCGGCTATGATCGCCTCCTCAAGTATTTCTCGATCAATTCCATGCCCATCGTTACCTCGCAGTATTGGAATCAAGTGCATGGCAACACCCCCGAGGAGGTCGAAAAGGACGAAGAGGGTCTGCAAACCATGCGCACCCTTGGTGAGAATATGGCATGGCTGCTTCAATGCATCGAGGCCGGGAAGGCTGCAGGAATCAGCCGCTCCAAACCTGAGCCCAGACTTCGCACAAATTTCATCCGCTGAGAAAGAGCTGAACATACTATGAAGATACAAGAATCGGCCGAAAATTATTTGGAGACCATATTGATTCTGCAGCGTAGAAACGGCTGCGTCCGTTCCATCGACATTGCCAATGAATTGGAATTCTCCAAGCCGAGCGTCAGCATCGCCATGCGAAATCTGCGTGAAAACGGCTACATCTCCATCGACACACACGGTCTGATCGAGCTTCTGCCAAGCGGTGCAGAGATCGCTGAGCGGATGCTTGAGCGACATCATCTGATCAGCAATTGGCTTATTGCTCTTGGTGTGCATCCTGAAACAGCCGCAAAGGATGCCTGTCGCATTGAGCATATCATCAGTGAAGAAAGCTTTGAAGCCATTCGCTCCCATGCCAATCAACAGAGTCTAAAAAAGGGGCTGTAAAAACTCCTTTTATAAAAACAGCTTCCATAAATAGTTATAAATTCCCCGCAAAACCAGAAAACACAACTGGTTTTGCGGGGAATTGTTATGCTGAATTATTAAATTTGAGACTTTATTTACAGCCTCTTTTTTAATCCAGATATAAATACTGCGTGAAGTCGACCGGTTCATAGGGCACACCCTTTTCAGTTTCAATGTCGCAAATACGGGCAGCCGAGAGCACATCCTCGCTGGTCAGCTCTTCCAAATCCGTCAGAATGTAGTAGCAAACATGGTTGTTTGTGTTTGGCTCGATGCCTTCGATGCGCTTCATGTAGCGGTAGGCACCGATGGCGGCTTCATAATTGTGGAAGGCATTGTAAGTGTACATGCTGTAATAACCGTCGTAGCGAGTCAGATCAGAGTAGTAATAGACCTCTCCCTGGAAATAGATCACGCGCAGGCGCGCATCCGTCTGGCCGTTTTCGCAAGCTGTCAGGAAGCTTTCCCAGTGTTCTCTGCCGAGAACTTCGGGTGGCTGGGTCGCGTCCTCACCCCACACCAGCACCAGGCACTGATGCTCCAGTGCCTGCTCGGGGGTGTAGTTCTCAGGAAGCGCGCCAAAATTGGCCTTCTCCGCCGTAGGTTCCTGCGAAGCTTGCTCCGTCGTGGGAGTCGTCGGTGCGTCAGTCGTCGCAGCTTCGGTTGTGGGCTCCTCGGAAATCTTCTCCTTTGCGCAGCCGCACAAAAGCAACGTGCAAACCAGCAGCGTCCATGCAATCAGTTTTCTCATTTTGCTCACCTTATTGCATGACGGCCTTGTGATAGACCTTCTTGCCCTTGCGAAGCTTTACGCCTGCCTTCAGCTGCTCTTCCGTGAAGCAGGCATCGATCGCAGCAACCTTCTCGTCGTTGGCAAAGACACCGCCCTGCTGGACAAGGCGACGAGCCTCGGACTTGCTCGGGGCGAGCTTACATACCATCATTAGATCCAAAATAGCAATCTTGCCGTCGTTCAGCTGATCCACGGTGAGCTCGGTCGTCGGCATATTGGCATCATCCGCACCGCCTGCAAACAGCGCCTTGGCTGCTGTTCTTGCCTTCTCGGCCTCTTCTTCGCCGTGGACGAGCTTCGTCAGCTCGTATGCAAGGATCTCCTTTGCGGTGTTGAGCTGGCTGCCCTCCCACTGATCCATCGCATTGATCTCCTCCAACGGCAGGAAGGTCAGCATGCGGATGCACTTGAGGACATCGTCATCGGCAACATTGCGCCAATACTGGAAGAAATCAAACGGGCTTGTCTTCTCGGGATCGAGCCAGACGGCACCCTTTGCGGTCTTGCCCATCTTCTTGCCCTCGGAGTTGAGAAGCAAAGTGATGGTCATAGCATGTGCATCCTTGCCCAGCTTGCGTCGGATTAGCTCCGTGCCACCGAGCATATTGCTCCACTGGTCGTTACCACCGAACTGCATATTGCAGCCATACTTCTCAAACAGGTAGTAGAAGTCATAGGACTGCATGATCATGTAGTTGAACTCCAGGAAGCTCAGACCCTTCTCCATACGCTGCTTGTAGCACTCAGCGCGCAGCATATTGTTAACCGAGAAGCAAGCGCCGACCTCACGCAGAACATCGACATAGTTCAGATCGAGCAGCCAATCGGCATTGTTGACCATCTGTGCCTTGCCCTCACCGAACTCGATGAAACGCTCCATCTGCTTTTTGAAGCAGGCGCAGTTGTGGTCGATCGTCTCGCGGGTCATCATTGAACGCATATCGGTACGACCCGACGGGTCACCGACCATCGCCGTGCCACCACCGATGAGGGCAATGGGCTTATTACCTGCCATCTGAAGGCGCTTCATCAGGCACAGCGCCATGAAGTGACCGACGTGAAGGGAATCTGCCGTGGGGTCAAAGCCGATATAGAAGGTAGCTTTTCCATTGTCGATCATTTCCTTGATCTCTTCTTCGTTGGTCACCTGCGCGATCAGACCGCGAGCAACCAGTTCTTCATAGATTTTCATAGTTTATCTCCTTTTGGATGGGTCCAAAATATTTATGCGGTTTTTTCTGTTTTTCTTTTCTCAAAGTGTCTGAAAAGCGGTTCCTCAATCCAGCGACGCATCAAGCAGTCAATTGCAGCGCAAAGCACGAAAATTACGATCGTACTACCGATTGCATGAAGTGGCATCCATTTCGAGTCAAACACTTCCGTAACCTTGAAGACATCACACCACAGCCATTGCCGCATCAAATTGCTGTTGGCATGAATCATCAGAATGCCAAAAGTTGACGCCCCCATTGCATTTATCAGCTTGCTATGGCCGATTTTCAAGTTCTTAAAGTACATAAAAGCACAAAACGCTGGTGCTATGGTAAAAATCGTGTTTGTCGGGATCATAAACAGGTACGGATAGAACTTCTCACGAAAGGCGAAATCACTCTGAGCAATCCAACCTGAAGCAATCATCATAAAGGAGCCTGCAAGCATACTCCCCAGAGTCAAAAAACCCCACAACGACTTTTTCTCCAAAAGCTTGTTTGGATGCAGTCGCACATAAGAGGAGATGACAAACAGCACACTAAACCATGTCACATGATTATACTCAACGCGCTTTACAGTACCATAAAGAATATAAATAAATGAAAGAAGTGCAATCAAATATAAGTGCTGCTTTTTCGTCATATTCTGCACCAAAATCGTCAAAAACGGAATCATCAGGAAAAACAGCATATATTCTCCGAAGAAGCCGCTTCCAACATTTTGCCATGGAATAAGCATTTTAATCACAGATGTAATGGAAAGTGTTTCTCCACATAACACAAAAATCGAGGTAATCACGATCCGGTAGAAGTAATACTCAAACAGCAGCTTTATAAATTTCTTCGCTGTTATGCGAGATGTGCACATAAAATATCCGGTAATCAAAACAAAGCAATTGATGCCCGCTTTTCCCCAACCACCCATGAGCGTAAGGAAAATACTCGGTGCCGACATATAATCCGCTGGGATAAATGCATCATCCAGCAAACCCGAGTTCACGACATAATGGTGTATCACAATCAAGAGCATCGAAACAATTCGAAAGAGCTCAATATTCGAGTCCCGCTCTTTTCTTTTTAGCGTTTCGCCCATTTTTAGTTCTCTTTACCTTTCAACATTTCTGCAGCACTTTGCAAGGTAATCTCAGTGATGTTTGTGCCGCCGATAATACGTGCCAACTCCGTCTTTCTGCCCTCGAAGTCTAAGGGTTCCACAGTGGTATAAGTTCTGCCGCCCTGCTCTGCCTTTGCAATCAACAGATGTGTGTCCGCCAAAGCCGCAAGCTGCGGCAAATGAGTCACGCACAAGACCTGTTTGTTTTTTGACACGGTGCGCAGCTTCTCTGCAACTCGTTGTGCTGCTCTGCCCGAAACACCTGTATCAACCTCGTCAAATATGAGAGTTGGTACCTGATCCTTCTCAGCCAGGACATTCTTGAGTGCCAGCATAATACGCGCCAGCTCACCGCCCGAGGCCACCTTGTTCATAGGCTTCAGAGCCTCACCGACATTGGCCGACATGTAAAATGCCGCCGTATCCGCCCCGATGGACGAAAGCTCCGTTTCAGAAAACTCACAGGAAAACTGTACCTTTTTCATATCCAAATCAGCCAGCTCCGACAAAATACGCTCCGTCAGGCTAATTGCAGCCTGCTGCCTCTTTTTACGCAAGGCCAAAGCCCCCTGCCATGCAGCCTTTTCGGCTGTTTGCAGCTTTCTTTTGAGCTGCTCCATACGCTCGTCGGCAAATTCGATTTCATCGAGCTCGTTCTTGGCCTTTTCCAGATATTCCAAAATATCAGCGCAGGTCACGCCGTATTTCCTGCGCAATCTGTGGATAATGTCAAGCCGCTCCTCGATACGCTCAAGCTCGTCTGCCGAGTACGACAGTGCATAGAGGCGATCCTTGACCTGCTCGTTGACATCCTGCAGCTGATACATCAGATCTGTCAAAGTTTCATTCAATGGTGCAACGCTCTCATCATAGCGAAGCAGCCGCTGCAGTGCGTGCTGCGCCTGCGAAATGAGCGCAACCGCGCCCTCGCTATCCTCGCCGCCATCGAGTGCGGTGACAGTCTCCTGTAGGCCGTCGGAAAGTTTCTCCGAATTTTGCACAAGCTTGCGCCGTGCCTCGAGCTGCTCATCCTCGCCAACCTTCAAATTCGCGCGGGAAATCTCCTCGATCTGATACTTGAGCGTTTCCATACGACGCAGCTTCTCACCCTCGTCCATTTTCAGTCGACTGATCTCATGCCGAAGCGTCACGACTGCTCCATATTTTTCCCCATAGTCGGAAAGTTCTTGTTCCAAGCAAGCAAAACCATCCAGGAAGGACAGATGATAATTTTCATCAAACAGAGCCGCAGAATCGTGCTGCCCATGAATGTTAATAAGCCGGATACCCAGCTTTTTCAATGCACTGACGCTGACTGGGATCGTATTAACACGGCAAACATTTTTCCCGTCGAGATAGATTTCCCTTTGAATTGTCAGATCGGATTCGTAGGGAACATCATTCTCCTCAAACCAGCTCAGTTGCGGCACATCGTCAAAAATCGCCCGTACCGAAGCCTTGTTGCAGCCTGTTCGGATCATATCGCGGTATGCTCTCTCGCCCAAGATCGCACTGATGGCATCGATCACGATGCTCTTACCGGCACCTGTTTCGCCGGTCATTACATTGAAGCCGTTGTCAAACGAGATGTCCGCGCATTCGATCACAGCAATATTCTCAATATGAAGAAGACGCAGCATTCTCGTTCCCCTCTTTTACTCGAGCATTTTTCCAATCTCTTCGCAGAAATCAATCGCAGCCTCTGTATCACGCATGATAACGAGCAGCGTATCGTCACCGGAGAGCGTTCCAACCACGCTGGGCATATGTAAGGCATCGATGTTTGCGCCGGCCGCAGCCGCCAGACCAGGCATCGTCTTGATGACGACCAAGTTCTGTGCATAATCTCTGCTCGTGACACACTGGCGGAAAATGATGCGGAAACGGTTGTCAAACTTCTCTCCGTCGCTGCTCTGCGAAACACTGTAGCGATAGCCACCGAAACCATCTGGGCGCTTGATGATCCGCAGTTCCTTGATGTCACGCGAAATCGTGGCCTGCGTGCTCTTGTAGCCGCAGCTCTGCAGCTCCAGCAGGAGCTGCTCCTGTGTCTCAATGCTCTTTTCTTCGATCAATTCAAGAATTCTCTTCTGTCTTTTTGCTTTCATTCTCCACACCTACTTGAATTTATTTTTTACTACATCAAAAAAGCTTCGCTGGGAAAGGTGCATCAGCTTCGTCGTGTGCTCAGATCTGGTGACAGTCACACGGTCTGCTGCGTTTAAGCGCAGCGCACGACCGCCGTCCACCGACAAGAACGCGTTCTTACGGCCAATACGACCGATCTCGACGCAAATCGTTCTGGACGGTGCAGTAACGACGGTTTTCGTCTGCATATCGTGCGCACAGATCGGAGTCACGATCATATTTTTTGCCGTCGGCTCGACAATCGGGCCGCCTGCACTCATGGAATAGGCCGTAGAGCCGGTAGGCGTGCATACGATCACACCGTCACCACCGAAGGACATAATCTCCACATCGTCACAACTAACGGACATCTGTACCGTCCTTGCTACGGCACCCTTGGTGATCACTGCATCATTGAGCGCCTCCTCCTGCAAAACGACCTCACCCTCGTGCTCTGCCACCACGTGAAGCATCATTCGCTCCTCGATGGTGTACTCGCCCGTGGCAAGCCGCTTCAGCTCGGACAACTCTCCGCTCTCCAGCTCCGCCATAAAGCCCATGGTGCCGATGTTCACTCCCAAAATAGGAATGCCAACCTTCGTGGCCGCCTTCGATGCGTGCAGAATCGTACCGTCGCCTCCGAAACAGATCAAAAGATCCGCATCCTTAAGCTCGGTTTGCAGGTCATAGAGCCTTACATCGTCTGGCAGGTGGAATGTTTTATCCACCTCAAAGGCCAGGCAGATTTTCGTCTCAATTCCGACCTCCCGCAAAATTTCCTCGGCTTGCTTTGCGTATTTAAAATACTTGTCCCGATACGGATTCGGGGTCATAACTACTTTTTTCATAATGCCTCATGCGCGGCGGCAACCAAAGCCTTCACATCCGGCTCAATTGCGCCCTCGGGGAGCATCGAAAGATGCCCCAGAAATTCAATATTCCCCTCCGGCCCCTTCACGGGCGAGAAGGTCAAGTTGCGAACGGTCATATTCAGCCCGTCAGCCAGCGTGAGGAAGTTTTGCAGCACCTCTTCATGCACTGCTGCATCTCTCACGACACCCTTTTTACCAACCTTATCTTTTCCTGCCTCAAACTGCGGCTTGATCAGGCACAACACCTGCCCCGTGGGTTTGAGCAGCGCCCTAATGGCAGGAAGCACAATCTTCAGTGAAATAAAGGAAACATCCACAACCGAAAGATCCAGCGGTTCTCCCAGTTGTTCCGGGGTCACATAGCGAATGTTCGTGCGCTCCATGCAGACCACACGAGAGTCGTTGCGAATACTCCAGGCAAGCTGGCCATAGCCAACATCGATGGCAAATACCTTCTTTGCACCTTTTTGCAGCAGACAGTCGGTAAAGCCGCCCGTCGAAGCGCCCGAGTCAGAGCAAACATAGCCCGTTGGGTCAACGCCAAAATCACGCAGCGCCTTCTCAAGCTTCAGGCCGCCTCTGCTGACATAGGGACAAGCATTGCCGCGCACCTCAATGGCAGCCGTGACATCCACGGCGGTTCCGGCCTTATCGCACTTTTGTCCATCGACATAGACCTCGCCACTCATGATCAGAGCCTGGGCCCTGCTGCGAGAATCGCACAGACCATTTTGCACCAGCAAAACATCCAGGCGTTCCTTATGCTTCACCCACGAGCACCTCCTTCGCCGTTTTTGCAATCGATTCGGCATCAATGCCGACCAAGCGATAGAGCTCCTTGACACTGCCGTGCGGTACAAAGTCGTTCCCGACGTTGCAGTAGCAGGTTGGTACCAGAAGACCCCTCGTGCGCAGTAGCGCTGCAATCTCACGACCCGCGCAGCCGATCGCAAGGCATTCCTCAGCCACAAGCAGCCGCTTTGTCTTACGCACAGAGACCTCGATCGTATCCAGATCAAAGGGTTTGATGCTTTCGAGCTTCAAAACCTCTGCACAAACACCTTCTTTGCGCAGAATCTGTGCAGCCTCTATCACCTCGTTGATCAGCGTTCCGTAGCTGATCATCGTCAGATCGGTTCCTTCCATCAAAACAGAGGATTTTGCCGGCTCGGTCAATGCGCCGTCTCCGCCTCTGGGATAACGCACCGCCACAGGGCCGTCCATTTCCAGAACCGCCTTGCGCAGCATAACGGCAAGTTCCGCTTGATTCGACGGGCAAAGGATCTGCATATGCGGCACGGAGCGCAAGAAGCTGATGTCAAAAACTCCCTGGTGTGTTTCCCCATCGTTACCGACGAGCCCCGCACGGTCGACCGCAAAGACCACATGCAGATTCTGCATGGATACATCCTGCAGGATCATATCATAGGCCCGCTGCAGGAATGTGGAATAGATCGCAACGACTGGGAGCACTCCCTGCTTGGCAAGGCCGCCCGCCATAGATACCGCATGCCCCTCGGCAATGCCGACATCGAAGCAGCGCTTCGGATATTTTTCGGCAAATTCTGCCAAACCCGTGCCGTGCACCATCGCTGCTGTGATGGCGCAGACTCTCGGTTCCTGCTCGGCAAGCTGACACATCGTCTTACCAAAGGTCTCGGAAAATCCGATCTTTCCGCCGCCCAAATGCGCACCGCTGTCGGGGTCAAAGCTACCAATGCCATGATAGACATCCGGACTCTCCTCGGCCGGAGTGTAGCCCTTGCCCTTCGTAGTGATTACATGGAGTAAAACCGGCTTCGAGCTTCGTTTCACAAGCTTGAGCATATAATCCAGCCGCTTCAGATCATGTCCATTCACAGGGCCGTAATAATCAAAGCCCATCTCTTCAAAGAGCGTCGAGCCGAGAAGCATCTGCTTCCAGCGCTCTTTCAACTTGTGCGAAAAACGATAAACCGCCTTGCCGCCCGGCAAAACATCACAGGTCGTACGGAAGGCTCTCTTGATGCGGAAATAACCCGCCCTTGTCCGCAAGACGGACATATGCTTCGAAATGCCGCCGACATTGGGCATGATAGACATTCCGTTGTCGTTCATAATCACGATCAGGCGCTCATTGCTCTCGCCCGCATCGTTCATGCCCTCGTAGGCCAGACCTCCCGTCATAGCACCGTCGCCCATCAAGGCGATCACATGATAGTCCTTGCCCAGCATGGTTCTTGCACGCGCCATACCGAGGGCAGTCGAAACCGCAGAAGATGCATGCCCTGCGACAAAGGCATCGGTTTCACTCTCGATCGGCTTCGGAAACCCGCTCAGACCGCCAAACTGGCGCAGCGTTGTAAACTGTTCCTGACGGCCAGTCAGAATTTTATGCACATAGGACTGATGTCCAACATCAAACAGCAGACGATCGGTCGAGGTGTCAAACACGCGCTCAAGTGCCACGGTTAGCTCGACCACGCCCAAATTGGAGGCCAGGTGTCCTCCCGTTTTTGAAACATTGTCAATCAAAAACTTTCGAATCTCCTCACAAAGCTGCGGAAGCTGTTCCTCCGTCAGCGCAAGCAGATCCTCCCTGGAGTGAATATTTTTCAGTAAATTCAAGTCTACACAACCTGTCAATATCACTTTTTCCGCTTACTGCGGAACAGTGACTTTATATAGTAGATCGGCTTTGAAGCCAGCATAACGATCTGTGTACAGCGGCTCATTGCGACATTCTTACCGCAGGCCTTGCCTGCAATGGTCACACCCGCAACCAAAGCGGACATGATCAACTGAGAAACGGCATCGCTGCTGACCTGCTGTGAAAGTGCCTTTACGGCAATGACAGCCGAGGCCGAGCCCGAAACGACACCGCAGATATCACCTACGACATCATTGCAAAAGCTGGACACCTTCTCCGCATTGCGCAACAGCATCAGCGCCTCCTGCGCCCCGGGCAGCTTCTTGGCCGCCATAGAATGAAACGGCTTTTCGTTCGCCGACATCACAGCAACACCGACAGTGTCGAACAAAATGCCAATCAGGACGATTACCATCAAGATGACAAACGCCTCGACAAGACCGGACGAAGCCAGCAAGCTGGACGACAGAAACGAAATTGTCGAGGAGATCAAAACCGTAATAAAAAAGATCGTGATGATCCAACGCACCTTACTATTCTTTTTCTTCTTTTTACTTCGTGGCTCCGTTTTTGCCAAGATGCATCCTCCTAAACTTCAAAAAGAAGCGGTGGCAGCAGATAAAGTTAAACTTACGGCTTAGGTCGGGTTGGATTTCCCCTTTGACTACTGTGCGTCACCACACAGCCGTTTCCGTTTGAAGTCTCGACGGAGCGTCACCGCATCCGCTACCCGATTGCCACTTAGTCCGCACTGCAATCCCTTATCTGCCCTTTATTTAAAAGACAGCCTAGGTGCTTTCCACAACATCGTACGCCGGCTCTATCCTCTTTTGCAGACATGGTTTCAAGGGGCAATATCGCTCGTCGGCTGCGGCCACAGCCCCGAACGCCTCACTCCCCAATCCCCGCATGCCCACGCAAGGCAGGCTACACTGCACACAGCACACGATTCTGTGCACCGCATTGCAGGTTCTACTCCTGTTTCGTACGCAGTCCGGGTAACAAAGTACTTTGCGTCTGTCGCACAATAGCAGGTCTCCACGGAATCCGGGTCGGTCGGCACATGCCATTGCGCCTCGCCCGAAAACCTTAACCCCCAGCACCCACCCTAATCTGGGCGAAAAAAGCAAGCACCAGGGACTTCATCGATATGCCCTTAAAAGGATTTTTAGGCCCTTCTTCGATACCGGCGGCCTTTGACTAGGATACAGCGCCACCGTGTATATGATAACATAAGATCTGAGAATATACAAGTCCTGTTTTTAAAAAAATGCACATTTTTACTGTTACATTGACAAATCATGCTGTTTTTATGCATACGATGCATACTCTCTCCCAACGGTTATGCAAAATTTTCAGCAAAAATCCACCTGCCACAGTGAACTGCCCCAATTTGTGCGGACAGTACAAAAAGCCCCTTATGTAGGAAATATTTCGTTTTATGCGCAGTGGCGCAGCGTAAGCGGCTCCACTCCCGTTTTTGTTTGAATACGTTCATTGTTGTAAAAGTATACTTGAATTTCGGCCTCACATCCTTTCTGTGAGCGAGAGAAAATCCCGCAGCAATTCATTTTCCATTTTCAATCTTTTATTCTCGTACTTGTACTCTTGCAACGTCTTAGCCGGTTTACGGGTTCTAAATTTTGGAATGGTAGTTCCATTCTTTCTTGCATGTTTTAGCGCTTCTTTTACTACAAACTTGTCTTTGAAGTCAAAATGCTCTGCAATTTCTCTTTGTGTCATTCCCTCTGCCACCATTGTTTGTATTGTCGGTAGCAATTCCTTGATATGCGTATAATTTCGTTTGGACATAACAACACCCCCTAATGTAGTTATTATCCTACATTAGGGGGTGTTTTGTCTATTGTCCGATTTTACTGGTTCGGTTCAAGGCAGGGGTATCGATTTGTTGTGATATTAGAAAATACCCTGAGCCATCATAGCTTCGGCAACCTTCTTGAAGCCCGCGATGTTAGCGCCGGCCACGAGGTTGTAGCCGAGGCCATATTCCTCAGCAGCCTCTGCAGAAACCTTGTGGATGTTCTGCATCATGCGCTTGAGCTGGCTGTCGACTTCCTCAGCCGTCCAGACCAGACGCTCGGAGTTCTGTGCCATTTCCAGAGCGGAAACGCCAACGCCGCCTGCGTTAACAGCCTTGGACGGAGCAACGATCATGTTCTCCTGGCTCATCAGGTAAGCCAGTGCGTCGTTGGTGGTGGGCATATTGGCAACTTCGATGTAGTACTTGATGCCATTGGCAACGATCTTCTCAGCAGAGTCCATCTTAACATCGTTCTGCATAGCAGACGGCATGATGATGTCAGCCTTGACACCCCAAGGCTTCTCGCCGGGGAAGAACGGTACACCGAACTTGTCAGCGTAGTCCTGTACGCGGTTGCGGCCGGAGTTACGCATCTCGACGAGGTAGTCAACCTTCTCCATAGAGGAGGAAACGCCTTCTTCGTCATAGATGTAGCCGTCGGGACCAGACAGGGTAACGACCTTAGCGCCGAGGTGATGAGCCTTCTTGCAGATGCCCCATGCAACATTGCCGAAGCCGGAAACTGCAATGGTCTTGCCCTCGATGCTCTCGCCTTCGTGAGCCAGGACTTCCTGCAGATAGTAAACTGCGCCGTAGCCGGTAGCTTCCGGGCGGGTCAGGGAGCCACCGTAGCTGAAGCCCTTGCCGGTGAGAACGCCGTTTTCCCAAACGCCCTTCAGACGACGATACTGGCCGAACATATAGCCGATCTCGCGAGCGCCAACGCCCATATCACCTGCGGGAACGTCGACATCCGGTCCGATATAGCGGTACAGAGCGGTCATGTAGCTCTGGCAGAAGCGCATGATCTCAGCGTCAGACTTGCCGGACGGATCGAAGTCAGAGCCGCCCTTGCCGCCGCCGATGGGCAGGCCGGTCAGAGAGTTCTTGAAGGTCTGCTCAAAGCCGAGGAACTTGATGATGCCTTCATAGACATTGGGCTGGAAGCGCAGACCACCCTTGTACGGGCCGATCGCACCGTTGAACTGGCAGCGATAGCCAATGTTGGTGTGGGTCTGGCCATTGTCGTCAACCCAACAAACACGGAAGGTGAACATACGCTCCGGCTCGACCATGCGGCCAAGCAGGTCAACCTTCTCATACTCGGGGTGCTTGTCGATCACGGGGGAAAGGGAGGAGAGGACTTCCTCAACAGTCTGAACGAACTCAGGCTGATTCTTATGCTTCTTGCGAACATCCTCGATGGTACGCTGGACATATGCGTTCATAATATAATCTCCTTTTCGTATGTATGGGAGGAAGCAACGCTTCCTCCCTAAAAATAGTTAGAAGTTTTCGATGATGGAGACGATCTCCGTGCCGATGCGCTTCTGAGCTTCCTGGGTAGCTGCACCAATGTGCGGCGTGCAGGAAACCATCGGATGGTTGTACAAAGCCTTATTCAGGGACGGCTCTTCGTTGAAAACGTCGAGGCCGGCTGCACGGACCTTGCCGCTCTCGAGTGCTGCAAGCAGGGCAGCCTCGTCGCAGTTGGTGCCACGGGAGGTGTTGATGATGACGACGCCGTCCTTCATCTTTGCGATGTTCTCAGCACTGATCAGCTTGCCGCCGTCAACTGCCGGAGCATGGACACTAACGAAATCAGCCTTTGCCAGCAGCTCATCCATCTCAACATAGGGAATTCCCATCTCTTCTTCGATGCCGGGAATGTGGAAGATGTCGAATGCAACAACATCCATGCCGATGGCCTTTGCCATCTTGCCCAGAGCCTGGCCGATGCGGCCGAAGCCAACGATGCCGAGGGTCTTGCCGCTCAGCTCGATGCCCTTGCCGTAAGCCTTCTTCTCCCACTTGTCCTCACGCATGGTGTGGCCAGCGATGGAGATGTAACGGCAGCAGGAGAACATCAGGCCCATTGCCAGCTCAGCAACGGACTGAGAGGATGCACGAGGAGTATTTCTGACAGCAATGCCGTTTTCCTCAGCATACTTGACATCGATATTGTCAACGCCAACGCCGCCGCGGATGATGAGCTTCAGCTTGCCGCCCTTAGCCTCGTCGATGTGGTTTGCACGAACCTTGGTCTTGGAGCGGACGACGACTGCATCGAACTCACGCAGAGCTGCACCGAGCTGATCGGGCTCGTAGTACTGCTCAACGACCTCATGTCCATTTGCCTGCAGAGCGGCAATGGCGGACTTATCCATACCGTCGGTAACAAGAATACGCATAGTGAAAATCTCCTTTTCGTATTATAATGTGAAATTAGCGCTCAGCCTCAAACTTCTTCAGGCACTCAACCAGAGCCTCAACGCCTTCCTTCGGCATTGCATTGTAGGTGGAAGCACGCAGACCACCAACGGACTTGTGGCCCTTGAGGTTCTCAAAACCAGCCTTCTTGGTGTAAGCAACGACCTCAGCATCCAGATCAGCGTCGCCGGTAACGAACGGGATGTTCATCAGGCTGCGGTCAGCCTTGTCGACGGTGCCCTTGAAGAGCTTGGAGTTGTCAAGGAAGTCATACATAACGGCTGCCTTCTCCTGGTTGATCTTGTCCATAGCCTCGAGGCCGCCCAGGGTCTTGAGATACTTGAAGACCTTGCCGCAGACATAGATTGCCCAGCAGTTCGGGGTGTTGTACATGGAGCCTGCGTCATTGTGGGTCTTGTAGGACATGTAGATGGGGGTCTTCTCGCACAGATCGTCACGGATGAGATCTTCACGGATGATAACAACGACCATACCTGCGGGGCCGACGTTCTTCTGAACACCTGCGTAGATCAAGCCGTAGTCTGCGACGTTGCAGGGTCTGGACAGGAACATGGAGGACTGGTCGGAAACCAGAATCTTGCCCTTGGTATTGGGTAGCTTGTTCCAGGTGGTGCCGTGGATGGTCTCGTTCTCGCAGATGTAGACATAGTCAGCATCCTCGGGGATGTCCAGATCGGAGCAATCGGGAACGTAGGAGTAGTTGCGATCCTTGGAAGAAGCAGCAACGATGACTTCGCCATACTTCTTAGCCTCGCTGATGGCCTTCTTGGACCATGCACCGGTCTCGATGTAGACAGCCTTGCCGTTCTTCATCAGGTTCATAGGGATCATAGCGAACTGAAGGGTTGCGCCGCCCTGGATGAAGAGAACTCTGTAGTTGTCGGGAATGTTCATCAGGTCGCGAAGATCCTGCTCAGCCTCGTCGATGATCTGCTGATAGACCTTGGAGCGATGGGACATTTCCATAACGCTCATGCCGGAGCCACGGTAGTTAAGCAGCTCGTCACGAACTTCCTCGAGAACAGGAACGGGCATAGTAGCGGGGCCTGCAGAAAAATTGTATGTACGATCGTATTTCATAGAACTTGCCTCCTATATTTTTTGGCATTTTTGCCATACTACATACAGTATACTCTATAATAATTAAATAATCAACCCAAAAAACCAAAAAGTTTTTGATGCACTCACAGTTTTTGGTCATTTTATAAAAAATCATAAGATTGCACAATTCTCAAATGGAAAACTATGCAAACTGGCAAGAATTGTCCACGGAAACAGCCTCCCCTTTCAGCGAGCCTTTTCTTATAGAGCATTTAGGTATCGGTTCAGATCGTTCAGCGTTTTCTTTTTATCCGCTGACCACATAGGCGCGATCAGATCTCTCTTGGCGCCGTCGCCCGTGATGCGGTGCACGACGATCTCCTTCGGCAGGACGGAAAGGCACTGTTTCAGGAGCTCGGCATATTCCTCAAGCGTTAGTGCCCTCACCCGTCCTGCGGCAAACTCTTTTTCCAGCCTTGTATTTTTGAGGATATGCAGCAGGTGGAATTTGATCCCGTCCGTGCCGCTGCGCACCGCATATCTCGTGGTCGAAACGGGATCATCCGCGGGAAGCCCGATGATGATATGCGTAATCACCTCAAGTCCCGCTGCCTTCAGACGGCTCACCGCATCGACGTAAGTCTCGGATCGGTAGCCGCGGTTGATGTACTGCCCCACTGCGTCATTTGCAGTTTGCAGTCCCAGCTCCACCGTGATCGGCTTGATTTGATTCAGCTGCGAAAGCAGCTGCACGGTTTCCTTCGGCAGGCAGTCCGGACGGGTCGCAATATTGACTCCGACAATATAGTCAAGTGCGATCGCCTCAGAAAACAAGCTTTTCAAACGCTCCGTCGGCGCATAGGTGTTTGTGAAGGATTGAAAATACGCGATATATTTTCCGTTTTTGATCTTTGACGCGACCCGTGCTTTCGCGCGTTCAAGCTGCTCGGTTATGTTGTTTCCACGTTCCGCAAACTCTCCACTGCCGAGAGCCGAACAGAAAATACACCCCTCGGAAGAAAGACTTCCATCTCGATTCGGGCAAGTAAAGCCGCCATCGACAGCCAGCTTGTATACCTTGCAGCCGTATTTTTCCTTATAGTAATCGTTTGCCGTTTTGTACATAGCATCACCATAATAATTGTAGCAGAGAAAAAGGCTTGACCGCATCGGCCAAGCCTTTTTCACATTTTATTCCTCGGGCATTTCCTTGCCCAGGCGCTCATACATGGTCTTCTTGACCGCACGGATGATATTCTCATAGCCCGTGCAGCGGCAAAGGTGTCCGGAAAGAAGCTTTCTGAGCTCGGCATCGGTATATTCCTTTCCACTCTCCAGAATCTCCCAGGAGCTCATGATGAAGCCAGGAGTGCAGAATCCACACTGGATGGCAGCTTCGTCAATGAATGCCTGCTGAATATCGGACAGCTCACCATTCGGACCCATGAGACTCTCTAAGGTGCGGATCTTCTTGCCGTCTGCCCAGACAGCCAGATAGATGCACGAGTTGAAGGCCTCGCCGTTGATGATGACGGTGCAAGCACCGCACTCGCCGACCTCGCAACCCTTCTTGACAGAGGTCATGCGGAAGTCATTACGCAGCATATCGGTCAGGCTGGCACGGACATCGACCATCTGCTCGACATCCTTGCCGTTGAGGTTGTAGCGAACCAGCTTATACTGTCTTTCCATTACAGCACACCTCCTGCACGTTTGACAGATTCCACGATGCAACGCTTGGCAGACTCGACAGCCACATGCTGACGCAGTGCCTTCGATGCTCTCCAGGAATCGCGGGGATTGATGTCCTCCAGGACCTTCAGTGCAAATGCCTCGATATTTTCCATAGTGACCGCCTTACCATTGATAAATTCCTCGGCATTGGGGGCGCGCATGGGGATCGGGCCTGCGACACCGTAGGCAACGCGGACACGCTCGAAGGTCTTCTTATCCTCAGAAAGGCGGACATTGACCGAGCAGCCGTTGGTTGCGATGTCGAGTGCATTTCTCATGGCGTACTTGATATAGTAGCCATAGGTATTTTCATAGCTTGCCTTGGGGATCAGAATGGCCGTCTGGATCTCGCCCTCACGGATGTCAACGACCTTGGCCTTGAGGTAAAAATCCTTGATAGGGATGCGACGCACACCATTCGGGCCGGTCAGCTCAACAATCGCTTCCCAGGCGTGAAGGGTAGATGCGGAATCGGCAGAGGTAACGCCGTTGCAGGTGTTGCCGCCGATGGTGCCGATATTACGGATCTGCGGGCCACCAACCTGGTCGACGGCTTCGCCCAAGACATTGATATATTTCTGAATAATGGGATCCTTTGTGATGTGAGAGAAGCTGGTGAGCGAGCCGATGCGGATGTTCTCGTCCTCATCGATCGAAACACCGCGGAGCTCGTCGAGCATATAGATGGAGATCAGCTCCACGCCGGCACGCTTGCCTTCACGCATCTGAACCAAAACGTCAGAGCCGCCTGCGATGATGTGCGCCTGCGGATGCTCCAGACGAAGCTGCACAGCATGCTGCACACTCTCGGACTCATAATAGGCTTTCATATCATACATGGCTTAGTTCTCCTTTCTCCATGGGTCGTTGATAAGGCCTGCCTCAGTGAAGTGCTTAAACAAAACATGGGGGTTCATAGGCAGGGTGTTGATCGCCACACCGGTTGCGTTCATAATCGCATTGCGGATCGCAGGCGCAACAGGGCATGTGGGCGGCTCACCCAGAGACTTGGTGCCAAACGGGTTGGTGGGCTCAGGATTTTCGACAAACTGTGCCTCAAGATGCGGATGATCCATCGTAGAGGAGAGCTTGTAGTCCAGCAGGTTGTTGTTGAGCGGTGCACCGGTCTTTTCGTCCCACAGGAGCATCTCAGACAGAGCCATGCCGATACCCATCGACATACCGCCGTGAACCTGAGCTTCCGCCAGCTGAGGGTTGATCAGGTTGCCACAATCGTGGACGTTGATGATCTTCTTGACCTGAACACGGCACATAGGAACATCCACCTCGACCTCGGCACAGCAGCAGCCGAAGGAATAGGCATTGTTCTTGATCTGATAAGAAGACTCAGCCGTCAGATGGACGCTGTGTGTCATGCTGTAAAGGGCCTCAGTCGCCAGATCCTTCAGGCTCATGAGGACTCTACCGTCGATGGTGCGGACGATGTTGCTGTCTACGATGTCCATATTGGTCAGAGGGCAGCGGGTCAGCTCAACGGCATATTCCAGGATCTTACGCTTGAGGATGTTGCCGGTCTGGCTGATGGAGAAGCCGACAACATAGGTCTGACGGGAAGCATAAGCACCCGTGCCAAACGGGGTGATGTCCGTATCCTGCGTAGAAATCATGTGGACATCTCGGTAGTCCTTCAGGCCGAGGATCTCAGCCGTCATCTGTGCATAAGCGGTGTCGGCGCCCTGGCCGATCTCGGTCTCACCGACCTGAACCTGCACCGAGCCGTCTTGGTTGAGGACCATACGGCAGGAGGAGTGCTCCAGCGAAATGGGCCAAACAGCGGTATTATACCAATAGGTCGCAATGCCGATGCCCTTGCGGATATCGCCGGTCTGGTTTTCGTACTCCTTACGCTTGCGGTCGTAGTCCATGTACTTGACCGCCTTATCGAAGCACTGATTGAAGCTGTCATAATACAGCTCGTTCTTGGAGAAGCCGTCCACGAAGCCGACGGGCATCAGGTGCTTACGGCGATATTCCAGAGAATCTACACCAAGTTCCTTGGCAATGTCCTCAACATGACACTCGATGGCATAAGAGGCCTGCGGCATACCATATCCACGCATTGCACCTGCGCAGGAGCGGTTGGTATAAACTGTATAGGCATTGCCGCAATAGTTCGGGCAGGGATACAGCTGCGGAATGGCATTGAGGCCCTTAGCCGCGATGGAGTGGCCGTGCGAAGCATAGGCACCTTGGTTGGAATACAGATCCACCTTACGGGCAACGACGGTACCGTCTGCACGCACCCACGAGGTGATGTGGAAGCGCTCTGCATGGCGGATACGGTTGGAGATGAAGGTATCCTCACGGGGAATGTCCAGCTTGACTGTTCTGCCACCAACCTGCATGCAAAGCCATGCTGCAAGCGGCTCATAGAGGGTATCCTGCTTGTTGCCGAATCCGCCGCCGATATAGGGTTTGATTATGCGGATCTTACCCCAATCCACACCCAAAGCCTGGCCGACCGTACGGCGGACAATGTGCGGAATCTGCGTTGAGGACACGACAACGATCTTGCCGGACTCTTCGTAGGCAACTGCGATATGGTTCTCAATATGGCAATGCTGCACAGATGCAGTATCATACCATTTGTCAACACAAATCAGTCCAGGCTCCTTGATCGCCTCTTCATAGTTGCCTTTAATATTGCTGGTATGCTTTAGCACATTACCGGGGAACTCCTCGTGGATCTGCGGTGCATCAGGCTCCATGGCCTTTTGTACATCGAGGACGAACGGGAGCGTCTCATATTCCACCTTGACCAGGCGAGCAGCCTGCGCAGCAGCGATCTCATCCTCTGCCACGACAGCCGCAACATCGTCACCGTAGTAGCGGACGTGCTGATTGAGCAGCTTGCGGTCAGCGGTATCCTGATGGGACGGATCGGTAGACCAGGGATGGCCCGCCGTGGGGAACTGAATATCAGGGACATCGAAGCAAGTAAGGATCTTAACCACACCGGGAACCTTCTCAGCCTCAGAAGTATCAATGGATTTTACAAAGCCGTGAGCTATGGTGGAGCGAACCACCTTGACGATCAGAGCATTCTTGTCACACAGATCATCTGTGTACTTTGCTCTGCCGGTTGCCTTGTCGAATGCGTCCACACGCTTTACGCTTTGTCCGACATGATGGCTCATAACATGTGCCTCCTTTTTATTGATTCATCGTTCGGGCGGACAAGCCGCCCGATCGAGCGTAAATTGATCAGATTTTGCCAAGTCCCTTCAGGATCTTCTCCGGGGTCATCGGCCAGCTACGAACCCAGACGCCGCAAGCATCGTGGATCGCAATGCCGATTGCGGGAGCTGCGCCGTTGCAGGCGATCTCAGAAATAGACTTCGCACCGAAGGGGCCGTACTTATCGTCCACATCTATGAGGACAGACTTGAAATCATCGGGAGCGTCACCGATCATCGGTGCACCGTAGTCGGTGAGGTTGGCATTGATGCACTTGCCATCGCTGTCGAGCACCATATTCTCATACAGGCTGTGGCCGATAGACTTCATCACCGCACCGTATATCTGCGTCAGAGCGCATTCGGGGTTGATGGGAGTACCTGCATCCTGCAGCGCATAGAATTTCTGCACCTTGATCTCGCCGGTCTTGACATTGACCGCGACCTGTGCAAAGTGTGCACCATAGGGAACGGAGGAAGCTGCGGTAACAAAGCTGCCGTGAGCGACCATCTGACCTCTGCCGCTGCCGCTGGTTGCGGTATGCGTCAGCTTGTAGTAACTGATGGCGGCGCCGGTCTTCTTGGAGTAGACCTCACCGGGCGCCCGGACATCCAGATCCTTGACATCTTCTTCCAGCTGCAGTGCAGCCTCAGCCAGAATCTTTTCCTTCAGGTTGTTGGTTGCAACCAAAGTTGCGTTGCCGGAGAAGAAGGTACCGGAGGATGCATAGGAGCCGGTATCGAAGGCGCAGGAATCGGTGTCACCGGAAACGATCGTAATTCTGTCCATCGGGAGCTTCAGAACCTCGGAGACGATCTTGGCGGAAATCGTGTCAAGACCCGTGCCAAGGTCAGCGCCGCCGCTGTTGAGGATGACGGTGCCGTCGGTCTCAAGCTTTGCAATCGCTTCCGCGTGGTCAAGGCCGGGCAAACCCGAGCCCTGCATGATCATGGCAAAGCCCTTACCGATCTTCCAATCGGGATCTTCGGAAATTTCCTTCTTACCCCAGTCGATCATCTCGCAGCCCTTGGCAATGGCTTCCTCCAAACCGCAAGAGCCGACGGGAACGACATTGCCTTCGCGGCCTTCGCCCAGACCCTTTAGGATCTCAAGCATATAGCCTTCTTCGATATGGTTCTTCGAAACCATATCCTTGTAGTCGATGCCGAGTTTTTCGGCCAGCTCCGCCATGGCCATCATGAGGCCATAAGTACCCTTGGGCGTGCCGTAGCCCTGATAAGCACCTGCCGGAGGTGTGTTGGTATAGAAAACCTTAAGGTCATAACCCATGTTGTCGACCTTGAACAGCGGCAGTGTCTTCGAGCAGCTGTTCATCGGAACGGTTAGACAGTGGTTGCCATAAGGGCCTGTGTTTGCGCAGACCTCCATGAAGATAGCGGTGATGGTGCCGTCCTTCTTGCCGCCCATCTTGACGCGGCAGCGCATCGGATGACGGGTGGAGTTGGCGATGAACTCTTCCTCACGGGTGTTGCGGTAGTAAACGGGCTTTCCGGTGGTCCATGCAGCATAGGCCGTCAATTCCTCGACCAGAATATCCTGCTTGCTGCCGTAGCCGCCCCCGACACGTTCTTTGATAATGTGGATTTTATTTTCAGGAATGCCGCAAACCCAACTGCAGATGCGGCGCAGATGGTAAGGAACCTGCGTCGAAGCATTGACGACCAGGCGACCGTTTTCGACATGTGCGTAGCAAACATGCGGTTCAAGCGGTGTATGCTGGATCTGAGTAGTCTGATAGGTGCAGTCGACAATCTCGTCAGCCTCTGCAAAGCCCTTTTCCATATCACCGATGTGACCCTTGTTGGAAGCAGCAATGTTCTTCTGGATATTTGCATGCAGCGGAAACTGATAAATAACCTTGCCTTCACGCTCGTCACCTGCGCGAGCATTGAATTCATCGAGGTCCGCAGGGGCACCGGCGTTGTACTGTACCGGACCGTTATGTACGAGCGGAGCTCCCTCAGCCATAGCCTCTTCTACGGTAAAGATGGCCTCGGTCGGTTCGTATTCCACCTTGATCAAAGACGCTGCCTTGTAGGCAATCTCCTTGTTTCTTGCCACGATTCCAGCCACACGGTCGCCTACATGGCGAACCTTGCGGTTGAACAAGCGACGGTCGTGAGGCGAGGGTTCAGGATTGCCCTGACCCGCCTGCATGTAGTAAACATCGGGACAGTTTTCGGCGGTGATGATGGCAGCAACGCCATCGAGTTTCTCCGCCTCGGAAATGTCGATACTCTTGATATACGCACTGGCAAACGGGCTGCGCAGCACGTGCAGACACCAAGCGTTTGCCGGAACCTTGTCCTCAACGAAGACGGGCTCACCGGAAACCAGCGCCGCACCGTCAATCTTGTCGATCGGCTTGCCGACGACTTCCAGCTTCGGTCGGAACGAAGGTGCAATCTCGCTCTGATAACTGCCAGTATCGCGCAGCTCGATGGCGAGCTTGACTGCAAGATAATAATGCTCATAACCCGCGTCACGGATGAAAATACTGCTGAGGACGTCCTTGATCTCATCTCTGGACGGATGCGGATTCTTTTCCAGTAGCCAGGTCAGGATCAGAGACGCCGTCGCTGCGTTGTACGCACTGGCAACAATGCCTGCGGAGATCATCGCCTTCTGAACGTAGTTCAGTTCTCTGCCACTCAGCAGACCCTCGGCCGTACGGATTTCCGCACCCTCCGCCTGATAGAGCAGGATGAAATTGGAATACTTCAGTTCGCCGTTATAGATGATCGTATCAGAGCCTGCAAAGCCCTCCGCGTCGTCACTGTCTCGGACAGAAAGATAACCGGTGCGGTACAGAACATCTCTCAATCGCTCGGTCGGCTCACCGAGCAGGCGGATGTCCTCACCATTAATTCTGCATCTAAATTCCATGTTCTTACCTCCTCAGCGAAAAGACAGTCTTAGCCAAATACTTCTTGTATTCAGCACTGCCGGCTAGATCGTCGCAAAACTCCATCGTCTCATGCAGTTCGGGGGTGTTGCCACAGATCAGGTCGCTCCCCTTCACGCTCAGAGCATAAACGCCGTTGCTCTGAGCAGCGATCAGGGTTGCATGGCTGGAGACGGTGTTGCCGAAACGCTTGACCCAACCTTCTCGGTTTTTGTCGATCACAATGTACTCAAGCAGGCACTTGCAAGCGCCCTTCAGGTAATCATAAACATTCTCTTCCTTTTCGCCCTTTGCGCTCAGAGCGATCAGCTTCGCCTCAGAAACACACAGAGCCGCAGCCAGATAGCTGTCATCACGGCGCAGCGCAATGTTGCCTCCGATGGTTGCGGAATTACGTCTTGCAAAGGATGCGCAGAACTTTGCAGCCTCCTTTATGAATCCGGGAACAAGGTCACTTTCCACAAGCTGCTGCAGCGTCACACGAGCACCAATATAGATTTTACCATTCTTTTCTTCAATCGTATCAAAACCCAATGCGTTAATATCGATCAGTTCTTTTCCCTCTGCCGCACCCCCGAGGCGCAGGTCATCCGTTCCACCGGCGAGGTAAGCCGTGGTCTCGGGGCTTGCGTATCGGATCTGTACCGCTTCGGCCGCCGTTTTAGGACGATGGATGATCATAAATCTAACCTCCTGATTGTTGATTCTTTCGTGAATATTTGTGGAAATCGCAAACTCCACCTTCTCGCATACAGTATATCATAAAAATCGCATTATTGAAAGAGAAAAAATCGTTATTCTTTAAATAATATAACCACTTTCTCAAAGAGAACCATGCAATATTGACAAACGCTGCTGTTTCGGGGTATACTATGCCCCGAAAGGGTGATAAATCATGGAGAATTTGAATCAACCCAAGCTGGGCTGCCTTGTCATGGCAGCAGGAAATGCCGCGCGTTTCGGTGAAAATAAGCTTGCAGCGGTATACGAAGGCAAAACACTGATCCGCCGCGCATTGGAGGCTGTTCCGAAGGAATGCTTCTCCGAGGTCGTCGTCGTGACACAGTACAAAAAAGTCGAGGCACTTGCTGAAGAGTTCGGCTTCTCCTGGGTCCATAATGCGCACCCCGATTGGGGCATCAGCCATACCATCCGTCTCGGCACGCAACAGATGTACGGCTGCGACGCAATTTTGTACATGGTCTCAGATCAACCGTTATTGGAGCCAGAGTCCGTGTCCAGAGTCGTCCAGACATGGGTGGAAAATCCGACCTGCATTGTCGGTGCCTCCCACAACGGCAGGCGCGGAAATCCGTGCATTTTCCCAAGAGACTTTTTTGATGAACTGATGAATCTGCGGGAGGATCACGGCGGCAATACCGTCATTCGGCGGTATCCCGAACGATTGAAGCTTGTAGAAATCAGCAAGCAGGAGCTGACCGATGTCGACACTCCGCAGGCCTTGCAAGAACTGCAGCAAGGAGGCTGAGAACATGGTCTATCCCGATTATTACCCAAAGTTTCATTGCATCGCAGAGCAGTGCAAGCACAACTGCTGCATCGGCTGGGAGATCGATATCGATGAGGACACCTTGCATTTTTACGACCAACTTCCGGGCGAGCTCGGCAAAAAGCTGAGAGCGCAAATTTCGCGATACGACGTCCCGCATTTCCGTTTAGGTCAACATGATCGGTGTCCTTTTTTGCAGGATAACAACCTCTGCGAGCTGATCCTCACCTTGGGCGAAGAACATTTATGCCAGATCTGCACTGACCATCCCCGGTTCCGAAACGAGCTGCCAGGTCGCCTCGAGATCGGCATCGGGCTGTGCTGTGAGGCCGCAGGGAGCCTGATCCTAGGCAAAAAAGAGCCCACCCGCCTACTCTCCGACGAAGCTCTCACAGAAGATGATGAAATCATCGCCATCCGAGACAAGGCGGTCTTGATCTTGCAGGATCGCAGTCTTCCGATGGCCGAACGGCTGCAGAAGATGCTCTATCTCTGTCACGCGCACCTTCCAAAGGATGTAAATTGGGCAGAATTTTTTCTCTCACTGGAGCGTCTGGATGAGGCTTGGACAAAGCTCTTGGAGCAGTACCGAGTCAGTGTCAAGGATTTCACGTCCTTTGATCAGCATATGGCACAGCGACAGACAGAATACGAGCAATTTTGCGTCTATCTCGCCTATCGCCATATGGCAAATGCCGCAGACAGGCTCGACCTGGCAGCCAGAGCCGCCTTTGTCGCCCTCGGCTACGAGATCATACATACACTCGGCGCGATCTTGTACGACCGGAACGGACATTTCGATTTTGAAGATCAGGTTGAGCTGGCACGTCATTTTTCCGCCGAGATCGAGTATTCTGAAGATAATCTCGAGGCCGTCTTCGATGAATTGGCATTTGAAAATGCCTAAGCCTCAAAACAAAAAGCGCTACAATAAAAATTGGGGTCAGCCCGGCCCAAATTTTTATGGAATGCGTTAAAATATAAGAAGGAATGCGAAGCAGCAAAATAGTAAAAATAAAATCCCTCGTCGGCATAAAAACCGACGAGGGATTTTATTTAATGTCTGCTGAATAAGTCGCTACTGCGGCTTATTCGCACAGCGTTGCTGTGCAATCGTGCAAAAACGGCTCTTTTTAACCGTTTTTGCACGATTCAGACATGTAAACAATGCGTATTT
>SVMF01000001.1 GCA_015067565.1 Oscillospiraceae bacterium | reverse complement strand
TTGGTGTGTCTTTTTTTAGGAAAAAACCAATTTTTATGCACAAAAACATGATTTTCTGTGCACAACTTGTCTTCGGCTATTCATTAGGGGTGGGTGCTGAGCTATTTAGTTTTGAGACAACCCCTTCGCTTATTATTGTTGATATAATCATGCCCGGTGGTGTGGGTGTATCAATGTTTCCGGGAGAAAAGTTTATGCTAATCGTTCTATGTCGAAAAGATCGACTATTTTGTGTGGCAATGTTTATCCCATCTTGTTCCTGTAGTTATACTTGTCCAACACCTGCTTTTTTCGTTTTGTTGTGACCTCGGTATACCGCTCCGTAGTTGAAACACTACTGTGACCAAGAATTTCCTGGACTGAGCGCAGATCTGCTCCGTTAGCTAACAGGTTTGTTGCGAAGGTATGCCGCAAATAGTGCGGAGTAGATCTTATATTGATGCCGGCTTCCTTTTTGAGGCGATTATAAATGTACTCAATGCCGTGAATACCAAGTTGGTTGCCATATCGATTTACAAAAACTTTCTCTATGCCAGCAAAGAGCCGTTGCCTGATTTTTAGCCATTGCATCAGATTCGCCCAGGTTTGGGAGCAGGAGACGTATATTAGCCTTTGCTTGCGCCCTTTCCCGTGGATCAATATCGTTCGTTCCGACAGTATTATGTCCGATAATGATATGTTAGAGGCTTCGGCGATTCGGATACCAGTGCTAATCAAAACATCGACTAACGCTAAGTCTCGCATAGTCTTCCATTTCTCAAAATTGGTTGATGCGGTTGTGGCTTTGGCTGCTGCACAGTTAAGCAGCTTTGTTGTTTCTCTAACCGCTAAGGTTCTGGGTATGATATGGTGTTTTCTTGTTTCGATCAATAAGTTTCTCTCGTAACCGATCAACGTCTTTTACTCGAGCCGAAGGGATTGCCATTATACCGGCATCATTCAATAGTCGCTCGATGGCTTTTTGTGCAGCATCACACACTAATTCGTAATCATGTTTATCGCTTATATATTTTGTAATAAAATTTTCTATAACGTTCATAATTGTTCCCCCACTGTACATCATTTTTTTAAATGCAGTACAAATATAATAGCGAAACTTGTAATAAATTGCAAGTTTTTGTGGTTTAAATGCTGAATAAACATCACTAAACAAATTACTTGATTTTTAGGAGTATGCCTGCAATATTGTAGGCGTACTTCTTATATTTATGAAGGAAGAGTTTAATATTGGAGGAATAGAAATGTTCAGAAAAGCAATGACAGATAGTTGTTGAGCAAAAGAGCATTCGGATCACAAGGCTGTGTGTTACCGAAAGAGCGCAGATGTGACTATGGCAACGAGATTGCAGTCATCATCTGTAACAGCCAACCGTCAGCGGTAGACGGCTTGAAGGATGTTTTGTGACCTATACCGCAATGCTCCCGTACAGCACATAAGTGTACGGCAATGTTTCCGGGATTTACGTTGAAACAACAAATCTCTACCGAACGCCTTAGTTTAGGGGGCGGCAGATTTATGATCTGCACTCGGTATGCGCAGCCGTTTGTCGGCACTCTGTTCTGCAGAGTTGCGCTGGGGCAGTCTTTCCTTTAATGGGAAGATGAGTCCATAGTCCTAACCTCTTTTACAACTGAATAATAGCTCTCTGCGATGAAGTGGAATGAACTTCTTTTCGGAAGTAATTTTCATATGACTCTCTTATCGGAATGATACCTTCATTTTCGATATGATAATGATTAACCTTTCGGAAATGATTGTATGACCATCATTCGGTGCCGTTTCTATCAGGCGCAAGCAAGATAGAAACGGCACCGGAGACAGGGTCGGAGGTGCCGTGCGGCAAGGCATTCCGGGACTATAAGAAACGAAAACGGGAGAAATGGCAGGTAAAGTCGCTGAAACTGCCAATGGGTGAGCTATACCTTGCCGCGCTATGATGTGCTCTTTCAAATGATAAATGACCCTCTTACTGGATATGATAGATGATTCTATAATTCGGAATGATGATTCGATATGATTTCATTTAGGAAGTAATTCCCCAGGATTTATAATAGAAAATGACAGCCTGACTGATTGATGTTCAATGATCTCCCTTTAATATGATTCTCGTTAACATCAAGCAGACGACTGACATTATTATCTCAGATTTACAACAGCTATGACTTTCCATTCGATATGACAATGATTTTCCTATCGGAATGGAATGAACATCCTTTCGGAATGATGCGCACAAAATCCGGGTGCAATTCCCCCGTTATTTCCCCCTTATGATGATTCTTCGAAAATGACAATATGAACGTTCTTTCGGAATGATAAAAAATGACTTTCTTTTTCAAAGGCGGCGCAGGAGATTGAAGCTCCTGCGCCGCCGAAATTTTTGCCCTGTTGAAAAAAGTTGTGTAATTTACTTGCCAACGGCAATCTCCTGTTTCATACTCCCTCTGCCTTAATCGAAAAAGCAACTTTTATCACAAAGGAGTGATGCCAATGAGTGAAAACGCAAAACAGAATGACATTGTAACTGAAATTCTAGATGAGGCGTTCAACAAGGAGTGGGACGTGTTTTCCCCCGAGGAATACAAGCATCAGTTAGCAGAAACGCAAGCTAAGGTCAAAAAACTAACGCCCGACGAAGAAAAGACGAAGATGAACAAGCGTATGAATCTTCGGGTGCAGGCTACTGCACATTACAGGAAAGATCGACACAAAAGCAGGGCAACACGCAAACGGTATTTTCAAGCCTTCTGCTACGCCTGCGATTATCTTGCTGATACCTGCAATCTGCAAAAGGTGTCAAACATTACACCCACGCACTTCCGCAGAGTGGTGGAACATTGGAAGTCATATAAAGCAGCGAGCACTATTCAGACGGAAGTTTCTGGCTTCCGTAAATACTGCAAAAAAGCGAAATGTAAACACAAAATGCCGGAAAACAAGGAGCTGAAGCTTCCGAAGCGTGAACCTAAGAAGTATAACCGTGGATGGTTGATCGACGAGTATCAGAAGGCAAGGGAGCTTGCTGAGTTTATGAATAGGTTCGACGTTCGCGACGGCTTGGATTTGGGATGGCACTTGGGACTTCGTATCATTGAAGCCTGTCAACTCAAGCTGGGAGATGTGAAGAAAGCACTTGGATGGGGCGGCCCGGACATTAAAGGCAAGGGCGGTCAGGTTCGCTTTGTTAAGATCGAGACCGAGGAACAGTTGGAATTGCTGAAGCGTCTGTATCGTGAAGCAAAAACTAAGGGATTGACAGACGACGATTTTATTATCAGCAAGACGATTTATAAAGGCCCCTTGATGGAAAAGAAGTCTATCGAGAACTGGATCTACAATCATCGTAAAGAATTTACCGATCTTGACCGTCAGAAGAAGGTCAATCCCGGCAAGAAACCTCGTGTGAAAGATATCGTATTTCACGGTCTGAGACACTCCTACAATCAGAATCGCGAAAAGCTTCTTGAAGGCGATCCGAGAAAACACCAGAAGCTTAGTCAGGGTATGGGACACCGCCGCTTAGCAGTGAATGATATTTATAGAGAATAGTGACAGGAGAAAATGCGTGAGCAGAGAGGTCAAGATTATTCTCAAATCCCACATACCTAAAGACAAAATTGAAACATTAGCAGCCAACATATAAGACTTGAATAAACCTTTTACGGACATCCAAAGCATCGGATTGGCCGTTTTTGATTGCAAAATCGAGTATTTCGTTAGCCGTGCAACAATCTGTAGAAATTGAAAAACTCAATTAAATTTTGAAAAACGTTGAAAATTATTGAAAATATCCGCAAGTCGTGGTATAATAACTATATATACTAACCTTCGGAGGTTTCCTATGGCTATCAGTTACAATAAATTGTGGAAATTACTTATTGATAGAGGACTTAAAAAGACCGAGCTTGTAAAGCTGTCGGGCATCACTTCCAATGCTATGGCGAAGATGGGCCGGAATGAATCTGTTCAGGTGGACACCCTGGGCAAGGTTTGTGCTGTCCTTGGTTGCAATGTAGACGACATTATGGAGTTTGTCCCCGATGAAGCGAAGGGGGACAAATAAAATGGCACAGGAAAATAAACTTGGCATCACAAGCTCTCCCGAGCTTGCAGAAGCCGAGGAACGCATCAGCAAGAAGAAAGCTGTCGAGCTTTTCGAAAACGGCTTGCTGGACAGCTTGGAGCCCGGCACGACTGCTTCGCTGAAAGCTATTCACAAATATCTTTTTGACGAGATCTACGACTTTGCCGGTGAGCTTCGCACCGTGAATATTGCAAAGGGCAACTTCCGTTTTGCTCCGCTTATGTATCTGGAAGCGGCACTCGCCAATATCGACAAGATGCCCCAGTCCACCTTTGACGAGATCGTGGAAAAGTACGTGGAAATGAATATCGCCCATCCATTCCGCGAAGGCAACGGCAGAAGCACACGCATCTGGCTGGATTGCATCTTCAAGAAGGAGATCGGCAAGGTGGTCGATTGGAGTAAAGTCGATAAAGAGGACTACCTGCTCGCAATAGAGCGTAGCCCTATTAAGGATATTGAGATCAAGCATACCCTGAGAGCCGCCCTGACCGACGATATCCACAGCTGTGAGGTCTATATGAAGGGCATCGACCACAGCTACTACTACGAGGGCTATACCACCTTCAAGACGGAAGATTTACGATAATGAAACGAGGTTTAGATATGTCAGACGAAATGAAATGGCAATATGATCTGGAGGAATATATAAGGCAAGGCGAACCCGGCAAGGTTGAAAAGAGCGAGGCGTGGCAGACTGCCATCGGTCTACAGGCGGTTGACGGGCTGAAAACCTCAGAGTATTTGCTGGATACTGCCAAGGAGCATATCGAGGGTAATATCACCATTGACGAGGCGCAGAAGCGTATTCAGAGCTATTACGAGCAGCGTGATGTGCGTACCGAGGTGGAAGATAACACCAAGGAGGCAGATATCGTTTCTGCACGAATTGCAAAGCTCCTGGGAGAAAAGAGTTTCCAGTTTTCTCCGGCAGAGTGGATGACCATTCACCGCAGACTGTTCGAGGGTGTGTTCAAGCACGCCGGTCAGATCCGTCAGTACAACATCACCAAAAAGGAATGGGTGCTGAACGGCGATACGGTGATCTATGCAGACTTCAACAGCATCCGTGATACTTTGGATTACGACTTTGCCACGGAAAAGCAGTTTTCCTACGAGGGACTGTCGGTGGAGGCATCGGTCAGACATTTGGCGAAGTTTGCCTCGGATATCTGGCAGATCCATCCCTTCTGCGAGGGCAACACCAGAGCCACAGCCGTGTTTATGATTAAGTATATGAAGACTTTCGGTTTCAAGGTGAACAATGACGCCTTTGAAAAGAACTCCTGGTACTTCCGTAACGCACTGGTTCGTGCCAACTACAACAACCTGCAAAAGAACATCCATTCCACAACAAAGTTTTTGGAAATGTTCTTCGGAAATCTGCTGCTGGGCACCAACCACGAGCTGAAAAATCGTTTTATGCACGTGGACTATGTGACAGAGGGTGATCCCCAAAGCATCAAAACCGAGGTTCCAAAATATCAATTTGATACTTTAGGCTGTACTTTGGAAGAACTGGCGATTTTGGAATTGGTCGCTAAGAAACCAACTATTAAGCAGCAAGAAATCGTGGAAGCTACCGGAAAATCCATTGCTACCGTAAAACGACTGATGAAATCCCTGCAGGATAAGAGCTACATTCGCCGTGAAAGCGGCAAACGCTACGGAAAATGGGTTGTTTTGGACGAATCTATATAAGGATATATGATGACGTTCGTATCATCGAGATTCGCATAAAGCCATCGACCGCAGATACTATGTGGGGCATATGACATTCAAGCCAGAATAATTGTAAATCCTAAAGCATCAACATTTGTGCCCTAAAGTGTCGATTTGACACCTTAGGGCCATCGGAGCGAAATTTGTAGATATATAACAAAGAAAGATAGGATATAAAATGAATATAACGTTTTTGATTGGCAATGGATTTGATTTAAACCTGAAATTGCATACTAGGTATTCTGATTTCTATAAATATTACATAGAGAATGACCCTAAGGATTTGCTTTCTGAATCTATAAAGGAAAATTACGAAATGTGGTCTGACTTAGAAATTGGGTTGGGTGAATTTTTAAAAAATATTGACGAAAGTCAAATCGAGGAATTCCTTGACAGCAAAAGCACCTTGGAACGATTGCTATCAGAATATTTATCGATTGAGGAACAGCGACTTACCATTAAGGACGAAAAAGCTCTTGCAGAGGAATTTAGGAAGAAAGTTTTAAATTTCTTTTCTGATTTTAATTCGCTCGATAAAGATCAGTACCATCAGTTATTGGCTAATACGGGAGAAAGAATAAATTACAACTTTATTACCTTTAACTACACAAGCGTACTTGATACTATTGTCTCTGCAGCACAGAAACACTGCAAACCTTTTGCAAATCATACTTCTGCAAGCAACACAAATTATACCGATAATGTCGTAATGCCTCACCATATTCACGGGAAATTGACAGAAGACTTAATTTTGGGATTGGATAATGTAGAGCAGATATTGAACGACAAGTTAAAAACCAATCCCAAATTAACAAATTACATTATCAAATCTGCTGTTAATACTGCATTAGGTGAGAAGAAAATCGAAAAGGCAAAACGGATTATTGATACCAGTGTTTAGTAATAAAATTAAAACCTATGACATAACTTTAGATTTGTGTGTTGGTTTGCCTCGGCTACTGCGTCAACTAAATGTTGGCTCAAAGAATGTACTTGTTGATTTGTCGAGTTTGGACCATGTATCAATCATGACATTGACAAAACAACTACTCACACAGATAACGCCGAGGAGCTTTTTCGCGGCTTATATTAGGCCTGTGGGTTATATCCACCAAAAAGGGACCGTAGGGTATGGCTTGTCCGAAAAAATCCAAGCCATTTCTGCTGTACCTGGATTTGCTCGCAGAGAACGTGATCAGCAAACATTGTGTGCCTTTTTAGGCTTTGAAGGTATTAGATTAAAAGGTGTTTTAGAAACAGTTCAAAACATTGAAAAGCTTCTTCCTATAGTTGCGTTTCCTTCCGGATCTCCCCAATGGTACAATGTGACAATATGGAACAATATGGATATGCTTCAAAATGAAGCTAAGGATCTAGCTATTAATAAATGTATTTCCGAAAGTGTTTTTGAGGCAGTATATTTGCTGAGAAAGATTGTTCCCCAAGAGGACAATGCTGTATTAGCCCCGTTAGGAACTCGTGCCCATTCTATGGCGTGCGCAATTTATGCTTGTGAGCATCAATCTTGTCGCATAGTTTATGATTTTGCAGTTGAAAGTGATGAGCGAGCAATAGGTATATCGCATATCAAGGTATACCATCTATCATCGTTTATTAAAAACTAGGAGAGTACTATGGATTATAGTAAATATTATACTCCTCTATCTATAGCACGGTTGCTCATTAAGCAACTTAATATTGGTACGCCGGACAAAATCGTTGATATATGTTGTGGGAGTTGCAATCTGTTAAATGCCGCGAAACAACGGTGGCGAAAGGTAATGTTATATGGTGCGGACATTGCTAACCATAAGGTCGATGATGTCATTTTTGAAAATGTCGATGGAAGAGAGTATGCCCTCAATCATCAAAAAGAGTTCCCCCTTGTTCTCGCTAATCCACCATTTGATTACTTAGAATCAAAAAATGGATTTCCACAGTTGTTTCAGGCACCTTTTAATGACTATGATTCTTCAAGGCTTGAAATTGAGATGCTTATAGCAAATCTACTAATGTTACAGGACAATGGTACACTATTGATAATTATGCCGAGTAGTTTTGTGGAGGGCGAAAGCCATAATTCTGTTAGGGAAATTATTGCGAAACACTATCAAGTCCAACGGATTATTGAGTTAGATGAACGTACATTTGGAGCAACACATATACATAGCTATGCGATAATCATTAAGAACAAGATATGCAAGCAGTATAAATGTGAATTGATGCTTGCAGCAAAGCAAGGTGAAAACTTCAATTTGCGTTCAATTAAGAAAATGACGTCATCTGATTTGATTAAAGGTACATGGACGGGCAACTCGGCAACACAGCAAAGGAAGACTCTTGATATTAAACGGGGGAACGTTTCTAGCGCGAGTTTTAAAGAAAAAGGTCAGCCTGTTTTGCATACCTCAAAACTTTCGAATCCGTGGTCTCCGTCGACACGGTATATCGGCGAAGATATTGTTGCAAACGCTTATGCTGAAGCTGGTGATATTGTGGTTAGTAGAATAGGAAAGTCAGCGGGGCAATGGTGTGTACACTTAGGAGATAAGACTCCAATTACGGATTGCCTTTATCGGATCAAAGATCCTGATGGTAAGATATACGAAAGAATAAGAGGAAAAACGTTTAACAAAAAGTTGCGAGGAGTAGCCACACAATACATAACTATAAGCGATTTTGAAAACTGGATCAACACGCTATAACATATGTAAATGTTTATAGTCGTAAATATACCCCCGATATTGCTTGTCCCCAATGGGATTTTAGCAGTATCGGGGGTGTTATCTTTTTTTCGGAAACAGCTTGTCCTATCGTGAATTTTGTAAAAATTAGTGCAAATTGGGGGCAAGTTGTTCTTATATGGTTGCAGATATGCCATTTTTGTGAAAAGCTTCAAAGTGATGAAAATCCAGTAATATCAATGGTTTTCGGATCCTCGAAATAGTGGGTTGTTCTTTGGCGGTCGTGGCATCTGCGCCCATGTCCTCAGCAAGATCGGTGATGGGGTCACCCTTGACCTGCATCATGGCGGCAGACCATGGAGTTCCGCTTGCGGCCTGCGGATAAACGCTTTGTGTGTGATCAACAAAGTACTGCGCAAAGCCGTCGGCCTTACGCTGCTCGTCTGTCAGCTTTCTGGTGAGCTGGTGCACGATGGTACCCACCATTTCGAGATGCCCCAGTTCTTCTGTTCCCACAGAAGCATCGCTAATGCTCCTTTGCGATGGCGAAAGACCACTTTTCGGGGAACAAATTCAGGTATACATCAATATGATCCCGGTCAATGATCACCATTTTCTGTAGAAGTTCCCGGTACAAGACATCTTCCTCTTCGACTCCGCTTATCAGTTCCCGGATAGTAGCTTCTATGGATGCCATTAACTGCTCTTGCTCCTCTTTGAGCAAGAGCTTTTGTTTTTTGTTTTCTATGAGTTGCTCTATAGATTGAATCTCATCGTCATAGGTTTGACGATGGGATAGAAATTCTGCTTTTTCAAGCTCTCCGGACAAATAGAGATCTAATAGTTTCCGTCGTTTGCTTTCCAAATCCGATTTTTTTTCCTGTAGCTGCGTGGAGCTGTGGTCGGAAGTGCTGCCGTTGATTACTGAACGGATCAGTGAGGTTAGGTTTTTTACTATCGTGGTTTCCCGGAGTTTAAGGGTCTGTGTCACCAGAGCCATAATATGAATGGCATCCTCGTTGCGAATGCTCCCAAATGTACAACCGGCACGATCAAAGCCCTTTTGCGCCTGATAACAGGCCCACGCTTTGTACTTACTTCCGTCCTTGCGTTTTTTGTATCTTGCAACATAACTTTGGCCGCAACGACCGCACTTGATCTTTCCGGAAAAAGGGTAGCGATTGCTGTGCTTTGCAAGCCGCTCCTGCGATAAGGCACGGGAGTCCAGGATGCGATTGGCCGCTTCGAACAGCTCTCTGGAAACGATGGGCTCGTGGTGGCCTTTCAGGATGACAAATTCCTCCTGTCCACGGTTATACTTCTTTTCGTGAGATAAGAAATCCGGTGTGTAGGTTTTTTTCTGCACCAAATCTCCGCAGTATTTTTCATTGCGGAGCACCCTTAAGATTACGGTATTGCTCCACTCTTTTCCCCTCATGGGGTGGATGCCTTCATCCCGAAGCTCTCTTGCGATCACATGGGTGCCCTTTCCCTCCGTGACAAACTTTTGGAAAATCAGTCTGACAATATGGGCACCTTCTTCATTGACGGACATTTTCCCGTTTTTCACATCGTAGCCAAGCATGCTTCTGCCAAAGACAACCCCTTGCTCCATTCTGCGTTTCTGGCCCCATTTCACGCGCTCGGATGTCCTTCGGCTCTCCTCCTGTGCGATCGAGGCCAGGATCGCCAGACGGAGCTCGGCATCGCCGTCCAAAGTGTTAATATTGTCATTCATGAAGATCACGCCGATTCCCATCTGCTTCAGAATGCGGGTATAATAGATGCTGTCGAGTGTATTTCTTGCAAAACGAGAGATTTCCTTCGTTACGATGATGTCGATTTCTCTGTTTTTTGCACAGTCGATCATACGGAGAAACTCTGTTCGTTTTTTCGTACTTGTGCCCGAGATGCCCTCGTCGGCAAATACTTCGTACAGCTCCCAATCGGGATTTGCGTCGATATACTGACGGAAATATCGTTTCTGACTTTCAAAAGAGTTGGCCTGATCTTCATGATCTGTGGACACGCGGCAATAAGCAGCAATGCGCTTTTTTTTGTGCTTCGTTTGGAAATTCTGATATAATCGCTCGTATCGGTTCATCGTTGCTGTCGCTCCAGGATTTCTGCACATTGCACTCTTTGCTGCTTTGAGATCAGCTTTTTGGCCTCCAGGGACAGCAGGATCGCTTTTTGAATATGCAGGTGTAAGGAACTTTGCTTGCCGGTATTGAACTGGGTACTACCGTCCTTGGTGCAAATATACTCACGATGGCTCAAATGTAAAGCACCTCCTGCTGATATCATATGTTTCTGTAACACGACGATGCTTTATGAAACAATAAGTAATTTTGTACTTATTAACAAATAATGCAAAAAAAATCTTGCCTTTTATGTAAAAATCGTGTATAATCGACAATGGTTAATTTTTTGTAGCAGTGAGGAAGTGTCCACCTGAGAGGGAGGTGTTTCGGTGATATATGTTTTGGAAAATCTGTCACTCGTGACACCGCAGCAGGCGCAAAAGGCCATGGGAATCGTAACGTGTCAGCGGCGGGATTATGCCGCACAATACCGCTTTGAAAAGGATCAAAAACAGAGCCTTTTCGCCTTTCTGCTGTTGCGCTACGGGGCGTATGCTGAATTTGGCGAGACCGCTCCGCTGCTGATCGACCGAAGTGGAGGCAAGCCGGTGCTTTTGCATCAACCGCAGATCCGATTCAATTTGTCGCATTGTAACAACGCGGTGGCCTGTGCGATATCGCGCGATGAGGTCGGCGTAGATGTGCAGGACTGGATCGTGCGTCAGCTTTCTGTGGCTGAGCAGGTTTGCACACCGAAGGAGCTTGCGCTATTGCGGCAAGAACCCGAACCGGAAAAGCTTTTTGCCAAGATCTGGACGCAGAAGGAGAGCTATGGGAAATATACGGGGAGAGGGATCGTATATCCCATGCGGGAGCACAGCTTCCTGAGGCAGGTGCCTGAGGGTCTGTGTATGGAAAGCTTTTTGATGGACGGCTATGCGTTGTCCTATTGTGCGAAGGAGGCACTTGAGATCTGCAAGGTCACACCGGAAGAACTCCTATACGAAACAATTTAACTTTTGTCGACCAAAATCGGCAAAGCGAAAGGAAGAGAGATAGATGAAGCTGTTTTGCATTCCCTATTCCGGCGGATCGGCCGACGGCTATTATCAGTGGAAAAAGCTGATCGATCCTGCCATCGAGATCTGTCCCATCGAGCTGGCGGGACACGGGCGCAGGATCCGAGAACCGTTTTTTGAGGATGTGGCGCAGGCCGCAACGGATCTGTCTGCACAGATCCGCTGCAAGATCGAGCCGAATGAGCGCTATGCGCTTTTGGGACACAGCATGGGCGCGCTGCTGGCGTTTGAAACCTACTACCGCATGGGGCCGGAATATCGCCCTTGTCATATTTTTTTCTGCGGCCGAAAAGCACCGCAGGACATGGACGAACCTACGGAATACTATAAGCTTCCCGAGGAGGAATTTTTGGAGATTGTCTACCGCTACGGCGGCACGACCAAGGAGGTTTTGAAGAACGACGCACTGCGCAGCATTTTCCTACCCATCTTGCGTGCTGACTTCAAAATTTCGGAGCTGTATCGATACGAGGAAAAGAACGAGGAAATTGCCTGCCCGTTTACCGTGGTGAACGGACGGCAGGATTACAGCGCAATGACCTCGGATTTGACACGATGGCTTAAACATGGGCATGGGCAGGTTCTGACGGTCGAGGGCGGCCATTTCTTCCCCTTTGAGCAGCCCGGAGCCCTGCTGCACATTGTGCAGACTACATTGCTTTGAAAGGAGTGTCTACGGTGGATCTGAAACAGTATATCTTCGATGAGCTGGCGGCGCAGCGCATCACGCAGGAGGATGCGGTCGCATTTCTCAAGGAGCTGAAAAGCAAGGGCGGTGCCGGTAAGGATATTGCCGTGATCGGCCTGTCGGCCCGGTTGCCGATGGCTGACTCTCCCGAGGCATTTTGGGACAATATTCTGAATATGCGCAATTGCTTCACTGCCATCGGCCGGGAGCGCACGCTTTTGAACGAGCCGTATCGCAATCCGCACTATGCGGAATTTGTGGAAATGCCGCCTGTGCAGGACAAGCTCGATGATATCCTTGAGCAGACAATGGGCGCATTTATCACGGATATTGACAAGTTTGACCCTGCCTTTTTCGGGATCCCGCCCAAGGAGGCAAAGTATATCGATCCTACCCAGCGCATCTTCATGGAGGTCGCGTGGGAGGCGATTGAGGATGCCGGCTACGGCGCAAACAGAATTCAGGATACCAATACCGGCATTTTTGTCGGTAAGGACTATACCAATACCATCAACTATAAGTACATTACTGCACCCGACAGCATGAAGATGACGGGCACTTGGGAGGGCATTCTGGCAAGCCGATTGTCCTATGCCTTTAACCTCAAGGGGCCTGCAATGGTCATAGATACCGCTTGCTCATCCGGCCTGGTTGCTCTGCACGAGGCCTGCAATGCGCTCAGAAGTGGCGAATGCGAAATGGCGATCGCCGGCGGCGTTGCCGTCGGTGCGGGCAGCACGGGCGGTGGCGAGGACGAGGAGACAGGGATCTCCGGCCTCGGCGCGGTTACGGCCAAGGATCAGCGTGTGCGCACCTTTGACAAGAAGAGCAGCGGCTCCGTCTTTGGAGAGGGTGTAGTTGCCTTCCTGCTCAAGCCGCTTGCGGCAGCACAGCGCGACAAGGACATGATCTATGCCGTGATCAAGGGCAGTGCCATCAACTGCGACGGCCGCTCCTCCGGCATCACCTCTCCGAATCCGCTGGCACAGGAGGATGTGATCGTCGAAGCGTGGAAGCGCGCCGGTGTGAAGCCGGAGACCATCGACTATGTCGAGGCACACGGCACAGGAACGCTCTTGGGCGATCCCATTGAGGTGCAGGGCCTGAAAAATGCCTTTGCCCGTTTTACACAGAGAAAACAGTTTTGCGGCATCGGATCGGTCAAGACCAATATCGGCCACCTGGTGGCGGCCTCGGGCTGTGCAAGCCTTCTGAAGGTCGTGCTGGCTCTGCGAAACAAGATGCTGCCGCCGATGGTGAATTTTGAGGAGCCGAATCCGCATATCGCGTTTGCAGATTCGCCTCTGTATATTGTGGATCGTCCGACCCCGTGGCAGAAAAACGACCATCCGCGCAGAGCGGGCATCAGCTCCTTCGGCTTCAGTGGCACAAATGTGCACATGATTGTTGAGGAGTATGAAGCACCGCAATCCGTCCCGAGTGAAACGGCGGAGCTGTTCCTGCTGTCGGCAAAGACGGAGGAATCCATGCAGCGCCTGATCCGGCGCTACTGCGAGTTCCTGCCGAAGCATACGGAGCTTTCGCTTCGTGAGGTATGCTATACGGCGGCATTGGGCAGAGGCCACTATGAATACCGCATCGCAGCCGTGGCATACGACACCGCCGATCTGGCCAGGAAGCTGCAAAGCGGTGAGTACCTCTCAGGCCACCATCGCATCATTTCCGACCGCCGCAGCTATAAGGCGGAGGGCGAGCTTTATGAGAGCGAATGGAAGGCCCTGACGCAGGAAGCATCACAGCTTCTGAAGGAAAAGACGCAGCTGCGGCGCTTGGCGCAGCTCTATGTGCTCGGAGCACAGCCGGATTGGACGGAAAGCTACGGAACAGCGCCGCTGCAGAAGGTATCGCTGCCACCTTATGCCTTTGCCAGAAACACCTGCTGGGGTGATATGAAGGTAAGCAAGCTCGAGGAGACCGGAAAGAGCTATCCGCATCCTTTCATTGGCGCGTGCCTTGCGGACTCTGCAGAGCAGGCTATCTATGAATTGCCCTTCTCCCACGATAAGCCGTGGATCGTAAAAGAGCATAAGATCATTGGACAGAATATCGTACCCGGCACGGCCTATCTGGAGGCAGCCATCGAGGCGGCTCAGAATTATTTCCACACAGAAAAGCTCTGCTTCACTTCTGTGGTATTCCGCACACCTCTGGTGCTGCGGCCTGAGGCCGGAACCGTCAAGGCACATCTGGTACTCAACAAGAAGGGCGAGGAGCTGCAACTCTATGTTGCAAGCCTGACCGGCAGTCGTGACGGCCTTCCCGATTGGGTCAAGCACATGGAGGCCACGCTTCGCATAGAAGAAGGCGAAACGGAAGCGTGTACGCTTCCCGTCGAGGGTGAGCTGATCGACTTTGCACTGCCTGAGGTCGAGCGCGATGACAGTGTATTCTTAGGGCCGCACTGGCACAGCGTCGAGCAGATGCTCCGCACCGAGCAGGGCATTTTGGCCCGGATGCGTCTGTCGAGCGCGTTCTTTGGCGAGCTGTCGAATTTCCGCTACCATCCCTCTTTGACGGATGCTGCGCTCAATCTTCCCATTCAGGCAACGGCAGGCACAGAGCTGTATTTGCCCTATGTCTACCGCGGTTTACATATTTATTCCCGCATCCCCGGCAGCTTCTACAGCCGTGTGGAGCGGATCGCCGGTGCTCCCGGTGCCGACACGATGACCTATCGTGCGGAATTTGTTGATGAAAACGGAATGCTGTTGGCCAGAATTGATGAATATGTGACCAAGAAGGTTACACAGCTCAGCGGCTACAGCTCCAATGAGTTCTATCAGATACAGTGGCTGCCCAAGCATGAGCAGTTCAAGCGCGCGGAGGAGAGCGGAAGCTGCCTGATCTTCGGAAGCGATAAGAATCTGCTCGGCGCACTTGCAGGCCGTAAATGCTACCGCGTACAATTCGGAAACGGTTTTGCATGTTTGCCTGACGGCAGCTTTACCGTTGGCGCAAGTCAGGAGGATTATGACCGCCTGCTTGATGCGATCGGCGATACCAATATTTCTGACGTGTTCCATCTGTGGACGGCGGAACGTGCGGCATCCATGGCTGCGGCAGACTCTGCCAAGCAGGATGCGCAGGGTGTTCTCAGCCTGATCTATCTGACCAGAAGCACACAGAAAAAGCTGCGTGGCAGGCTGTGCTTTACTCTGGTCTCGCGTCTGGCACATCCGATCGGGGATGAGGCGGGCGATCCTCACGCAGCGGCATTCCTGGCATTGGCAAAGACCTTGCGTGCTGAATGCACGGGCTATACCTTCCAATGCATCGACGCAGATGAGGGAGAGCTTCCCCTGGAGCTGCTCCTCGGCAGAACCGATAGCCTGATGACGGCCGTGCGTAAGGGCAAGCTTTACAGCCCGACCCTGACGCAATATACCATGGAAGAGGGGCAGCAGCTGCAGCTCGGCGAGGGCATCTGCCTGATCACCGGCGGCACGGGTGCTCTGGGCTTGGAGCTTGCTGCCTTCCTCGGCGGCGCGTGGAAACAGCCGGTTTGCCTCCTGTCGCGTGCGGCCATGCCGCCTGAGAGTCAATGGGAGCGGATCCTGAGCGAAGGCTCGAATGAGAAGCTTTGCCGACAGATCGCGGCCGTGCAGGATATGCGCAGCCATGGCCTGTGCGTTGAGCTTGTGCAGGCAGATTGCTGTGATGCAATGCAAATGCGTGCTGCCGTGGATGCCATGAAGGCCAAATACGGCCGTATTTCCGGTGTATTCCACTTGGCAGGTGTGGCCGGCGACGGATTCTTGTTCCAAAAGTCGGACGAACAGCTTTCCCGCGTCCTGCGCCCGAAGATGCTCGGCGCGATGACGCTGTATGAAGCACTCGGCGGCCAAAAGCCGGATTGCTTCGTGCTCTACTCCTCCATGCAGACCGTCATGGGTGGCGCAGGTCAGGGCGACTATACTGCGGCCAATACCTTTATGGACGGCTATGCGGCATACCTGCGCAAGCAGGGGGTCAATGCCTATGCCATCAACTGGCCTGCATGGAGCGATGCCGGTATGGCTGCAGAGTATCAGGTCGATGCATCGACTATGCTGTTTGCGCCCGTACCTGCAAGACAGGCGATGGCCGCGCTGGAGCAGATCCTTTCCGGCGAGACTGCAAACCTGATCCCCGGCAGGCTCAATGTCGACTTCCTGCTGATGATCGGTGAGGAAAACCTGCCGTTTGCCCTTTCCAAGCGACTGTCGGCAAACCTGCGCGTGTACCGCAAGCAGAGCGTTGCTCCGCAGCAGCGTACCATGCACAGCACCGAGAATCTGCAGATTCTGGGCAAGGAGAGCTTCACGGAAACGGAAGTGAAGGCTGCCCATATCTACGCTGCGGTCTTGAGCATTGACGAGATCGATATTTTTGCAAGCTTCAATTCCCTGGGCGGAAATTCCATCATTGCCACCGACCTGATTGAGGTGCTCAACAGAGAATTCGACAATCTTCTGAATGTTTCGGATATTTTCTCTTATCCGTCGGTGGAAGAAATGGCGGCACACATTGACGAGCTGTCCGGTAAGAGTGCGAAGAAGGTCGAGCAGGAGGATGTCCTGGCTCGTTTCGAAAGCGGTGATCTGGCGGTAGATGAGATGCTCGATTATTTCCGCGAAGAGGAAGAATAAAGCTTCATAGGGAAGCAAATATTCTGATTTCACCCGGTATCATTATCATAAGTGAGGAGGAATGCAGTCTTGCAGACTGCTGAGAATCATGAAGAAAAAAGCATTTTTATTCCCCGGACAGGGGTCACAATATGTGGGCATGGGTAAGACACTTTGCCAGGCCAGCCAAACGGCATCCGAATTGTTTGATCAGGCGAGTGATGCGCTGCATCTGGATCTGAAAAAACTGTGCTGGGATGGGGATATCGCAACGCTGACCCTTTCAAAAAATGCACAGCCTGCCATTTTGACGACAAGCTATGCCATGTATCGTGTGCTGACGCAGGAGCTGGGTTTGCGCCCGGACTTCCTCGCAGGTCACAGCCTGGGCGAGCTGTCGGCGCTGACTTGCGCTGGCGCTATTAAGTTTGAGGACGCAGTGCGTCTTGTGCAAAAACGCGGCGAATTTATGAGCCTGCAGCAGGGAACTGACGGCGCGATGTTTGCTGTCATGACCCGTGAGATCGACCAGATCAGAGATCTGTGCGAGCAGGAAACCGATGCCGACGGCATCGTTAGCATTTCCAACTACAATTCCAATGTGCAGACCGTCATCTCCGGTCACCGCGCAAATGTACAGCGTGTGGTCGATGCGCTGGAGCAGCGCGAAATCAAGTGCCGCGAGCTTAATGTCAGCGCACCGTTCCATTGCGCGCTCATGGAGCCGGCGGCAAACCGCCTTGAGCAGGAGTTGAAGAACTACTGCTTTAGCGCACCGAAAATTCCTGTGCTGTCAAATGTCACAGCAATGCCCTATGCCTCGGCGCAGGAGATTGCATCGCTTCTGGTGCAGCAGGTGACAAAGCCTGTGCGCTGGGTCGAGTCGATGAAGTATCTGCGCAGAGCCAATGTCGAATACTGCGTAGAGCTTGGGCCGGGCCATGTGCTTCAGTCGCTGATGAAGCGCAATTATGCAGAGATCAAGGTCTTTGCTTACGATGAGGCCGGCGACCCCGACAAGCTTAAGGCCTTTGTTGAGGCGAGCTACATTCCGTTCCTTTCCCGCTGCATGGGCCTGGCGGTTTCTGCACGCAATACCTGCTATGACAACGATCTGTATCAGCAGGGTGTGATCACACCGTACAACCGTTTGCGCACGATGCAGGATGCCGTTGAGGCAGATGGCCGAAAGGCAACGGAGCAGGAAATGCTCGACGGCGCGCAGCTCCTCAAGACCATCCTGGACACCAAGGGCTGCCCCGCGGCGGAGCAGGCTGAGCGCTTTGCCGATCTTCTGTCCGATAGCGGCATGGAACAGAAGCTTGTGCTACCGTTTTGACGGGAGGTCGTATGAAAGACTTTTCAGAGCTGGTTGTGACGGGCAAGACGGAACTCGATGACATCGACAAATATATTTTGTGCGCATGGGGTACGGTCTTGCAGTGTGACAAGATTGATATGCGGGATATGTTCTTCGAATGCGGAGGAAACTCCCTTTTGGCCGGTGAGTTCTTCACGCTTCTGCAGGAAGAATATCCCTGCCTGACGGTGGTGGATCTGTATGCTTACTCCACCCCCGAAGGTATTGGTGAATGCATACGAAATAAGCTGGACACCGCTTCGCGTAAGCTGGAGTCCATTGACGACGGGGCGGAATTGGAGGACCTGGTCGCACGCTATATGAGCGGCGAGTTGGCGATGGATGAGCTGTCTGCTCTGTTGGATGAATAGGAGAAGTACAATGAAACATTGGATTATGTTCCCGGACGAAGGCGGTTTCTACCTCGGTATGGAGCGAGAGCTCTACGAAATGATACCGGAGTACCGCAAGTTCTGCCGCAAGGCAGAACGGGCCCTGAAGCTGCCGCTACATGATGCGCTGTTTTATCAGCATGAGGCATATCCGCAGCGTTTGTCCGAACGTCAGGGCGCAGTGGTGGTAGTGAGCCTTGCCAATTTTGAGCTTCTGCGTCGCCTCTATCCTGAGGCAGGTGAGCTGATGCTTTGCGGTCGTGGCATAGGTCTGCTGAGTGCATTGGTCGCTGCGCAGGCCTTGAGCCTGTCTTCTGCTGCAGGATGTCTGAACGGCAAAAAGCTCTCTGCGCGGCAGGTGCGTAAGCCTGCGTTGCCCGTCTACTCCCTGAGCAAGGGCGAGCTTACGGAGGCCGGACAGATCATTGAAGCGGTGGAACTGGCTTTGCGCGAAAAGGAAAGCTGGGAGCTCCCTGAGGACTATCCCTGCCTGGATATCGGCCCCGGGCGCGTGTGCTTTGATGCGCAGCCGCGCTGCGAAGGCAAGCCGTGTGTGATCGCAAGACTGGATGAACCGGGCGATCCGCAATATATCTGGTCGGGTATCCACACGAAGCGTCTGTGGAGCCGCGACTATTGCGCCAAGCGCATGTTTGGTGTGTTGGTTGCAACACCGAACGAGAACGAAAACAGTGACAGCAAGCGCCTGATTGAAATCGAGAAGGAAATGCGCGAGCTGTTGCGACCGCTGTATGCCCAAGAACCGCAGAGCCTCAGCGTCGAGAGCTTCGAACGCTGTGTTGCGCTGTTGCGTGAGAATTTTACGATAAAGCACACTTCGGCAGAGGAAATCCGGCAGCGCATTGCTATGCTGGAAAATGAAACCCTCATCTCCGTGTCGCTTTGACAGGAAAGGAGTAAGCGAATGCTCAGTCCCAACGCATTATCTCAGCTTGTAATCCAGGAGCTGAAAGACGGCAAGATCCAGAAGGAGTCTGCGGTCCATTTGCTGAAAAAGATCAATGAGCCCGATGACATTGCTGTCATCGGTATGGGCTGCTATATGAGCGACAAGGAAAATCCCGAGCAAGTCTGGGATGTCATCGCGCAGCGTCATACGACCATTGACCGTTGCCCGAAGGAGCGTCTTGATCTCATCAAGGGTACGCTATATGCACCGCCGACCATCTATGCCGACGAGCGCAACTACTGCAAGGGCAGCTTTTTCCGCCATTTGGACAGCTTTGATAACCGCTTCTTTGAGATCGACGATGATCAGGCGGAATATCTGCCGCCAAATGCCCGCGTTGCCTTCAAGGCGGTCTACCGCGCATTGGAGGACGGTGGCTATCTCGGCGAGCGCCTGCGTAAGAACCGCACACCGATCTTCTTGGGGAACGATTTCTCCAAAGATGCGATCTTTTCATACAGCAGTCTGTGTATGAAGCGCAGCAACTTTTACATGACACCCGTGGAGAACCAGCTGAACTATCCGGCTGCGCTGGCGACACGTGTTTCCAATTACTTCAACCTCCATGGGCCGACCTACTCTCTTGACTGTAGCTGTCCCGGCGGCGGTGTTGCGCTTTACAATGCGTGCAATGCCATCCGCAATAACGAGTGCGCTACGGCACTGGCCGTCGGTGTGTTCACCGACCTGGCTCCCCTGAAGCTGTATAATCAGGGAACGGATTTTATTACCAATGACGATGAAATGATCCCGCGCTTATATGACCGCGAGCCTGCGGGTGTGTATAACGGCGAAGGCGGCAGCGCCTTGCTGCTCAAGCGTCTGAGCCGTGCCATTGCAGACGGCGACCGCATCCATGCGGTTATCGGTGGCGCGTCCTTCTGGGACAACGGTAGAGAAGGTACCTTTGCCCGCGGCAGTGCTTTGATCCATAAGGAGAGCGCGGAAAAGGCCATTCGTGAGGCGCAGATCAACGCAGAAGACATCGAGCTTTATCTCAGCGAGGGTGTTGTCTCCGAGATAGAGACCGCAATTGAGCTTTCCGGTGTTTCCGGTGCCTTGCGTCAGTTTACCAACAAACAACAATTCTGTGCTGTCAGTAACTTTACGAATTTAGGATACCTGCATTCCTGCATCGGTCAGACAGGTCTGATCGTGGCGACCATGGCCATGAAGAAAAAACAGCTTCCGCCGCTATATCACTTTGTCACACCGCAGGATTCGTATGTGTTCAGCCGTTCGCCCTTCTACATCAACGATATGCTCCGTCCGTGGAAGGAACCGAAGTCCGGCAGTCGCTGCAGCTTGGTTATGACCTACGGCTTTGGCGGAACGAGCTTGTTCTTTGTCGCCAAAGAAGCGCCTAAGACCGAGGTCGTGGAACCAAAGCAAAGGCAAGAGGAATTGTTCGTTCTGTCGGCAAAATCGCCCTGGTCGATGCGCGAATATATCAAGCGTTATATTGACTTCCTTGAGGAGAATCCGCAGGTCAATCTGCGTACGCTCTGCGGCAATTTGGGAAGCCGCCGTCTGCTCTTCAAGGAGCAGCGTCTTGCCGTTGTGGCTTATAGTGTGGAGGATCTGAAGGAGAAGCTGAAGCATTTCCTGGCAACCGAGCATACCAGCGTTGATGTATGCTTTGGCGAAAGACCGATCAACTGGAAGCGTGTGGGCGAGAAGACCAATTATATGCCCGTCGATGGCAAGAGTCTGACCGAGCTGGCCAAGGCCTTTGCCTCAGGCAAGGACTTTGAACTCTCCAAGCTTTATGCTGACGGTGTTGTTCCTTGCATGGACTTGCCGGTGTATCCCTTTGAGGAGCGTAAGGCATGGTGCTACAAGGATCGAAAGCACCGCAAGGAGCAGCTTGCACGCATTTCCCACGAAGCGGGAATTTAAGCAATAGATGACTTGTTAAGATGTCATCGCGAGAAGCGAAGCGACGTGGCGATCTTGTGTGCATTGATATGCTTTTGCTATGGTTGGACTGAGATTGCCACGACCCCTGCGGGATCTTGCAATGACAGATAACTTTCGTTTTTAGATTTAGGAACTACTACGATTATCACGAATTTTCGGGGGTAGATATGAAAGAGACCGATTTCAAATTCTCCGATCTCGATGCCCTGATGGATCTTCCGGAACAGGCAGATGAGTCGATTGCCGTAATCGGCATGGCGGCGAAAATTGCAGATATGGAGACTCTCGATGAGCTGTGGCAGGCGCTTTGCAACGGCGAGTGTCACATCCGTCCCTTCCCCGAGGGACGAAAAGAGCAGATCGCACCCTATCTGCGCGCATGCGGAAAATCGGAGCCACAATTTGAGCCCCGTGCCTATTTTGAGGAAATCGACCGATTTGATGCAGCGCTGTTTCGGGTCACACCGAGGGATGCACAGCGCATGGATCCTGCGCAAAGAATTTTTGCACAGATCGCATGGCAGGCCATTGAGGACGGTGGCTACGCGGCAAGCTCGCTTGCCCACAGCAGAACGGGTGTCTTTGTCGGCTACAGCAGTGACGTAAACAGCTACGGTCATTATTTGCAGACGGTGGCACCGAGGGAAGCTGCGCAGGCCCTGGCCGGAACGGTCAATTCCGTCATAGCCGCTCGCATCAGCTATCTGCTGGACCTGCGGGGTCCTGCGATGCTGGTCGACACCGCCTGCTCGTCCTCGCTTGTTGCCGTTCATCTGGCCTGCGAGAGCTTGCGTCGCGGAGAATGTTCTATGGCGATTGCCGGCGGAATCAAGCTGATCCTTGCACCGGATGCCGAGGCGCAGGCCGAGGTAACGGTTGCCTCATCTGACGGCATTACCCGCAGCTTCGACGAGGCGGCGCAGGGAACGGGAGGTGGCGAAGGCGCTGCAGCAGTGTTGCTTAAGCCTTATCGCGATGCGCTCAGGGATGGTGATGCTATTTATGCTGTCATCAAGGGCAGCGCGGTCAACCAGGACGGACGCACTGTCGGCATCACGGCACCGAACACCGAGGCGCAGCAGGATATGCTGGCAGAGGCATGGCAGCGTGCCGATGTGCCGATGCAGACGGCAGGCTATATTGAGGCGCACGGAACGGCAACGCGTTTGGGTGATTCGATCGAAATCGACGCGCTGACCAAGGCTTTCCGCAATGATACCGATGCGCAGCAGTTCTGCGCGATCGGTTCAGCGAAGACCAATGTGGGTCATCTGGACTGTGCGGCAGGTATTTTGGGTCTGATCAAGGCGATTAAGGTCGCTCAGACCGGCAACATTCCGCCGAGCTTGCACTTTACCTCCCCCAACCGTCAGCTTGACCTCATATCATCTCCCTTGTATGTCAATGACCGACTGAGTCCGTGGAAGGGGAGTCTGCCACGGCGTGTAGGTGTCAGCTCGTTCGGCATGAGCGGTACCAATTGCCACATCGTGATCGAGCAGGCACCGCAGCAGGACTGTCCGATGAGCACGGGTGGAGGCGTCCTGACGCTCTCTGCATTGACGCAGGAGTCGCTACGGCGCTATATCAGACGGTTTGTCGATTATTTTGAAACGACCGAGGACGATCTGAGAGATATCTGCTATACCTCAAATGTCAGCCGAGGCGAGCATAAGGTGCGAGCGGCCTTCCGGCTTCACAGAAAAGAGGACTTCCGTACTCTGGCGAACGAGGCGCTGCAAAAAATGGATTGCAGCGGTGCCTATGGCGGAACCACGGAGCAGATACAGCTGTATTTGAGTGGCGGTTCTCCCGATTGGGGAGAGGGAACCCGCGTGCATCTGCCTGGATATCCCTTTGACCGGACTTCCTATTGGGTCGAGGCCGACGAGAGCCTTGTCCCTACACCGCAAAAGCAGCTTTCGCACCCCTTGCTCGACCGATTGTTGGTCGATACGCGCGATTGCCGCGTGTATGAAAGCTATATGAGCGCGGAGCGTACCATGGAGCTGCGAGAGCATATTCTCGGTGGCAGAAACACCTTGGCCGGAACTGTTTACATAGAGCTGATCCGCGCAGCGATGCAGCCTCTGCTACAATCCGAGCGCATGGAGCTGTGCGACCTGGTTTTCCTTGCACCGCTGACCTGCGGTGAAGGAGAGGTACGGACTGTACAGACGGTTATCCTCCGCAAGGATGAGGGATGGCAGCTCAGCGTACACAGCCGTAAGGACAACGAGCCGTGGACGCCGCATTTGGAAACGACGGTGCTTTCCCTGCACAAAGCTCCTAACGCTCCCGAGCTGGCGGCTGTGCAAGAGGAATTTGCCCCATATTTACAGAGCAATTACATCGCAAATCAAGACGACTTTATTCACATTGGTCCGCACTGGAACCTCCCAATCGAGGTTTTTGCTAAGGGCGAGCGTGTTTTGAGCCATGTATGGATGCCTGAGGAGCTGCAGCCGGTGCTGGCACCTTACGGTCTGTATCCTGCGCTTCTCGACGGCAGTATCCATGGCTGTAATGTACTCAATGACAAGGGCTTTTGCCTGCCGTTCTGTTTTGGCTCTTTGCGTCTGTACGGCAAGACGACCGCGCAGAGCTACGGCTTGATGCAAAGAATCGATGGCGGCGAGGGCCTGAATACATACGATGGTATTTTGTATACCGAAACGGGAGATGTGGTTGCCGAGTTGCACCGCTACTCCATGCGCAGGGTTGAGCAGAGCGAGGATGCGATCTTCGCACGAGAGCCTGCATTCCACCAGATTGTTTGGCAACAGCATGAGGCCGAACTTTTGCGTGATCGGGAAGACTGTCTGTTGCTCTATCATCCCGAGCAGGCAGGGCATCCGCTCTGCGAGCAATACCATAGTGCAGCTGCAGCGGACGAGGAGGCGCTGCTTGCCTTGCTTGCCTCGCACAAGCCGGTGCAGCGTGTAATTTTCCTCCACGGACTGCGTGAGAATGCAGGTCTGTACGATGTGAGAACGCTGTTTGCGCTGTGCCGCTTTTTGGAGAGTCAGAGAAGCTGGCGCACGGAATTGACTGTTGTGACCTCACACGCCTACCGCGTGTTGCCGCATGAGACGGCAAGACCAACCGCCCGTATGCTGGGTGCGATGGTGCAGGCACTCGGTCATGAATGTGACAGACTTCGCGTTTCCTGCGTGGATGTTGATGAGCGGCAGGATCTGTCGATCCTTCGTCGTGGCCAGAGCTACATCACCGTTGCATACCGCGAGGATCGGTGCTATGTGCCGCGCTATCAGGTAGCAAAGCTGCAGAAGAAAACAGACTTTACCGTTTCAGAAGACGGTGTGTACATCATAACGGGCGGCATGGGCGGCATGGCGCAGACGATCGCTGCGGCATTGCTCGAGCGGCAACCGAAGGCAAAGATCGCACTGCTGACCCGAAAGCAGGCCGAATCGTCGGTCGGGCAAGTTTATGTCTGTGATGTATCGGATGAATCGGCAGTTCGTAGCTGCATCGGACAGCTGCGCCGAACCTATGGAAGGATCCGCGGTGTGTTTCACACCGCAGGAGTCGCAGGTGGTGGTATCTACCTGCGTCGTACCTGGCAAGAGTTTGAAAGGACTCTTGCACCAAAAGTTTCCGGTACGCACAATCTTTATGAGGCGCTGAAAGAGGAGCCGCCTGAATTCATGGTGTTGTTCTCGTCCTATGCTTCTGCGCTCTATCCTGCCGGACAGGCGGATTATGTGGCTGCCAATGCCTATCTTGATGCCTTCTGCACCTGCGCTCCGTGGATCATGACGGTCAACTGGGCGGGATGGTCGGAGACGGGTATGGCTGTGGCAAATGGTGCACAGCAGGACAAAAATGCCATTTCCTCGCTGACAAATGACGAAGCTCTTGAGCTTTTGTGGCAGGCGATGGCCTCCAATGAAGCACAGCTTTTGCTCGGAAAGCGGAGTAAGACCTATTTCGATGCAAAGCAATTGGAAGAATTTTATCTTTTACCGACAGAGGTGAGGACCTTGGAAGAAACGAACCAAACACAGCAGATACAACTCAACGGCAAGCTCAGCGGTGAGCCGACTGAAACCGAGATAACGGTCGCATATGCTTGGGCTAAGGTGCTGGGCTTGCAGGAATTGGATTACAATGCAAAATTCTTGGAAGTCGGTGGCGATTCGATCAGTGCCGCGGCACTGCAAAAGGAGCTTGGACGTGACTATCCCGGCGTGCTGGATATTACGGATGTGTTTGTCTATCCGTCCATCGGAGAGATGGCAGGCTATATTGACGCAAACAGCGGCAGGGCCGCAACGACCGCTTCCACAGCAAGTGCTGCGGAAGATGAAACAATGGATCTGTTAGGTAAGCTTTCCTCCGGGGATATAGACTTGGAAGAAGCTCTTGCACGGATTGGAGGATGAATCTATGGAAAATACAAAACGCTATATTTTGTCACAGGTAGAGCAGAAAAAGCTCTCGCAGGCGGAGGCCTATGCCATGCTCAAGGAGCTGGCTGCCGCAGGCTCCCGTAAAAAGCGGGAGATCGCAGTTATCGGTATGGCCTGCGTTCTGCCGGAGGCCAATAACTACAACGAATTCTGGGAAAACCTGAAGGCAGGACGCGACTGCCTGGGCTATATGCCCGAGGAATATGAGACCTACTATGCCCCCACGGAGAATGAGGGCTTCTGCGCTGCCATCGGCACGAAGGTTGCCAATGTGCGTGAGCTGCGTGTGAAGTCCAGAAGCGGCTATATCAAAGACACGGATAAATTTGATGCTGCGTTCTTCGGTATTTCGCCCCGTGAGGCGGAATACATCGACCCCAGCCATCGTATTTTCCTGCAGACCGCATGGTCGGCCTTGGAGGATGCCGGCTACGGTCTGGATCGCGTACGCGATTCTATGACGGGCGTGTTTGTTGGCCGTGATCACAACAGCAGCAACTTCTACAAGCTCATGACCAAGAGTGACAACATGAGTACTCTGGGCTCGTGGCACAGCATCCTGGCCAGCCGTCTGAGCTATGCGTTCAACTTGCGCGGGCCTGCGGTCGTGATTGACACGGCCTGCTCCTCCGGTCTGACTGCGGTGCATGAAGCCTGCCTTGCACTGCGCAACGGGGACTGCCGTCAGGCGGTCGCTGGCGGTATCGCCTTCGGCGGCGGCAACTCTCCGGACGATGACGAGGATAAGCAGGGCGATGCCCTCTCGGCTGTCGGTTCGTCCGATGCCACCGTGCGTGCATTCGACAAAAAATCCTCTGGTACCGTCTTTGGTGAGGGCTGTGTGGCCTTTGTGCTTAAGCGCCTCGACCATGCTCTTGAGGATGGCGATTTCATCCATGCCGTCATCAAGGGCAGCGCAGCCAACAACGATGGTGCCTCCAATGGCATCACCGCTCCTAACCCCGCAGCGCAGGAGGAGGTTATCCTTCACGCTTGGGAAAATGCCGGCGTCGATCCTGAGGATATCTCCTACGTTGAGGCACACGGCACAGGTACACTTTTGGGCGACCCCATCGAATTCAATGCCTTGAACAAGGCTTTCCGTAAGCACACGAACAAGCGGCAGTTCTGCGGCCTGGGCACGGCGAAAGGTAATGTCGGACATCTGGTCGCAGCTTCCGGCTGTACCGGTATGCTGAAGGTTATTATGGCAATGAAGCACCGTACCCTGCCGGCAAGCATCCACTTTGAAGAACCGAACCAGTACATCAATTTCATTGACTCGGCATTGTACATGGTCGACGAGACCAAACCGTGGATCCCGAAGAAGGACAAGCTCCTTGCCGACGTCAGCGCTTTCGGCTTTAGCGGAACGAATATCCACGTTGTTCTGGAGGAAATGCCCGTACAGCCGATGCTGCCTGCAGAGGAAAAGCTTCGTATTCTCAGCCTTTCGGCAAGAACCGAGTGGTCGTTGACTGAGCTGCTCGAGCGATATGACAGCTTCCTTTCCAAGTCCGGCGAGCTCGATCTTGACGCTTTGTGTTATACCGCAAATACCGGCCGCGGCAACTTTAGCTATCGCGCCGCGATCGTATTTAAAAACCGCGTACAGCTGCAGGATAGACTCCGCAGACTTGCCCGCAAGGGCCTTCAGAACAGTGACGGTGTTTTTGCCGGACACTTCAAGATTGTTTCCAACAAGCGCCTCGACAGAGAAGAGGGCGATATCACGGAAAGCCAGATCCGCGAGATCAACGAGCGCGCAGACACATTGATGCACAAGTACCTAAACGGGGATGAAACTGTCGTTTCCGAGCTGCTTTCGTGCTATGTCAAGGGCGCTAACATCGATTGGAACCGGATGCAGCCGAGCGCAAAGAAGATGCCGCTTCCGACCTATCCGTTTGAAAAGAAGCTCTACTGGGCACCGATCAAGACCTTTGACTTCGGCACCTCGCAGGAAAAATACGAGATGCCCTTGCTCGAAAGCTGCCTGGTCAAGTCCATGCGTCAGGATATTTACGCTGTCAATTTCAGCGTTAAGAAGCATTGGTTGCTGCGTGAGCACGTGATCATGGGCAAGAATACTGTGCCCGGCACCGGCTATGTCGAGCTCGGTGCGGAGATCGCCTCACTGTACTACGACGGCATGGTCGAGTTCCGCGACCTAACCTTTATGGAGCCGCTGCGTGTCGAGCCCGATGCGACATTGCCGGTGCAGATCATTGTCGACAAGCATCCCGATCACCTCAGCTTCACCGTCGTTTCTCCGAATGAGGATGAAAACAGCGAGCAGGAGTGGCATACCTATGCACAGGGCAAGATCTACCCCCATGAGGAGCAGGCTCCTTCTGCCATCGACCTGACGGAGAAGGACGACAAGAGCATTTACATCGATCGTGATGTGCAGCTTGTCACCCTGGAGGAGAAGGACGCGCTGATGAACTTTGGCCCGCGTTGGTGGAATATGAAGAAGGTCTATGTTTCCAAGGGTCCTAAGAGCTTTGCCCACATCAAGATGGCAGATGAATTTGCTGACGACTTCAAGACCTTCCGCTTCCATACCAGTATGCTCGACGGCGCAATCAATGCAGGCATCTCGGCCAGCCGCGAGGGCATATACCTGCCATTCCTTTTCAAGTCCCTGAAGTTCTTCCGTCCGCTGCCTGCGGAGATGTACTCCATGGCAGTCAAGACCAGCGCAGAGGTGGGTGAGGAGGAGACCATGACCTACGACCTGTGGCTGACCGATAAGGACGGCAATGTCGTAGCGACTGTAAAGGATTACTTTGTCAAGAAGGTTCACCGCCTCAATGGCTACACCGAATATCCATACTACACCATGCAGTGGTACGCAGCACCTGCTGCAGAAGAAAATGCAGGCAAGCTTGGCAGAACGCTTCTCGTCACAGAAGATGGCGCCTATGCCGAGCAACTGCACAAGGCCCTGGCGGATCGTATCGGCAACGTTGTCAAGCTTCAGCCGTCTAAGCTCCATGGCGAGGAGGACTATCTCAATGCCGTGCGTGCCGCGCGTGAAAAGCTGGGTGCATTTGACACCATTTTGTGCTGCAATACCATAGATATGAACAGCAGCGACGCTTCCGTAACCCAATTCCGCTCGATGTATGAGCAGAGTGTCGGCGGACTGTTCCTGCTGAGCAAGGCATTGATGAAGCTGGGTGTGAAGGATAGCATCCGCTTCCTGCTGGTCACCCGCAATGCTGCGGCGATCACCGGTGCTGAGAGCAATATTCAGCCGCTGAACGGTGCATACCTCGGCCTGGGCCGTTGCATCGAGCAGGAATTTGCAAATCTGAAGATCAAGTCCGTCGATGTAGACGAACATACCGAGCTGTCTTTGCTTGTCAACGAGCTTTGCGGTGAGGATCTGCGTTCGGATATCGCCTATCGTGGCGGAATCTGCTACGAGACTCGCCTGACCAAGCACACCAACAACTCTGAAAACTACAAGATGACAGATCTGGATCAAGGTGCATTGCTCATCACTGGCGGCCTTGGAGGCCTGGGCTTGGTCATGGCTGAACGCTTTGCAAGCCTCGGTGTCAAGCAGATCTGCCTCATCAGCCGCAAGGAGCTTCCTGAGCGTGCGCAATGGGAACAGATCCTTGCTCTCGGCACGAACAAGAAGCTGTGCGATATTCTGGATTCCATTGAGCGCATTGAGGCGGCAGGAGCGAAGGTGCTTGTACGCAGCGCCGATGTGTGCGACGAGAAGGCGATGGAAGCCATTGTCAACGAGATGATCGCCGATTACGGCTCCATTACCGGCCTGATCCATTGCGCCGGTGTGGCAGGTGATGGCTTTATCATCAACAAGAGCTATGACACCTTCCGCAACGTCACCTTGCCCAAGACGCTCGGAACGAAGATTCTTGACAGTCTGCTCGGTGAGATGGATCTGCGTGTTTGCGTCCTCTTCTCGTCCATGACATCCCTGATGGGCAGTGCAGGACAGAGCGACTATACTGCTGCCAATGCTTATCTCGATGCCTATGCCGCACGACGCAAGCTGCTCAACCGTCAGATCACGGCACTGAACTGGCCGGCATGGAAGGAAACGGGCATGGCGGTCGACTACCAGATTGATGACAGCTTCGTGACCTTTGCCTCCCTGACAAACGATGCGGCATGGGAATATCTGAATGATGCCATTTCGCAGCAGATCTTTGGCGTAGTGCCTGGTAATGTAAATCTTGGTGCACTGCAGCGCGTGATGGATACCCATCCTGTCCGTCTGTCCGAGGGTGTGCGCAAGAGCCTGGAGCGCTTCAAGCGTAAGCAGAGCAATACCCAGCAGGATCAGGGTAGTGTCTCGGTCGAGAATGTCACCATTCTCGGCAAGGGTGCTGAGGAATATACTGCCACAGAGAAGGCTGTCGCTATGATCTATGCAGGTGTCCTGCGCCTGAAGGAGATCGACATTTATGAAAGCTTCAACTCGCAGGGCGGCGACTCTATGCTTTCGACTGAGGCGCTCAACGTCCTGAACCGTGAATTCGGTAACATCCTGGATGTTTCGGATATGTTTACCTATACTACCGCCGCAGAAATGGCAGAATATATCGATTCGAAGGTCGCACCGACGCAGAAGGCAGCCGATACCGGCGTGGAGGGCATCCTTGAAAAGCTGGAGGCCGGCGATATCGAGCTCGATAAGATGCTGGATTATTTCGAAGAAGCTTCGGAAGAAAACTGATAGGAGGAACGGTTATGATCATTGAAATCAAAAATCTTGTAAAACGTTACAAGGATAATTATGCCGTCAATGGTGTAGACCTGAGTATCGAAGAGGGTGAGATCTTCGGACTGCTCGGACCGAACGGCGCGGGCAAGTCCACCACTCTTAATGCTCTGATTGGTTTGATCACCTGCACAGAGGGTTCTATCGAGATTTTCGGCAAAAAATTCACCGGAGCTGAGCGTGAGATCCGCCGTGAGATTGGCTATGTACCGCAGGATCTTGCATTCTTTGAAGAACTCAGCGCCCTGGATAATGTGACCTACTGGGGAAAGCTCTACGGTCTGCGCGGCAAGGAACTCAAAGAGTCTGTCAAGGAAGCGCTTGAGCGCACGGGCCTTTGGGATCGCCGTAAGGAGCAGGCCAAGAAGTATTCCGGCGGCATGAAGCGCAGACTCAACATCGCCTGCGCGATTGTGCATCATCCCAAGATCCTGCTGATGGATGAACCTACCGTTGGTGTCGATCCTCAGTCGAGAAACAGCATCCTTGATTCGATTCGTGAACTCAATCAGGGTGGCACCACCGTGATCTACACCTCCCACTATATGGAGGAGATCGAAGCCATCTGCAGCAAGGTCGCCATTATGGACTTTGGTAAGATCATCGCATTGGGTACGGTAGAGGAGCTTATTGCCTCCTCTGCCACCACGGTGCGCATGAGCCTGCACTTCCGCGATCCGGAGAAGGCACTGCAGATGCTGCGAGAGCATAAGGCGGTCATCTCCTGCGAGCGCAGAGAGGGCGCGCTCGACCTGACGCTCAAGCAGGGAGACTGGAGCTTCTCGTCCCTTGTCACGGAGCTTAGTGCAGCCGGACATGAGATCATCGGCGCGGAAATTGAGAAGGCTTCTTTGGAGTCGGTGTTCCTCAAGCTGACCGGCAAGAAACTGCGTGACTGATCCGTGAAAGAAAGGAGCGAGCTATGCTTACGCAATTTTTGTATACCGTAAAACGGCTTTTGAAGGAATATCGCTCCACATTGGTCAAGCTATGTTCCTTCATACTGCTGATTTTGGTGCTGGGTTCGGCCTTCAGTGGCGCCTTTGATGTCACCTCGATCGATACAGTGCAGGTTGCCTATTTTGTCGAGGATGAAGGCCCGGACGGAAAGGACTTCGTCGAAATGATGAAGCAAGAGCCGGATGTTGCGAGTCTTGTCAAATTCACCGAGGTCACCGAACGGGCCGAGGGCGAACGGATGCTTGCTGACGAGGAGGTTGCAGCCTTCTTGTACATCCCACCCGAATTTACGCAGCAGGTCAATGATCTGTCCGTAAACAACGATCTTTATGTCTACACCAAGAAACAGTCGAGTTTTGATGCCACGGTAGTGCAGAATATCGTTGATACTTTTACTTATGCTTCAAACTGCGCCTATGCCCACTACAAGCTGACGGGCAGCGTGGAGGATTTCAGCTTTGATATGCAGGAGGGAACGAAGGCGGTCGAGTATACCGCTTCTGGCAACAAGCCGACTTCCATGGGCTATTATGCCGTTGCCATGCTGCTGATGATGATCCTCTACGGTGCGGACTACGGTTGCTCCGGTATGTCGGAGGACTATTTCAGTGCCACGGGCGATCGCCTGCGCGTTTCGCCTCTCAATCCGCTGCCTCAGTTTGTGGGAAAGCTCTCGGCATTGTCGCTGGTCACATTCCTGGAGGCTGCATTCCTGGTTGCCTTTACCGGCATCGTTTACGATGTTGACTGGGGAACGGGAAGCACCCTTCTGACCTTGATCGTGATCGTATTTGTCTATTCCTTCTTTGCTACAGCGATGGGTGCAGTGATTGGATTGGTCACCAAAGGCAAGGGGGAGGGAATGGTTATGGTTGCGATCATCGCATTTACCTTCCTTGCAGGCGGCTTTGTTGCCATGCCGATGCCCATCATCGAGAATCTCTCCCCGAGTTACTATGCAAAGACGGCAATTTTTAACCTGCTGTATAATGGAAGTCAGCGTCTTGTCTGGCAGTCTGTTGGTATTCTGGCCGGTTTGAGTGCGATTTGTACTGCAGTGAGCACATGGCTGATAAGGAGGAAACGGGTATGACGGTATTTTTTAATAACTTACGGCGCATCTTGTGCAAACCCTCCAATTTGCTGTGTATGTTGGTTGTCCCCATTGTGCTGAGTATGTTGGTGATCGGACTGTCAGGCAGTGTTGCAGTCTACACCTTGGGTGTGGCGGATGCTGACGATACTGCATTGACCCGTGCTCTGACCGACGCATTCGGACAGAAGTGTGATGTGATTGAGCTGGAAACCGATGATATTCGTACAAGTGTCATCAACGGTGATGTCTCCTGCGCCATAGAGTTTGAAGAGGGCTTTACCGCTGCCATTCTGGCAGGCGAGGAGACTTTTGCCAAGAGCTACAGCCTCAATGATGCCAATGGCGCAGAGCCTGCCGTTTTGTACATTAACACGATCATCTCTGCTGCCAAAAATCTCGGTACTTCAGCAAACGGCGATGAGCAGAAGCTGCTCGAGGCGCTCGACGAGGTGATCGCTGCCAACTATCAGGCACACTATGAGACATATTCCGCTGACGGCAGAGATGCCGTGGAAAATACGGTCACCGCCTTAGGCTATATGGCTGTTGGTATGATGTTCCTGATGACATTTGCTTCGATGCTTTTGCTTGAGGATAAGAAGAGTGGCGTGTTTGACCGCATCATTACGACGCAGTTCCCTCGCTGGGCTTACTATGTGCAGCATTTACTGAGCTATTTTGTCGTTGCGCTGATCCAAATTTGTGTGCAATTTGTGGTTCTGCCGTTCATAGCAGATGTAAGCTTCGGCATGAATCTTATCGAGATGCTGCAGGTTGGTCTGGTCTGCTGTGCCTTTGCTTGTGTCTGCATTGCAATCGGCATCACGGTCAGCCGCTTTGCAAAGACGAGCCTGATGGCAGGCGGCGTGATCAGTATGGTCAACATTCCGATGCTAATGATCGGCGGCTGCTTCTGGCCAAAGGAGATTATGCCCGAATTCATGCAGACGCTGAGCAATTTTATGCCGACGGCATGGTTCCTGACTGCAGCAGAGACAATTCTGGATGGAGAGGGCTTCCTGGCAGCTGCACCGCAGATCGCATTTATGCTCGGCCTCAGTGCGCTGCTGTTGGCAATCGATTTTTCTATCAAACCCACCAAGGCGAAATAAGGAGGCAGGATTATGAGAATCAAAGCGATCTTATTCCCCGGTCAGGGCAGCCAGTATGTGGGCATGGGCAAGGACCTGTGCAAGGACTCGGCGATCGCCCGCCAAACTTTTGAAGAAGCCGAGGATATTTTGAAATTTCCCTTGAAGCAGCTTTGCATGCAGGGTAAATTACCCGAGCTGACTTCTACGGAAAATGCGCAGCCAGCCATTCTGACGGCATCGGTGGCTGCATATCGCGATTTGTATGAGCGGACAAACATTCGTCCGCACTTTATGGCAGGCCACTCTCTGGGCGAGTTTTCCGCCCTGACGTGCGCAGGGGCTTTGTCTTTTGAGGATGCGCTGCGTCTTGTCCGCAAGCGCGGCATGCTGATGAAGGATGCCGCACAGAGCGCGCCCGGCCTGATGTCTGCCATCGGCAAGCTGGAAGCCGCACAGGTCGAGACGGTTTGTCGTGAGATTTCCCGCGACGGCCACACCGTCATGGTCTCCAACTACAACACCCCTTCGCAGAACGTCATCTCCGGTCATGCTGCCGCCGTGATCGAGGCAGAGGAGAAGCTTTCTGCAATGGGAGCGGCGGTAAAGCGTCTGAATGTCAGTGCGCCGTTCCATTGCTCACTGATGGAGCCGGTTGCACGCGAATTCCGTAAGGAGCTGGAAGGTGTGCAGTTTGGCAGCCTGGCCTGCCCGGTGATCTCGAATGTCACCGCCCTGCCTTACAGTGATCCGAAGGAGTTTGTCACCCTGCTTACCGATCAGATCGTTAAGCCTGTGCGCTGGACGGAAACCATGGCATACCTCAGGCAGCAGGAGCTTTCACTTGCCATCGATGTCGGCCCCGGTAAGGTTGTGCGCAACCTGGCAAGGAACAACAATCCTGCGATCCAGGCTTTGACGCTGGACTTCTGGGAGGACAATTTGATGGTCTCGAGCTATATGAAGATCGAGCGCCGTTTGCCGTTCATTTCGCGCTGCATGGGTTTGGCGGTTGCAACGCGTAACCTATGCTTCGACGACGAGGCCTATGAAGAGGGCGTGGTAAAGCCCTATCAGAAGCTGCAGGCAATGCAGCTGGCCGCCGAGGGCAGGGAAGAGACCCGGGAAGAAAAACAGCAGGCTTTGGCACTGCTGAAGCAGATTTTTGAGACCAAGCAGGTTCCTGCACAGGAACAGGCGCACAAGCTGCACCGCTTGGCAATCGATACAGAGGAGAACACATTGCCCGAATTGGGCTGAGTCCCTCATCCGGAGGAGAAACATATGGAAAAGAGAGCAGTTTCACAGGCGATTGAACATTGGGCGAGTGTCGAGCCGCAGCGTGTTGCGGTTTGGGACAATGGCATAGAGACCACCTATGGTGCTTTTTGGCAGAGAGTCCAGTCCACGGCCGCGGCGCTTCATGCGCTCGGCTGTGGCCGTGAAGATTGTGTGGCGGTTTATGTCGCCCGCAGCACAGATGCCATTGTCGCGATCTATGCAGCTCTGGCCTGCGGCAGCGCGTTTGTGCCGGTCGATCCTGCGGCCGGTAAGCAGCGCATCTCCTATATTTTGGAAAATTGCCGTGCAAAGGCGGTTTTGACAGCAGGAGAGTGCCCGGAAACCACTCTGCCGATCCTGGATGTACGCAATTTGCCTACCATGCCGTTCTCTCCTCCGGAGAGACGACCGGAAGATCTGGCCTATGTCATCTATACCTCCGGCACCACCGGTGTGCCCAAGGGTGTTATGATCGAGGAGCATTCCATGCTCAATCATCTGGACACCCTTTTTGAGCACTACGGCTGCCACCTTGGGCAGAAGGTGCCGCTGATGACCAGCCATTGCTTTGATTTTTCCATTCCGATCGTTTTCTCTTTGTATTTTGGCATGACTCTGCTCCTGTTCCCTGATGCATTGGCGGTCGGAGACTACCTTGCGCAGGAGCGTTTGGAATTTTTGCGAATGACGCCCTCCCATTTTATGGCTGCTGCGGATCATCTGAAACAAACCGGCCTCGGCAAGGTCGATATGATGATCTTCGGCGGCGAAGCGCTGACGGATGCGATGTGCGCTAAGGTTCGCGAGGTTTTTGGTGCACAGGTCCGCATTTTTAATGAGTACGGTCCCACCGAAACGACCGTCTATACCACCTTCATCGAGCTGCACGAGGGGCAGACCACCAGCATTGGCACGGCCTGTGCCGGAAGCACAGCCTATATTCTGGACGGAGAGCGACTTTGTGGTGTCGGTGAGATCGGTGAGCTTTGCTTTGCCGGCCCGAATGTGGCAAGAGGCTATTTTGATGATCCGGAGCGCACGGCAGAACGCTTCCGTATGCACAACGGTGTGCGTCTGTATCACACGGGCGATCTGGGCTACCTCGATGAGGAAGGCCTGATCTATTATGCCGGTCGCCGCGATAAGCAGATCAAGATTCGTGGCTACCGCGTCGAACCCGAGGAGATTTCGGGTGTGCTGCGTAGGCAGGAATATGTGACCGATGCCGTTGTGATTGCGATCAAGGCACCCAACGGTGAGCAGGAGCTGCATGCCTATTTGGTTGCAGACCGCCAGTTGGATCTGGCTGCCGTGCAGCAGAGCATTCGCGAGGATCTTCCGTCTTACATGATCCCTGCGGCGATGCTGCAGATCGAGCGGATCCCGCTGACGGCCAACGGCAAGCTCGATGAGAAGGCTCTGCCCAGGATCTCCCGCCAACGCAGCCATACACCGCCGCGTAACGTGGCGGAAAAGCGACTGTGCGCGCTCTTTGGAGAGCTTTTGCACATGGACGAGATCGGCATTGACGAGGACTTTTTCGTCCTGGGCGGCAATTCCCTTGCTGCAATGCGCCTGCACCATCGCCTTGCGGAGGAGGGCCTGACGCTGTCACTGTCAGAAATTTTTACAAAACCCACGGTTCAGGAGCTTGCTCCGCTGCTTACTGCACAGAAGCAATCGAGCGAACCGATTCCCATAGCAGCGCCGGAGGCGGACTATCCGCTGTCGGCACCACAGGAACAGATGTACTGGTTCTACCGCCTCGATCCGAGCAGCTTGTCATATCATATGCCTTGGCTGCTTCGACTCGAGGAGGGCGTTACGCCCGAGAGTATCCGTTCGGCGATGCAGGCGATGGTCGATCGGCATGAAATTTTACGCACACGCTTTTTTGAACGTGAAGGCACGGCGCGGCAGGAGGTTTTGCCGCACCTGCAGGTGAAGATTCGGGTGATCGAAGAGGTCACAGAACTCACTGATGATATTTTACGGGACTTTTTGAAGCCCTTTGTTCTGGAGAAGCCTCCACTTTTCCGATTTACAATGCTAAAGCAAGCCGAAGGTTGGCTGCTGCTCACGGATATGCACCACATCATCCGTGACGGCCTGAGCTGCGGCATATTTATCGAAGAATACATTGCTTTGCGCGAGGGAAGAACACTTCCCGAGACAAAGCTGCAATATAAGGATTACTGCAAGTGGCTGGAAGGCTGCGATCTGTCGGCGCAGGGCGAATTTTGGCTTGAGCAGTTCCGCACACTTCCGCAGCCACTGGAGCTTCCGACGGATCATCCTCGACCCGCGGTCAGAAGCTATGACGGTCGCTGTGTACAGCAACCCCTTCCTGAAAAACTCAAGGAGCGCCTGCGCGAGCTTGAGAAACAGACGAATACGACCGATTATATGATCTTCCTGGCAGGCGCAATGCTCCTGCTCAGTCAGTATGCCCGTCAGGAGGATGTTGTGATCGGCAGCCCCTTTGCCGGCAGAAGCCATGAGGATCTGGGGCAATTACTGGGTATTTTTATCAATACGCTTCCTCTGCGCGCTTACCCCGAGGCGAATAAGACACTTTCGCAGTTCCTGCGCGAGATTCGCACTCTCTGCATTGGCGCTTACGAGCATCAGGACTATCCGCTGGCCAAGCTCGTCGAAGCTTGCGGAGCCACCAGAGAATCTTCGAGAAATCCGCTGTATGACGTGATCCTGGTTCTGCAGAACCGTGAGCATATGGACTACCGCGTTGACGGCCATGATGTCAAGCGCCTGCCTATGCATCAGGGGTGCTCGAAGGTGGATATGAGCTTCCAGATCCTGGAGTCCAGAGACCATTTCGACATCATTCTGGAATACAGCACCGAGTTATTTGAGCAGCGTACTGCCGAGCGATTCCTGTCGCATTATCTGACGTTGCTCGAAATGATGACGACAGGCCTTGAAAAGCCGCTTGGAGAGCTGCTGCCCCTTACCAACAAGGAACGAAACCAAATTTTGCAGTTGCCCGCTTGCGGCGAGAGCCTGCCGACTGTGGCGCAGAGCTTCGCCCTGCAGGCAGAGCGTACACCGGATGCCGTCGCTCTGCGTGACGGTGCGCGTGAGTGGAGCTATGCCGAGCTTTCTGACAAGGCCGCACGTTTGGCTGCGCATTTGAGTCAAATGGGCCTAAAGGAGGGCGACTTCGCGCTTCTCCTTTGTGAACGCAGTGCGGAATACCTGGTGGGTGTGCTGGCAGTGCTGCATTGCGGTGCAGCTTTCGTGCCTGTGGATCCGGAATATCCGAACGAGCGTATTGAGTATATTTTACAAGATAGCGATGCCGTTGTCGTATTGACGGACCGTGAGGCACCTGCGCTTTGTGCACCCGTGGTGTCTTTGCACGAGAAAATGACGGAAGAACCGCTGGAGCTGACGGTAGCCGGAGAGAATTCTCCTGCATACATGATTTATACCTCGGGCACAACCGGAAAACCCAAGGGTGTTATGATCTCCAACCGTTCACTGTCTTATTACATTTCTTATGCCGGAGCGCATTATCTTGATTTGAGCGCTCCGATGGAGGTTGCGCTGTTCAGCAGCATTTCCTTCGACCTCACCATTACATCTACCTTCCTGGGACTCTTGAACGGCGGTACGACAACCGTTTACCGTCAGAGTCCGGATCAGGCGCTTGCGCAGATCCTGCGCGAGAACCGCACAAGCTTTTTGAAGCTGACACCCTCACATCTGAAGATGATGCTCGAGTTGCCCTTCGAGGGCCAAAGTTCCCTGCGCCATATGATTCTGGGCGGCGAGGCGCTGTCTGTGGATCTTGCCCGTAGCGCACAGCAGCGTTTCGGGGCACAGCTTTGTATCCACAATGAGTACGGTCCGACGGAGGCAACCGTCGGCTGCTGTGACTACTGCTTTGACGAACAGAAGGATCGTGAGATCAGCGTGAGCATCGGCAGACCCATGCCGCATGCGCAGATCTACATCCTGCGCGGAGATCAGCTCTGCCCGATCGGTATGCCCGGCGAGCTGTGCATCGCAGGTGAGGGCGTTGCCCTCGGTTACCGCAAAAAGCCTGAGCTTACGGCGGCGGTCTTTGTGCCCAACCCATTTGGCAAGGGAATGCTCTACCGCAGCGGTGATCTGGCACGGCTGTGTGACGATGGCAGGCTGGAATTCATGGGTCGTATCGATGACCAGGTCAAGATCCGCGGATACCGTATCGAGCCTGCTGAGGTACAGAAGGTTCTGGCAGGTGTTGACGGTGTGCAATCAGCATTGGTCGTTGCCGATGTTGCTGAGGCGATGCTCTGCGGCTATGTTGTTTCCGAACAGACCTTGGATCTCGAGGCGATCCGTGCAGAGCTGGCGCGTGAGTTGCCTTCGTATATGCTGCCGCATTTTCTGATGCAGATTTCTGCCATCCCCCTGACTGTGAATGGCAAGGTGGACAAGGCGGCCTTGCCGCGTCCGCAACGCAGAGCTGACCGTCGCGCACCTGAAACGCACGAGGAAAAGCTCGTGTGCAAGCTGGTCGGAGAGTTGCTGGATCTGGAGGAGCTCAGCCCGGAGGAGGATTTCTTCTCCCTCGGCGGCAATTCCCTCAAGCTGATGACACTGCGCCTGCGTTTGGAGCGTCAGACGGGAAAGGCTGTTTCTTTGACGGCGCTTTATCGCGAGCCGCAGCTTGGCGCCATCGCGCTGCATTTGGCTGAGACTGCACAGGCGACACGAGCCATCGAAAAGGCCGAAAAGCAGGAAAGCTATGCCATGTCGGCGGTGCAGCAGAGATTATATGCTATTTATCTGGCTGACCCGACCAGCTTAGCATATAACCATCCTATGGGCATTCGCATCCGCGGCGCATTGGATCTGCCGCGATTGGAGGCTGCCTTAAATGAGTTGCTGATGCGCCATGAAGCGCTTCGAACCTACTTTGACGGAAAATCTCAGTATATCGTTGATGATTGCCCGTTTACACTGACCAAGAGAAGGTGCCCGAACGGCAATGCGCAGGCTCTGCTCGAGGCCTTCCCGAGAGCCTTCCGACTGGAAGATGCGCCGCTTTTGCGTGCTGAGCTTGTCGAGCTTGCGGACGAGGACTATCTGCTTCTGCTCGATGTGCATCATATTGCCGCTGACGGTATCTCCAAGAGTCTGATCAGCCGTGAGCTGACCGCCCTGTACAATGGGGAAGCTCTTGCGGAAGTTGAATTACAGTATAAAGATTACAGCCAATGGCTGTTGACGGACGAACGCTCGGAGGGCAGAGCTTTCTGGCAGGAGATGTGCGGCGGTGAGCCTACCGAGCTAATTTATGACAAACCCAGTGCCAAACAGATTCGCCGCAGTGCGGCAGAATGCTCCTTGCGCCTGAGTGCAGAGCAGTCCGATGCTTTGCGAAAGCTTTGTGCCTCACAGGGGATCACACCCTATATGTTCTTCTTCGGTGTGTGGAGCTGCCTTCTGGGCGCCTACACGCGTAGCGAGGATGTGACCCTCGGAAGCTCCTTTGCGGGCAGAACGCAGCCGAATCTGGAGCAGACCGTGGGTATGTTTGTCCACACGCTCCTGCTGCGCAGCCATCCTGAAAACGAGCTGTCCTTCTGTGAGTATCTGCAGAAGGTAAAAGATCTGTGCCAACAGGCGCAGAGCTACCAGGAGGAGAGTGAAGCGGCACAGCGTGAGGCACTGGCGACATGCAAGCTGTTTTATGCATTTGAGGATATTCCATCGATGGATTTTGCGCTGAACGGAACGGAGTGCAGCATGCTGACTCCTCAGAATACAGAGATTCCGTTCGATATGACGTTCCTGGTGGAGGACTGCGAGTGCTATGGCTTCTATCTGCAATATTGCACTGCCTTGTTTGCCGAGCGCACGGCACAACAGATGCTTGCACATTTGAAGCAGATGGTGGATTGCGTGTTGGCACAGCCACAGGTTCCCATTGGACGGATACCCCTTGCCACGGCGGAGGAACACGAGCTGCTTGCAACCTTCAATCAAACAGAGGTCAAGCTGGATGATAACCTTACCGTGGCCGAGCTCTTTGAAACAAGAGCACGGCAATATGCGGATAAGACTGCCCTGATTTTTGATCAGCAGAGCCTGAGCTACCGCGAGTTTAACGCGAAGGCCAACGGCATTGCTCATTGGCTGAAAGAGCATGGGATCGGAGCGGGCGACTTTGTTGCGCTGCTTTGTAAAAACTCTATGGAGCGTATGTTGGCAGTATGGGGAACGATCAAATCTGGTGCGGCCTATGTGCCGATGGAACCCGACTTCCCGACCGAGCGTATTCGCTCGATTCTGGACGACTGCAGACCTCGTGCTGTCTTGACCTTCGGTGCGGAGATTGATACAGAGATTCCGGTTTTGAAGCTGGAGCAGATTCCACAGCCGCGTGAGGACGATCCTGAAAGAACTCTGCAGCAGAGTGATCCGCTTTACTGCATCTATACTTCGGGCACGACCGGAAAGCCCAAAGGCGTGGTGCTTTCCAACCGTGGTCTGATCAATCTTGTCAACTACTATGAGCGCAGACTCGGCTTCACGCACGAAGACCGTGTGCTGCAATTTGCAAGCTATTGCTTTGATGCCTCCGTTTCGGAGATGTTGATGGCACTGGCCTTTGGCGGCACCTTGCTGCTGACACCCGAGGAGCTGCGCCATGACAGCCGACGGCTGTCGGAGTATTGCATGAACATGGGCGTCAGCGTGGCGACCTTCCCACCGAATCTCTATGCCCAAATGGAGCCGTTCCCGGCGCGTCTGATCTTGACAGCCGGTTCGGCGGCGGATCCCGATACGGTGCGCCGTGGCTCGCAAAAGGGAGCTTATCTCAATGCCTACGGCCCCACGGAGGCTTCCATCTGTGCCACCGATTGGCTCTATGCACCGCAGACGCCGATTCCCGAGCGTGTGCCGATCGGCAAACCCATTGACAATGTACAAATTTATATTCTTCAGGGCGAGCGCATTTGCGGTTTGGGTATCGCAGGTGAGCTTTGCATCGCAGGCGAGAGCCTTGCTCTGGAATATCTGAACAGACCCGAGCTGACACGGGAGAAATTTGTAATACTTCCGCAAAATGGCAAAAGACTATATCGAACGGGAGACCTTGCCCGTTGGCTGCCCGACGGAAACATCGAATACCTCGGCCGTATCGACGAGCAGGTTAAGCTACGTGGCTACCGTATTGAGCTGCAGGAGATCTCCTCTTGCATCCTGGCGCTGCCCGGAATGGAGCAGGCAGCAGTCCGCCTTGTCGAGCCGCAGGGACAGCCTGCATTGCTGTGCGCGTATTATGTCAGCAACAAGTCCTATGAAGACGATGTGTTGCGCAAGGAGCTTGCGAAGCTTTTGCCGGAGTATATGCTCCCCACGGCCTATGTCGCGATGGAGGATCTGCCCCTGAATCACAGCGGTAAGATCGACAGTAAGCGTCTGCCCATGCCACAGCTTGGAGCAAGACGCAGATACCTGCCGCCGGTTACGCAGGCACAGGAGACGCTCTGTGCGATTTTTGAGGAGCTGCTGCAGGTGCACGGTGTCGGCCGTGACGACGACTTCTTTATGCTCGGCGGTCAATCATTGAAGGCAATGCTGCTGATGAACCGTATCGAGGAGACCTTCGGATACAGACCCGGATTTGCAGACATTCTGGAGCATCGCACCGTGGAGGCGCTGGAAACTCTGCTGCAAAGAGAGAGAAAGACCTATACCCCGATCCCAAAGCAGCCGACAGTAAAAAGCTGCCCGGCTTCCGCGGTGCAGGCACGTTTCTACAGTATCCAGAAGGCACAGCCAGACAGCGTGGCCTATCATGTCCCGTTCTGCCTGAAGCTCGAGGGTAACCGCAGCCGTTTGGCGGCGGTGCTCAACGAAGTGTTTTCCCTGCACGAGGCATTCAGAACCTGCTTTGCTGTCGAGGATGGGCAGGTCGTGCAAAAGATCTCGGAGTTTGTCCCTCTGGATTTCACGGAACGTGAACTGGCAGACGGGGAGAGCGTCGAGCAGGCGCTTAAGGAGTTTGTCCGCCCCTTCTGCATGGAAAAAGCACCCTTGTTGCGCGTTGGCATCGTGACCAAGGGCGAGGATGCATGGCTACTTATGGATATGCATCACAGCATCGTCGACGGTGTGTCGACACATGTGCTTTCGCAGCAATTCAACGCCATTTACAGCGGAAAGACGATCGCTGAGGTGCGTCAGTACCGCGACTACAGTCTGTGGGACGCAAAGCAGGATAAGTCGGCACAGAAGGAATTCTGGAGCAACGCCCTTGCAGGTGAGTTGCCTCGGACGATCCTTCCCTATGAAACGAGAGCCAACGGCGACACGCGCGGAGCCCTGCGCAACGAGCGCATTTCTCCCGAGCTGACGCAGGCGATCCGCGAGCTGGCACGAGCAACGGGCGCGACGGAATATATGCTGCTTTTGACGGCTGTGATGGTCGTTCTGGCCCGTTACAGCGGTACCGAGGATGTTACGGTGGGCAGCCCTGTGGCAAATCGACTGCACCCCGATACGGCACAAATGGTGGGTATGTTTGTCAATACCCTGCTTATGCGCGCTCATCCCAAGGCTGATTGCAGCTTCAAGGAGCTCCTGGCCGAGGTCAGAGAATTTACTCTGCAGGCTTTGGAATATCAGGACTATCCGTTTGATGCGGTGGTCGATGAGCTACGTAGCCGCGGAGCCTATGATGAGGCGAGCTTCCTACCTGTGATGTTCAGTATGCAGGAGCCGGGGAAGTTCGCTCTGTACGGCGAGGACTTCCGCGCCGAGGCTTGCGAGGCGAACATCGGTGAGGGTAAATTTGACCTCTCCATTGATGTGCTACCCGAGCCGGAGGGTTATGTGTTCAGCATGGACTACCGCTGTGCCCGCTTGAGCGAAAATGCCGTGCGCCGCTTCTTTGCACACGTCGAGCGTGTTTTGCAAGAGGTGACGACGCAGCCCGAGATCAAGCTTTCGCAGATTGAAATTTTGACTCCGGCCGAACGCAGCGGCATTCTGGATATTTTCAACCATACACCCAAGCATGAACGGCGCAGCTATTTGGAGCTCTTTGCCCGCCAGGCGGCCCGTACCCCTGAGGCCACCGCGGTGGTCTGCAAGGAGCAGCGGCTGACCTACGGACAGCTCGATCGAATGACGGATCAGCTGGCATGGCGGCTGCGTAAGAACGGAATGCGGCCGGGCGATGTTGTTGCTGTCATGTCGCATTTCAACGAGGATATGTTCCTGAGCGCTTTGGGCATCATGAAGGCAGGCTGTGCATATCTTCCCATCGATCCTGCCTATCCGGAGCAGCGTATTGCCTATATGCTGCAAGACAGCGGAGCACGTGCGATTGTCCGTTCACATGGCTTGACGGTCCAAAGCGACCTGCCGCAGATCGAGATCGGAAGAGAGGAAGGCGAAGCCTTCCCGACGGAGTTCGATCCCGCTCAGATCGCCTATGTCATCTATACCTCCGGTTCCACCGGTATGCCCAAAGGGGTTATGGTGAGTCAAGCGGCCCTGGCCAATATGGTGCAGTGGCATGAACGCTATTACGGCATCAAGCCGGGTGACAGAAGCTGCAAATATGCCAGCTTCAGCTTCGATGCTTCTGTTCACGAAATGTATCCGCAGTTGGCCTGCGGTGTCGAGATCCATATCATTCCCGAAGAGATCCGTATGGATATGTTCGCCATCAATCGCTATCTGACGGAAAATCAAATCAACATCGGCTTCCTGCCCACGCCCATCTGTGAGCAGTTTGTCCGTTTGGAAAATCATACTTTGGAAAAGCTGATCGCGGGTGGCGACCGCATGACCCGTCACAGCAAGAATTATACCCTGTACAACAATTACGGTCCCACGGAGAATACTGTGGTCAGCACTGTTTATGAAGTGCAGGGACACGAGAAGAACATCCCCATTGGTAAGCCGATCGACGGCACCCGCGTGTATGTCCTGAGCAAGGAACGACAGCTGCAGCCTATCGGTGTGGTCGGCGAGCTGGCTTTGGCAGGCAGCTCTCTGGCAGACGGCTACCTCCACAAGCCGGAGCTGACAGCTGAGCGATTTGTCGACGATCCCTTCTTCCCGGGTGAAAAAATGTATCTCAGCGGCGACCTTGGCCGTTGGACGGAGCAGGGCGATCTGTTCTACGAGGGAAGAATCGATAACCAGTGCAAGATCCGCGGCAACCGCGTGGAGCTTGGAGAGATTGAGACTGTCGCGCAGACGGCCGAGGGTGTCGACGATGCCCGTGTCCGTGTCCTTGACGGACGACTTGTGCTCTATGCTGCAGGTACGGCAGATGAAAAGACTCTGCGTGAGCAACTGCAGCGAAGCCTTCCGTCGTACATGATCCCCGAGGCATATGTCCTTGTGGAAAAACTTAAATATACGGTCAATAGCAAGCCTGATTTTGAGGCGATGCCCGAGCCGCAGTTTAAGATGGGCACGGAATTTGTGCCCGCTGCGGACCCGATCGAGGAGAGCCTGGCAGGCATCTGGAGTGAGGTGCTGCAGACTGAGCGAGTGGGGAGAAATGACAACTTCTTTGAACTGGGTGGCAACTCCCTGCGTATCACGCTGCTGCACTATGCCATTGAGAAACACTATCCCGGAAGCTTCAGCGTTGGAGATCTGTTTGCAAGGCCTACGGTGGCTGCGATGGCGCAGCTCCTGCGTGAAAAGCTGGCGGCACAGACCGCTCCGACGGCATGTATGCTCAGCCTTGCAGACGGGCACGGCGGTAGTGCTTCGGCACCGGCTGACCCCTGCTGTCGTGAGGCGCTTTTGGGCGCACTTGCCTATAGTCTGTATCGCCTTGGCAAATGCCGCGAGGCTGTGATCTACTATGAGGCGGAAGAGGGATTGATGCAATGCTACCGCTTCGATATGGGCAATACGGAGGCTGCTTCGCAGCTCGTTACCGCTGCACAGGAGCAAGGCGGCGCACCGATGCTGAGCCTGCCGCGCAAAAACGGGGAGTACAGTCGCCATGCCGGTCTGCGAAAGCCCGTTACGGTGCTTTTGACATCGTTTGAAAACCGTGCACAGATGGATCTGGTGTTCACGGCAAGGGATGGGCGCATCAGCGTTCACGATAACCGCAGACAGATTTCTGCCACGGCATTGGAGCAGCTTGTGCAGCTCTTTGCGAAGGCTTGTCCGCTCTTTGTCAAGGCAGCGGAATCGGATACCTACCCACTTTCGACGCAGCAAAGCCGCATCTACATTGCGCAGAATCTGATACGTGAGCAAAATGCCTATGTGATCCCTATGATTTACCGTTTGCCCTTGCAGACGGATGTTCCGCGGCTGTGTTCTGCCTTGCAGAGTATGGTTGCACGCTACGATATTTTCCGCACGAGCTTCATGTTTGAGGACGAAACACTGAGTCAAAAGGTTGCACCGCAGGTGGATTTCACTGTGCAGGTGCGAAGCGACGAGAATTTCGATCCCATGCAGCTTCCGCAGCCGGAGCCCTTTGACCTGACAAAGGCTCCCTTGTTGAGAGCAGAACTCGTACAGGCACGGGAGAATGTGTATCTTCTCATTCAAACCCACCATATCATTCTTGACGGTGCAAGCCTCGAGATCCTCAGACGGGAGGTTCTTGCGCTGTATCGTGGGGAGAGCCTACCTCCTGTAGGTCTGCAATATCCCGAATATTGCCGTTGGAAGTCTGACCGTCAGGTGGACGAGGACTACTGGAGAGCACATTTTGAGCAGGGTGTGCCCCGGCTTGAGCTGCCAACCGACCTGCCTCGCAGCAAGAATCGAAGCTATCTGTGCGGTGTTGAGCGCATAGAGATGGATGCGCAAACGCAGGAGCGAATGCACAAGCTCGCAGCGCAGCAGGGGACGACGGAGTTTTCTCTCCTAACGGCGGCGACCCACCTGCTCCTGAGCCGTTTCTGCGGCCAGAAGGATACGATTTTGGGAACCGCCATGTCCGGCCGTACGCAAGCGCGTGTGCAGAATGTGCCAGGTATGTTTGTCAACACCGTGCCTCTGACTGCGCACATTGACCCGAACGAGAGCTTTGCTCAGCTTCTGCGGCAGGTAAGCAAAACGCTTGCCGAGGCAGAAGAACACCAGGAATATCCCTTTACCGATCTGATTCGCCTGCTTGGGCTGGAAACGGACGGCTCGTCCACACCGCTGATCGACGTGGCGATTTCCTTTGAAGAATCGAGCAACGTGCCTTATGCTCCCATGGAATTGTTGCCGCAGGTAGAAAAGTTTGACATGAGTTTGTGTTGCAGACGCTCAGAAACGGGCAGCACACTCGAATTGAGTTACTGTACGGACCTGTTCTGCGCGCAAACGGCTCGTCGGCTTCTGCAGAGTCTGTATGCGATTCTGCAGGGACTCGACCCCGAAACACCACTCAAGGCGATCCGTGTGATCAGCCGTGAGCAGGAGGCGGAACTCGACAGCTACAACCAAACCGATGTCGACTACGACCGCAGCAAGACCGTGTGCGACAGCATGGATGCGCTTGCTGACAGCGATAAGGCAGCGATCGTGTTCAAAGGCAACACTCTGAGCTACCGCGAGCTGATAAGACAAAGCCTTTGTGTTGCAGGAAATCTGCAACAAAGGGGCCTGAAGGAACAGGAGATCGTCGGCATCCTGCTGCCGCGCGGCTTAGAAATGTATCCTGCCATTTACGGCGTTTTGAAGAGCGGCGGGGCCTATCTGCCGATGGATCCGGACTATCCCGACGCGCGTCTTGCGCACATGGTCAAGGACAGCGGATTGCGTTACGTGCTGACCTGTGAAGCACTTGCATCGCGTCTTTCGGGACTGTGCGAAACGCTGATCGTCAGTTCACTTCCCGATGTGTCCTACCGTCCGATGAAAATAGGCCCCAAGCAGCTTGCTTATGTGATCTATACCTCCGGCTCTTCGGGACTTCCCAAGGGTGTGCTCGTCGAGCATGGCAGCCTGATGAACATGGTTTTGTGGCATCAGCGTCGCTTTGGCAATTGTGCGCAGGATGTTTCCACCCAGTATGCAGGTCTTGGCTTCGATGCTACCGTTTGGGAGATCTTCCCGTATCTGGCCGTGGGCGCGACGATCCACGTCATCCCTCAGGAACTGCGGCTGGATATGGAGGCGCTCAATGCTTATTATGAGGCGCATGGGGTTACGATCAGTTTCCTTCCCACGCAGATCTGTGAGCAATTTATGCGCCTGGACAACCACAGCCTGCGTCTGCTGCATACGGCTGGCGACAAGCTCAAGCGGTTTGAAAAACGGGATTACATCTTGATGAATAATTATGGCCCGACGGAAAATACGGTGGTCGCAACTACGGCTGAGATCACCGAACCGTCGTGGAATCTGCCCATCGGACGACCGATGGAAAACTGTAAGACCTATGTCCTCGATGACGATGGAATGCTTCTACCTCCCGGTGCGAGAGGCGAGCTGTGCCTGACCGGCGACAGTTTGGCAAGAGGCTACCTGCATCGCCCCGAGGAAAACGAACGGAAATTTGTCCCAAATCCCTTCGGAAGCGGACGGATGTACAAGACAGGTGATCTTGTTCGCTGGAATGTAAGAGGGGAGCTGGAATTCTTCGGCCGCAACGACCAGCAGGTCAAAATTCGCGGCAACCGCATCGAATGCGGTGAGATTGAGGCGGTGCTTTCAAGCCTGCCGAAGATCACGCAGTGCGCTGTGCTCGTGGAGCGACGCGAAAACGGCGAGGGCTATCTGCTGGCATATTTCTGTGCCGACGAGGCACTTGAGGCCCGTGAGATCAAAGCCGAACTGTCAAAGCGGCTTCCGGAGTATATGCTGCCGTCGCACATCATTCAGCTTTCCGAGCTTCCATTGACGGCCAACGGAAAGCTTGACCGCAAGGCTCTGCCCAAACCGCAGGAGGATGAAACACGCCTGTTTGCAAGTACGCCCATGCAAAAAGCATTGGCAGAGATCTGGGCAAAACTGCTCGAGCACGAGCCGACGGTTGACCGAAGCTTTTTTGCGCAGGGCGGAACCTCCGTGCTGCTGATCTCGCTGCAGCGAATGATCGGGGAGCACTTTGGGAAAAAGATTACGGTTGCGCAGCTCTTTGCCAACCCGACCATACAGATGCAGGAACTGCTTTTGCAGGAAAACGGCACGATCTGCCTGCACGGCTTGCCGCTGCCAAACAGCTTCGGCAAGGCTGGAAGCCGAATTGCACCGCTGTCTGCCGAGAGTGCAAAGGCCTTGCGTCAAATGCAGCCTGACCGCGCATTTTCCCTGGGCACTGCAGCCTTTGGCTACCTGCTTTCGGCTTTGAGCAAGGAGAAGCGTGTGCCTCTGCAGGGGCGCCGTGAACAGACCCTCTTTGCAGGGTACCTGGATTTCGACGGCATTTCTGACTTTGCGCAGGTGATTGCCCGCGCGCAGGAGACTCCGATGGAAATGCAGAGCGCACAAGCAGCGCAGTTGCAGGTGGAAAAGCAGGCAGGACAGCGAGTCCCGTTCTTGGTATGGAACGATGCAGAGCACCTGACCTGCGATGATCGAGCAGATCCCGTTGTGCGCATTTGCCTCAGAGAAGCAGAGGGGACTGTGCGTGTTGACAATCCGCGCGATGCTGCTCTGGCAACAGCTCTTGCAAAGCTTTTGCAAGATTTGATTTTACACGAAGGGAGAAATCGCCATGGATCTTGACTTTTCGGTGTCATTGCCTGAATTTGAGATGGATGCCGCGCAAAACGAAGGCATTGCTGTCATCGGCATGGCACTGCAGATCGGCTCTGCCACCTCGGAAGAGGAGTTCTGGCAGAAGCTTTGCTGCGGTGAGGACATGATCGGTGAATTTCCCGAGGAACGAAAAAAAGAAATCGCTCCCTTTCGGGAGCGTATGTACGGCAAGGACGCAGCCTTTGTCCAGCGCGCCTATTTGCCGCAGATCAGTGGGTTTGATGCCGAATACTTCCATCTGACACCGCCTGAGGCGCAGATGATGGATCCCGCACAGCGACTGTTCCTCGAGTCGGCCTTCTCATGCCTGCAAAATGCGGGCTATGAGGAGGCGATTCGAGGAAGCCGAACCGGTGTGTATGTTGGCCACAGCAATTCCGATGTGCGCTATGAGCAGCTGATAGATATGGGCATGGGCGATACGTCCTATGCCGCAGGCGTGAAGATCTCGGGCAATGTAGAATCCATGATCGCTGCCCGTGTCAGCTACCTGCTCAATCTGCAGGGGCCGGCTATGCTGATCAACACGGCTTGCTCGTCCTCCTTGAGTGCGCTGCATCTGGCTTGTGATGCCCTGCGTTCGGGACAGATCGATGCTGCGCTGGTCGGTGCGGTCAAGCTCTACCTCGTACCTGCTCCTGCAGGAGAGGCCACGGGTGGGATTCAGATCGCATCATCCTCCGGACGCACCAAAACCTTTGATGCACAGGCGGATGGAACGGGCGGTGGTGAAGGTGTCATCACATTCCTGCTCAAGCCGCTGTCTATGGCGTTGGCTGACGGAGATCATATCCGTGCCGTCATTCGCGGAAGCTGCCTGAATCAGGATGGCGCATCGATGGGCATCACGGCACCGAATCCGGAGGCGCAGGCGCGCTTGCTTCGCGAATGCTGGCGCGAATGCGGCATTGAGCCGACAGACTTGTCTTATATTGAGGCACACGGAACGGGCACAAAGCTCGGTGATCCCATTGAGCTCGAGGCGCTTACAAAGGCGTTTGCAGACAGCACAAAGCGTCGTCAGTTCTGTGCCATCGGATCTGTCAAATCCAACGTGGGACACCTGGACTGTGCAGCAGGTTTGGCAGGCCTTGCGAAAACGGTTCTGATGCTCGAAAATGGAATGATCCCGCCCACGATTCATTTTCAGGTACCCAATACACAAATCGATTTTATTAATTCTCCCGTCTATGTCTGCGATAAGGCCGAATCGTGGGCGCCTCCGCAGGGCCGCATATGCGGCGTGAGCTCCTTTGGCATCAGTGGTACCAATGCCCATGTGGTGCTTGAGCAGGCTCCGCTGCGCGAAATGACGAAATCCGGGCAAGGACAGTCGATTTTGCTGATCTCGGGTCAGAATGAGGCTTGTCTGCTCGAAAACTGGCGACGCTTGCGCGAGTATGCGAGCAAGCATGCACCTGATATGTATGAACTGTGCTATAGCGCAGCCACGGGCAGAAGCCATCGCGCATGGCGTGTGGCACTTGTTCTTGACAGTGTCGAGCAGTTTGTCGCCATCGAGCCGAAGCTCGAGGCAAGCGACCGCGTTTTCTTTGGCAATGCAAAGCCTGCGGCCGTTCAGCCGCTGCCGATGGGCGCAAGCCTGCGTGAATTGGCACGCGACTATGTTAGCGGTGCACAGTATGCGTGGGATCGGCTCTGGCCTGATGCACATCGTTTGCCTCTGCCACCGTATTGCTTTTCCCACCGCAGCTATTGGGTGGAGCATCATGCTATCGAAATGCCGACGCAGCGCTTTGCTCCGTGCATCGATGAGCATATAGAGCTCTCGGATGGCAGCAGCCTGTTCCGCTGCCGCTTGTCGACGGCACGTTTTTGGGAGCTGCGTGAGCATACGATGGAGGGTACGCATATCCTACCCGGAACGGTATATATCGAGATGCTCCTGGAGGCAGGGCGACAGCTGCTAGGCTCTTTCCGCCTGCAGGATGTCGTGTTCCTTGCTTCCTATGCCTGCCAGATGGATGAGGTAGCGGAGCTGCAGATCACAGCGCGTCCCGACGAGGAGAAATACCGCGTTTCCATCCGCAGTAAAAAGCAGGGCGAATCCGATTGGGAGAGCCATGCAGAGGGTGTTTTGGTTCCGCAAGCATATGAAAAACCGGAACGGATCAGCATTGATGAGTTCCTCCGTCAAGCGGGACAGGCGCAGACGGTCGAAACTCAGAACAATGGCCCGATCAAGATTGGTGCCCGTTGGCTCAGTCTGGATCGGCTCTGGAAGACCGATGAGACGATGACGGCGCATTTCTGCCTGCAGGAGCAGTATCGCAGCTCCTTGCAGGACTACGAGGCCTATCCGTCCCTGCTTGACGGTGCGGTCAATGCTGCAAATGTGCTCAATCCAAGCATCTTCTGCCTTCCGTTTTCCTATAAACGTGTGGAATTCTACCGTCCGCTGCCCCCTGCCTTTTATAGCCATGCCACGGCCTACGCAGAAAATCGTCTGCAGCAAAAGCTCTTTACCTATGATGTCATGCTCTACACCGAGCAAGGAGATGTCATTGCCAAGGTCGAGGGATATACGCTCAAAAAGGTCGAGCAGCTCGGTGATGTTTTGAAGGAAAAGCGTTACCATCGACTGCAGTGGATTGAAAAGCGACCTGCGCAAACGCAGGAGCAGGCACATCCGCTTGTGATTGTCTGTACACCTGAGCAGGTAGAATCTCCGCTCCTGAAAGAACTTTTACAGCGCGAGAATACAAGCCTTGTCCTTTGGCAGGGTGACTGGATAGAAGACGAGCTGCCTGAGGGGCAGGTTCTCTTCTGCCTTGCCTGGAGCGAGAAGGAGAAGGAAGATCTTTCTCTGTATTACAGTTTATATACCTTCCTGCAAAAATACGGTTCAAGCCGACTGACGCTTCTGACGATGAATGCATCGCCCGTTTCCGACGGCAAGATCCTGCCCACGCACACGGGACTTTTGGGCATGGCCAAGAGCCTGCAGCTGGAATTTTCACAGCTTCGTGTCATTGACGGCGACGAAAGCTTGACCGCTGCACAACTCTTGCAGGAGCTTTCGCAGGAGGATTTCTGTGCAGCCTGGCGAAAGAATCTGCGTTATGTGGAAAAAATGCTGCCGTATACCCTTGAGGCGGCACAGCCGGAACTCAAAAATGAGGGTACTTATGTGATCACGGGCGGCTTCGGAGGTATGGGAAGTACCTTCCGTGATGCTCTGCATCGCCAATGCGCGAATGCGCATATCGTGCTGCTGCAAAGAAGCGCTACGAAGGAAGCTCTTCCGGAGAATGTGCATGCATTCTGCGTGGATGTTGCAGATCACAAAGCACTTGAGGAATGCTTCGCACGGATTCGTGCCGAGCTTCCGCCGCTGCGCGGTGTGATCCATACCGCCGGCATTGCAGGCGGTCAGTTTCTCGCAACGGGAAGCTGGGACGCTTTTGAGGCCGTATTGCGGCCGAAGATACTTGGCGCGTGGAATCTTGCGCGTTGCACAAGTGAGGATATACTGGACTTCTTCGTGCTTTGTTCGTCTATGTCGGCTGTGTTCGGCGCAATGGGACAAAGCGAGTATACCGCAGCCAATGCATTTTTGGACGGCTTTGCGCATCTCCTGCGGCAGCAGGGTGTTCCTGCTGTTTCCGTAAACTGGAGCGGTTGGAGCGAGATCGGCATGGCGGCTTCCCACGGCATCGACCCGGAGGCGAGCCCATTGGCCTTCCTTCGCCCCGAAGAGGGTTTCCCGTGTCTGCTCCATGCGGTTTCTTCACAGCTTCCGCAGCTTTTGATTGGTGCGGTCAAGGGTGCCCTAACCGGGAAGACTCTCGACCTGTCTGCCTATCGCACGGAGGAAAAGCAGAACGCTGCGCAGCAGAAGCAGATCACGATTTTAGGTAAGGGGGGCGCACCCTTGACTCCGACGGAGCAGAAGGTCGCACAGGCCTGGGCGCAGACGCTCGGTCTGGAAGAGGTGAAGCTGCATGAGCCTTTCTTCGATGCAGGTGGCAGCTCGCTTCTCATCTCGTATCTATTCAAGAAACTGGACGAGGAATTCCCGGGTGCGATCGATATCACGGGACTTTTCGTCCACGAAACGGTTGCACAGATCGCCACCTATATCGATAGCCGTCAGGCTCCACAGGAGGAGGCTCCTTTGGAGCGAATCGGTGGAGATGTCGAAAGCCTTGTGGGACAATTCGTCAATGGCGAACTGAGCGAGGCAGAGTTGGAAGCTCTGCTGGAAACACTTTCCTAAAGGGAGGTCACGATGAAACAGGTTACAAAATACATCTTATCCCAGCTTGCGGCAAAAAAACTCTCGGAGGCTGAGGCGGTGCAGCTGCTCAAGGAGCTGAAAAATGCAGAGCCGAAGTCGGATCGGGATATTGCAGTGGTGGGACTGTCCTGCCGTCTGCCCATGGCCAACAATGCCGAGGAGTTTTGGGACAACCTCATCCACGGCCGAAACTGCTTCATTGCCAAACCTAAGTGCAAAAAGCAGGGCGAGCATGTGATCGGACATCCACTTTATGCTGACTTGTTTGAGGTCGAGCCGTATCACAAGGGTCAGGAAAATTTGGAAGAATATGTGGCACCCTATATTGAGGATGTGGATTGCTTCGATGCGAAGTTTTTCAATATCCTGCCTCGTGAGGCTCGTTGTATTGATCCGGCACAGCGCGTATTTTTGGAGCTGGCCTGGGCAGCGATCGAGGATGCAGGTTACAGCACGGAACAGATGAAAAATACCCTTACGGGTGTCTATGTGGGCAAGGATTATTCCAATCCCGGTCACTATCGTCTGATCACTGCACCGGATCCTCTGAAGTCCACGGGTACATGGGAAGGCTTTTTGGCCAGTCGCCTGAATTACTTCCTGAATTTGCGCGGCCCGTCTATGGTGATCGATACAGCCTGCTCTTCGGGCATGGTCGCACTGCATCAGGCATGTCACGCGCTGCGCAACGGCGAGTGCGAAATGGCACTTGTCGGCGGTGTCGCCATCGGCTGCGGTGGCGAGGCCAGAAAGCAGGAAGGTGAGCTTTCTGCTGTCGGTGCAGTCAGCTCGAAGGATAACCGCGTGCGTACCTTTGATGATAAATGCTCCGGTTCCGTCTTTGGTGAGGGCGTTGCCGTCGTGCTGCTCAAGCCATTGAAGGCAGCTACGCAGGACGGCGACCACATCTACGGTGTCATAAAGGGAAGTGCGATCAACAATGACGGTACCTCCAGCGGCATTTCTGCGCCCAATCCTCTGGCGCAGGAGGCGCTGATCGTGCAGGCATGGAAGAATGCCGGCGTCAGCCCTGAAACCATTCAATATGTCGAAGCGCACGGCACGGGTACGAAGCTTGGTGATCCCATTGAGATCACGGGACTGGACAATGCGTTCCGCAAATATACGCGCAAGAAACAATTCTGCGGCATCGGCTCGGCCAAGACCAACATCGGCCATCTGGTTGCGGCCTCCGGCTTGGCAGGACTGATCAAAGTGCTGCTGTCGCTGGAGCACGAGATGCTGCCGGCGAGTGTAAATTTTGCAGAGCCGAACCGTCACATTGACTTTTGCCGTTCTGCGCTGTATGTGCTCGACCGTCCGACCGAGTGGAAATCGGGTGATACTCCTCGCAGAGCAGGCATCAATTCCTTCGGTCTGAGTGGCACGAATTGCCATGTGATCGTCGAACAGGCACCGCAGCGTGAGGCTGCCTCTGCGGAGCATCGAACTGAGGCTGTGTGCTTCTCGGCAAAGTCGCTGGAGTCTCTGCGTGGACTGCTGGAGGACTATGCCAAGTTCCTGCCGCAGCATTCCGAGCTGTCTGTGCGCGATGTTGCCTATACGGCGAACACCGGTAGGGGACACTATGCCTACAGAGCAGCCGTTTTGGCAGACTCTACCGAGCAGCTTTGCAAGAAGATCGAGCTTTTACTCTCATGCGATCTAAAGGGATCGGAATCTGATGGTATCTATTGCGGCAGCCACAGAATTGTGGCTGAGGGTCGCAGCAGCTACGCAGAAGGGGAGTTGACCGAGGCACAGGCGCTGGCTTATACCATGCAGGCTGAGCAGGCGGGCGATGATCTGCAGCTGCTGTGCAGGAATTATACGCTTGGTGCGAGTGTGGCTTGGGATCGTGTCTATCCTGCAGGTAGCGGTAAGCGCATCAGTTTGCCCACCTACCATTTTGAACGCATCCTTTGTTGGGCTGATCCAAAGCAGGCGCCAGAGGCACAGCGCGAGGCAGATCCCATCAGCGTGCATGTTGACCGCTGTCTTGCCGTTTCTGAAGAGTTGGAGATCTATGCGCTGCGCTTCAGTCTGAACGATTGGGTGTTGCAGGAGCACAAGATCGCAGGCAATCATATCGTCCCCGGCACGGTATACATTGATACCATGACGAGACTCTGCCGCAAGCAATATGGCAGCGCGATTTGTATCGACACGCTGACCTTCCTGACACCGTTGGTCATCGGTGAGGAAAGTCCGCAGGTGCAGCTCAAGATCAATCGTGAGGAAGGCTATTTCAAGGTAATCAGCCTCAATGATGGCCATTGGCTTACACATTGTGAGGGTCGTTTCCGCTGCATTACGCAGCAGCCGCAGGATGCTCCTGTTGCCGATCTTCTGTCGCAATGTGGTGAGGAGTACCATATCGACCTGACACAAAATGATGGTGAGACCGCTGTGGGCCCGCGCTGGAGCTGCTGTAAGACGCTCCATGCCTGCAAGGACGGATATCTGCTGGAACTGGAGCTGCCCGAGGCCTTTGCAGGCGATCTGCAGCAATACATTTACCATCCATCGCTGGCAGACGTGGCTGTCAATTTGGCGGCACAGTTCAATTATCATTCCAATCTCTACCTTCCGCTGCAGTATAAGAGGCTGTCGATCTATCGGACACTTCCGCGCAGCTTCTACTGCTACTACAGACCCCTGCCCGGGCAAGGCAGAGAGACATTCTCCTTTGCGGTACAGATGTTTGACTGCGACGGTCATATTCTGGCGCAGGCGGAGGAGTATACCACCAAGCGTGTGGAGCACTATCAATCCTTCTTTGCCAACCGCTTCTATCGAGTGACGTGGCAACGCAGTGATGAGGAGATGCCGATGCTGTCGGGCTCTAAGATCGCGTTACTACACAAGGGCGGCAATGCACCGCTTGTCGAGGCCTTGCAAGCGCAAGGCTGCGAGTTGATCCATGTTGCGCCCGGTGCGGAATTTGCCTGCCTGGATGATACGCACTACACCGTTTCGTGCCATACGGAAAGCTATGCACGGCTGTTGGATAAGCTGGCACAGCTCAGCTGCGATAGAATTCTCCATGCGTGGAATCTGGAGCCGAGGGCTACTTTGCAGGAGAGCATCGGGTCTGCCTTCTGCCTTGCAAAGGCAGCAGGAATGCAGAGAAATTTCTTTGATGTGATCCTGCTTGGACGTAATGCGCAGAGCATCACAGGAAAGGAAGCGGAGCTGAATCCTGAGACAGCGGCTTTCTTGGCAATGGCAAAGAGTATTCCCGATGAGCTGAGCTGCATGACGATGCGCGCGGTGGATTCGGATGTTGCGTGCAGCCCGAAGCTGCTGCAAGAGCTCTTTGCGCAAAGATCGGAGCGCGTAACGGCGATCCGAGAGGAAACCTGCTATCTTCCGATATTGCGTGAGGTGGCACAAAAGAAAGATGGCATATTTACACCGCAGCCTGACGGGGTCTATCTGATCACCGGCGGTAGCGGAGGACTTGGCCTGGAGATTGCAAAGTGGCTTGCGGAAAAAGGCGCAGCCTGCCTGCATCTTTTGGGACGGAGAGCACTTCCAAATGAAGAGAGTGTGGAGGCGAAGGATATCCGCCTGTTGCAAACGGTAAACGAACTTAAGCAGCGGTGCCGCGTGTGCTACCATGCGGTCGATGTGGCGGATTCCGAGGCGATGGAAGCATTTGGACGTGCCCTGCAGGAGGAAAGCCGTTTGGACGGCATCTTCCACTGTGCAGGCGTGGCCGGCAAGGGAATGCTACTGACGAAGGAAGAGGCTGCATTCCGATGCACCCTGGATCCGAAGCTCGCCGGCACATGGAACCTGCACCGACTGCCTTTGCAGCCGAAGCAGTTTGTGATGTTCTCGTCGGTGCAGACGCTCTTTGGAGGCGCGGGACAATGCGACTACGTCGCAGCCAATACCTTCCTCGACGCTTTTGCCGATTACAGACAGAAGTTGGGCCTGCCCGCGACAGTCATCAAATGGCCTGCGTGGAAGCAGGTAGGCATGGCGGCTGATTTGCATGCGGCCGATGCCAGAAGCTTCTTCCATGCGCTTTCGCCTGACCGTGCAATCGCTGCATTGGAGACGATCCTGTCAGAAGAAATCGCGGCCGTGATCCCGGGTAAGCTGGATGACGAGTTCCTGGCCGAGGAGATCGAGAATTTCCCCATTGCGCTCAGCGAAGCCCTGCGGCCGAAGATGCGCGCTGCGCAGCAGAGCAAGCCCGCGACAGGTGAGGTGCGCTCGGTGCTGCTTCTGGGCAAGGAGCCGGGCAGCTTCACCGAACGCGAACGCGAGGTCGCGCAGCTCTATGCACAAACGATCGGACTTGCCGAGATCGACGTCTTCGACAGCATTAATGCCATGGGCGGCGATTCGATCGTGTCGATGGAGATTCTGAAGGCCCTGAACAGCCGCTATGGCAACCATCTGAGTGCCGCAGATATGTTTACTTACGCATCGGTCAGCGACATGGCAGCGCATATTGACACCATGCTCCAGCCGGTATAATAACAGACGCACAGAGCGTCAAATAATCGCCAATCGTCAAAATGCAAATTTTTGACGGTTGGCGATTTGCGTTGGAACCAGCGGGATCATTTCCGATACCTCTGTACCTATTGAAGTTTAGAATTGTGCATGATATAATATAGCACAGGGAGGGAAAAATGATATGAGTAAATTTTTAAGTTTTCAGACCTACATCACACCAGAGCAATGCAGAGAGGCGGCCGCCTTTCTGCATGACAGAGAGAAGTTAATACAATTCTTTGTCGCCTCATACAATGACTATGTAAAACTACATAGCGAGGCGAATTTGTCAGTGATAACGAATCCCGATGCACTGTTTAGGACAAAAAGCGAAGAAGATAAACTCGTTTTTGAACTGGTACAGTACATAAGAGATGTGGTAGGTTTACCACACAAGGAGGAAGTGCAAAATGGCAACAACAGAAGTCAGACAACCAAAGCAAAGACTACTAAAAACCCAAGATAACGAAATACATAATGTCTGTGCCTATTGCCGTGTATCTACTGATGATACAGACCAAAAGAACTCGCTTGCATCCCAAGAGAGGTTCTTTGCAAGTCTTTTCAAAAAGCATCCGAATTGGAGCAATGTGGGCATCTTTGCGGATGAAGGTCTCAGCGGTACATCCCTTGAAAAGAGAAATGCTTTTACTGAAGCTTCTTTTCATACACAAACATACTCAACCCTCCTCCTTATTGGCGGCGTATTCCCACGGCCAAGGGTCATTCATCCAGTTGTAGCGGTTTGACATGGCGGATGCACGCTGGGTGAGCGGCCTATGCATCTTTTCGTACTCCTCACGACCTTTTTTGTAAAGCGCCGCATAGGATTGAAATAGCTCAAAGGCATCTTGATCATCGCCGTGTGTGTCGAGATATTCGCCAAGCTCGGTCAGGGCAAAGGACAAGGCCTGCAGTTCCTGCAGATGAGTTTTGTTGAGGGAGCCGGCGTTCACCATCCCCATATACGGAAGATCAAGGCCGGGGAAGAGAGTTCCTTTGACTGCGCCCTGTGCTGCCGGATAGGTTCTGGGATTGTTACGCTGGAAGGGGACGAAGGGGGTCGCCAGGGGCGCGTTTGCAGGTAGTATTCCGCTCCGCTCATCTGACAGATTTGTCATTGGCTGCTTTCTCAGTTCCAAGATCGATTCCTCCTTTTTGAGGTCTTACCTCGTTTCAGCCTATGCCGGGAGGAGCTACAGCGTTCCGACAAATGACGCAAATACTTTTTTTATCACAAATCACAAAAAACTGTTGAAAAATGGAGAGTAAGATTATATAATATTCATACCAACCAGTCTTCGGGACGGAAAGGAGATACAATGGACATCAAAGGAAAGATCACAGAGATCGTTGATAAGATCAAAGGGGATCCCTCTTTGGCAAAGGATTTTACCAAGGATCCTGAAAAGACCATCGAGAAGCTGCTCGGTGTGGACATTCCCGACGGCGTTGCCGATAAGGTGATCGACGGTGTAAAGGCTGCATTGACCGCTGATAAGCTTTCCGGGATCGTCGGTAAGCTGAAGGATATTTTCTGAAAATTTATTTTTGTAAAGGAGATACAATTATGGGAAAATTTGTTATTCGTAAGACCAATACCGGCATCAAATTCGATCTGAAGGCCACCAACGGTGAAGTCATCGCTACCTCCGAGATTTACGAGAGCGAAGCTGCTTGCCGCAACGGCATCGAGAGCGTTGCAAAGAATGCTCCGATCGCAGCACTCGAGGATCAGACGGTTGAGGGCTTCGAGACCGAGAAGAACCCGAAGTTCGAGATCTACACTGACAAGGCAGGCGAGTTCCGCTTCCGCCTGAAGGCAAGAAACGGCCAGATCATCGCCGTCAGCGAAGGCTACAAGGCCATGGCTTCCTGCAAGAACGGCGTTGAGTCCGTCCGCAAGAATGCTGTCGACGCTGCTGTTATCGAGGAGTAATTATGTAAAAGAAGAACGACCCGTCTTGGGTCGTTCTTCTCAGTCTGTCTACAAGACAAATGAAACGGATGAATTGTCACGGGAAGAATAAAAAACCGTGTCTGCGCAATTTGCACAGACACGGTTTTGTTCTAAATTAGATAGCCTTCTTAGCGGTCTCGACGAGTGCTGCGAATGCAGCTGCGTCATTGATAGCCATCTCGGACAGAGCCTTACGGTTCAGGTCGATGTTAGCCTTCTTCAAACCGTTCATGAAACGGGAGTAGTTCAGACCATAGGGCTTAACAGCGGCGCTGATACGAGCGATCCACAGACGGCGGAAGTCGCGCTTCTTGTGCTTACGGCCAACATATGCGTAAACAGCGGACTTCTTGACAGCCTGCTTAGCCATCTTGAAGTGGGTGGACTTGGAGCCCCAGTAGGACTTAGCCAGCTTCAGAACCTTATTTCTTCTCTTGCGCGTCATCATCGCGCCTTTCACTCTTGCCATTTCTTATATCCTCCTATCCGATTATTTGTACGGGATCATCTTTTTGATGGTCTCGACGTTGGTGACATCAGCGTAAGTCGTGCTTCTCAGACGACGGCCGCGCTTGGTGTCCTTCTTGGTGAGGATATGGCTCTTGAAAGCGTGAGCTCTCTTAACTTTTCCGGTCTTGGTGAGATTGAATCTCTTCTTTGCACCACTGTGGGTCTTCAGTTTCGGCATGTGTATTCTCCTTTGTAATTATTTTGCAGTCTTCGGGGACAGGAAGATTGACATATTTCTGCCCTCAAGCTTTGGTTTTTTGTCAAGGTTGGAAACTTCGGCACAGCCATCTGCGAATCGGATCAAAAGCTGCTCGCCGATCTCCGTGTGCGCCATCTCACGACCGCGGAAACGAACCGTGACCTTGACTCGGTTGCCGTCGGTCAGGAACTTGCAGGCGTTACGCATCTTGGTATTCAGGTCATTTGTGTCGATGCCGGGAGACATGCGGATCTCCTTGATCTCGACAACACGCTGATTTTTCTTGGCTTCTTTCTCTTTCTTGAGCTGGTCAAAGCGGAACTTGCCGTAATCCATGATCTTGCAAACAGGGGGAACAGCGTTCGGAGAGATCTTGACCAGGTCAAGCTCATTCTCCTCAGCCATAGCCAATGCAGCCTCGGATGTAACGATTCCTACCATGACTCCGTCCGCACCAATCAAGCGAACTTCTTTGTCCCGAATTTCCTCGTTGAGCTGATGATCTAATTTGCTGATGGGAAAGCACCTCCATTTTCAAAGACAAAAAATTGCGGATGCCAACAGCACCCGCATCAAACAAACGCACTTTATGTGCGATATTGTAGGATATTCAACCTCTTCGCTTCGCTGGAGGTGAGGACGGTGCTGCCGACCTTCTTCATTTGCCAAGTCATTATAGCACCTGAAGGGATGATTGTCAAGCATTATTTTCAAACTTTTTTTCTTTTCATTTGAAGGATTTTCTGCTATAATAAAAGAAAAGATTCGAAAGGAGATACAGATGAAAAAACGGATCGGATTGTTTCTGGCATGCGTGCTGTGCTTGGGCCTTTTTGCCTGTGATGCGCAGACGGATGTGGATGTGATTACTTACGAGCCTGAGACGACGCAGCACATGCAGCCGAGCGAGGAGTCAATGACGCAGCCGACGATATTACCCGAGATTCCCGAGGAAACTCAGCCCCAGGAGCCGATCGAGTATATTGAGCTTGTATATTCTTCTGCCAAGACACGGCGGGACAATGTGGGAAATATCTGGATGGATGTGCTTGTCGGCTTCCGAAATGTCAGCCAAGAGGAGATCTGCCTTTCTTACAGCAATATTGATGTCTTTGCTGACGGTGAGCATCTTATGACACTGACGGATGCAGTCTGCTATCCTGTGAGCATCGAACCGGGCGAGACCGGCTACTATTTTGAGCAGGTGCAAGCCGATTTGAATGAGAATGCCGAGCTAACGGTGCAGATGCAGCCGAATATCGAACGGGCCAACCACATTGTGAGATATCCTGTCGAGGATGTTCAGGTACGCGATTCTGCCTTTGGCGTGGAGATTTACGGAATGTATCAATCCGAGGAGGATCCGGAAGGCCTCCTGGTTGCAGCTGTGGTGCTTTACGACTTGGATAATGAGCCGATCGCGGTGCTCAGTGACATCTTCAGCGCCTCGACGAAGGAGTTTATTCTCTCAAGCGACAAGCTGCCCGAAGGCCTGAGCAGCCAAGATATTTCGTCTTATATTGCCTATGTCTATCCGTATGAAGGCTGAAATGATGAACAGACCCATTGCGGTTTTTGACTCCGGTGTGGGGGGCGTCAGTGTTTTGCGAGCACTGAGGAAGTCCATGCCTGCGGAGAATTTTGTGTATTTTGGTGATTCTGAGAATGCGCCATACGGCTCTCGGCCTTATGAGGAGATTCGGGAACTGACGATCCGCCATGCACAGCGACTGCTTGACGAGGCAAAGGCCTTGGTGATTGCCTGCAATACGGCGACCAGCGTTGCTGCGCAGGAACTGCGTGAGATGTATCCGCAGCACATTATCATCGGCATTGAGCCGGCGCTCAAGCCTGCGGTCGAACGGTTTCCTGAGGGGCGCATTGCTGTCATGGCGACGGAGACGACGCTCCGTGAGCGCAAGTTTGAGGAGCTGATGCGGCTTTGCGGTCGGAGTTGCCACATTATTAGATGTCCGTGTCCTGAGCTGGTTTCCTTTGTCGAACGGGGAGAGCTGGACTCTGAAGATGCCCGTAGTGCCATTGCCAAGGGACTTATGCCGGCGTTGGAAAGCGGCATGGATGCGATCGTGCTCGGCTGTACACACTATCCGTTCCTGAAAAAGGCGATCCGTGCGGTTGTTGGAGAGAATGTGCAGATCTTCGACGGCGCAGAGGGAACGGCGAAAGAGACCCAGCGCCGTATTTCTCATGCAGGCCTTTTGCGTGAGGGTGAGGGGACGTTGCTTTTGACCAACAGTCTTGAGCCGATGGCAAAATTGTCGGAAACGTTGTTGAATATGAACTGCTAAGGAGGGTTATCATGAAAAATGTGATTACAATCAGCCGTGAATTCGGCAGCGGCGGCAGAACAATCGGCAAGCGTGTTGCCGAGCTTCTGGGCTATGCGTTCTATGATAGCGAGATCGTCAACCAAGTGGCAGAGCGCAGCGGTTTTTCCTCGGCATTCATTGAAGAATGCGGAGAGTATGCCGGTGCGCGCAGTAGCCTGCTGTTTTCCCTTGCTACGGCTAGCCAGTATACCGCAGGCGGAATGTCGGTGCAGGACAAGCTGTACCTGGAGCAGGAAAATATCATCCGTGAGCTTGCGGACAAAGGCGGCTGCGTGATCGTTGGACGATGTGCCGACTACATTTTGCGGGAACGCAAGGATGCGCTGCATGTTTTTATCTGCTCGGATATGGAAAGCCGTGCGAAGCGCATTGTCGAATGCTACGGAAAGAAGGACAAATCCCCTGAAAAGCGCCTGGCAGAGAAGGATCAGAAACGCAGGGTTTATTACAGAAACTATACTGGCCGTGAATGGGGTGCGATGAAGAATTATTCTCTGTGCCTCAATAGTGCGGCTCTCGGTCTGGAGACCTGTGCGCAGATCATTGTGCAGGCTGCCAAATGACAGAAACTGACATGAAAAAAGATCGCTCCCTTGAGCAAACTAAGAAAAACGCAAGGGAGCGATTTTTATGACGGAACTGACATATAAAAATTTTGGCGCGAAGGTGGAAGCAGCCGGACTTCCGCTCGTGATCGAATTTTCCGATGAGCCGACGCTTCCGCAGGAGTTGACCGAGCGCCACAAAGAACGCTATGAATTTTACCGTGTGGATGCGTCGAAGCAGAAGCGACTTGCAAAAAACTTTCAGCTGATCAGCGTTCCGACAAGTATCTTGCTTCGGGATGGAAAGGTTATGCAACGCGTTCGGGGCGAACGGTCTTATGAACAGTGGTGTAGGATCTTAGATCTCGATTAACTCATAGCGATCCGAGCCGAGACCGATTTTGACGCCGTGTGTGATTTGTGCACGCCAATCGGTGATGGTATGCAGCGCGTGGAAGAGATCCTTGTCATCTTTTGCGTAATCATAGACTTCGTTGCGGGGCATCTTGTTGCATGCATCGGCACAAGCTAAGTCGAGTGCAACGGGGTCGAAGGAGGCGAGCATACCGATGTCAGAAATGATGGGGACATCATTGACACCGTAGCAGTCGCAAACGGGACTAACATCGCAGATCAGGCTGATGTGGAAGTGGGGTCTGTCTTGCAAGATCGCCTTGGTATATTCTGCCATCTTGCAGTTCAGGACGGTTGCGCTTTCGTCGTTTGCGGCGTCGATGGCATCGACGGGACATGCACCGATGCAACGGCCGCAGCCGAGGCACTTGTCGTGGTCGATATGCATTTTGCGATTTTCCAAAATCGGTGCGCCATGCGCGCAGGCCTTGGCGCAGGCGTTACAGCCGATGCATTTATCCTCATAGACGATGGGCTTACCGGCCGAGTGCATCTCCATCTTGCCTGCACGGGAGCCGCCACCCATGCCGATGTTCTTGATTGCGCCACCGAAGCCGGTCATTTCGTGACCTTTGAAGTGGGTCAGAGAGACGATAATATCTGCATCCATGATTGCTCGACCGATTTTTGCATTCTTGACATACTCACCGTTCACCGGAACTTCGACATCATCCGTGCCCTTCAGACCGTCGGCAATCAGCAGGTGACAGCCGAGATTGTAGGGGTTAAAGCCGTTTTGATAGGCCGATTCCAGATGGTCGAGGGCATTCTTGCGACCACCGACATACAGCGTGTTGCAGTCGGTTAAGAAAGGCTTGCCGCCGAGCTGCTTGATCAGATCAACGACCGTCTTGGCATAATTCGGGCGCAGATAAGCCAGATTGCCGGGTTCGCCGAAGTGCAGCTTCACGGCAACATACTTATTTTCAAAATCGATCTTGTCCATACCGGCCGTGAGCATCAGACGCATGAGCTTTTGCTGAAGATTTTCGTGCATGGTTGTGCGAAATGTGGTGAAGTAAACCTTGGATTGTACCATATTCGTTCCCTCCGTTGTTTTTCTTTTATTATAAACGATGAACGCGCAAAAAGCAAGCACCGCCTTCGGCGTGAAGGCGGTGCTGAGTCTGTCGAAAAACTTGTTTTTCGACAGACTGGCAGAGCTCAAAAAGTCGGCAAGACGAGCAAACCGAGCTCGTCGGCGTACGATGGTACGGTAGAGCTCGGTTTGCGATGTAAGTCAAAATGCCTTGCGCAGCAAGCATTTTAAGTGCTTTTTTGTTGTATCGGAGATATGTCGCAATCGCTTATTTGAACACAGATCGCCAATCGTCAAAAATTTGCATTTTGACGATTGGCGACTTTTTTGACACTCTGAGCACCGCCTTCGGCGTGAAGGCGGTGCTGTTTGTGAATGATTACTGCTCTTTCTTGCCCGAGAGGAACTTCCAGACGAGGGCAGCCAGAATGCCGCCGGCGAGAGGCGCAACGATGAAGATCCAAACATTCTTCAGAGCGTCGCCACCCTGAATCAGGGCAACACCGAAGCTGCGGGCGGGGTTGACGGAGGTACCGGTCAGGCCGATGCCGATGATGTGGACAAGGGTGAGGGTCAGACCAATGACGATGCCGGAAACGTTGGCATTTTCAACCTTGGAGGTCACACCCAGGATGGCAAAGACAAACACGAAGGTTAGCAGAACCTCTGCCAGGATCGTAACACCGACACCGGTGCATGCGAAATCAACAGGCATGCCGTCGGTTACCAAACGGTTGGTTGCGAAAGCAATTTCGGGCTTGAAATAGATGGACAGAACACCTGCGCCTGCAAGGCCACCTGCGAACTGAGCTGCGATGTAGCCGATGAAATCCTTCACGCTCAGCTTCTTGGAAACGAGCATTGCGATGGAGACGGCAGGATTGATGTGGCAGCCGGAAATGTTGCCGATGCTGTAAGCCATGGCGACGATGACAAGGCCGAAGGCCAGAGCCGTCAGCAGCCAACCACCCTCGACGCCACAGCCGGTTACGATGGCCGTTCCGCAGGCAAAGACAACGAGAACAAAGGTGCCGAGAAATTCTGCCAAATACTTTTTGATGTTGCACATAATGATTTCCTCCTTCATTTTCTTGGGTTTTTCTCCCATGTTGTGATTGTAGCACAAAAATTCATATATTTCTACTATTATTTTAGAAAAAATTCCAGAGGTACAACTTCATAAAAACTCAAAGATGGAAAACGGCATATGATTGCTCGACCGCACATAGGATGCATCGAGGTGAGAAGGGTGAAAAGAATTTGGAAATACAGCCGCTTTTTCATTGCGGCTTTGGCGCTGCTTGCATTGCTGCCGTTTGTCCGCATGGAGAAGGAGTCCATACAGACAGGCTCATGGGGATTGAGCTTTCAAACGGAGGGACAGGCTCCGAACGGAAATGCCGATCGACAGACACTTGCCAAATATGATGCCGCGTATATTGGCGCAGAGGATGAAAAAGTCATCTACCTGACTTTCGATGCCGGATACGAGAACGGCTGCACGGAAAAAATTCTGGATGTGCTGAAACAGCATGATGTCAGGGCAGCATTTTTTCTTGTGGGCAACTATCTGGAACAAAACGGAGCACTTGTCAAGCGCATGGTGAAGGAGGGACACATTGTCGGAAATCACACATATCATCATTGGGATATGTCAAAGCTTTCTGATCGGGAGAGCTTTGAAAATGAACTGAGATCCCTCGAAGTGCTCTACGAGCAGACGGTGGGGCAAGAGCTGCCAAAATTTTATCGGCCGCCACAGGGGATCTACTCGGAGGAAAACCTGAAGATGGCACAGCAGATGGGTTATAAGACGGTCTTCTGGAGCTTGGCTTATGTCGACTGGTACAACGATAAACAGCCGACCTCGCAGGAAGCATTTTCCAAGTTGATCCCACGCATTCACAATGGCGCGGTCGTTCTGCTGCACAGCACATCCAGAACCAATGCGGAAATATTGGATGAACTACTGAACCGATATAAAGAGTTGGGTTATCGCTTTGAGGGCATTGACACACTTTTTGAAGAAAAAAATACCACAAATCATTGACAAATACGAAAAGTGGTGATATACTCCGATTGAGCGATAATGAGCGAAAATGATTGGAGGATGAACGAATGAAGTATTGGGAAAGAGAAAAGCTGATTTTGGATCGCATCGCTGAAAACGGATCCGTCTCCCTGACGGAGATCTGCGAGATGACGGACGCTTCAACGGCGACAGTTCGCCGTGATTTTGAGATGATCCAAAGCAAGGGTTTGGCAGAACGATCCCACGGCGGCCTGCACATTCCTGAGAGGGTCAAACAGCGCAAGAACTATATCAACGGAACGGAAATTCTGGACGACTCTGATCGGGAAAAGCTCCTCATCGCACAGGAGGCAGCTGCTCAGGTAAAGCCGGGCGAGTCCATTTTTATCGGTGCAGGAAAGACCTGCAATATGCTGGCCTCGATGCTGCACGGGATCGAGCGTCTGACTGTTGTCACCACGAGCATTACAGCCGTTTTAGAGCTGGCGGAATGCCCGAACGTGTCTGTCACGCTGCTCGGAGGCGACGTCCATACCGGCAAGAGCTATATTGAAACGCTTGACAACGATCTGAGCCACACGCTGCGCGGTTATTTCTTTGACAAAGTGTTCGTGACGGTCGAGGGTGTCGATCTGGAGCGCGGCTATACCGTGCAGGACAAGAACCGCACACAGATGTATAGCCAGATTTCGCGTATGACCCGCAGAATGTATATGCTTCTGGACAGCTTTAAGTTCGATAAACGAGCTTTTGCAACGGTTTATCCGCCGGAAAAGCCTTGCCGTATCATCTCTACACGCAATATGCCACAGAAATTTGTGCAATACTATGCACAGCACGGGATTCCTTGCACACTTCTCGCGACTGAATGAGCGATTTTGAGTGAATTTGGGCCGCACAGAAACGGAAAACTTTTCCGCTTCTGTGCGGTTTGCTTTATTTTTCGTTCAAATCTACAGAAATAATGCAGCGGAATTTATGCAAATTAACGAAATTGGAAGAAAAAGTGCCTTTCTTATTGACTTTACAAGCGCTTTGTGGGATGATATGCATAAAGTGTTGGATTATATGACATTTTGAGCGATTTTGAGCGATTTTTACAGGAGTAAGATTATGGAAAACAAAGGAATGGTTGAGCTTTATCAGCCGCGTCATACCCTGATCGGCCGTGATGGCATCATGAAGATCCCGTACTTCCTTGGCCGTATGAATGCGAACCGTGTTCTTGTCGTAACCGACAAAGGCCTGATCAAGAGCGGCACCGCCGGTAAGATCACAGCCGTTATGGACGATGCGAAGATCAACTATGTCGTCTATGACGGTGTCGAGCCTAACCCTTCGGTTCGTATCGTCAATGAGGCATTCGAGTTTTATAAGAAGAATGATTGTAATGTCATCATCGCTGTCGGTGGTGGCTCACCGATCGATGTGGCGAAAGCGGTCAGTATTCTTTCTGCCAACGGTGGCAAGATCCAGGACTATAACGGCTACAACAAGTCCAAGAAACGAGGCACGCCGATTATTGCAGTCAATACCACGGCAGGCACTGGTTCGGAATGTACACGCGCGTATGTCGTGACTGACGAGGAATCCAAGTCCAAGATGCTGATGGTCGACACCAACTGTTTGGCACACATAGCGCTCAATGACCCGATGCTGATGGTTGGCATGCCGCCTTCGCTGACGGCTGCAACCGGTATCGACGCGCTGACGCATGCAATCGAGGCGTACATTTGCAACACGCATACCCCGTTTACCGACGCACTTGCAATGGAGTCAATCCGTTTGGTTTCTGAGTCGCTGCGTGAAGCGGTTCGTGACGGCTCCAACATGGATGCCAGAACGGATATGTGCTGGGCTGAGTATATGGCAGGTCTTTCGTTCTCCAATGCGGGCCTGGGTTTGGTGCATGGCATTGCTCACCAGCTTGGCGGCTATTATAATATCCCGCACGGCCTGGCAAATGCGATCATGCTGCCGAGAGTTCTGGAATTCAACCGTCCGTACTGCATGGGCAGACTCGCGGAGGTAGCGCAGGCGATGGGTGAGAAGGTCGACCACATGAGTGTTGATGAGGCTTCCAAGCAGTGTATCATCGCGGTACGTCGCTTGATCGAGGATGTAAAGATCCCGCCGCTGTGCGACACGAAATTTGATATGAAGGACATTGACGTGATTGCAGAGCACGCTCTGCAGGATACGGCTACAGCCACAAATGCGGTGCGGCCGACCCGCGAGGATGTCAAGACCATCATCGCAAAGACCTACTATGAAGGACTTCTGATGAAGAAGGTGAAGACCGATGGATAAGGCAAAGGTTCAACGCAGCGTTCAGCTTGCGGTGGCGGAATCCGTATTTCACAAGACCGGAAAGATTTTTGTTCCGGTAGCCTCTTCGGCTCGTCATGTACATTTGTGCCGCGCCGATGTGGAAAAGCTCTTCGGCAAGGGTTATGAGCTGCAGAAGTTCAAGGACCTTTCGCAGCCCGGACAGTTTGCCTGCAAGGAGCAGGTGACGGTGCAGGGGCCGAAGGGTAAGCTTGAGCGCGTGCGCGTGCTTGGCCCGGAGCGTAAGGATACGCAGGTCGAGATCGCCTTGACCGATTCGTTCGCACTCGGTATTCGCCCCCCGGTCCGTATGTCCGGAAAGATCTCCGGAACTCCCGGCTGCACCCTGATCGGCCCGGCCGGTCAGGCGGAAATTTCCGAGGGCGTGATTGTTGCGGCAAGACATTTGCACATCTCACCGGAGCAGGCCAAGCTTTTCGGTCTGCAGGACGGACAGTCCGTGCGCCTGAGAAGTGAGGGCGAGCGCACAGTCGTGTTTGAAAATGTTGTGGTTCGTGCCGGCAACGGCCACGAGCTTGAGGTCCACATCGATACCGATGAGGCCAATGCTATCGCCATGTCGGGCAGCCCGATGATGGAGGTGCTGAAATAATCATTCGTTTTGTGTGAGGGCATTATGAATCACGAGCTTTTACACAAGTTAATAGATCTGATCGTTGCTGAGGTTGTCAAGCGAGTGGCAATTCTGCAGCGGCAGGCACAGCATCCGGAGGATGTGGCCGTGCTGCTGGCTGCGCCCATTGCCTACCCAAAGGAACTTAAAAAGCTCCTCAACACCCAGTTCGGTGAAGGTTTTACACCCATCTGCTTCACGGAAAAGACCGAGCTGCAGGATGACACGACGCTTTATGCCGCAAGCATGAGCGAGGCCGAGCTGACGCAGCGCATTGCAAAGGCAAAGACGATTATCTTGGTCGCGCCCCGTCTGGAGCTCCTCAAGGAGGTGTCCGAGGGCAAGGACGAGAGTCTGCTGTCTTACCTGATGGTGCGCAGCATCCTTTGGAAGAAGGATGTGCGGCTTTACATCGATTTTGAGCCGCCGAAGTTCCGTCGTAACACCTTCCTGGAGGGCGTGGCAAGCTCGATTGAGACACTGCGGCAGATGAACGTGGGCGTTTACCCGTACTTTACGGGCGATGCGGCAAAGCGCATCGGCGCAAGCCTCGTGACTGAGGCAGATGTCTTGGCCGCAGCACAGCGTGCGGATAAGACCATCTGCTGCTGTGTCGGGGCGATCATCACGCCTGCAGCGAGGGATGCCCTGCTGAGCAACGATGTAATCGTACAGTATGAAGGAGAGGAACTATGCAATTAGCCAGAGTTAAGGGAACGGTGGTCAGCACAAACAAGGCCGAAAAGCTCTACGGACTGAAGCTGCTGATCGTCAAACCGATCGATATTGAAACATGGCAGGAAAAGGGCGGCCTGATTGTCGCCATCGATGCCGTCGGAGCAGGCGAGGGAGAGGTCGTCATGGTTGTCGGAGGAAGTTCCTCGCGCCAGACCAGCGTTACCGAGAATAAGCCTGTCGATCAGAGCATTGTCGCAATTATCGACTCCGTTGATGTCAATGGAAGCCGTATTTTTGAAAAATTCAACAAAGAAAGCTGAGGTTAGCGTATGGCATTGACAAAAGAACAGATCCGGCAGATCGCCGAACAGACACGCAGCAGCATCGAATGTGGCACCTGCGCTCCCGATGGCAGCGGTAAGTGCTTGTTTGATGATGTACATGAAGCGATTAACACCGCCATCCGTGCGCAGGAGCGCTTGATGGAAATGTCTCTCGAGGAGCGTGGAAAGCTGATCGAGGCAATGCGTCAGGCAGCCAGAGCACACGCAGAGGAATTCTCGATCATGGCACACGAGGAGACCGGCTACGGCAAAGTCCACCACAAGATCGCTAAGAACCTCCTTGCAGCCAACAAGACCCCCGGAATTGAAGATCTGCATCCGACCGCATTTAGCGGTGACGATGGCCTGACCCTGGTCGAGACGGCACCGTACGGCGTCATCGGTGCCATTACCCCGTCGACCAATCCGACGGCTACTGTGATCAACAATTCCATCAGCATGATCGCTGCAGGCAATGCGGTCGTATTTAATCCTCATCCGGCGGCAAAGAGAGCATCTCAGAGAGCTATGGAAGTGCTCAACAACGCAATCATCGCAGCGGGCGGTCCGAACGGCCTGATCACCGCTCCGAAGGAGCCGACCCTCGAGACCTCCGATGTCATCATGAAGCATAAGGCCATCAAGATGCTGGCTGTCACCGGCGGCGAGGCCGTCGTGGCCGTAGCCATGAAGTCCGGCAAGAAGTGCGTTGCGGCAGGACCGGGCAATCCCCCCGTCATCGTTGACGAGACTGCCGATATTCCGCAGACAGCCAAGCATATTGTCGATGGCGCAAGCTTCGACAACAATGTTCTGTGTGTTGCAGAAAAGGAAGTCTTCATGGTCAACTCGATTGCAGACGCTCTGATGAACACCATGCAGCAGCACGGTGCCTTCCGCGTCTACGGCGAGGACATCGACAAGATCGTCCGTACCGTTCTTATCAACAAGGACGGCAAGTATGTCATCAACCGCAAGTTTGTCGGTCACGATGCGACTTACATTCTGCGTGAGAGCGGCGTTGCCTTCACCGGTGAGCCCGTCCTGATCATTGCGGATGTTGACCGTTATCATCCGTTCGTTGAAGTTGAGATGCTCATGCCGGTTTTGGGCATGGTTCGTGTGTCAAACTTTGATGAGGCTTTGGCTGAGGCCTTCCGTGCCGAGCATGGCAACCAGCACTCTGCCATGATCCATTCGACCAATGTTCACAATATGTCCCGTGCGGCACGCAAGATGAACACCACTATTTTTGTCAAGAACGCTCCGTCCTACTCCGGTTTGGGCTTCGGCGGCGAGGGCTACACCACGCTGACCATCGCCACTCCGACCGGTGAGGGCTTAACCAGTGCGAAGTCCTTCACGCGCGCAAGACGCTGCGTGCTCAAGGGTGACTTCCGCATTATCTGATTGCTATGGAGCTGAATAAAATTGTATGCGACGCCGGTATTCTCGGCGCAGGCGGCGCAGGTTTTCCGACTCATGTAAAAATCAACTGTAAAGCCGAGTATGTCCTTGCAAACGGTGCCGAATGTGAGCCGCTTCTGCGTGTAGATCAGCAGGTGATGCAGGTCTATGCTGCCGATGTGGTCAAGGGCATCCGTGCGGTCAAGGAATTCACAGGTGCGAAATATGCCGTGATTTGCCTGAAGGAGCATTATCATGATGCTGTGGAGGCACTGAAGAGAGTCGTCAAGGAGTTCCCTGATGTGACGCTGCATCTGCTCGATGCATACTATCCGGCTGGCGATGAGCAGCAGATCGTCTACGAAGTGACCGGACGTGTCGTGCCGACGGGAGGACTTCCTCTGGATGTCGGCGCTGTTGTGTGTAACGTCAGCACACTGGTCAATATCGCAAATGCCATCGACGGCAAGAAGGTCATCGAAAAATATGTCACCGTCGGCGGTGCAGTCAAGAATCCGGTTACCGTGCGTGTCCCGGTTGGCATTTCCCTGAAAGAAGTGCTCGAGGCCGCAGGCGGCACTACGGAGGACTGTAATTACATCATCGGTGGTCCCTGCATGGGCCGTGTGGTCGATACGCTGGATATCCCCGTGACCAAGACCACGGGCGGCCTGCTGGCCATCCCGAAGAATCATCCGCTCCTGGAGCAGAAGGATGACACACTGAACCTCAAGAGAATGATGGCGGTGTGCTGCCAGTGCTCGATGTGCACGCAGATGTGCCCGAGAAATGCACTGGGACTGAATGTACAGCCACATAAGGCTATGCGCAGCCTTGCAAACGGTGTGGATCTTCTCGGCGATTTCAACGGCATCTTCTCTTGCTGTAACTGTGGTCTTTGCACCTACTACGCCTGCAATTTCGGTCTCAAGCCCTCGCAGGTCATGCAAACCTTGAAGGGAGCCATCGCAGCCAAGGGGACCCGCGCAAGAAAAGAGGTCTTCACCTCGGTCGATGGCGGACTGGAGAACAAGAAGGTTCCGGTCTCCCGTCTGATCGGAAGACTTGGCCTGACGAAGTACGATGTGCCCGCTCCGCTGCAGGATAAACCCCTGAGCACCGACTGTGTGCGCATTTTCCTGCGCATGGGTGTCGGTGCGCCGAGCGTACCGAAGGTCGCTGTCGGAGATAAGGTTCGCAAAAATCAACTGATTGCAGACATTGCCGAAGGCAAGCTCGGTGTAAAGATGCACGCAAGCATCTCCGGCACGGTCAGCAATATTACAAGCGATTACATTGAAATCAGGAGGTCGTCCAAATGAATGCATTAGGCATGATTGAAACCAATAGCATCCCTCTGGGCGTCAATGCCGGCGATGCGATGCTCAAGGCGGCGACCGTGGAGTTGGTTTGCGCACAGCCGGTTTGTGCCGGTAAGTATATCGTCCTTGTTACGGGCGAGGTCGCTGCGGTCAAGGAGAGTGTTGCGGCAGGTAAGGAAGTCGCAGGCTCCCGTCTGGTCGACAGCATGATCATCTCCCACGTCCACGAGCAGGTTCCCAAGGCCATCAATGCTTGCAATGACATCGGTCAGGTTTCCGCTGTCGGTGTGATGGAGGCCTTCAGCCTCTGCGCAGCCGTCATCGTAGCTGATGCAGCCGTCAAGGCAGCCGATGTGCAGCTCATCGATGTGCGCCTGGGACGCGGCTTGGGTGGCAAGTCTTTTATCACCCTCACCGGTGAGGTCGCAGCGGTTCGTGCAGCGATTTCTGCAGGCGAGAAGCTGCCAGAGGCCAAGGGGCTCATGAGCGAGAGTGTTGTGATCCCGTCCCCACATCCGGACATCATTCAGTCGTTATATTAAAAATTAAAATAAACAACATAAATGGAGGATTTTATAATGAAAGAAGCATTAGGCATGATCGAGACCCGTGGCCTGATCGGCGCTATCGAGGCAGCCGACGCAATGGTCAAGGCAGCAAACGTTCACCTCATTGGCAAGACCCAGATCGGCAGCGGCTTGGTCACCGTTATGGTCCGTGGCGATGTCGGCGCAGTTAAGGCTGCAGTTGACGCAGGCGCAACGGCTGCAAAGCGTGTTGGCGAGCTGTACGGCTGCCATGTCATCCCGTCCCCGCACAACGATGTCGAAGGCATTCTTCCGACGATGGCTTAATTTGAAAGGAGAAACTACACATGAAGCTTGCACTTGGTATGATTGAGACCCGTGGCCTGATCGGCGCTATCGAGGCAGCCGACGCAATGGTCAAGGCAGCAAACGTTCACCTCATTGGCAAGACCCAGATCGGCAGCGGCTTGGTCACCGTTATGGTCCGTGGCGATGTCGGCGCAGTTAAGGCTGCAGTTGACGCAGGCGCAACGGCTGCAAAGCGCGTTGGCGAGCTGTACGGCTGCCATGTCATTCCGTCCCCGCACGATGATGTCGAGGGCATTCTGCCCACGATCGGCTAAACCATGTACATCGGGGAAGTCGTCGGTAATGTGGTCGCCACAGTGAAGGAAGAGGGCTTGGAAAACATCCCGTTTCTCGTGGTGCACCTGATCGAAAAGGGTAAAAAAACAAAAATGATCGTGGCGGCAGACTCCACCCGACAGGCCGGTAGAGGCGACTTAGTCTACATGATCGGCTCGAAGGAGGCCAGCAGGATCTTCCATAAGAGGGTTCCTGCCGATGCCGCCATCGCCGGATTTATTGATACCTATAATTTACAACTGAAACCTGAATAATTGGAGGATATTATTATGAAGTTAGCACTTGGAATGGTTGAGACCCGTGGCTTGATCGGCTCTATCGAGGCAGCCGATGCTATGGTTAAGGCAGCAGATGTTCACCTGATCGGCAAGGAGCAGATCGGCAGCGGCTTGGTCACCGTTATGGTCCGCGGCGATGTCGGCGCTGTCAAGGCCGCAGTTGACGCAGGCGCAACGGCTGCAAAGCGGGTTGGCGAGCTGTACGGCTGCCATGTCATTCCGTCTCCGCACGATGACGTTGAGGGCATCCTGCCCAAGATGGGATGAAGATCGCCAGAGTCGTAGGAAACGTCGTTTCCACGATCAAGGACAAAGGATTTGAGGGTCAGAAGCTGATGATCGTCGACTACCTCGACGAGAACGGAAATTTGACCGGCAATAATGCCATCGTCTTCGATGTGGCGCATGCCGGCATCGGAGATACGGTGATTGTCGCCGCCGACGGCGGTGCGGCAGGCATCCTGCTGGGCAAGCAATTCATCGGAGATCAGACGATCTGCGGTGTCATTGATCACATCACCTACGAGGGCGAAACAAGGGAGTATCACTGATGGATATTGAAGCAATCCGTAAAGAGGTAGAGCGCCTCGTGCTGCAACATTTCCATATGGAAGCCGAGCCGGCCCCCTGCAAGGGACTGGTCTGCGGTACTGATGTTGTGGCACATCTGGAGCATTCTCTGCTGAATCCTGACACCACTTTGGAAAAGATCCAGAAGGAATGCGCTGTGGCAAGAAAATATGCCGTAGCGGCTGTCTGTGTTGCACCGTACTATGTTGCGGCTGCCAGAGAAGTACTTCTGGGCAGCCCTGTTGCGGTCGGAACCGCCATCGGTTTCCCACACGGCTGTATGTCCCAGGCTGCGAAGATCGCAGAGCTGAAGGAATGCATGGCAAATGGTGCCACCGAGATCGATGTGGCACTCAATGTGCTTGCCATCAAGTCCGGCAGACTCGATGTTGCCCAACGTGAGATTGAGGAGATCGTGCGTCTTGCTGCAGGTAAGGCGAAGATCAAGGCTGTTTTTGAGCACAGCGTATATACCGCCGAGGAAAAGCGTGCGGTCCTAACGATGCTGCGCGGCAGCGGTGTGGACTATGTCAAGATTCAGAACATGCTAAGCGGACACGGTGCCCGCGTTGAGGATGTGAAGCTCGCATATGATATTTTAGGTCGCAACGTCGGAATCAAGATCGACGGCGGCATCAAGACGCTTGCACAGGCTGAGCAGCTCATGGCCGCAGGTGCATCGCGTCTGGGTCTGACCGCAACGGCAAAGATTGCGGAAGAGGCTCGCAAATAAAGATTACGAAAGGAACAACTGTTCATGGATATTAATGAAATCATCCGCCAAGTGACGGAGGAAATCTGCGCTAAGTACGGTCAGCAGCCGGCAGCTCCTGCTGCAAACAACAACGCTGCTGATATGGCCAAGTATATCGACCACACCTTCCTCAAGCCCGAGGCAAGTGTTGCTGATATTCGTAAGATCTGCGACGAGGCAAAGAAGTACCACTGCGCCAGCGTCTGTGTCAACCCGTCCTACATTCAGTACGTTGCACAGCAGCTCGAAGGCAGCGGTGTTACCCCTTGCTGCGTTATTGCATTCCCGTTCGGTACATGCACTCCTGAGACCAAGGCCTTTGAGGCTTCCGACGCTGCCACCAAGGGCGCTCGTGAGATCGACATGGTGATCAACGTCGGCGCCATCAAGTCCGGCGACTGGATGCTCGTCAAGCGCGACATCGAGGGTGTTGTCAATGCTGTTAAGGGTCGTGCAACCGTTAAGGTCATCATCGAGGCTTGTCTGCTGACCGACGAAGAGAAGGTCAAGGCTTGTACCGTTGCCAAGCTGGCTGGTGCTCACTTTGTCAAGACCTCTACCGGTTACTCCACCGGCGGCGCAACTGTCGAGGATATCCGCCTCATGCGTGAGACTGTTGGCCCCGACATCGGTGTCAAGGCTTCTGGCGGCGTGCGTACCTATGCTGACGCTGTTGCAATGATCAACGCAGGCGCAAACCGTATTGGCGCAAGCTCCACCGGTAAGATTGTTTCCGGTGTCACTGCCGACGAGCACAAGTGCGTCAACTGTGGCAACTGCAAGAATACGTGCCCGAGCGGAAACGTGGAGATCCGCAAGACGCTGTATTGATCCTATGAGAAGACCGATGATCGCAGGCAACTGGAAGATGAACAAGTCGCCTGCTGAAACAGTGAAGCTCATTGCCGAGCTCAAGAAGATCCAGACCAAGACCAATGCTGAGGTTGTGGTTTGTCCGATGACCGTGAGCCTGTTTGCGGCCTCTGCACAGCTCAAGGACAGCGAGATCAAGCTCGGCGCACAGAATGTTCACTTTGAGGACAAGGGTGCCTTCACCGGCGAGGTCAACTGCGCCAGCCTGAAGGAGCTGGGTGTGGAATACGTCATTCTTGGCCATTCCGAGCGCCGCCAGTACTTCGGCGAGACCGATGAAACGGTCAACAAGAAGACCCTGAAGGTGCTGGAACAAGGGTTGAAGCCGATCGTTTGTGTTGGCGAGAGCCTCGAGCAGAAGCAGATTGGCATTACAAATGAAGTCGTCTGCCTGCAGACAAAGGCAGCTCTTTGCGGTGTTACGAGTGCTCAGATCCGCGATGTAGTCATTGCTTATGAGCCTGTATGGGCAATCGGTACGGGCATGACCGCGACCGCAAGCGATGCCAATCAGACCATCGCAGCCATCCGCAAGGCGATCCGAGAGGTGTTCGGCTATGCAGCCGACGATGTCCGAATCCTTTACGGCGGCAGCATGAACGACAAGAACGCAGGTGAGCTGATGAGCCAACCGGAAATCGACGGTGGCCTGATCGGCGGCGCCAGCCTGATTGCCGAAAAGTTTGAAAAAGTGATCAATTACAATCGGTAATCGAAGAAAAAGCACGGCTTTGCCGTGCTTTTTCTTTTCAGCCTTCCGTCTGTTTCGGTCGGATGTTTCGATATGGCCGAATTTTATCCGTTTTTGCGTTATTGTATAGTCTTTTTGACAGATATCATTTATAATCCATTTGGTGATCCATGGAATCACCAAATACAGTCTGTCAAATAACCCCTGTCTTGCTTGACGCAAAACAGGGGTTATTTGACAGACTGCGGGATAGGCTAAGGCCTATCCCTGTTTTTTTGCAGCGCGCAGCTTTCTACACGTGTCATGTTGGGGTTGTTTTGATGCGTCCGTCTCAATCGATGAGAACCTGCGCCTGAAAGGTCCAATGATGATTCTCCTGTGTTTACTATGATCTTGCATTCAGACGATGACAACAACAAAAACGTCGATTTATACGAATGAATGTTTGAAAAACTCGAAAAATGCAATAGAAAAATATGATCTTTCACACAAAATGCGAAAAAAAGATTGATTTTTTTGCCAAGAGGGTGTATACTGTACAAAAGTGGAGTGAAATGGATGAAAGTTGAGTAAAATGGAGTGAGGTGAGGGGATGTTTGGTAAATATAAACACACGCTTGACCCGAAGGGGCGCGTTTTTGTGCCTGCGAAGCTGCGCGAGAAGCTCGGTACGGAATTTTATATAGCCAAGGCCCCCGATGCTTGCCTGACCATTTATACCGAGGCAGAGTGGCAGAGACTGCAGGATCATTTTAATGAACTGCCACCGTCGAAAAGTCGCCATATGCGCGTTTTCCTTGCAAATGTGTACAAATGCGAGCCGGATAAGCAGTGGCGGTTCCAGCTGCCCGAGGATTTTCGTGCTTATGCAGGAATCGGCCAAGAGGTTTTGTTCATCGGACAGATTGGCAGAGCGGAGATCTGGTCTCCCGAGCGCTACGAGGTGGAGGAGGAGAAGTACCTCACACCGCAGGCGCTTGCGACCATTATGGAGGAGTTGGGCTTCTGATATGGAATTTTCACACAAATCTGTTTTGCTGGACGAATGCATCGAGGCATTGAACATTCGACCGAACGGCATTTATTTGGATGGCACTCTCGGCGGTGCAGGTCATTCCTACGAGATTGCAAAGCGCCTGGACAGCGGTAGACTGATCGGTGTCGATCGTGACGAGGTTGCGCTCATGGCGGCCTCGCAGCGACTTGAGCCGTTTGCTGAGCGCGTGACAATGGTGCATTCGAATTTCTCTGAGATTCACTCGATTTTAGACGAACTGCGTTTAGAGGGGATCGACGGAATGCTCTTTGACTTGGGCGTATCTTCTCCACAGTTGGATGATGCTTCGAGAGGCTTTTCCTATATGGCCGATGCACCGCTGGATATGCGCATGAATGCGCGGGATGTCCTTTCGGCCTACGAGGTTGTCAATGAATGGGACTATGAAGAGCTAAGAAGAATTTTGTATGAATACGGCGAGGAGCGCTATGCGCCGTCGATTGCTTCGGCCATTGTCAAGCGCCGTGAGCAAGAACCGATCAGAACGACTATGGAGCTGGTCGATATTATCAAGGGTGCGATGCCGGCGCAAGCGCTGCGTGAAAAGCAGCATCCTGCAAAGCGGAGCTTCCAGGCGATTCGCATTGCGGTCAATGACGAGCTTGGCTCGGTCAGCAAGATGATGCATGCGGCAATTGAGCGCCTCAACCCGGGCGGTCGCCTTGCGGTGATCACTTTCCACTCCCTTGAGGATCGGATCGTCAAAAATGCGATGCAGGAGGCAGCTAAGGGTTGCACCTGTCCGCCTGAATTTCCGATCTGCGTTTGCGGCAAGAAACCGCGTGTGAAGCTAATCAGCCGAAAGCCGATCTTGTCGGGAGCAAAGGAGCTGGAAGAAAACCCAAGAGCACGCAGCGCAAAGCTGCGTGTGTGTGAAAAACTTTAAGCGAAAGGAGTAGGCGCAGATGGAACGCAGATACAACGGTTCGGCGGCCTATGATATGTTCCTGAATAACACGGCGCAGCCGCTCAAGCAACCCGAACGATTGCCTGATGCGCCGACCGTACCGCAGCGCAAGGTGCGCTATAAGCTCTCGATCTCTCCGATCGCAGTGCTTGGGGCATTGACGGCGGTTATGATGCTGCTTTTGGTTCTTTTCAGCTATGTCGGAATGTTTGAAACACGCAATGACATCAGCAAGCTGGAGGAACAAAAGCGTATGCTCAGCGAACAGAACGAAAAACTGCAGGCCGATTATGAAAGCAAGATCGATCTGGCGGTGATCGAACAGCGCGCTCTGGCATTAGGAATGCACAGACCGACACCGGATCAGATCCGCTATGTCAGCATCGGCGAGGGAGACACCACGCAGGTTTTTGCGATGGATGAAGAGCGGGATATTTTTGAATTGGTTTTCGATGCCTTCCGAGGAGCTTTTGCCAATGTGACGGCATACTTCTCCTGAATGCGCATATATAGACAATGACAGAGCATGGGCGGTGAGCGAAGTTGCCGCCCATGTTTTTGGATTTTTTCAAATGGCGGCAAGGAGGCAGCAATGAGACGGGAGGATGTCGAAAAGAGGAAAAAACGCCCACAAAAGGCGAGGAAATCTGTTGTTACGGACTCCGATTTGCGAAAAATGATTGTCTGTGCGATGGGCTTGGTGATCGTCCTTTTTCTTGTGCTGGGCGGCAGATTGGGATACCTGATGCTGGGACAGCATAAAAAATATGAGGAGCTTGCAATCCGAAATCAGACAAGATCCACCTCAGTCACGGCTTCGAGAGGTGTGATCTATGATCGCAATATGACGACACTTGCAGCCTCTGCAAGTGTGGAGACGATCTTTCTTGACCCGTTGCAGTTGAAAGAAAATCAGGTGGATATTGATTTTCTGGCACGAAATCTGTCGCAAATTCTCGAATTGGATGAGGAATTTATCAAAAAGCAGGCGGCCGATACCACGATGCGCTACAAGGTGCTAAAGCGCAAGCAGGGACTCGAGGTTTGCAACCGAGTCAGAGATTTTTTGAGCGAAAACGACCTGGTCGGCGTGCATTTGGAGCCGGATTCCATGCGCTATTACCCGAATAACGAGGTCGCCTCACAGCTTCTCGGCTTCACCAACACGGAAAATGTTGGTTCGGAAGGATTGGAATCCTATTATAACTCCACATTGGAGGGGACGGCCGGAGCCGTGATCACCACAAGGGGCAACCACGAGACGGAAATGCTTTATTCCTACGAAAAATACTACGAGGCCAGCGACGGCGACAGCCTCGTGCTGACGATCGATCTGACGGTACAGAGGGCTCTGGAAAAGCAGCTGCATGATGCGATCGACAGATATGATGTGCAAAACGGTGCCTTCGGCATTGTGATGGATGTCAACACGGGAGAGCTGATTGCGATGGCGACCATCGGTGGCTATGACCCGAATCACTATCTTGAAATTTTTGACCCGCAAAAGGAAGCGCAGGCGCAGGCGATTTATGATGCTGCGATGCAACTTCCGCAGGACAGCACTGAGCGCCAAGAGAAATTAGACGAATACAACGACCTGGTTGCTACAGCAAGGCTGTCGCAGTGGAGAAACCGCTGCGTCTGTGACGGCTACGAACCAGGCTCGACCTTCAAGGTCGTAACGATGGCGACGGCCATCGATTCCGGCGCGGTGACGCTGAACGACCATTTTTATTGCTCGGGCAGAGAGAAATTTGAAGGTAGAGCACAGGAACTCAACTGCTGGCAGCACAAGGGCCACGGCTCACAGACGACGGCGCAGGCGCTGCAAAATTCATGCAATCTTGCCTTCGGGCATATCGGCCTGATGACAGGCGGTGAAACGCTCTATGATTACTGCGAGGCTTTTGGCCTTTTGAATGCCACAGGGATCGACCTACCCGGTGAGGCGAGTGGTCTGTTCCATTCGAGGCAGCGACTGTCGGATGCGAAGACCCACGGCACGAGCTACCTTATTTCGACCTCTTTCGGCCAGACGGTCAAGCCGACACCGCTACAGATCGTGCGTGCCATTGCGGCCGTGGTCAACGGTGGTTATGTCCTGCAGCCGTACATCGTTTCGGAGGTGCTGGATGCAGATGGCAACACCGTCAAGAAAAATGAGCGCACCGTGATCCGGCAGGTGATCTCTCAGGAGACCTCGCGTACCATGTGTGAGCTCTTGCAATCCGTTGTAACGGAGGGGACAGCCAAGAATGCCAAGGTAGCAGGCTATACGATCGGTGGCAAGACGGGCACCTCCGAAAAGACAGATACGCGTGATGAGAGCGGCAACTTTACCAAAGACAAGATCGTATCCTTCGTCGGTGTTGCGCCGATGGAGCACCCGCAGTACATTGTTTTAGTCGCTCTTGATACACCGAACCCGAACAGCGGTCAGTATGTCTCGGGCGGTGTGATGGCAGCACCGACCGTTGCGGCCGTATTTGAGGATATTTTGCCCTACCTCGGTGTGGAGGCAAATTATTCCGAGCAGGACATGTCGCGTGTGAATGTGATCATGCCGCAGCTTATAGGGAAAACCGAGGAACAGGCACAAAAGCTTCTGGGTGAAAATTTTCTGCAATACCGAATTATCGGAAACGGCAGTCAGATCGTCGGACAGATTCCTGCGGCAGGGAAGGAACTTCCCGGCAATTCTACCGTCATTTTATACACAGACGAAACGATGCCGACCCACAAGGTTAAGGTGCCGAGTCTGATTGGTCTTACAGTCGAGGAAGCGACAAAGCTTCTTAACGACCTTGGCCTGTATCTGCAGGCGAAGGGAACCGATCTGAGGGCAAAGCACGTTTTAGTCACAAGTCAGGATCTGAAGGAGGGGACGGAGGTCGCCCTCGGAACTACGGTTACGGTTATTTTTGCCGACACGACGGCAATGGATTGACACAAAGGAGTACATATGAAGTTAGAGAAATTGCTCGAAGGCGTTGCGGTTGTGAATGCGACGGCCTGCATGGATGCGGAAATTACATCGATTACCGATTCGAGCCGCGAGGTCATGGACGGCGGCCTGTTCATTGCCGTCGTTGGCTACAGTACGGACGGACATCGCTATATTCCCGATGCCATCAGTCGTGGCGCAAGGATTGTGATCTGCGAAAAGGAGATGCCTCAGGGAACTGAGTGGGTGCAGGTGCAGAGCGCTCGTACCGCTATGGCACAGATCGCTGCGAACTTCTACGGCAGACCAGCCGAAAAAATGAAAATGATCGGCATCACCGGAACGAATGGGAAGACTTCGGTGACCTATTTGCTCAAGGCAGTTCTGGAAAAGACGACCGGAAAGAAGGTTGGCCTGATTGGCACGATCTGCAAAATGATCGGGGATGAGGTGTTGCACGGCGAACGTACGACACCCGGCGCCATGGAACTGCAGAGCGTGCTGAAGCAGATGTATGATTCAGGCTGTGCATATGTGCTGATGGAGGTTTCGTCCCACGCGCTGGCGCAGGAGAGGACAGCACAGATCCCCTTTGAGATTGGCGCATTTACGAATCTCACGCAGGATCATCTGGACTTTCACGGAAGCATGGAGGAATATGCCCAGGCGAAGGCTCTGCTTTTCAGACAGTGCAAAAATGGTGTTTTTGATACCGATACGAAATATGCGCAGACGATGATGCACGATGCCACCTGCACGCGCATGACGGTCGGCTGGCAGAAGCCAGCCGAGCTGATGGGAAAGAATATCGTGCTGGAATCGGATCGCATTGAGATGGATGTCTGCTGCGACGAGGAATGCCACCATCTGCGTGTGGGAATTCCCGGCAGATTTACGGTGAGTAATTGCCTTTTGGTGCTCGGCATTGCAAAACAGCTGAACCTTGGTCTGCAAGAAGCGGTCGAAGCTTTGTCGCAGGCAAAGGGTGTCAAGGGACGCATCGAGGTTGTTCCGACGCCGGGGTATGATTTTACCGTGCTCATAGACTATGCCCATACGCCCGACGGCTTACAGAATGTTCTCAGATCCGTCCGGGATTTTGCCAAGGCAAGGATCATTACGGTCTTTGGCTGCGGTGGCGACCGCGACAACACGAAACGGCCAACGATGGGCAAGGATGCGGCAGAGCTGTCGGATCTTGTCATCGTTACATCGGATAATCCCCGCACCGAGGATCCGATGAAGATCATTGGAGACATTCTCGGAGGAATGAAAAACACAAACACACCGTATATCGTGGAAGAGAATCGTCGCAAAGCGATACGGTTGGCCTTGCGTTTGGCGGAAAAAGATGATATGATAGTGTTGGCCGGAAAGGGACATGAGACATATCAGATCCTCGGTACGGAAAAAACACACTTGGATGAACGCGAGGAGGTTGCCGAGGCTTTATGCGAAATGCAATCACACTGAGTCAGGCTGCACAGTGGTGCGGCGGCACAGTTGCGGAAAAATTTGAGGCAAGGGTGTTTGGCGGAGCCTGCTTCGATACCCGACGGATTCGCAAGAATGAGCTGTTCGTGGCGCTTGTCGGCGTAAGAAACGGTCATGATTTTGCCCGCAGTGCGATCGAGAGCGGTGCGGCTGCTGTCCTGGCCAGCCAGCCCTTGGAGGAAGATATCCCTGCGATCTATGTCAAAGACACGCTTGCTGCGTTGCAGAAGATCGCAAAAGAATACAGACAGAGCCTCTCCTGCAAAGCGGTCGGCATTACCGGCTCGGTCGGCAAGACGACCACGAAGGAAATGATCTCTTCGGTGCTTGCGACCACCCTCCGAACACAGAAGACGGAGGGCAATTACAACAATGACATTGGACTTCCTGTGAGCGTTTTGTCGCTCCATACGGATTGCCAGGCAGCAGTGCTCGAGATGGGCATGAACCACGCAGGCGAGATCTCTGCCCTGACGGACATCGCTGCACCCGATATTGCTGTCATCACCAATGTTGGCACGATGCACATGGAAAACCTCGGCTCCCGTGAGGGAATCTTAAAGGCAAAGCTGGAGATTCTCGAAGGACTCCGGCCCGAAGGGAAGATCGTGTTCTGTGGAGACAACGACCTTTTGCACGAGGTCAGCGATGCTTACGGTGCCATTGAGTTTGGCTTTGCAGGGTATAACGATATCCGAGCGACCGATATTGCGGTTTATGACGGTAAGACACGGTTTACCGCCCACGCTTTCGGACAGGAATTTCCCGTTGAGCTTCCGATCGTTGGGGAGCACAACGTCCTGAATGCGCTGTGTGCCATTACGGTTGGCTGCCTGTGCGGAGTCAGTACAGAGAATCTGCAGGCAGGACTTGCGAATTTTCGCAACACAGGGATGCGCCAGAATGTGTATGAAAAGAATGCTGTGCGCGTGATCGCCGATTGCTACAACGCAGGACCTGAGTCCATGCGTGCGGCTCTGGGCGTGCTTGCGCAACAGAAGGGGAGAAGGATTGCTGTTCTCGGCGGTATGCTGGAGCTCGGCGACTACGCACCGCAGGCGCATTTTGAGGTCGGTACGGAGGCCGCCCGCACAGCAGACCTACTCTTTGCCTACGGCGAGTTTGCAAGAGAGTATGTTCGGGGTGCAAAAATGCTGAAAATGGCCTACGCGGAGGCTTTTGAGACCCACGAAGCCCTTGCGCAGGCTTTGAAAGAACAGATGCTGCCCGGAGACACCCTGCTGTTCAAGGGCAGCCGCGGAATGCGGATGGAACGGGTTCTTAAGCTCGTAGATTTAGTAGATAGCGAAGGAGAAAAGTAACATGGATATGATCATGATTTTGGTTTCGGTTTTGGGCGGGTTTCTGCTCTCGGCAGTGCTTGGAAAATTCCTGATTCCTGCACTTGTTGCGCTTAAGGCAGGTCAGTCGATCAAGGAGATCGGCCCAACATGGCACAACAACAAGGCGGGCACACCGACTATGGGCGGCCTGATGTTCATTGCGGCTTCGGTTTTGTGTGTGGCAACGGCATGGTTTGCCTATGCTGAGGGCCAGTTCATGAACCTGATTGTCCTCGGACTTGCGCTGATGTTCGGCCTGATCGGTTTTCTGGATGATTTTATCAAGGTTAAGAAGAAGAGAAACCTGGGGCTGACCGGCATTCAGAAGCTGGTTCTGCAGGTTGCGGCCTCGGCTCTTTTCCTTGCTGCGCTGCATTTCAGCGACAATCTGAGCTATGAGCTGTACATCCCGTTCATTAAGGGCTCGGTCTGGTCGGTGCCGAAGCTGCTGTACTTGGCAGCTGCGATCTTCATCATCGTCGGCTGCGTCAATGCCGTTAATTTGACCGATGGCATCGACGGCCTTGCAAGTGGTGTTACGGCACCCGTGATGCTGTTCTTCATTCTGGTTTCCATGAGTGCAAAGCAGGCGGGCCTTGCAACCTTCCCGGCAGCACTTCTGGGTGGCCTGTGTGGCTTCCTGCTGTACAACTTCTATCCGGCAAAGGTCTTTATGGGCGACACCGGCTCTCTGTTTTTGGGCGGTGCGGTCTGCGGTCTGGCTTTTGCACTGAACATGCCTCTGGTGCTTGTCTTTGTCGGCTTTATTTACATCGTTGAGGCCATGAGCGACATCATTCAGGTTGGCTACTTCAAGCTCTCTCACGGCAAGCGCATCTTCAAGATGGCTCCCATACATCACCATTTTGAGAAGTGTGGTTGGTCTGAGAAGAAGATCTGGTTCGTTTTTGTCACTGTCACCATCATTATGTGTGCAATCGCCTGGGTTGGTGTGAACATTTGATTTTGATTGAAGGGGGTATGGTATGCTTCGCAAAGAGCCTGCACGGGAGGGGAGACCTCCTGCCAAACGAATCGTTGTCAACGATGCAGGTGTCATCGATCTTCCGTACCTTGTCCTCACGCTCATCTTGCTTGCAATTGGCCTTGTGATGTTGTTTTCGGCCAGCTTTCCAAGTGCTTATCATGATTTTGACGGAAATTCCGCTGCCATCTTTTTGCGGCAGGCGGTCTTTGCACTTGTCGGCCTTGGCGTGATGTATGCTGTCAGCCGTGTGCCGTACACCTGGTACATGAAATTTAGCGGCCCGATCTATCTTTCAGCCGTTGTGCTTCTGGTTGCTGTGTTTTTGTTCGGCCTGGTCGGAGGCGGCGCAAAAAGATGGCTGAACCTTGGCATTTTCAGCTTTCAACCGTCTGAAATAGCCAAGGTTGCGCTGATCATCTTTGTCTCGGCGGTGATGACCAGGCGGCGTGAGCGAATCAAGTCCGATTCGACATTTTTCGTGTGCTTCTGCGCATTGGGCCTGATCGCCTTTCTGCTCATCATCGAGCCGCATTTTTCCGCAACGATCATCGTTTGCGTGCTATGCTTTGTGATGCTTCTCATTGGCGGTGCAAGCCGCAAGTGGATCTGCATTATCGGAGGCACGGGGGCGGCTCTGATCCTCATGCTGATCCTTTCGGGCGGCTATACGAGCGATCGCCTTTCTGCCTGGACGGATCCCTTTTCCTATGCCTCAGATGAAGGCTACCAGGTTGTGCAATCGCTTTATTCTATTGGCTCCGGCGGCTGGCTCGGACTCGGCTTCGGAATGAGCAGACAGAAGTATCAGTATCTTCCGGAGGAGCACAATGATTATATTTTTGCGATTATCTGTGAGGAGCTCGGTTTTGTCGGAGCGATTTTGATCCTTGTGCTGTTTACGCTTTTGATCCTCCGAGGGTTTTGGATTGCCATCCATTGCCGTGACCGATTTTCGATGCTGATGGCATCGGGTCTGACGACCCTGCTGGCCTTGCAGATCATTTTCAATATTGCGGTTGTCACCAATTCCTTGCCCTCCACGGGCATCTCGCTGCCGCTCTTTTCCTACGGTGGTACGGCCGTGATCATGCAGCTTGCCCAAACGGGCATGATGCTTAACATTTCGCGTAGTATTACGCAAAGTCCAAAGTAGAGGAGACCGAACATGAGAGTTATCTTTACCTGCGGCGGCACGGGCGGCCATATCAATCCTGCCATTGCTGTTGCGAAGATCCTCCGTGAACGAAAACCGAATTGCGAGATTTTATTTGTCGGTGCCGATGATGGTATGGAGACGAAGCTTGTCCCGAGGGAGGGCTTTCGTCTACAGACTGTCACGATCTCGAATTATCTGAGAAGCTTCAAGCCGACAGCGATCTGCCATAATGTGCAGACGGTCTTCACCGTCCGCAAGGCCTTGAAAAAGGCAAAAAGAATCATCGAGGAGTTCAAACCTGATGTAATTTTGGGCACAGGTGGCTATGCGAGCTTCCCGATGCTGAAGATGGGAACCAAAATGGGCATCCCGACGGCGCTGCACGAGGCGAATGCCGTGCCGGGCCTTGCCACCAAAATGGTTTGTGACAAGGTCGATAAAATTCTGGTCAGCTTTTCCGAGAGTGCAAAGGAATATAAAAATACCGACAGAGTGATTTCGGTCGGCATGCCTGTGCGGGAGGAATTTATATACACGAAGCGCGCGGAAGCCAGAGCGGAGCTCGGGCTTGGAAATGAGAAATTGATCGTTTCTGCCTGGGGCAGCCTCGGAGCGCGTGAGATGAACAAGAAGATCGCACAGTTTATGAAACTGGAATGTGAAGAGAAACGCTATCGTCATATCCATGCCACTGGTTCCTTCGGCTGGCGATGGATGCCGGAGTATGTCAAAGAGCAGGGGGTTGACCTGCAGGCACACCCGATGGTGACGATGCAGGAATATATTTACAATATGCCAACATTGATGGCAGCTGCTGACCTGATCATCGGCCGTGCCGGTGCATCGACGCTCAATGAGATTGCGGCGGCAGGTACACCGTGCATCATTGTTCCATCTCCGAATGTGACGAACAATCATCAGGAAAAGAACGCGAATGTTCTGAAGCAGCGTGGCGCAGCGGTCGTCATTGGTGAGAACGAGTGTGACGGCAAGGTTCTTTATGAAGCGGCCAAGGAGCTGCTGGAAGATGAAGAGCGATGTGCAAAGATGCGCACAGCCTTGCGTGAGGTGGCCGTGATCGACTCGGCAGAGCGTATTTATAACATTATCTGCGATTTATCACGCTGAGAATACTTTTTGCATAGGATAGGGCAAATTTTCCGAACGGAGGTTTGCCTATGCCGACCTATCAAATTACGGGAGCGATACCGCTGTGTGGCCAAGTGCCGATCGGCGGCGCAAAAAATGCGGCACTTCCGATCTTGGCTGCGAGTGTTCTGTGCGCGGATCAAAGCCGCCTGCATTGCTGTCCGAATATTTCGGATGTCAGCAATGCGCTGAAGATACTCAAAAGTCTCGGTTGCAAGGTGCAGCTGCGGGAAGATTGTGTGGTGGTCGATACATATCCTGCAAACCGTTGCGAGATTGCGCCGAACCTGATGGCTACGATGCGTGCGGCCGTGATCTTTCTCGGTGCGCTGCTTGCCCGCTTCGGTGAGGCGAGGATCACACAGCCGGGAGGTTGCCCGTTGGGGGAGCGACCCATCGACCTGCATCTGCTTGGCCTGCGGCATATGGGTTATCGCTGCGAGTACGAGGGAAATGTGCTTTGCTGCAAGGAAGAAGCGCTGCGAGGATGCACCATTGCATTACCGTTTCCGAGCGTGGGCGCAACGGAGAATATTCTTTTGGCCGCGCTGCGCTGCGATCAGGAGATCGTCTTGTGCAATGCTGCGAGAGAACCGGAAATTGCCGATCTGATCTGCTACCTTAAAAAATGCGGCGCGCAGATCTCGGGTGCAAATACCTCTGTGCTTCGCATCCGAGGCGGCAGAAGGCTCCATGGAGCGACGCATACGGTGATGCCCGACCGCATGGAAGCGGCAACTTATCTGTGCGCAGCGGCGATTACCCGAGGCAGCGTCGAGCTCCTTTCGGCTCAGCCGAGACATCTAACAGCTGTGCTGGAGAGCCTGAAAAAGGCAGGCTGCTGCGTGCGCGTATCAGAAGACCGTATTTGGCTATCATGCAAGCACTTGCATTCTTGCGGATCGATCCGAACCGCGCCGTATGATGCATTCCCGACTGATGCACAAGCGCCGATGATGGCGGCAATGGCCACGGGGGAAGGATCGACGGTTTTTGAAGAGAATATTTTTTCCGACCGTTTTCGCCACGTGCCGGCACTGCGTTCCTTTGGGGCGGATATTTATGCCGCAGATCGTTATGCGGTGGTGAAAGGTGTTGGACGCTTACACGCGGCAAACGTTGCTGCGACAGACCTTCGAGGCGGTGCTGCCATGGTGCTTGCCGCGCTGAATGCCGAGGGCACGAGCAGCATATCAAATATTGCGCACATACAAAGAGGCTATGAGTCGTTTGTACAGAAGCTCAGCAGCTTGGGTGCGCAGATCAAGATTACGGAGTAGAACATATGGACAACGGGAACAGACGACCGACGAATCGGGAACGAACCTCGAGAGCGGCGCAGGTTGCGCAGCGCAGACGCGAGGAGCGCAAAGAGATGGAACAGCTCAATACGGTTCGCCAAAAACAGACGAAAAAAGCAAAACGCAGAAACAAGGCCCGTAAGCGTATCAGTCGCGAGACCTACAGACGGCTTCTGATCATGGGCGCGATCATTCTGGTGATCGTTCTGAGCATTATTATTTTCTTCCGCGTCAGAAGCATTGAGGTGCAGGGCAATAGCTACTACACCAAAGAGGAAATCGCAGCGGCTGCAAAGACAGAGAAGGGCGACAATCTGCTGCTTTTGTCGCGAGGGGAGATTGCGGGCAATATTATGGCGCATTGTCCGTATGTTTCCAGCGTTCGTGTGAGTCGCCAGCTTCCCGATACGGTGATCATCAGCGTTGAGGAATATGACGCAGCTTATGCTGTGCAGGACAGCCGTGGTGATTACTATCTTGTGACCGCAGGCGGCAAGGCAACTGAAAAGATCACGCATGAGCGAGCGAAGGAGCACATCACCATTGAGGATATGCGCATCGTTACGCCAGAGATCGGTGGAAATGTCCATGTGATGGCACCGCAGGGGGAGGAGATCGCCGCGATGGGGCAGATGGAGGCGCTGAAGCAAGTGCTGAACATGATCGAAAACCGCTCCATGCAGAAGGAAATCTATTCGGTCAGCGTACCGAGCTCGCACGATATCTCTCTGTGGTACAAGGACAGATTCCTGGTTCGTCTCGGTGACACGAGCGACTTGGATTACAAGATCAGCTATCTCAAGCAGGTCGTTGAATCGCAGAAAAATTATGCTACCGGTACCATTGACCTTACGCAGGCAATCGACGGAAATGTGTATGTGACTCTCAATGAGGAATAATTGTAGAAATTTTGTAAATATTTTTACAAAATACGAGAAACTCTATTGACCTAAGAGAATTTTTAGGTTAAAATATAACAGTATAAATCTGCACATAATAGCAACAGTCGCTTTTTAGTATACATAGGAGGAGATTTACAATGTCCGAAATTTTTGCAGAAAAAGTAGTTAATATTAAAGTCATCGGTGTCGGTGGCGCAGGCAACAATGTTGTTAACCGCATGATCGATGATGAGATCGGCGGCGTTGAGTTCATCGTCGTCAATACCGACCGTCAGGATCTCAATAAGTCCAAGTGCGAAAACAAGCTCCAGATCGGTGAGAAGCTCACCGGTGGCATGGGCGCAGGCTCCAAGCCTGAGATCGGCAAGAAGTCCGCGGAGGAGAGCCGCGCAGCCATCTCCAAGGTTCTCGAGGGCGCTGATATGGTCTTTATCACCGCAGGTATGGGTGGCGGCACCGGAACGGGCGCAGCTCCGATCATTGCAGATCTGGCTCATGAGGCCGGCATTCTGACTGTTGGTGTCGTTACCAAGCCTTTCCGTTTTGAGGGCGCTGCTCGTATGAGACAGGCGGAGGAAGGCATTGCAAATCTCGGTGCTAAGGTCGACTCCTTGATCGTTATCCCGAACGACCGCCTAAAGTATGTCACTGACCAGAAGATAACCTTTGCCAATGCATTCGGTATTGCTGACGATGTACTGAAGCAGGCTGTCAGCTCCATCTCCGAGCTCGTCGGTTACTCTGAGCGCGTGATGATCAACCTTGACTTTGCTGACGTTTCCGCCATTATGAAGGGCGCAGGCCACGCACATATGGGTGTGGGTATTGCCTCCGGCAAGGAAAAGGCAGAGCAGGCTGCAATGGCCGCTGTTTCCAGTCCGCTGCTCGAGACCTCCATCAACGGTGCCATGGGCGTTCTGATCAATGTCACCGGATCTTCCGAGCTGGGTCTTGATGAAGTCGAGACGGCTGCCAACATTGTTATGGAAGCTGCGAACCCTGATGCGAACATCATCTTTGGTGCGACTTATTCCGACGACTATGAAGATGTGATGCGTGTTACCGTCATCGCAACCGGTTTTGCAGATAAGAAGAAGCCTGCAGCTGAGCAGAAGGGGGCCTATTCTGCATCTAAGGGAACCATGAATCCTGATACACCGAAGGTTGACTCCTCTGACCTGGATGACCTCGATGTGATTTTTGACATTTTCCGCAAATAATACTTCAAAAAAGGTCGCTGCTTTGACGGCAGCGACCTTTTTTGAGGAAAGACCAAGAGAGGTATTTGATATGATTCAATTTGATGAATATAAGGTAAAACTCAATGACCTGAAGCCGAAGTTACAGGAATTGAAGGCCGCCTATCTGCCGCAGAGTCTGCTCGATGAGCTGGAACGTCTGCACGCCATGGCGGAGTCTCCCGGCTTTTGGGATGATCCTGCCCGCTCGCAGAAGGCTGTCATGCGCACAAAGGTGCTTGAGACGAAGCGCGATAAGTATGCACAGATGTCGACCTCGTGGGATGATCTGATGACGATTTGCGAGATGGCGCTGGAAGAGAATGACGATTCGATGCTCGACGAGCTTGTAGATGGCTATGCGAAGCTGGAATCGGCCATGGAGTCTGCACGACTTGAGACCCTCCTCACGGGCGAATATGACCGCAACAATGCGCTTTTGTCCTTCCATGCAGGTGCCGGTGGCACCGAAGCTCAGGACTGGTGTTATATGCTCTACCGTATGTACACCCGCTGGGCCGAGTCGCATGGCTATACCTACAAGATTCTGGACTATCTCGATGGTGATGAAGCAGGCCTCAAGTCTGCTGACATCATGATCGAGGGTGAAAATGCATATGGATTCCTCAAGAGTGAGGCTGGCGTTCATCGCCTTGTCCGTGTGTCGCCCTTTGATGCGGCCGGCCGTAGACATACATCCTTCTCTGCTGTCGAAGTCATTCCTGAGATCGATGATGATGTCGAGGTCGAGATCCGCCCCGAGGATATCGAAATGCAGGTCTACCGCTCTTCCGGTGCAGGTGGCCAGCACATCAACAAGACCTCATCTGCAGTTCGACTGACACATAAGCCGACGGGCATCGTTGTGGCTTGCCAGACGCAGCGTGACCAGTTTCAGAATAAGGAAAATTGTATGCGTATGCTCCGCTCAAAGCTTGTCGAGATCAAGGAGAGAGAGCATTTTGAAAAGATCTCTGACATCAAGGGTGTCCAGCAGAAGATTGAATGGGGAAGTCAGATCCGCTCCTACGTCTTCATGCCTTATACTCTGGCCAAGGACACCAGAACCGCTTATGAAATGACAAATATCAATGCGGTGATGGACGGTGACATCGATGGTTTCATCAATGCGTACCTGACTTGCGCCGCTACGGGCAATTGGGCGACAAAATAATTACAAAAATTGAAAATAGTGCTTGAAAATTCCATACTTGTGTGATAGAATATTTCATGCTATGTGGATATTCGTTCGAAAGAACTGATCTCGGCACACCGCAGCCGCAATTGCGGTAATTTACGGAGGTTAAAAATGGAAACTGTACTTCTGATTATGCAGATTATTTCTTGCATTGCTGTCATTTTGGTCATCATGCTCCAAACCGGCAAGGAAGATGGACTTGGTGCGTTGGCAGGCAATTCCGATAACTACTTCGGCAAGAACAAGGCTGCAACGAAGGAAGCAAAGCTTGCCCGTCTGACTATGTGGATTTCTGGCGCATTCGTTCTGCTGACTTTGTTCCTGTCCATGATCATGGACTAATCACTTCGGGAATTACACCTCTTCCGTGTTTGGAAGGGGTGTTTTTTCTATCTCCAAACGGAATATTTCGACACCCGTATAGTAATGCAGCAGGATCTCTTCAAAGCTGTGTTCAGCTTCGGCCAAAGCCTTTGCACCATATTGACTCATACCGACCCGATGACCATAACCGTAGGTGAGCATACGGATTTCGTCTTGTGACGTCTGAAAGGTGATGTTTGTTGAGCGCAGGGAGAAAATTTTCCGAAGTTCTGTGCCGGAGATGTTGATTCCACCAATAATGGCGGTGTCGATGCCACCGCCTTTGGTGTAGCTGATCTTGCCGAACCATTCATCCGGGTCGCTTGACAAATCCACTTGCGGATATGTTGACATCAAAATAGCCGAGAATTCTTCGGCGCTGTAATTGACTTGTTCAAAATAACGAGGTGCATCGGATTCGTCCGGACTTGACACGCTCTGCAGATAGGGCACATCTCCACCCCAGACGGAAACTGCCGCCTCGGTGCGCTCTGAGCAGCAGGAGAAGTAGGTTGCATCAATCAGGGCGCCTTCATAAGTGAGAACCAATCCGTCGGTAGCCGTAACTGCCTGCGAAAAGACCTCGCTGCTGCTTTTGATCCAGCCTTGACAGCAGGTACTGTCCGTGCAGACATCGGCGTTCGGATGTTTTCTGCCATCAGCTTGGCGCAGGGTGAAGGTTCGTGCAGCGATGGCTTGGGCCTTCAGGGCCTCTGAAGGAAAGCTGGCAGGCATTTCCGCGCTGATGACCCCGATCAGATAGTCCCTCAGATTCATTTCACATACACCGTCCGACATCGCAACCAGTAGTGTCACTTCTTCGTCAAAGGACCTTGCGACAGATGGTGCAACCCGGACAGACTCTTTTTTGCTGCGGACGTTCCATATACTTGCGGCAATGACAAATACGATACAGATGGCAATGACAACTCGTTTCATATGTTCCTCCCATTGTTTTTCTATAGCCTATGCATGCATTATTGCCAAGATGAATAGAAAAAATAACAGCCGAAAATCGGCTGTTACAGAGTGTCAAAAAAGTCGCCAATCGTCAAAATGCAAATTTTTGGCGGTTGGCGATCTGTGTTCAAATAAGCGATTGCGAACGTATCTCCGATACAGCAAAAAAGCACTTCAAATGCTTGCTGCGCAAGGCATTTTGACTTACATCGCAAACCGAGCTCTACCGTACCATCGTACGCCGACGCGCTCGGTTTGCTCGTCTTGACGACTTTTTGAACTCTGTCAGTCTGTCGAAAATCAAGTTTTTCGACAGACTGTAACAGCCGAAAATCAGCTGTTATTTGAAGAGAATATTTAAGTCAACCGTGGTGTCGATGCCTGCGATGTTACCGTGATCGGTGAATTGCAGGCAATCGTATCGGTAGAGGAAAGTCGGGGTCTCATTGTATTCGGCAAGCCACAGGTGGTAATCTTGTAGCTTGGTCATGTCCAGGTAATAATATCCGAATTCCTGATTGAAGTAGACACCGGGCTCAAAGCCAACTTCCTTGACTCTTTCGCAAAAAGCCACTGCGCATTCAGTCATCGGCACATCGCCCAAACGCTCGACACGGCCACCGATAAACTCCCAGTCGAAATATATGGGAAGTGATAGGGAAGTACCTTCGAGAAGAGAACAGACAAAATCGGCTTCCTCACGCGCTTCTTCGACATTCAGAGCTTGCGAGAAGAAATAGACGCCAACTTGCAGTCCGTTTTCCTGAGCAGCTTGCAAATTGTATCGAAACTGCTCATCTTCATAAAGCTCTCCGACGGTGGAGCCACGGTAGCCTGCGCGAATGATCGCAAAATCAATCTCCTCCGAGGCAACGGCCTGCCAATTGATCACACCCTGATGTGCCGAAACATCAATGCCGAGCAAATGATCAGCACCACGGTATCGTAAGAATCCGTCCTCATGATAAAACAGCTGCGGATCCAGATCGCTCTTCGGTACGGTTACGCTCGGCACGGTCGACTGTGTTGATCTTGTGCTCTGTCCATCGGAATTCAGGCCCATGATCACAGAGACAAGGATGGATATGAAAATCACACTCATAACTGCGATATAGATTGGGAGGGGGTTTTTCTGTTTCTTCTTCTTCGCCATAGCACACCACTCACTTCAGAATACAAATATTATATCATATAAGTCAATCCCTGTCGAAAAAAATAAAATAGTGCTTGTATGAACGCGTAATTTGTTGTAGAATATACGCACGAACTTTTGGAGGGCGTTAACTTGAAACGATGGATTGCATTTTTTGCATGTTTGATTTTTTTGTTTACCATGTGCGCCTGCTCTTCCAATGAAGAGGAGACAAGACGCAAGGATCATGCTTCAGCGAGCCTAAGCGCAGTGGGTGACATCTTTCTGACGCAGCAGCAGATGGACGATGCGAAACAGCCGGACGGAAGCTATCAATTCTTCCGCCAGCTCGAGGATGTCATTGTACCCTTGTCTCAAGCGGATGTGACCATTGGTAACTTTGAAGGAAACTTTTCCGATTTTGATTTTGATGCTACGCGCGGCAGTTACCCTGCGGAACTGGCACGAGACCTGCATAAGGTTGGATTTGACGTTCTTCAGACGGCCAATTCTTACAGCATTTTCAACGGTGTATCATCTTTGGAGATGACCAAGCGAACCATTCAGGACAATGGGATGAAGGCTATCGGCACCTATGTCAGCACGAAGGATCGCGATCATAATCAGGTGGTTATCCGTGATGCCAACGGTGTTCGATTTGCGTTCGTTGCATTCACGAAGGGTGTCGGCAACCTGAGTATTCCCGAGGAATCCGGCTGCAGTGTCGACTTGCTTTACAAGGATTATTCCACGGATTACACGGAGATAAACGAGGGCTACATTCTCAATGTGCTGAAAAAGGCGAAGAATCTGGCGCCCGATGTGATCGTGGCAGCGGTGCATTGGGGGAGCGAAGGTCAGGATCAGATCAGCGAAACTCAGCAGCAGATCGCGGATCTGCTTGTGAACAACGGCGTAGATGTGGTTCTGGGCTCCCATTCCCATGTTGTCATGCCGATTGAGAGACGCACCGTGAAGTTTGAGGACGGAACGAAGAAAGATTGCATCATTGCCTATGGTCTCGGGGACTTTTCGGCGGCGGGAGAAGGGGAGTGCAACAGCTCGATCATCCTGAATCTGAACTTTTCCCGCCACGGCAATCAGACAAAGATCTCGGAATACAGCTATATTCCGATCAGCGCAGTGGATCGTGGTGTGGAATATGCTGACCGATACAGCGTCATGATGACGCAGGAGGAGATTTCGCTGTACGAGGGCAATTACTTTGACCGCGTGAATGAGGATGTCTATGAGCAGATGGTGAACGACCTGGAGTCAGTTCGTAAGAAACTTGATGCTCCGTATCCACCCGAGGAACCGACAGAAACAAAAGAATGATCAAAAATCCGCCAATCATGACGATTGGCGGATTTTTGACAGTGATAAAAAGACCCCTGAGGGGGTCTTTTTACTGGCTGATATTAGCCGTTCTCGCGCATCTTTGCGAAGCACTCGCTGCAGTACACGGGACGATCCGTCTTGGGCTCGAACGGTACACGAGCCTCGCTGCCGCAGCTTGCGCAAACAGCGGTGAAGTACTCTCTCGGGCTGCGGGCAGCATTCTTGCGAGCGTCACGGCAGGCCTTGCAACGCTGCGGCTCGTTCTGGAATCCTCTCTCAGCATAGAACTCCTGCTCACCAGCGGTGAACACGAACTCGGAGCCACACTCCTTGCAAACTAAAGTCTTGTCTTCAAACATTTTGCATTTCCTCTCTTGTTAAGATGATATTGCCCTGACGCGATTTCCATCAAAAAAAGCTGGGATCCACAGGGTTTATGCGAACGGTCTTTGACCGAAAACGCCTATAAAACTATAAACTATTATACCAGTTAATTGAAAATTGTCAATGGTATATATAAGAAAAATTTAATTTACATTAAAATTTGTGCGAAATTAACGATTACTATGAGTGGATTTGTTCAAAATGTCAGCTGCTCTGGATTTTCATTCGGAATTTTCAAATGATCGTATGCAAGCGTTGTGACGCATCGGCCTCTCGGAGTTCTGGTCAGAAAGCCGATCTGCATCAGATAAGGCTCATAAACATCCTCCAAAGTGACCGCTTCCTCGCCAATGGTGGCAGCGAGTGTGTCCAGACCCACCGGTCCGCCCTTGTAGAACCTGATGATTGCCTCGAGCATCCGTCGGTCTGTGGCATCGAGTCCGAGTTTGTCGACCTCCAGACGCCCCAGTGCATGGTCAGCGGCCTCCTTTGTGATGACACCGTCATAATAAAGCTGAGCGAAGTCTCTCACGCGGCGTAGCATACGGTTTGCGATTCGAGGCGTACCACGGCTTCTGGAGGCAAGCTCCATGGCACCGTCGCGCTCGATCTTCATACCGAGCAGGTTTGCCGAGCGTGTGATGATCTTGCAAAGCTCCTCGGGTGTGTACAGCTCCAGACGGAAGCTGACACCGAAACGGTCGCGCAAGGGAGCAGAGAGCTGACCTGCGCGAGTGGTCGCACCGATGAGGGTGAATCTCGGCAGATCCAGGCGGATGGAATTGGCTGACGGGCCCTTTCCAACGATGATGTCAATGGCGAAGTCCTCCATCGCGGGGTAGAGGATCTCCTCAACGGCCGTGTTCAATCGGTGGATCTCGTCGATGAACAGAATGTCACCCTCTGAAAGATTGGTCAGAAGCGCAGCCAGATCTCCGGCCTTTTCGATGGCAGGACCGGAGGTGATGCGGATGTTGACACCCATTTCATTGGCAATGACACCTGCCAGCGTTGTTTTACCGAGACCGGGAGGGCCGTAGAGCAGCACGTGATCCAGCGGTTCATTTCTGCGCTTTGCGGCCTCGATATAGACATTCAGATTTTCTTTAACCTTCTCCTGTCCGTTGTACTCATGCAGCCGCTTCGGGCGCAGAGAGTGTTCGGACTCGTCAGAGGGGGTAAAGCTGGTTGTGACGATGGGGGCCTCATAATCCTGTGAAAAATCAATGCTCATGTTCTTACCTCATAACCATAGCGCGCAGAGCCTGACGAACGATTTGCTCGGTGGACATACCGTCGAGCGAGATGCCCTTGAGTGCGGCAGCGATCTCTGCATGGGAGTAGCCGAGCTCGGCCAAAGCAGCCTGTGCCAGCGACAAATTGCTGCCCGTGGGCGCAACAACGGCGGCAGAACCGCCCGATATATCGATCTCGGTGACGGTGCTTCCGAGTTTGTCCTTGAGCTCCAGAATAATGCGCTGTGCAATTTTTTTGCCTACACCTTGTGCAGTGGTCAAGACCTTGTCGTCCTGCGTCATGACCGCCAAAGTGAAGCGGTCGGGACTGACGGCCGAAAGGATCGACTGTGCGGCCTTTGGGCCGACACCGGTCACGCCGATCAGAAGCTGGAAGCAGCGCAGCTCCTCCTTGGTGGAAAAGCCGAAAATATCAAATGCATCCTCGCGGATGTTGCAGTGTGTGTAAAGTCTTGCCTTCTGCCCGACACGCAGCTTCGAGAGTGTGTAAGTTGTACTGTGGCAGGCATAGCCGACACCACCGCAATCGATCACGGCGATGTTTTCATCGAGCAGTGCGATTTCTCCGTTTAAGTAATAAAACATAGTCAACCTCTTTGCGTCAATAAACTGGTGTTCGAGCGAGCGTGACACAGCGCGATGGCGATGGCATCGGCCGCGTCATCGGGACGGGGCATTTTCTCCATCTTCAAAAAGCGTCTAGTCATGTCCATGACCTGATGCTTCTCGGCCTTGCCGTAGCCGACGACGGCTTGCTTGACCTGCATGGGAGTGTATTCAAACAGTGGAAGACCTGCTCGCTCAATGGCGAGCAGAATGACACCACGACCGTGTGAAACACCGATGCCGGTGGTAATGTTGTGCCCCCAAAACAGCTCCTCAACCGCCACAGCATCGGGCTTGGTGACCTCCAAAAGCCGCGTCATGTCGTCAAACAGGATGTTCAGACGCTGCGGAAAGGGAAGATCAGCAGGCGTTGTGATTGTGCCGTATTGCAGCAGATGATAGCTTGCACGCTCCGAGTGGAGCAATCCGAAGCCCGTGGTCGCATAACCCGGGTCAATTCCTAAGATCTTCAAGGTCTTACTTCAGCCAATCCTTCACGGCCTCGGGCCAGGTGGGGAAGGCGATACCGAGGAGCCAACACACGATGCCGATGCACACGATTGCGAACATAATCCATGCCAGGACACGCTTCCACTTCGGACTCGGAACAAATTCCTGCTGTATGATTTCGTTTTCTTCATTCATTATAATCACCTCAATATATATCATAGCATATTTTTTACATAAATGCAGTACTATTTATAATTTTTTGAAAAAACCCACACTTGTACGACGACAAATGTGGGTTTTTATGGCGGAGCGGGTGGGATTCGAACCCACGTGTGGTTACCCACAAACTGATTTCGAGTCAGCCCCGTTATGACCGCTTCGATACCGCTCCATATGCTGCTTTTTACAAGCTTGCTTATTATAGCAGGCTTTCTGAAAAAAATCAAGTAAAATCTATTCCATTTTTAGAAAACTCGTGGTAAAATAGATGTATCAAATAAAAAAGGAGTGCTTTATATGAAGAGGCTGCTCAAGGGTGGAACGATCGTCAATGCGGACGGCAGAATGGTCGCCGATCTTTTGATCCACGGTGAGAAAATCGAGAAAATCGGAACGGATCTGGTTTGTGAGGATGCGCAGATCATTGATGTCACCGGTAAGCTGCTGTTTCCCGGCTTCATCGATGCGCACACGCATTTTGATCTGGATGTGTGTAACACCACGACGGCCGATGATTTTTATACCGGTGGCCGCTCGGCTCTGCGTGGCGGTACGACGATGGTGATCGACTTTGCCTGCCCGAACAAGGGCGAGAGTCTGCAGTACGGTCTCGATCTGTGGCACAAGAAGGCTGAAGGCAAAACCGCTTGTGACTATGGCTTCCATATGACCATCGACGATTGGAACGACGGAATCATTGAGGAGCTGCCCAAGATGTTCGAGCAGGGCATCTCGTCGTTCAAGATGTACATGACCTATCCTGCCATGATGATTGGCGACGAGGCGATGTTCAAGGCACTTCGCAAAATGAAGGAGCTTGGCGGCATCGCAGGTGTGCATTGCGAAAATGCCGGTGTGATCGATGCGCTGATCGCAGAGCATAAGGCAGAGGGAAAACTCGAGCCGAGCTCTCACCCGGAGTGCCGACCTGCCGTTTTGGAGGCTGAAGCGATCTCCCGTCTTTTGAAGATGGCGGAAGTAGCAGACGTGCCTGTGGTGATCGTACATCTTTCCAGCGAGGCCGGCCTGCGTGAAGTCGAGGCGGCGAGAAAGCGTGGCCAGAAGGTCTATGTTGAGACCTGCCCGCACTATCTTCTGCTGGAGGACTCTAAGTATTCGCTGCCCGATTTTGAGGGCGCAAAATATGTCTGTGCGCCGCCTCTGCGCAAGGACAGTGACCGTGAGGCGCTGTGGAATGCGGTGCGCAACGGCGTGGTACAGACCGTTTCTACTGACCATTGCAGCTTCACACTCGGTCAGAAGGCTGCCGGACGAGGTGATTTTACCAAGATTCCCGGCGGCATGCCTGGTGTAGAAACGCGCGGTGTCCTTCTGTACACCTTCGGTGTGGCGGAAAACCGCATCAGTGCTGAGAAGATGGTCGAAGTTCTGAGCACCGCGCCTGCCAAGCTCTATGGCGCTTATCCGCGCAAGGGTGTTCTGGCAGAGGGTTCAGATGCGGATATCGTTGTCTACGACCCGAACGGAACAACGGAAATCACGGCAAAGGATCAGGTCTGCAACGTCGACTACGCACCTTACGAGGGCATCAAGACAGCAGGTCACATTTCTCAGGTCTATCTGCGTGGCACGCTGAGCGTTGACGAGGGCGAGGTCCTGCTTGACCGTGGTGGTCAGTACATTCACAGGGGCAGGAGCTGTCTGTAAGCATGGGAGGTTATTATGAGCCGAATTGATAAGGAAAATTACTATCTGGATATTGCTGAGACGGTTTTGGAGCGGTCTACTTGTCTGAGAAACACGCTCGGTGCGCTAATCGTGCGCAATGACGAGATCGTCTCCACCGGCTACAACGGCGCACCCAGAGGCAGAAGCAACTGTATTGATCTTGGCTACTGCATCCGCGACCGCCTGAACATTCCCTCGGGAGAGCGTTACGAGCTGTGCCGCAGCGTCCATGCAGAGATGAATGCGATCATCTCTGCTTCAAGAAATGAGTGCATTGGTGGAACGATGTATCTTGTAGGAAAGCATCCTAAGGATGGCGAGTATAAGCAGAATCTGCGTCCGTGCCCGATGTGTCGTCGCATGATCATTAATGCTGGCATTTCGAAGGTTGTGATCCGCCGTAGCAAGACGAGCTATGATGTGATGAATGTGGCAGAATGGGTCTTCAATGACGATTCGATCATTGATCCAAACGAACCATAAGAAAAAATTCCCCGAGGTACTCCCTCGGGGAATTCTGTTTAGAATGCCCAGTTGCCGTTACGGAAGATCGGAACGACCTTGCCGTCACGGGTGTGCGCATCGATTTCGAGATCCTCGGAGCCAATCATGAAGTCCTCGTGTACCATGGAGTCATTCAGACCCATTTCGCGGCATTCTTCGAGCGACAGATTCTCGAAGCCCTGGATGGTATCGGCAAAGCCCTTGCCAAGTGCGAGGTGGCAGGCTGCGTTCTCATCAAACAGCGTGTTGTAGAACAGCAGACCGGAGTTCTGGATCGGGGAGTTGTAGGGAACCAGCGCGCACTCGCCCAGATAGGCGGCACCCTCGTCCATTTCGATGAGCTTCTGTAGCAGAGCCTCGTTCTTTTCGGCATGAACCTCGACGGCCTTGCCCTTCTCGAAGCGGATGGAGAAGTTCTCGATCAGCTGACCCTGATAGGACAGCGGCTTGGTGGAATAAACGATGCCTTCGGCCTCACCCTTCTTCGGAGAGATGAACACTTCCTCGGTCGGGATGTTGGGATTAAAATAGATGCCCTGCAGGGAGGTGTCGCCGCCGCCCTTGAACTCACCCTTTTCCATCATACCGACGCGGAAATTTGTGCCGTTGGAGCTGCGGTATTCCAGCGTCTTGATGCCGAGAGCATTGAGATACTTGCAGCGCTTGGCAAGATCCTCATTGTGTGCATTCCATGCGGCAATGGGATCGTCGTTGACACGGGAGGCATCCAAAATGGCCTCCCAAAGCTTTTCAACGGCCTGACGCTTGCTCAGCTTCGGGAAGAGTTTCTTTGCCCATGCAACACCGGGGACGGCAGCAATGCACCACTGGTACTTGTTCTCGATCTGATCACGGTAGGGCTTAATAATTTGATAACGGGCCTGCTGTGCCTTTGCGACCTTGAGCTGATTAATGCCCTTCAAACCATCGGGATCTTCGCTGATCAAATAGATGCGGCAGGGGATGGTGTCAACATAGTGTTGCCAACGAGCTTCCTCATAATTTGCCATCGTCGCAAGAGTTTTGTTACTGCGCCAGCGGTAGTGAACTTTTGCAAGAGGCTGATAATCCCAGTCTACAATGACCTTCTTGGCGCCTAAGCGATAGCATTCCTCCACGACCATCTGAACAAATTCGGGTTGATCGAGCTCGGCGGCCACGAAGACCTCCTGCCCCTTTTGCACATTGATGCCAACCTTGGCGATGAGTTTGGCGTACTGTCTTAAAACGGTTTTTTTCATGGTTGCCTCCCAATTTTTGATTTTTTTTATTGTAACAGATAATCAGCTGAATTTCAATATTGCATTCGAAAATAAAAAAGAGTAAAATATAGAGGAAATGGGGGAGAGTTATGGAACGATTCATAAAATTGCTTGAAAACGGCCCTGTGATTTTGGATGGTGCAACGGGATCGAATTTGATGAAGGCTGGTATGCCAAAAGGAGTTTGTACAGAGCAATGGATTCTGGAAAATCCACAACCGTTGATCGATCTGCAGAGGTCCTATATTGAATCCGGTTCTCAGATCATCTATGCGCCGACCTTTGCGGCGAATCGGCATTCACTGTCACGCCATGGTCTTGCGGATCGGGTACAGGAAATCAATACGAAACTAATACAGCTTTCCAAGACAGCTGCCGATGGCGGAGTGCTGGTTGCCGGTGATATGACGACCACGGGTATTCCGTTGGAGCCGCTTGGAGCGATGTCCTATGATACTTTGTACGAAATTTATCGTGAGCAGGCTTCCGCACTTTACGAGGGTGGAGCAGACCTCTTGGTGATTGAAACAATGCTTGGTATCGACGAAACGGCGATTGCGCTTGAGGCTGCACAGAGTGTTTGCCCGCTTCCGGTGATGTGTTCCTTGACCGTTGAGGCAGATGGCGGCCTGTATTTTGGGGGTAGCTGTATCGAGGCGGTACAGACGCTTCAGGAGCTCGGTGCTGCGGCTGTAGGAATCAATTGTTCCTTAGGGCCGGAACAGCTTGCTTCAATCGTGCGGAATATGAAAGCTGAGGCGAGCGTACCATTGATTGTCAAGCCGAATGCGGGAATGCCACAGATTCGTGAGAACGGCGAGGCTATTTACCCTATGGGGGCTGAGGACTTTGGTCGACATATGAAGGGGTTGGTTGCCGAGGGAGCTTCCTTGATTGGTGGTTGTTGTGGTACGACACCGGCATTTATTGCTGCAATTAAGGCTTTCTGCAAGAAATAACATATATCCTTAACAATAGCGCGCAGCCCGACTCATTGTGTGAATGAATCGGGCTGCGCTGCTTTTATATTATTTCGACAGATTTTTAATGTAGACACCGTTATCCTCCGAGAAACCCATTTTTTCCAAATAGGGTACATGGCCTTTTGTGTTACTCTGAGAGGACAGCAGTGTGTGAATGCCTTGTGCGGGCAGCTTGTCGTGCAGATACTTTGCCACAGAGCAGTCTCGGTAGGCGGGCACGCTATAATCCAGCGCGATATCCATGACACCGTCTTCGGTCTTTCGGCCCAGCAACAAACCCGCTGGCTCACCATTACAGCAGACGATATAAGCGCTTTCAGCATCAATGGCCTTGCGGTCAAACTCGGGGAAATGCAATTTAATGTCCTCCTTATAACGCTTCAGGATGTACAGCAGGAAGGCATCATCTGTTCTGCCTGAAATGAGATCGAAATGCTTGTTGGGACGGAACAGCTTGACAAGATTATAAATGTTAATAACCAGTAGGCAAATATTCATAATGGCCAAAGGATATGAGGTGATTATGATGGCATATGTGCCTGAAATGACGCTACCGATCGTGTTGATGACACGCAATTTTACTACGGAGGTCATTAACATGGAAATGACGACCAAAGCGGAACCGATATAGCCAAACAATTCAATGTAAAATTCCATTTTTGTCCTCTCTTTTCTTGTTCAGATATGCAATTAGGCTATTATACATCAACTTGTCCCTGAGTGCAAGATGTTTCTATTTGATGTTTACGAAATAAGTTTCCGTTTTAACTTGCTTACACAGCTTTGCTGTGCAATCAGCCCAAAAGACCCTCTTTAAGCGGTTTTGTCGCAAAAACCCTACACATGAACAATACATAGTGGCCCTAAAAGAGGGCAGTTGGGGAACTGGAAAACAAAAGCGTGGTGACAGTGTGGAAAGACAGCACCTACTTCAACAAACACCAAAAGGAGAAAAGAACGATGTCTAAGATGGAACTACTTGCCAAAGTCGATCTTCCGAACGAGTACGAGGCCGAGGCTGTTTGTGACAGCATCTTCGGCTTGTGATTGTGGGCAGTATCACGCTGGATTGCCGTGATGGTCATGTTGACCCCATGAGCGAAGCATTTCTCCAGATGGCAGGTGTGTTCAGCCAGTTGGAACTGGCGATGATTCGGGCAAGAGTGCGGTCTGGCATGAAAAATGCCAGAGCCAAGGGGCGACAAATCGGGTGACCGCAGGTGAGCAAAGAGGACATCCCCGCCACCTTCCTTCGCCACTATCTCGCCTACAAGAGTAAGCAGTTGAATGTCAGCGAATTGGCAAGGGTCTGCGACATCAGCAGAACCACAGTTTACAAATACATTGGACTTTTGGAAGCATAACATAATCCCATACCCACTTTACATGGGTGTGGGATTATGTTATAATCAGTTAAACAAACTTGAATTTGACGAGGTGATATGCATGGAATCACATTGGAAGAAAATGATTGCACCAATCATTGTATCCGCAACCATGATATTATATTATGTTGTTTACTTTGGCTTTTTAATATTATTGCTTGATGGTATTTGGAAATATATGTTAGGTATAATTCCTTTCCTGCTGTCGGCAGTAATGGTCAAGGTATGCATAGAAAGAATCAGCGAAATAAGAAAGGGTGAAGAAAATGATATTGGTAAATACTGATTACATCAGCGGAAGAGAACTGGAAACATTGGCTCTTGTTAAGGGCAGCACGATTCAATCCAAACACATTGGAAAAGATATTGCACAGAGTTTTAAAACATTGGTAGGCGGAGAGCTGAAGGCCTACAACGAAATGATGAACGAAGCCAGAGCGCTGGCTACCAAGAGAATGGTTGCAGAGGCTGAAGCTTTGGGAGCAGATGGCATTGTGAATATTCGTTACGCATCCGCTGCTGTTATGCAAGGAGCCGCAGAAGTTATTGTATACGGTACAGCGGTAAAATTTATTGACAAGTAAGCCAATTCCAATTTGTCTAACTGATTTGAGCAGTTGTCCATCGTGGCAACTGCTCTTTTCTTTTTTCTCTTGGTATGCTATACTAACAAAAAATCGCCACGGAGGGAAGACCATGGCAAACCACGGAAAGTATTACATCGCTGTCCGTCTGCTACTGTTGAAACAATACCTTGAAGCCAACGCAGGCCGAACCCGCATTGTGAAGCGGCGAGAACTGGAAGACCGTTTGAAAGAACATGATATGCCAGTAGAGAAGAAGACCTTGTATGCGGACTTCGCCGCTCTGGGGGATGTCTGCGGCTTACAGTTGGAATACAATGTTCACAAGAAAGGCTATCGACTTCTGAACCCGCCCTTTGAGCCTAACGAACTGCGGCTTTTGGTGGATAGTGTTCAGTCTTCTAAGTTCATCACAAGAGAAAAGGCAAGAGAACTCACCACCAAACTGAAAAGATTTGCGGGCAAGGATACAGTCGAATGTTTTTATAACAAAAAACAGGAAGCATATCATCAGGATTTTTCCTGAAATGATATGCTTCCTAATTGTTCTATTAGAATTGTGAGAAGATCAAACTATTTTTAGGTCAAAACCTAAGAAAAAGTTGATTATTTCATTGCTTCCTCAACAGCAACAGCCACGGAGACGGTCATACCAACCATGGGGTTGTTACCAGCGCCCAGGAAGCCCATCATCTCGACGTGTGCCGGGACGGAGGAGGAACCTGCGAACTGTGCATCGGAGTGCATACGGCCCATGGTGTCGGTCATGCCATAGGAAGCGGGACCTGCAGCCATGTTGTCCGGATGGAGGGTACGGCCTGTGCCGCCGCCGGATGCAACGGAGAAGTACTTCTTGCCCTGCTCGATGCATTCCTTCTTGTAGGTACCTGCAACGGGATGCTGGAAGCGGGTGGGGTTGGTGGAGTTGCCGGTGATGGAGACGTCAACGCCTTCAGCGTGCATGATAGCAACGCCTTCACGGACATCGTCACAGCCGTAGCAGCGAACCTTTGCACGCTCGCCCTCGGAGTAAGCGATCTCATTGACAACATTCAGCTTGCCGGTAGCATAGTCGAACTTGGTCTGCACATAGGTGAAGCCGTTGATACGGGAGATGATCTGAGCTGCGTCCTTGCCCAGTCCGTTCAAGATGACGCGCAGCGGCTCCTTACGAGCCTTGTTTGCGCTTTTTGCCAGGCCGATTGCGCCTTCAGCAGCGGCGAAGGACTCGTGGCCGGCCAGGAATGCGAAGCACTTGGTCTCTTCACGCAGGAGCATTGCGCCGAGGTTGCCGTGGCCGACACCGACCTTGCGGTCGTCAGCGACGGAGCCATCGATGCAGAATGCCTGCAGACCGTGGCCGATGACTTCTGCAGCATCAGCAGCGGTCTTGACGCCTTTCTTGATGGCCATAGCTGCACCAACGCAGTATGCCCAGCAGACGTTCTCGAAGCAGATGGGCTGAATGCCCTTTGCGATTTCGTAAGGATCGAAGCCCTTAGCCTTGCAGATCTCTCTGCACTCTTCTACGGAACCAATGCCATACTCAGCGAGGACAGCGTTGATTTTGTCGATTCTTCTTTCGTAACTTTCAAACAAAGCCATTTTAATGTCCTCCTTAGATTATTCGTGACGCGGGTCAATGTACTTGACAGCGTTGTCGAACTGGCCGTAGTGACCCTTGGCCTTCTCAATGGCGACGTTAGCGTCATCACCCTTCTTGATGAAGTCCATCATCTTGCCCAGGTTGATGAATTCGTAGCCGATGATCTCGTCGTTGCTGTTCAGAGCGATGCGGGTGCAGTAGCCTTCAGCCATCTCCAGATAGCGCGGGCCCTTCTCCTTGGTGGCGAACATCGTGCCGACCTGGCTGCGCAGGCCCTTGCCGAGGTCTTCCAGGGAGGCACCGACTGCCAAGCCGTTTTCGGAGAAAGCGGACTGGGTGCGGCCGTAAACGATCTGCAGGAACAGCTCACGCATTGCGGTGTTGATGGCATCGCAAACGAGGTCGGTGTTCAGAGCCTCGAGCAAGGTCTTGCCAATGAGGATCTCGGATGCCATAGCGGCGGAGTGGGTCATGCCGGAGCAGCCCAGAGTCTCGATGAGAGCTTCCTCAATGATGCCTTCCTTGACGTTCAGGGTCAGCTTGCAAGCGCCCTGCTGCGGAGCACACCAGCCAACACCATGGGTGAAGCCGGAGATGTCGCTGATCTGCTTAGCCTGGACCCACTTGCCCTCTTCGGGAATGGGGGCCGGACCGTGGTATGCGCCCTTGGCAACGGGACACATATGCTGTACTTCAGTGGTATAAATCATTGCAAAAATCCTTTCCGTCGCACACAATGGATGTGTGCGAAAAATTAAAAATTGCATTTCGTCCGCATCTCTGCAGACTACAGAGTTATTATACAAAATCCATCGTAAATTGTCAACAAAAAACGGTGCCAAATGGCACCGTTTTTGTATTATTCATAATTTCCGTAGACCCAAGCGTTGGGAAGATAACGCGAGTCAATGTTAGTATTGGAGCACTGCGTGACATATTCTCCGTGATAATACATGACTGCACTCGCACCGCCGTCCAGATTCATGGCATTGTATGCCTTGTGACGCTTGAGGATATAGGCGCAGGTCTCGACATCCGTGCCGATGGAGCGGCCGATCTGACGACCTTCGATCATCAGCATCAGAACCTCGCCGTATTCGCTTTGACCGAGGCAGGCACGGGGATTGTTAGCATTCCAGTCATACCAGCCACCGACAGCGAACTCACCGTCAATGATCAGACCCGGCTCAAACTCGCAAGCATCGGTGACATCCGAAGCCACAGGCTGATTGGAGTCAATGATATACATCCGATTGTCCTGTGTCAGCTCAATACGCTTATAGCCGTATCTGGTGTAGTGATAACCGTACTCTTTGCCCTCGCAGATGGCAAAGCCTGCGATGATGCCGCCGTTGCCGCCACCGTTGGGATCGTAGAAGCCGTTGGCGCTCATGCCGAGCACACCACCGGAATTGTCAACGATGGTGCCGACCTTCTGGCCGTAGCTGCCGATGCCTTCAGACGCTTCGCAACGCAGCTGCGCAGGATCCTTACCAATTGCGAGCACGCCCAGATAACCGCTGCCCTGCACACGAACGAGCAGGAGCTTGTTGGGTACATCAATGGCCAGAACCTGCTCGCCCATGGAGGTATAGATGCTGGTTCCGGAGTCGTTCAGACCTGCTTCGTTGATATAGATGTTTTCCCAGCCATTGTCAAGAACTTCAGGATGATCATCGATATAGTTTTCAAACGAGGTGCGGTTCAGCTCCCAATACAACTCGTAGAAGGCCTCCATCGGATCCTGCTCAGGCTCCGTTGGGGCCGTCGGATCGACTTCGGGATTGGTGTTGGTCGGGTCGTCACGAATGACTGCAGGAGGCTGGGTTGGCTCGGGGCGGGTACTATTCTGACCGTATTGCTGCAGACCCAGCGAATCCTTCATGCGCTCGCGCTCAGCTACGATGTAGCGCGGCAGGAAATAGTCTGCCAGCCAGCGACTTTGCATCGTGTCAAGTGCGGTGTCGATATACATATTTCTGAGATCCACACAGAACGGGATGTCAGAAAAAGCAAAGACACAATAGATCGACTCGCAGAACAGCACGATGGACAGCAGGATCGCTGCAATGCGCATTCCGCGGTAGGGACGGGGTGTCTTCTTTTTCTTCGCCTTGGGAAGATCTTCCTCCGGCTCCTGCTCATAAGTGTCGATATCGGAGAGGAACTCGTCGAGTACCAGACCATCCGAGCTTTCAAAAACAGGCTCCTGAGAGAACAGATCTGGTGTGTAGTTTTCTTGCTCTTTGATGGCAAACACCACCTTCATAATTTTTCAGCCTATATTCTACCACACTTTTGAGAAGGTGTAAACAGAAAAAGTCAGCAAATTTGTAAACTTTTTTTCGCTGAAATTGTGAATTATTACATTTTGCAATAAGAACTGCCAATCGTCAAAGAACGATTGGCAGTTGACTGGATTATTCTTCCTCAGCCTTCTTGGCTTCTTCGATGATCTTAGCCTGGTTCATCTGCGGAACTTCTTCGTAACGGATGAACTTCAAGGTGTAGTGACCACGACCCTGGGTCATGGCACGCAGATCGATTGCATAGGAGACCATTTCGCCAACGGGAACTTCGGCATCAACGATCTGCCAGCCACGGTTGTCGGGATCGGGGTTCATGCCCATGACACGGCCACGGCGCTTGTTGAGGTCGCCGATAATGTCACCCATGTTTGCGTCGGGGATATAAACCTTCAGCTCACCGATCGGCTCGAGCAGGGTGGGAGCAGCATTGGGCAGGCCTTCTTTGTAGGCGATGCCGGCTGCAGTCTGGAATGCCATGTCGGAGGAGTCAACAGCGTGGTAGGAACCGAAGAACAGAGTAGCCTTCAGGAACACGACCGGGTAACCTGCCAGGACACCCTTGCCGACGCAGTTACGCAGACCCTTTTCGACGGACGGGATGAAGTTCTTGGGAACGCAGCCACCGACGGTCTCGTCAGCGAAGATCATCTCTTCGGACTCAGTCTGCGGCTCGAAACGAATATGAACGTCACCGAACTGGCCATGGCCACCGGACTGCTTCTTGTGACGGCCGTGCTGCTCATGGCGCTTCTTGATGGTTTCGCGGTAAGCGATCTTAGCCGGGCGGAGCTCAGCTTCGACCTTGTACTTCGACAGCAGCTTGGAGATGATGACACTCAGGTGCATATCGCAGACACCGGCGATGATCATTTCCTTGGTCTCGGGATCGTTGCCATAGGTGAAGGAAGCGTCTTCCTCGTTCAGCTTGACAAGACCTGCAGCGACCTTATCTTCCTGACCCTTGTTCTTTGCGTAGATAGCCATGCGGTAGCAGGGCTCTGCATAGCTCATGGGCTTGACGGTAGCGACCTTGCCTGCAAGGCCGAGGGTATCGCCGGTACGGACGGAAGCGAGCTTGGTGAATACGCCGATGTCGCCGCAGCAGACCTTACCGGTCTTGTTGTTGTCCTTGCCCTTCGGGAAGAAGGTGTTGCCGAGCTTTTCGTTGTCGCCGGTACGGGCGTTGACAACGGTCAGGGTGTCTTCGATGTCACCGGAGATGACCTTGAAATAGGAGTTCTTACCATACTGGTCAGCCATGGTGTTGAAAACGAATGCCATCGGGCTGCCGGAGGGGTCGAGAGCCAGCTCAGATTCCTTGCCGTCTTCGTCGACGGTGATCATAGGCTTGCTATCGAGGGGGGACGGAGCGTACTTGACGAGGTTCTTCATCAGAAGCTCGGTGCCGAGACCGTTCATTGCGCAGCCGCAGAAAACGGGGGTGATGGCACGCTGCTTGATGCCGTCCTTGATGCCCTTGAGCAGCTCTTCCTTAGTGAAGGGCTCTTCCATGAAGAACTTCTCCATCAGAGCTTCGTCGGTCTCAGCGACCTGTTCGTTCAGAGCCATCATGTATTCTTCGATCTTCTCTTCTGCGTCTGCGGGAAGAGCGATCTCCTTGCCGTTGACGTCGTATGCCTTCTTCTCAATGAGGTCGACAACACCGACAGCCTGCTCACCGTTCAGGATGGGGAAGGTGAAGGGGATGACGGATGCACCGAATGCATCGTGGATGGCATCGTAGGTGCCGAAGAAGTTTGCATGCTCCTCGTCGAGCTTGGAAATATAGAACATTGCGGGCAGATCAGCGTCAGCCAGAGACTTCCAGCCCTTTTCGGTACCGACAGCGATGCCGGACTTGGCGGTCAGGCAGATGATGCCTGCCTCAGCAACGCGCAGAGACTGAACGATCTCAGCAGCAAAGTCGAAGTAGCCGGGGTTGTCGAGAATGTTCAGCTTGCAGCCGGAATACTCAACAGGAATAACAGAGGTCTTGATGGAATACTGGCGCTTCTTCTCTTCATCGTCGAAGTCAGAAACGGTGGTGCCGTCGGCACGCTTGCCAAGACGGGTGATGGCCTTGGTCAGATAGAGCATGCTCTCGCACAGAGCGGACTTACCATCGCCGCCGTGACCGAGCAGGGCGATATTGCGGATATCCTTCGCAGTGTACATATTGTGAAATTCTCCTTTCTGGTGCAGTCGGGTCTTGACTGCCGGCAAACATCAATGTTGCCGCAATTAGTTCTATTATACACGATAATATTCAATAATGCAATCGTAATTTCGCAAAAATCAATAAAATATTCTCAAAAAAGCGTGAAAGTTAAAATTTGAGCATAACAAATGAGATAAATGCGCTCAAAAGTGACCACAAAAGGCGGAAAGTTGCCAGATGAAGCGCTGAGGCGATGCCGATGGCATCCCATGTCAGTAGCCCCATGCACAGCGCAAGGCCGGAAAGACCGGCCAGAATGCTGATGGTCAGGCAGATCAGTGTGCTGATGCGCACGGTGCGGCCTGAGGCAACGGTCACGGCAAAGGCACCGAATGTGTCCTTTGCGATGAGCGCACCCTGCCGGGCGGCCTCCTGCGGCTTCTGACTTTGCAGACGCAGACGCTCGGTGTAGTCGGGGAAACGCATTGCATCGGTCGGAAGCTCGTATTTTGCGGCGATCAGCTCGGGTGAGATCAGGAAATCTCTCGTGGCAAGTACGATCGAGAAGTTGTGATTGGCAAGGACATCGCGCAGACCTGCCTTACTCGAGGTGCTGGGTTTGTATTTGACGGCGAAAATGCCAGCCAGCTCACCGTCGACGGATACATAGACCGCCTGGCGCACACGGGTTCCTGCAGGCATATGCACACCCATCGACCGCATAAAGGCTAAGGAGCCGACCAAAACGATGTCACCCGAGATCTCTGCTCCAATGCCTCCGTCGTTATATAGACGGTACTGCGAGACTTGCATGGACTTGCCGTAATGTGCCTGCAAAAGGGATTCAAACAGCTCGGTCAGCGGACTGTCGACCAGCTTCAGCGCAGCCAGGGCGTAGGCGATGATACGGGGGGCTTTGTGCGTGCCGTAGAGCTTCATGCCGTTGGAAGTGATGTTCTTTTTCGGAAACAGATCCTCGTCGGTGACGACGATGGTGTGCTTGCCGCCGAAAATCTTTGCGCCATACCAGCCGCACAGCGCGCCACGGAAGCTGGAGAGCTTTTTTGCCGCGGCGGCAAACGGCTGTACAAAGGCAAGTGCGCCTCCGCAGGGGATGGCGGCAAAAAGGAACAGCAGCCACAAACGTGTCATGGGAAGCTCCTTTGCGACGCTCATCATGAAGGCCAGTGCAGGCAGCAGCAGGAACATCGCTGTAGAGTAAATGCGCAGGATCTTCTCGGGTGCGTTTTGAGAGTCGAGCTTCTCTAAAAAGGCAGCGGTATCTCCGCTTTCACGACGAAGACTGTCCGTGTTTTCCAACAGTTTCGGTGTATCGAAAATGCCCATCGGAGCCTCAAAGCTGCAAACGGTGCGAAGCGTGTGGAATTGTGCGACCCGTCTGAGATGTAAGGCGCGCAGCTGCGCGTACAAAAGCAACGACACGACAGCGCAGTAGGATACCGCATTCGGATCATGGAATACACAGATTGGCAGCAGGATGACGGCTGTGACGCTCAGCGTGTTTATGCCGATGCGCAGGTGCAGGAGATCCGTCAGTGTAGCAAGGAATACATCGTACGACAGAGCAGCCGTGATGATCAGAAGCGTGATCGGAAGTGCATCTCCGAGCGACTGTACGAACGGTAGGAATGTCCAGCCATTGTGCTCATACAAGATCAGGAAAAGACCGAAGAAGACGGGGATGACCGCAATCAGCAGGCGGATATGTCGCATACTTAACCCTTGACGGCAAAGCTTGAGCGCTTCCTGAGCCGATTTTGGAGCATTGCTGTTGATGACTTCGTCGTGGCTTTTGCCTGACTTCTTTTCGTCGTTGCGGAGAACCTCGAGTTTCGGCGGTGAAAATTTGGCCTCGGGCAGCTTATCCTCCGGAGCGATCTTCATCGGGGCTTCCAGATCGGGAGCAAGCTGTTCCGCGTGGACTGGTTCAAAAACCATCGTGTCATCCGAGACTTTCTTCTTAGCCTTTGGCTTCGGATTGTGTATCTTGACGACCTCTTCCTCGTTTCCAGGTGGCGGAGACTCCTGCGGTGGTGCGGTGCCGAATTCCCGCATGATCTCCTCGAGCGAATAGGGTTCCGACACCGACGGAATATTCATTTTTTCTGTCTCGTGTCGATCCATGTCCTTTTATCCTCTCTGGCGGACAGCCTCGTAAAGCAAAATTGCGGCAGCGGCCGATGCGTTCAGGGATGAAATATGACCCTTCATGGGAATACTTACTTTGAAGTCGCAGCTATCAGCGACGATGCGGCTCATGCCGACGCCCTCGTTCCCGATGACGATGGCGGCTGCGCCGGTCAGGTCGGTCTGATACAGGGGCGATGCGCCCTCGGCGGCGGTGCCGTAGATCCACACACCCTGCTGCTTCAGCTCGCGGATGGTGGCGGCAATGTTTGAAACGCGGGCAACACGCATATACTCAATAGCACCGGCGGAGGCTTTTCCGACCACGGCGGTCAGACCGACGCTGCGACGCTTCGGGATGATGACACCGTGTGCGCCTGCGCATTCGGCACTGCGGACGATGGCACCCAGATTGTGGGGATCGCTCAGCTCGTCACAGATGACGATCAGCGGTGCCTCGACACGCTCGGCGGCATAGTTCAGGATGTCGGCAACACTGGCATACTCATGTGCGGCGACCGAGGCGATGATGCCCTGGTGTGCGCCGGTGGGGCTCATTTCGTTGAGCTTTCGGCGGTCGATGCGTACCACGACGGCACCTGCATCCTTGGCCATGGCGGCGAGTCTTCCCAAAGAACGATCGGTATCACCGTCCGCTAAAAAAACCTTATTGATCGCACGACCGCTGCGCAGCGCCTCTGTGACGGCATTGCGTCCTTCGATCAAACCTTCGGAACGCTCGGGATCCATTTCATTTTTTATCATACGCCAAAACTCCCATTTTTCTTTTATTATATCAAACCTTCCTCCAAATTACAATATCTGCAGTAAATTAACAAAAAATTTACTGCGTGCAACATTGCGTTGTAACAAGAAATGTGGTACTATCTCAGAATGAAGGAGTGTGATACGAGTGCAGGAGAATAACCGCAAACAGCCTCCGAGAAGAAATACGCCGAAGAAATCCTGGCTGATCCTCTTGGCGGTGGTATTTCTTTTGACGCTGTTCGGCAATCAGATCTATGGGATGATCCTTGCCGCAAAGGAAAAAGAGGTTACCTATGATGTTTTCCTGGATGCCGTCAACGAAGATAAGATCGAGAAGGTCGATATTTCAAGCACAATCATCAGCTATCGAATGAAGGACGATCCGAAGGAGCTGCTTTATTACACCGCCGTAATTCCCGAGATGAATCTGGAACAGACGGTTCAGGCACTTTATGCAAACGATGTGGAATTCAAGGCACTGCCGCCACAGGAGGAGAACAGCTCGTTCTTCCTCTCGTGGATTGTGCTTCCCATCTTGATGTATGTGCTGTTCTATTTCATTCTGCGTTTTGCGAGCAAACGCTCGGGCGGCGGGATAGGTGGACTTGGAAGCATTGGAAAAAGCAAGGCCAAGGTCTATATGGAGAAGGAGACCGGAGTGACCTTCCGCGACGTGGCAGGCCAGGATGAGGCCAAGGAATCGCTGGTGGAAATCATCGATTTCCTGCACAATCCCAAGAAGTATACCGCCATCGGCGCAAAGCTTCCCAAGGGTGCCCTCTTGGTCGGCTCACCCGGAACGGGCAAGACACTGCTTGCCAAAGCTGTGGCAGGTGAGGCCCATGTGCCGTTTTTCTCCATTTCGGGTTCGGATTTTGTGGAGATGTTTGTCGGTGTCGGTGCAAGCCGCGTGCGTGATCTGTTCCAGGAGGCTGCAAAGGTCGCACCTGCTATCATATTTATTGATGAGATCGATGCCATTGGCCGCAGCCGCGACAGCCGCTTTGGCGGTAATGACGAGCGCGAGCAGACGTTGAACCAGTTGCTTGCGGAGATAGACGGCTTTGATTCGTCTAAGGGTGTTGTGATCCTTGCGGCAACGAACCGCCCGGAGGTTCTGGATAAGGCACTTTTGCGCGCGGGTCGTTTCGATCGCAGAATCATTGTGGACAGACCGAATCTGGAGGGTCGTTATCAGACCTTGCTTGTCCACACGAGAAATATCCGCCTGTCCGAGGATGTAGATCTGCGCAAGCTGGCGCAGGCAACGGCCGGCGCGGTTGGCGCGGATCTGGCGAACCTTGTCAATGAGGCGGCACTGCGTGCCGTTCGTATGGGCAGAAAGGCTGTCAATCATCAGGATCTCTTAGTCTCCTTCGAGACGGTAATCGCCGGCACGGAGAAGAAGGGAACAGTTTTGACCGACATTGAGAAGCGTATCGTGGCTTATCATGAGGTTGGTCATGCCTTGGTTGCGGCATTGCGCAAGCATACGCAGCCGGTTTCAAAGATCACGATCGTGCCGCATACCTCCGGCGCGCTCGGCTACACCATGCAGATGCCCGAGGAGGAGAAGTATCTTAACTCCAAGCAGGAGCTGATGATCCAGCTTCAGACCCTTCTGGGTGGCAGAGCGGCCGAGCAAACGGTTTTCGGAATCCAGACCAGTGGAGCGGCCAATGACATTCAAAGAGCAACGGAGCTGGCTAAGAAGATGGTCATGCAGCTGGGCATGAGCGAAAAGCTCGGCCTGATGGCGGTAGCTACGCAAAACAACGAGTATCTGGACGGACAGAGCTATATGGATTGCTCGCAGGCGACGGCTGCGCTGGCTGATGAAGAGGTCAAGTCGCTCCTGAACGAGTGCTATGAGCAGGCTAAGCAGCTTTTGACGGAAAAACGGGCACTTCTGGATGAAATTGCACTGTATTTGCTGCAAAAAGAGACCATTACCGGTGACGAGCTGATGACCTATGTCCGCGCGGAAAGAGAGGAAACGCAATGACCTGGGAAAAAATAAAAGCATTCTTTTCTGAAAAAACTCTGGATAAGCTTTTGCCGACGCTGATCATTCTGATCGTCGGAATTATCGTGGCAAAGCTGATCCTTCGACTATTTGATCGCTCGGTGGAACGCTCCAAGGTCGACCGCACGATTTTGACGGTGCTCAAGACGATCATGCATATCACGATCTACTCGGTCGTCATTTTGGTCAGCGCCGGAAGTCTTGGGATCGACGTCAGCTCGCTGATCGCCGTTTTGAGTGTGGTCTCCCTTGCAATTTCCCTTGCGGTCCAAAATACCCTCGGCAATCTGGTCGGCGGTGTGACGCTGCTTGTCACCCGCCCGTTCAGTGTCGGTGATACCGTACAGATCGGTTCGGATTGTGGCATGGTTGAGGAGATCACTATGAGCTACACGAGAATTGAGACCGCAGACGGCAAGCATATTTATATCCCGAACAGCGATGCGGCCTCGGCGAGGATCTGCAATTTTTCTGACAACGGAAAGCGCCGCGTGGATATTCTGGTCAGTGCGGCTTATGAAGATGATATCGATGCGGTTAAGCAGGCGTTGCTGGCCGCAGGCGATCATCCGAAACGGCTGAAGGAGGAACTGATCGAAGCCTATGTAAACAACTATCTCGACAGCGGGATAGAGTACTTACTGCGCCTTTGGGTCAACGATGAGGATTATTCCAAGGTGCGTTTTGCCGTGACGGAACAGATCAAGAGAGAATTTGATGCAAGAGGGCTGTCCATGCCTTATCCGCAGGTGGAGGTCCGGAAAAAGGACTGACGATCTGTACTTGGTTGACAACCCCTGAGCGCTGTGATAAGATAAAGAAAATACATAGAAAAGAGGGAAACTTATGATCGGAAAAGGTTTGCGTGACCTGGCCCAGCAGTACGGCATGAAGACCGGACACGGCATAGCCTACGGTACCATGAACGGCTACTGCGCAACGCTTAGCGAGGGTGCAGGATTCAAGCAGATTGTTTTTGCCACCCGTTTTGCAGATGCCACAAAGCGATATGCGCTGATGGAGGAAATGCAGAAAATTCCTATGCAGAAGGAATACCGTGTCAGCCAGTTCGCTGTGCAGGAGGATCGGATCAGCGTTGTATTTACCGACACGATCGGCACGATGAAGCGCATCGAGGCCTTTGTTTCATGGTTCCTGCCCAAGCTCTCTGAATTCGGCGCATCGAAGATCGATACCTGCTGCCATTGCGGCATGCTGCTCGACAAGGGTTGTTGGAAGCTTGTTGACGGTGTCGCATTGTATGTCCATGAGGCCTGCGGCCGTAAGCTGCAGGAAGAGCTTGCCATCCAAGGCGAGAACAAAAAGGCAGACGGCAGCTACCTTTCCGGCGCGGCAGGGGCCCTCCTGGGTGCCATTGGCGGTTCGATCGTCTGGGCCCTTTTGATCGTTGTGGGCTACATCACGTCCATCGTTGGATTTTTGATCGGCTTCCTCGCGGAAAAGGGCTACGGCCTCTTGAAGGGCAAGAACGGCAAGGGTAAGCTGGTCATTCTGATCCTCGCTGTGATCATCGGCGTGCTTCTGGGTAATTTTGCCGGAACTGTGATCGACGTTATGAAGGAAATTGATCTGACGGTTGGTGAGAGCATCGACTTTGTGATCGATGCCATTCGTGTCGATGCAGAGGTGCGTTCTGCAATGATCAAGGATGTTATACTGGGCCTGCTGTTTGCAGGGCTCGGTGTGGTGAGCCTCCTGATCAACACCAAAAGAGAGGTCGCAAGTCCTAAGTGCATTGATTTGGAATAATGTTTTTGGGTGCGTGTTGGTTTCAACACGCACCCTTTTTATGTCAGCAACAATTGCCGTTGGACTCGGGGAAGAAGGCCTGCATAGGGAAATCAATGCGGCTGAACAGCTCACACGGGTCCTCCTCGCAGCCTTCATCATCGCAGCATTCGCGCGTCGGAGCGCAATATTCCTCAGCATGGACAGACAACTGTGTATCACGCTCGAGGCGCACCGTTGAGAACTGCCCGATGCTGACATAAAGCTGCCTTGTCTGGCAGCCGGTGACGAGCGTTTCACCAAAGGCATTTTCGATGAACTGCGGAATTTCGGGAACCTGCGACTCGCAGCAGCGGCACTCGCAGATCTCACGCACACACGAAGACAGCACCATGGGATCGAGTGCTTCGACTACCGCCTCAGGCAGATCTCCGCACAGAAGTTCCTCACTCGTCGGGTATTCCTGCGTGCTGTGGAAAACCTTTGCCTTCGATTTGCCGCCGTAGAGGACGGCTCTTTTTGCAAATATGCACAATCCCACAATGGCACTCGGACGCATCGCACCCTGCAGTGCTTCGCCCACAATGCGGTAATAGAAGGTCAGATCGACTGCGTAATAACCCTTCTTGTAGGCCAACGGTTCCAGCGAGACCGTGGTAAACAACAGCTCTGCTGAGCGAATCTTTGTGCTGCTTGCGCTTTGCACGGCGGCCTGCGATTGCTCGGTTAGGTATACTCGCAGATCCTCGATACAGTCCTTGTCAAGGCAACAATCGGTGATCTGCATGGTGTGAATGCATACAGGCTGACGGATCCGGTCATCGCCTTGCACGCCAATATCAGACATGATGATCCCTCCTTAGATATTGCAAGCAAAAATATGCTTTCACAACATAGTATGCATCAGAAAGAAAAATGTGAAAGGGTAGACAAAATATAAATAATGTGTTAAAATAAGAATGAATATAATAGACGAGGTATGCATATGAGGACAGAAGTTCTGGGCGTTGGATACGATAACGTGACAATGGAGGAGGCCTTGCAGATCGGAAAAGACCTTCTACAGGGCGAAAAAGCTGCATATTGTGTGACACCGAATGCGGAGATGGCTTATGAGGCGTACAAGGATGCAGCATTTTGCGAACTGCTCAACGGCGCGGATCTGGTGCTGCCCGACGGCGCAGGTGTCGTGCTGGGTGCCAAGATCGTGAAGAAGCCGTTGAAGCAAAAGGTGGCGGGTATTGATTTTGCGCAGAATCTTCTGCCGATCTTCGAACAGATGGGAAAGCGCCTCTACCTGCTCGGCAGCAAGCCCGGCATCGCAGAGCTTGCAGCAGAAAAGATAAAAGAACGTTGCCCGAAGCTTTGCATTTGCGGTATGGCCGACGGTTATTTTAAGGATGAGACTGAGGTTGTGCGCCGCATCAATGAGGCCAAGACCGATGCGTTGTTTGTCTGCCTTGGCGCACCGAAGCAGGAAAAATTCATGTATGCACATCGAAATGAGCTTCAGGTCAAGCTGATGATTGGTCTGGGCGGCACGCTTGACGGTATTGCAGGCACGGTCAAACGCGCTCCGAAGTGGATGATCCGTCTGCAGCTGGAATGGCTCTACCGATTGATCAAAGAACCTAAACGCATCGGACGAATGATGCGTTTGCCGAAATATGTGTTTGCGGCACTGAAATGCAGAATGAAAGGGGAATAATAATGGGTAAGCTGATTGTGTTTGAAGGAACGGATGGCAGCGGCAAGTCCACGCAGTTCCGTCTGCTGACGCAGCGTCTGCAGGCGATGAATATTGATTTTCGTACGATGGAGTTTCCGCAGTATTCCGAACAGTCCTCGTCCCTGATCCGTATGTACCTGGGTGGAGAGTTCGGCACGAGACCTGCCGATGTCAATGCCTATGCCGCATCGACCTTTTATGCGGTCGATCGCTATGCCTCTTATCGCAAGGTCTGGGGCGAATATTATAAAAACGGTGGTGTGATGCTCTCTGACCGCTATACCACCTCCAATGCGGTGCATCAGGCCTCGAAGGAGCCGGAGCAGAGCCGAGAAGCATTTTTTGAGTGGCTGTATGAATTTGAATACAAGCATATGGAACTTCCGAAGCCGGATCTCGTCATATATTTGGATGTTCCGACCGAGCTTTCTGACCAGATGCTGCGCAAGCGTGAGGCCAGCACAAATACGCACGCTGATATCCACGAGCAGCATATGGATTATTTGCGCACCTGCAGAAATACGGGTTTGCAGGCAGCAAGGTTCTACAATTGGGCGATCATCGACTGTTCCCACGACGGGAAAATGCGCTCCATCGAGGACATTCACAACGAAATTTTTGCACTCGTGCAGAAATGTCTGGAGGCATAACGATGGTATATATTCTTTTGGGTAAGGGCTTCGAAGAGGCAGAGGCCATCATCCCCTGCGACCTTCTGCGTCGTGCGGGTGTAGAGGTGCAGTTTGCGGCCGTCGGTTCGAAAACCGTGGCCGGCGGACACCGGATCGAGATCAACGCCGATTGCATGTTGGAAGAGATCGACTTTGACAAGGCAGAGATGATTGTCTTGCCCGGCGGTATGGGTGGCGTTCAGTCTATCTCGCAGTGCACTGAGGCACTTGAGGCAGTCAAGCGTATGCATGCGCAAGGAAAGTATGTTGCAGCCATCTGCGCCGCACCGACGATTCTGGCGAAGCTCGGTCTGCTCAGTGGCAAAAAGGCGACCTGCTATCCCGGTATGGAAAATGAAATGGAAGATGCGATCATGTGCAATGCCGATGCCGTGACAGACGGAAAACTCATCACCGGCAGAGCTGCAGGAACGGCCTTTGATTTTGCTTTGGCTTTGATCGAGGCGCTTTGCGGTGCGGATCGTGCGAATCAAATTGCGACAGGAGTCGTATTCCGATAAGGAGGGTGCTTATGCCCGATAATAAATTTTATCCGAATCCCGATGAGGTATCGATCGATGCGCTCCTTGAGGAGACCAAAATGCAGATCGAAGCCGCACCGGGTGAGGCGGTGGAGTATTTCCACGAGGTGAACCCGGCCCCGATGGGGGAAACACAGAAATTTGAGCCGCTACAGCAGCCGCCGCAGGCACAGCCGATGGATTTTGAACCAGATTTCGGTGATGCCTTCAGCGACTATGGCGAGTATGTACCGCAGCAACAACCGCAATACCAGCAGCCGTACGAGCCGCAGTATCAGCAGCCGTACGAGCCGCAGTATCAGCAGCCGTACGAGCCGCAGTATCAGCAACCGTACGAGCCGCAGTATCAGCAACCGTACGAGCCGCAGTATCAGCAACCGTACGAGCCGCAGTATCAGCAACCGTACGAGCTGCAGTACGAGCAGTCCTATGTGCCGGAAACTCCTGAACAAGAGCCGATCACGGCGAAGGAAGAACCGAAACCGAAGAAACCGAAGCGCAAGACCGGTAAACGCATCATACCGCTGTTTGTCAAGGTGCTTTTGTATGTGGTCATCGTCTGCGTGATCGCTGTTGGTCTCGGCTACGGTGCCTGGGAGTGTGCACGAGATGTGTTGGCCTTCGGCCGCTCTGATGAGATGGTGATGGTGCGCATTGAGCAGGACGACACTGTTGAAGATATTGCCAAAATGCTGGAGGAGAAGGGCATCATCAAGTACGCATGGCTCTTCGAATTCTACTGCGACTTTACCGACAGCGCTGCAAAGATCGAGCCGAACAAGGATGGCGAGAGCTATATGCTGTACTATAATTACGACTACCATGCGCTTGTTTCGAGTATGCGCAATGAGGTCATCCGCACCGAGGTTCGCGTCACGATCCCTGAGGGCTATACTGCAGAGCAGATCTTCAAGCTGATGGAGGACAATGGTGTCTGTACGGTTCAGGAACTGGAACAGTGCGCCAGCGAGTATGAATTTGATTTCTGGTTCCTGGAGGGAATCCCCTATGGCGAGAAAAATCGCCTGGAGGGCTTCCTCTTCCCGGATACCTATGATTTCTATGAAGCGGACGAGCCTGAGCGTGTCCTCAAGAAGCTGCTGAACAACTTTGATAAGAAGTTCGGTGATGATGCAAGAGCAAAGCTTGATGATCTCAACCTCGCTTTGGAGGAACGCTGGCGAAACGCAGGCTACGACGATGATTATATTGAGGATCATCGCTTCACAGTGTATGAGCTCATGACTGTGGCTTCCATGATCGAGAAGGAGGCGGCGGCCTTTGACGAGGCTGGCAACATCTCCTCGGTCATCTACAACCGTTTGTGCGATCCTGCCAACTACCCGTATCTGAACATTGACGCCACGGTGGTCTACGCCCTCGGCGGCGAGGTGGGTGGTGCCTTGACTCTTGAGGATACCAAGGTGGACAGCCCTTATAACACTTATGTAACACAAGGACTGCCGCTCGGACCGATCTGCAACCCGGGTCTTTCGAGCATTTCTGCGGCGCTGTTCCCGACGGATACAAGCTACTATTACTATGCTCTGGACATGGCAACGGGATACCACCATTTCTCGAAGACCTATGATGAGCACAAGCAATTCCTGGAAGGACAAGACTATGGTTAAACCTGAATTACTCGCCCCGGCGGGCGACATGGAACGACTGAAAATGTCGGTTCTCTACGGAGCTGACGCAGTCTATCTGGCAGGGACAAGCTTCGGTATGCGCTCGTTTGCGGGCAATTTCAGCCCCGACGAGCTGCCCGAGGCGGTGAAGTTTGCCCATGAGCATGGTGTGAAGGTTCATGTTACCGTGAACACCATGCCCAGAAATGAGGAGCTTGCAGCTCTGCCTGCGCATCTGGAACAGCTCAATGCTGTGGGTGTCGACGCGCTGATCATTGCCGATCTGGGTGTGTTCCGCATGGCAGAAAAATATGCACCGAATTGCGAGCGCCATGTTTCGACGCAAGTCAGCATCGCCAATCATGCCTGCGCAAGCGCGTGGTATGATCTGGGTGCAAAGCGTGTGGTTCTGGCGCGCGAGCTGTCTCTGGAGGAGATCGCAAACATCCGCCTCAACACCCCCAGGGAGCTGGAGATTGAGACCTTTGCTCACGGCGCCATGTGCGTTTCGTACTCCGGACGCTGCCTTCTGTCCAATTATATGACAGGCAGGGATAGCAACCGTGGCGCTTGTGCGCAGCCGTGCCGTTATCAGTATGCGCTGATGGAGGAGAAGCGCCCCGGGGAATATTTTCCCGTCTTTGAAGATGAAAAGGGTACGTATATCATGAATTCCCGCGATATGTGCATGATCGACCATCTGGACGACCTGATGAAGGTTGGAGTCGACTGCATCAAGATCGAGGGCAGGGCAAAATCGGCCTACTATGCCGCCATCGTTACGGGTGCCTATCGCCATGTCCTTGATGATGTCGCCGCGGGTCGTCCGATCGATCCGATCTGGCGCGACGAGGTCGAACACGTCTCGCATCGTCATTACGCAACGGGATTCTTCTACGGCCATCCCGGACAGTATTTTGAAAATTCCCGTTATATCCGTTCTTGGCAGGTATGTGCCATCGTGACGGACTGTGACGAGGATGGTATGGCGACATTGTCTTTGCGCAATAAGTTTGCTGCAGGGGACACCCTTGAGATCGTCGGCCCCGATCTGCGGCCGTTTTCCTTTGTTGTGCCGACCATGCAGGATGAAGAAGGCAATCTGCTGACCGAACCGCGTGCACCGCAGATGGTCTTCAAAATGCAGCTTCCTAAGCAGGTTCCGACCATGAGTATCCTGCGCCATGCCGTTGATCTTTCCGGAAAGGATTGAAGATTACCAAAATATCCAGAAAATGGAAGAATAACCACAAAATATGCCTTAGATATGGCGAAATGGTGCGCTTCGCTGCATGGTAAAAATTAAATGAAAAAAATTGAAAAAAGTACTTGCTTTTTTGAAAGAGGTGTGCTATTATATCTAAGCGCGTTAAGCGTGGTATGCGCCGGTAGCTCAGTTGGATAGAGTGACTGGCTACGAACCAGTAGGTCGGGGGTTCGAGTCCCTTCCGGCGTACCAAATAAGCACCGAAGTATTGATACGATACTTCGGTGCATTTCTTTTATCTAAAAGCCTTTGATACCAAAGGATTTCTACCATTTCCCGAAAATGTATAGTTTCATTGTGCATTCAAGACGGTCAAAAACAGGAGCTGCTACACCCTCGTTTTATGGGTTGTAACGGCTCCTGTTTTATTATGAAACTTATCTCATTTTGAGGCGGTGCATCTTTTTTGACGCTGAAACTCATCTCGATTTTCCCGGTGCATACAATGAAACTTATCGTTTGACTTGCTATTAGGGGGTAAAACCCATCGCCATACACTTGTCCTTCAGCCGATCTAATGTACGAGTGACAGTAGATTTAGAAACTCCTAAGTAGGTAGCAATCGCCTGATAACCATAGCCCTGTATCCGCAAGGTTAGGATGCGCTCCTGACGTTCTGTAAGATTTAGAGCGTGAAGCAAATCTTCATAATCCCACGTGGTAGTTCTTAACGCATTGCCGGACTCTAAATATTGAGAACACTGGCGATAGATGGTATCTAATTGCGAGGATTCCAAACTGTCTAAGGAAACAGAGTCGCTAGGATTGTGCGATTGCTGATAGCTGTTAATAATACGGCGAACCGCCCGGTAGCATTCTTGGATCGGCGTTGTCTCTTCTTCGTGGTATCCTGCTGTGTCTAATTCCTTTATGCGGGAACGGCTGGCTATTTTTCGTGTGGTGTAGGGCTTATCCAACCACCCAATATTGGTGCCGTGAATAGCCGCTTGTTCGAGAAGTAGGCAAACCGCTTCTTGAATGAGATCAATACCATCATGGAAGCTGACGCTCTCAGTAATATTTTGCGAAAGGGACATTTGATAGTCTGCTTCAATTTGCGATTTTAAATCTAAGTAATCGGCTTGGTGAACAGAGTCCACCTGCATACACTTATTCGCACACGAGGAAACAATCGCTTTTGCTAGGGCGTACAACAGATCCGTGTAATCATCATTGGCCAAATAGGCAATCTCAAAATCTCTTTTCAGTTGTTCAAAGCTATGTGGGTACTTGCCTTTATCCATAAGATGCCCCCTTTATCTATTTCGGTATTCTTAACCGCAAAGGGTACGACACTGAAGGTTAATGCTGACCTTTTGTTGTTAACACATAATCGCCGATGTGCTTTAGGTCTCGCTTCCATTTGGCGATAGCTGTGGGTCTATTAGGATGTAAGCGAATGTTATTTTCTATACATCGAACCATATCGAAATAGGTCATCATATTTTTTTCTAAAAGCGTTACAAGCAAACGCTGGCGTTCAGCATCTGTTCTGTTGTCTGAAACATTATATCCAAGCTGGAAAAGGCGAGATTCCTCGTTGAAGGCAGAAAATGCGTTATCTGCATCAGTTAGTTTTCTTTTTTCAACAAGAAATGTTCCGTATTTCTTTTCAAACAACTTTAGCGTGATTTCTCCAATGAAGTGCTTGTCGCATTTGCTGCAATAATGCACCGGCAGTGCAATCCGTTCAGTTTCTGTTGTGTTGCTTGCAATAAACCGAGTCTCTGAGATTGGATGCTTATTGATGTAACAATTTGTGCTGGTAAGATTTTGGTAAATATACAATATTGCATTCGTAACGGGTGTGGAGTCCTCATCTTGCAATACTGCTACTATGGTGTTGCTTGAGATATATGCGAGCACACGGTCATTGATTTCTTTATATAGCCGATCAAACTCATACTTTGGCTGCGTTTTTGTCTTCCAGCTATGGATCACTCGCGAGACTGCGAATTGGAACTCAATTAAAAACTCGGCAAAGGAAATTTCCCTACATACAAGTTTCCCGGGCTGGTCTGCTCTACTTATGCCTTTAATGTTATAAAAAGAAAAGGTGGCAAATCCATACGCATTTGCAAAGATTTTATCGTAACCATCCGCAAAAACATGAAGATACTGATTCATTAATGGCTCACAGGCTTTTCGTACATCCTTGCGGCACACTTCGTCTAATTTATCTGGCCAAAGATGCTTCATAGTTCCAGAACACGATTCCTTGTGCTCTTCGTATATTTTTTGTACTTGTACATACAAATCATAAAAATCGTCAATGGCACCAATAGCGGCCACACTATACGGAGTCAAGCCTATCTCAATTTTGGAGGCCATATGAGTCACGCTCCTACACAGAATAAATCAATTATATTCTATGAAATAAAAAAATTCAACCTATCGTATTTTCCCTTGTCGTACCCTTTCTGATTAGAAGTGTAAGCACAAATCACCGTCGTGTATTAGGAGGTATTTATGGAAAGAAAAGAAAGGGCCGAAGCAGCGGATGAGATCCTCAACGAATTACTTCAGCGGACGGATCGTATGGAGGCTGGAGAAATCCCGATTAACATCCAAAGAGTCGATCAATTAAGGTTTGCATATGCAGGAGCACAAAAATATGCATCCGGCATCAATGTTGATGTTCGCATGTGCGAAAATATGCCCTTTGTGGGTATGGGAAGTGTACAAATCGAGGGGAAAACGATTGCATTCACAAACACAGAGTGGTTTGCTAGAATTGCGGAGTTTGCAAACAACACCGAGATTTATCCGCTAACCAACGGTAATGTGCGTGTGACCTTTACCTTCTATGGTCTTACCAAAAAGAACGCTTGAGGAGGCTTCAGTATGGATATTTACAATCAGATTTTGCAGTTGATTGAGAAGGAATGTTGTTTGTCCGATAGCGGTAGAGCTATTCCAGAAGACAAGATTTGCTTGTTGAAGGAAGCAGCAGCCATACTAGAGCAATACTGGAAGGACTGGGATTTTGAAAACATTGAGCTGATGGTAGCAAAAGGTGGCGGCACCCTGTATATCACACTAACCAGTGCGGACATCGTTGTTGAGAACGGCAGAAAGAATTACCTTTTCCAATTGGCAACATTGGCTGATGGAATTAAATTCAGCCAGAAAGAAAACGATTTGGTGAGCATGGAATTGCAGTTTAAAAATATAGTGCAGTAATTTAATTTATAGAGGAACTGCCCCGGGAGAACGGTTTGACCGATACTCCTAGGGCAGTCTGCATTTTGGTAGTTAAAGTATATTAGAAGCGATATCCATAAGACTGTTATAGTCTATTTCTGAAGGGGTGCCACAAAGGAAACCATTGGCTTCAATAATTTCTGCACAAATAGCATCTATTGTTTTGTATGGATTATCAATTTGTCCTCCATCTAAAATCCGGTATGCTGCATCATAGATCGTATAATCATAGCCGGTATCGCAAGTTTGGACGGCCAAGTAGGTATCCCCAATTTGCCAAGCGATGTATTCCTTCTTCATTGACTGTCCTCCGGAGAGTAAATTGTGCGGGTAATTTCGGTGCCATCCTTAAAGCGGAAGATAATTTTATTATCGTGGTGGACTGTTGCAGTGTCCACCAATGTGATCCAAAGCTCCTCATCCCAGGCATCGACAATTAAGGGACACTTTTTTAAAGAGGCAATAAATGCACTAATTCCTTTTTCTTGAATTGCTTGTTGATCACGTTCTGCAACCTTTTTCTTAAGCTTTGCAATTGCCGTGTCGTATTTCCTGCTCAGTGCATTGTATTTCTTTGTGTACTCCTCTTGAGACTGCTCTGTGGATGCGTTTTCTTTGATGCACTGACCAACCATTTCTACTAGGAGATGGATTTCTTCGTTTAGTGCTTCAATCTGCTCGTCCAACTGCGTGAAGTCACAGAGCATATTTCTTACCTCCTCGCAGGCCATAATTACAGGCTTACGATTGCCCATTAACTCATTATAGGCTTGTAGGAAAAGTTGCTGAATGACGACCGTATCCAAGGTGGGTGTCGAGCATTTTTCCTCGGCGGTAAACTTGTTATTGCAATGCCATACTGTCCGGCGGTAACTGTCATTGGAATGCCATACCTTTTTGCCATAAAATGCACCACAATCACCGCAGATGAGCTTACTAAAGAAGATGCTTGAACCGCTATAGGATCTGCCCAATTGTCGACGCCGGGATATTTCCATTTGAACATGCTCGAAGTCTTCAGCCGAAACAATAGCCGGGTGGCTGTTCTCTACATAGTATTGAGGAATTTCACCCTCGTTAACTTTTTGTTTTTTGGTAAGAAAATCAACCGTATACTTTTTCTGCAGCAAGGCATCACCCTTATATTTTTCGTTTTGCAGAATGCTCAAAACCGTGCTATCGCTCCACCGTTTTCTGCCAGTCGGCGTTGCAATACCGGCTGCATCAAGGTGGCGGCAAATCCCGGAGGGGGTTTTGCCGTGAAGGAACAGGCTGTAAATCAATCGCACCGTTTTCGCTTCCTCCTCATTAATAATCGGCTGTCCATCCGGCCCCTTATCATAGCCGAGGAAATGGCTATAGGGCATTGAAACCTTACCATCTGCAAATCGTTTCCGCTGTCCCCAGGTGACATTTTCGGAAATGGATCTGCTCTCCTCTTGGGCAAGGGAGGACATAATGGTAATGAGTAATTCACCCTTACTATCAAAGGTGTAGATGTTCTCCTTCTCAAAGAAAACCTCGACCCTGTGTTCCTTGAGCTTGCGTACCGTGGTGAGACTATCTACGGTATTACGGGCGAACCGGCTAACGGATTTTGTAATAATGAGATCTATTTTCCCGGCAAGGGCATCGTTAATCATTTCATTAAAACCATCACGGTTTTTGGTGCTGGTACCAGTTATTCCTTCATCAGCATAAACTCCAACAAATTCCCAGTCATCACGCTTTTGAATGAGTTTGGTATAGTAATCAATCTGTGCTTCGTAGCTGGTAAACTGCTCATCGGAGTCCGTAGAGACACGTGCATACGCCGCAACGCGTCGTTTCACTAATGCGTTCTTGGGTAGTGCCGTATATTGATTTTTTGTGGCGGGTATAACAGTAATCGCTTTAGCCATTTTTTATCAACCTTTCCCGTGATTTCTGCCGTGCCTGTTCTCGTTTTTCCGGGGTCCAAGAACAAGAACGTGACCGATCTTGCCAAGTATGTGTCTGACTACTGCCATCGGTGAAAAAGAAGCGCAGCGTATTCTCTTTGTCAACTTCAATGTGGTCAAGTAATTCTGCCCGGGGTGCAACAGTTGGTATAAGCGTATCTAGTACAATTTCCGGGATTTGCTTGGATGCACAGTATTTTTTCCCTTTCTCGTTAAATGTAGAGCAAATCCAAACCGGCTGAGTTGCTGTAGTCTTTCTGCGGTATTTTTTGCCACACTGTGCGCATACAAGAAGGCCGGTATATGCATATGTCTTATTTTCCTTTGGCCCCTTATTGTATTTAGTAGCCCTTCGATGCCGTTCTGCCTGTGCTGCCTCAAAGGTATCCATATCGATGATTGCCTCGTGGGTCTCCTCGGCCAGAAATTTGGGAAGCTGACCATTGTTTACCACTGTTCTCTTGGTTATGTGGTCCTTTCGGAAAGTCTTTTGAAGAATCAAATTACCCGTGTAATTGTAATTCTGTAGTATCTTTGCGATACTCGATGCGCTCCAGGGACAGCCACTTATGGATGGGATGTTGTCATCAATCAAATGCTTTGCTATTGTAATGCTTCCGCATCCTGCGAGATATTCCCGGAAAATGCGCCTTACTATTTCAGCCTCTTCCGGAATAACAATTAGTTGCCCCTCACCCATACGATATCCAAGCATCTTCCCCCGCCAAGGGATACCTTCTTCAAAGTTTTTCCTTACCCGCCATTTTTGGTTTTCGCTTGCAGACCGGCTTTCCTCTTGGGCATATGAAGCAAGGATTGTGAGCATTAGTTCTCCGTCAGCGTCCATCGTATGAATGTTCTGTTCTTCGAAGTATACGTCTACATTCATAGCTTTCAATTCCCGGACTGCCTGCAATAGTGTCACCGTGTTCCTAGCAAATCTTGAAATAGATTTAGTGATAACCATGTCAATCTTTCCAGCCGAACAATCAGCAAGGAGACGCTGGAATTCACCACGACTCTCCTTGGTACCGGTTAACGCTTCATCAGCATATACTTCGACAAACTGCCATTCAGATTCCGCTTGTATCAGCCTCTGAAAGTAGCTGATTTGGGCAGAAAGTGAATGCAACATTGCGTCCTTTCCGCTTGACACGCGACAATAGGCTGCAACTTTGATTTTGCGTTTAGGTTTTTCTGGGTAACTGATTTTTGTAATGGTTTTTTCCATTATGTCGCCTCCTTTGTAGGTGGTATATTACCATTACATTTGTTATTTATCCACTCAATTTCCCGCAATAAACTGCCACAATTAATACCAAAAAGTTCGCACATTCTTGTTTCAATATCACAATAGTCCGAGGCGGATATGATGCCGGAATCGAGCATTCGTCTCACCTGTACCATCGCCGATTTGTAACCCAAAAGAGAGGAGAATTTATCAGGTGTCATTGGGCATACCTCGCTTCTGATAACAAGCAAGAGAACAATATTTGCGATTGGAATGTGTATAGTCATAAAATCTTCTACCGCAAGAGGTACAAACAAAAACGCAGATTTTACTACTCTTTCTCTCAAGCCGATGCTTATTCCACCAAGCCTGCTTGCATTTAGTACAGCAAAATTTGCGTGGGCGTGTCTTTGACGGCTCCGTGATAGCACGCCCACAGTTCTGGCAAAAAAATGCCGTTTCTTTCAGTTGGGTAGTGGATAAGCCGGAACGGTAGCAATAGGATTTCACCGTATTAACAGAGACGCCAAGTTGAGTTGCAATCTCGGAATAACCCTTGTTCCTATGTCGCAACTTCATAATTATGTCTTTTTGAGCTGAAGTCATATCGTTTCCTCCTTTAAGAGTTCTCCTCATAGGTAGGTCACGAGAAAACAAAAAACGGACATTTTTTCAAAAAATATGTATAGATTAAGTGACTCCTTTCCCGGGGAAGCGGTATACTTCGTGGTATTTCCTTCGATATAGTTCCGGTAGAACTAGCAACTTGGCTTTGCGGTTTCTGTCGTCCCTCCAGCAAGCCAGTTATAATATCAACAGAACTACAAACTAGTTCTGGAAGGAGGGATTTGAGTGGATATGTGTGCGGTTGGAGCCCGAATCAAGGCTGCCAGAGAACGCGCCAAAATGACACAGGAGGATTTGGCAGAAGCTTTGGATATGAGCCCTACACACATTAGTGTCATTGAACGAGGCGTAAAGACCCCAAAATTGGAAACGCTCGTAAGGATTGCAAACGCCCTCCGGGTATCTACAGATATGCTGTTGCAGGATGTTGCCACCTATGCCAATGACGGAATTGCCTCGGAATTATCAGTTTCAATTTCCAAGCTACCCCACCAAGAGCAAGAGCGTGTTCTTAACGCCATCCGAGCCTTAACTGAATATTCTTGAGATCTGCTCCGGCAGATCTCTTTTTATTCGCCCGATTCCGTGGGATTTCGACAAGCAGTATGATTTATACTCGTTCCAGTAGAACTAGCCACCATTTCCAGAAGGGCGGTTCTGCCAGCTGTGGCCACAGCGAAAATACACAAGAAAAGGAATGAGTTTTTATGAAATCAGTCGCACAGGTAATGGAGCAACTCACCAGTCGAGACATTTTGAAGTCAATGGCGGATTTGTTCCGGGATAAGGATAGTCAGTTCTTTGATGACGAACTGCGTATGCTCACGGCGGTAACAACCCTCAAGAAGGAGCTTCCGGCAGATTTCTCTCCATCGGTGGATGAATACATACAAGCCCACGAAACTGATGTGCTGGCACAGATTGTCTATGCCGGATACCACGGTTTCCAAATCAACCGCGATAACTTCCACGCTCCCTATGGCGTGGACTTTACCCGGTGGGAGTTTTTCGATATTGCCAAGGAGCATATCATTGGACATTTCCCAATTAACTTTGAGGCTAATGGCGTTATTCAGGCTTTCTACCAGGCACTGCCGGAGGAGCTTCGGGAGTACCATAGTCACATCAGCGAGTATTTCACCCACTTTGAATGTGCTGGCCCCAAGCTAGCTCACTACGCAGGGTATATGCTCGGCAATCAGCTGTTGCCCTGGATTGTACCGGGCTACCGAATGGACCCCGTGCAGACAATGAAGTACAGCCACGATATTGAGGAATACTGTGGGTATAAACCCGAATAAATAGAAAAACCCCAGGCACCGCCAATAAAGGTAGTGCCTGGGGATAGCTTTCATTTTATTCTTTTGACAGGAGAGCAATCCGCGATTGTAGTTCTTGTGTTGCCAGTCTTACGCTGTCTTGGTCATAGGTTGCATATTCGGCGTGGATGCGATCAACGAGTTTTCGCAAGCCTTCAATGGTTTTCTCCCTGCCCAAGTAATCGGCGACAAAGCGGTCAGCTTCAAGCTCGTTGCTATCAACACCACCATCGGCGGCACAATCGCTCCGCACCTTATCTCGATCCGCCACCCTCTGCGAAAGATGCTGATGGCGGTAATGACCAAGCTCATGTAGCAGGATTACTCTTGCCTCAACCGAGCCACGGACAATGTCATAGAACAATTCACGCTCTATCAAAATACGCGGGGCGAGACCATTCTCTGCACAAGCAAGGCAGGCAAAACTATAGTCCTTTTCCTCGGTGGGGGTGTCATCAATGACAATGGCGACCGGAGCCGGAAATAAAGGTGATTTAACCATTCCAATCAGGCCTCCGCCGATGGGCTTATTCATATGAAAAAGGACGATGCGGTGGTTGCCCTTGCCAAAGGAAATCGTGCCGTGCCTATTTTTGCTCATCTTTACACCTCTTGTTTTTGGGGATTACTTAATCAACTCTGCCAGGACGACAATCGGCAGAAGTAAAACGCAGACAATAAACCACATTTGAACTCCTCCTTACAGATCATCAAGAAAGCCAAAATCATCCGGGTCAAGGCCGGCATCCTCCAACGCAATGCGCCGGTCATCCTCGTCCATTAGGCTCAACTCAACCTCATCCAAGCCAGACGCCATTAGCTCAAGGCTTTTATCCGCTTCGTCGTCATCATCGTCAGAGAAGCCAAACCCGGTGTCGGTTGCCGTACCTTCCGCCTTTTCTGACTCCATCATATGGTGCAGGAAGCCAAGCTCACTGGCTCGTTCAAAAGCACTCATTTTTCCGTCTTTATTGAAATCAAAGAGACCGCCAAAAATACCCTTGCTCATAATTTACCCTCCTATTATAGCACTACCTTATCGGCAAATCCAGTAGATAGTCCCGAACACTATCCTGGGACAATTCGGAAAAGTTAGCATCCGGAAGTAACTGTTGCATCGTCTCCAATGAGTTTTCCGACACATAAGGACTTGTACCCACGAACCTAGCTCCGAGTTTTTCAAAAACGTGTATGCTGTGAGCGTTGCCCTTGCTGATCCTTACCTGGATGCAATCCAAATTATGCGTTTCCCCATACCAATTACAAAACGCAATAATCGCTTCCGGAGCATACCCTTTACCGCGATGGGCGGTGCAGATGTCAATGCCCAATTCCGGCACAGGCTTGTCGATATACTGCATACAGACCTTACCGACAAAATCACCGCTTTCTTTACAGAAAATAAGGCAGTTGTATGTAGTTGGAGAATTTACTTCCTCCCAACAGAACTGGGCATATATCTCTTTGAAGCCCTCTGTCCGGCTGAAGTCCTCCAGTAAGGACGCTTCCATAGAAAGCGCCACTACCAAATCTTTATCCGCCTCGCATATTTCACGCAGTAGCAGGCGTTCTGTTGTAGCAATGTCCATATCAGTTCTCCCCATAGTTTACAGGGTGAAGGAGCCGGTTTCCTTGCCATCAATTGCAAAGGCAAACAGAGTACCCTTGTTTACGGCGGCAAAATAGCCGGTCCTGGCGAACTCTTCTGCGTAGTGCTTTTCAATCAGTTCCAAGGTTTCCCGGAGCTGGAGCATCGCAGCGAATTCGTGCTTGCAGTTGTAGCTACAGAAGCAGTCGCACACCAGCTTGCTGATTTCGCCATTGGCATACTCGAATTCGACCACATAACCCTCGCTACCTTCAACTATGGCGTAACCCCGATTACCGTTAAGACTGATGTACCGGACACGATTTTCCATATAGTAGTCGTGACCACGCTCTGCGATGGTGGGGTTAATATTCATAGTCTTGAGATCGTCAAGCCGGAAGGTGCTGTCATCAGTGCCACTTTCGTATTCGTCCTCCTCCTTGGCCGGAGCCTTGAACCACATAGTAATCTGCTCCGCAGGCAGAGCAGTGGGATCAAAGGTGACGAAGTGGGAGCCGGCCATAAAGAATTGACCGTGGACCTCGGTGTTACAGACCGCAATTACCTTCTTGTACTCAGAGACCTTGATTTTGAAGTTGTAGGTGATCTCCACAACACGACCCAACTGACCTTCCAGCTTGCCATCCACATACACTAGATCACCGACCTTCAAATCAAACAGATCGTTGTAGTAAGACAGCGCCATACCCTTGCCGGGGAAACAGACCTGCACCACAGACTTGCGGGCTACAGTCCCTTGCTCCTCTTTCTCCTGGATGGCGGGAGCAACCTTCTTTTCAGCATCATAATTGCCAAAACCACTAATCTTGAATGCCATATGAATTACCTCCAGTTTTTATTTGGTGTTCCTTATGACAATATATTAACAAGTTATTAGTCCAATAAAAAGGACACAAGCGAAAAAACACGAAAAAATACGATAAAAATTCACTGCAAATATCAAGTTTCAGTTACCGCCCTTATGCCTGAAATTTCCTTAAAGTCATAAAATGTCATAATATGTGTTGACAGGTTTTATTTTGTGTGATAGGATGGGCGCATAAGGAGGCGGCGCTATGTATACAGCATATAAAATTGCCAAATGGCTATTCCTTGCTCCGTTTTATATGATTAAGATCCTGCTAATAGCTGTTCCGGTGGCACTGATTAAACTCGTTAAAAACGCATAGGAGGTATTTTTGATGGATTATGATAGAGTGATTGTGGAATTACTTAACCGCATAGGTGCATTGGAGGATCGTGTTGCAGCACTAGAAGGCAAAGCTCCGGTCGCAAAAGATGAACCCACACAGGAGGTCAGCAAAAAGTACCGATATTTGGCTGACTATTTACACAATAGCAATCGGGATAATATCCGGCTTACCTTTTCTGAAATCGAGGAGATTCTCAAAACAAAGCTCCCCAGTTCGGCACATAACCATCGTGCTTTTTGGGCAAACACTACAAGTCATTCCATTGCATTAAGTTGGCTGACTGTGGGCTATGAAACAGTAGAAGTCAACACTGCAGAGCAATACATCGTATTTGAAAAAAAGAGAAAATACGGAATGGAGGGATAATTATGTGGGAACAGATTGTACGATCATTCACGCAAAACCCGAGAGATGTGAAGACAATCCCTCTGTACAAGCGTGAGGCACTTTGGTTTTTTGTCTACGCAGAAAGCGGCGAGGTATATGTAGCACCGGCGCGTACACACACGCCCAGTAGCAAAATCACGACGACACGAAAGTTAGCAGTTCACGAAAACGAGTGTGAGACTATGCTCGACCTGTATCGTCGCAGAAAATGCGGTGAAGCAGTATCGAAGGAGGCGCAGGCGGCGTCGGTAAATCAAGTATATTGGTACGGCATATTTGCCGACCTAGGAATATAAAAGAAAAAGCACAAACAAAAATTCCCCCCAGGCAGAACTGGATGACCAGTAATGCTTGGGGGGGATAGTTTGTTAGTTAGGGATTTTCAGTTTCCAGCCGGAATAAATGGTATTGGATTTCAGGCCGTTTAGTTCCTTGATCTCCGGATACCGGGAGCCGTTGCCCAGGTACTTCTTTGCGATGTCCCAAAGGGTATCGCCCTTGACCACGGTGTGTACCCGATAGGTTTCCTCCACCTTCTGCTCGGCAGGATAGATGGAAACGCCATCATTGGTAAACACAAAGTAGCCGGGGTTCTTGTCGGCGGCGTTCTTGGCATTGGCAAGAATACGGTAAGCGCCGATCTGCGACTTGCTGTCCTTCCAGGACTTCCGCACTCGGTAATAGCCCTCGGTCAGCTTCTCGGGATAGGTGTCCGGTTTAACGGAAGGTTCAGGCTTGGCAGGAGCAACTTCCTTCTCCTTTTCCTCGGCGGACAGGAGTGCCTTGACAGCCTCACGGAAGGTGTCCATCGACTTGCCGTGCTTGGGGAACCAGTGCATCACATCGCCGTGGTTGGAAGCAACGCCCTGGCGGTAACCTTCGCTGTGGCAGATGATGTTTTTCTCGGTCAGCCCGTACAGCTTACACAGATAGGCACAAAGTTCAACGGCCTCCTGATACACCTTCTTGAAGTAGGTAGTATCAGCAAGGCCGTCCTCACAGATCTCAAAACCGATATGGGTGTTGTTGGCGGAGCCACCTGCGTGCCAGCCTCGGTGGTCCCAAGGCAGGGTCTGATAGGTGGCAATCGTGCCGTCCTTCAGCTTGCCGATGAAGCCGTGGACACAGACTTCTCTGCCGCCGGGATGGTAGGTGTTCCAATGGTTGTTATACTGGTTCTCACCCAACAGACCATCATCGGGACCCACATAGCGACGCAGATTGGGGTTGTTGGCACCGGTGGAATGCACCATAATGCCCTTGACCGTGATTTTCTTACCTGCCTTATAACAGGCATTTTCCGTAAAAATCAGCTTATGCAGATTCATTATCAGTTACCTCCTTAGTAGTCTTGGTGAGCTGCTTTGCCACCTGATTGGTGCCGGTGGCAGACAGACCGCTGGCCGCGCCGATAACAATGGCCACGAGCAGGTTTTCCGTTCCCATAGTGCCGGGGACAAGATAGAACGCCACCACACCGCAGATGCCGCCGAGCAGGCAAGCGATCAAGGGAATGAACCGGGTGAACTTACCGGTGCCACCCAGGGCGGTCTTGGTAACGTCAATAATGGTGTACACGATGGCAACCAGTGCGGGGATAGTAGTAAAATCAGTCATAGTGAAAGTTCCTCCTTATTTGTGAGCTTGTTTGTTGATGTGCTTTTCCAATTGGTTAATGGCTTCCGTCACAGGACCATTACAGCCTTGCTCCTTCAAGCCCATAAGGCAAGCCAAAACACCGTGTACCAATACGGTCTGCTCCTCCTTGATGGACTTGATGTCCTTGTCCTGTTTTTCCTGTTTCAGAAACCATTTGTGGATGGCGAAGATTGCACCGAATACCACACCTAAAGCGGTAATCGTTGCCGCCAACGCAGTGAGATCCATAGCCGTTTCCTCCTTCCTTAAGTAATCCATTCCGGCCATTCTGGGACAACGAGTGTATCTGTAACCGCCAACCATGCGGCATACCACACTTGAAGCTCTGTCCGCTGGGCTGCTGACAGATTGTCATACCAAAGTTGCCCACGATTGATAACAGAAAAGCACTCCCTCTCTCTGCGTACCCGGAGATCGTCCAGTAACGCATCGTTTTGGAGTGCTTTATCTTGTTCTGCATCGAAGGTTAGCTGCCCGTCAATGAGCTTGTAGGCGGAGTAATGCTCCGCAAAGTGCATCGGATCTGCCGGCTCCGGAGCGTCTATGGCATCCGGCATATTTCCAATAAACGCAAAGCTCAAAACGAAACCTTGCTCGTTCAGTAATACCTGCATAGTGCCTCCTTAGTTGATTCCATAAACCTTCGTAATCACGCCCGCATAACTTGATCCACCATAAGCAAGCGTTACAGTTGTTCCGGAATACGAAAGGTTGAAGGTTAGGTAGTTGGTTTCATCCGCCACCTGGTATTTCGTAGCCGTTGTTGTAATTGCTGCTTTGGGAACGGTGACGGAGATTAGGCCGGCGGTGGATTTGGGCTTTGCGATAATGACATAGAAGTTGTAGTTGCCGTAATTGAAGGTGGTGCTACCACTGCTCAAGCTACCGCTGTACAGCGAGGTTACAGAAACTCCAATGCCAGCCCGGGCATCGGCAGCAGTTGTACCACCCGTGCCACCCTTGGAAACAGGGATGGTCGCACCGCCGGAATGGTAAACGGTATATCGTGTGCCGGGGTGGGTAGCTGTTGCGATATTGGGCGCATAGTAAAGCGTACCACTGTGGGAATAAAGCCTGTCCCAGGTAGTACTACTTCGATAGAAGTTAATGCCTTCACCGGCAGAATCCACTGCGTCCGGGAAATATAAACCATTGATACCCACAATATCGCCATTGTTCAGATGCAAACCGTAAACACCATCTGTCCAATACTGGCTTCCGGTAGTGCTGATGCTCTTGGGGGCAATGGCTTGTCCGTTCACGATTGCCTTGGCTGCGTTGGCGGCGGTTGTAGCCCCTGTACCACCCTTGTTGATCGGCAATGTGCCGGAGATGTTCGCAACCGGCAAGGTACCGGAAAGAGAAGTTGCAGACAACGCACCATTCACTTCCACAGCCCCATCTAGGATGGTATCGCCAACCACATGGAGAGACGCTTCCGGATTGGGGGTGTTGATGCCCACCTTCTTTTTCCGCAGAGCCACCAGAGGTGTACCTTGGGGAATGACATAGTACAGATCCAAAGATGACAGCGAATTCAGCTGATCTCGCACCTGCAGATGGAAGTCATAGGAGATGTTGGAGTCCAAGGAGCATAGCTCTAAATTGGAGAAGCTGAAATTGATACCGTTTTTGGTAGCACTCGCCAGAATGCTTGTGTAAGAACCATAGCTTGTCTCACTGGTCGGCTTATACCGATAACGAAGGTACAGTAGGCTGTTATTTTCCGTGGATGCAGGCTTAATAGAGGAAATACTGCCGTTAAATATCAGCTGCATTTCCGCTTCTATATCGTTGGTTCTCCGCAGTGTTATTTCCTTGATTTTCGGCTTTGCATAAGCCAGGACCGTAACCTCGCGGGTATAGCTCACCGTATAGCCCCGGGAGTCTGTTGCTGTAACCACCACTTCCAAGGTGCCGGCTTTAGAAATTGCTCCCAGGTCTATGGCTGCGCCGGTGGTATTGGATGCTGTTACACCATTGCAAGTGGCTGCATAAGAAACAATGGAAGCACTGTTTCTTGCCGTTGCCTGGGCGGGAGTTACCTGCAAATACGAATGCCCTTGGATGAGATATTGGTCGTTTCCAGTTACAGAAACAGTATTTGTTCTGCTGTCACAATAAGAAAACGCACCCATCGAGGGGCCAGAGTTTGCCTCCATGGTTTGCACCGTACCCTTCTGTGTAGAGGTGTTGCCAATCTGTGTTGAGCCACTAAAGGTCTTCAAATCAAAGTTCATATCGAAGGACTTGATAGAAGCCATCGTGGACAGAAGTGTTGTTCTCTGTGCCGCAGTAAGGGTAATCGTCCGGTTTGCCGTTCCTTTCGCCCAGCCACTGATACCCGTAATGGTCAGATGGGTTGTGCCACCATAGGTTAAGGCAAGCGTGTGGGTGTAGGAAGGCTCATAAACAGTGACATTGAGCGTAATCGTAACTGTTGCGTTATCTGCCGTTACGGTGGACACGCTGTTTAATGCCGCACCACCAAGGGTTTTTACTGAGATGGCGCTTGACTCACCGTATACATAGTTGCTTGTTTTACGAGCAGCTACACGCACGGCATAGGTCGTATTGGGCGTTAGCCCTGTAACTGTTGTTGAAGCGGAGGTGTTGGCGGTGGTAGAGAAATCATTGCCTGTAATGCCGTCATCAAGGCTATAGCTCCACAGATCCACATTAGCAGAGGAGTTGGCCGTTATCTTAAAACCATCCGCCGTAATATTGGAAATGGAGCAAGAGATGGTAGGGGCTGTCCGGTCAATGTTTGTAAGGGTTATATTCGTCGTACCCGTTACCTTCCAACCACTACCGCCTTGGTCGTTGACTTGTATGCCGGTAACATCTATGGCAATGGGGCAAGTACCCGTGCCATCAGCACCGTGGTTGACTGTTACCGTTCCCCACGGAGCGCCAGCATAGTCACCATTGGCATTAACTGAAGTATAGGTGTTCAACGCACTGGGTCTTACGCTATGCGAACCTTGTATGGAGGAGAATGTAACAACCGTTGTGCCGTTGATTTTTAGTGAGCCATTGAGATAGTAAGTAAAGCCATACCAGTTAGAATTCTTAAATTGCAAATTGGTAATGGTCACAACCGATGTATTTGTCCTTGTGTCGTAGGTTTCAGACCAAAAGATTTTACCGGTTACGCCTTTGGTGCCGGACACTTCAAAAGAGCTGGATTTTCCTGTTGCCATAGCCTTACCTCCTTAGTCCAGAATAACAATATTCAAGCCATCCGATGCAGTTGGCATCGGCACAAACTTGGTTCTACCCACCGTTAATTCGCCATCCACGGTGGTTTTCTTGGTTATGGTTTCATCTTTGTTCAGGGTAAAGATTTTCTCCTCGTTGTAATAACCGGAGAATTCGGTGTTGTTAATGACCGTCCGCTGGGCAGAGTCGGCATTGGAAACCTCGATACCCCGGCGGTCTATTTTGACCTCGGTCGTGTAGATCTCGTTGGGAGCCGGCGTCCACTTATGAATGGTGCTACCTTCCGCAATGATGATGTCGGAGACATATAGGCTGGCAGCACGATTGTAGATATACAGAATCAGCGTACTGTCCTGCACATCCGGGATGACCCCGTGGTATTCCGTCCAGCCGAATGTGGAGGTCGTGTTGAAAAGATAGGCATATTTGTTGCCATTGTACTGTACGCGCAGATACGAGCTATAACTGCCTGCTGTCTTTCTGGCGCGGACAGAAACGGCATAAGAGGTGCCAGTAACCACACCGGTAATGGTCTGCTTCAGTGTGGAGTTTGCCCCCAACACAAAGCAGGAGTCCGATGTGGTGTTGTTTTGCACATCTGTGGAGCTATCCGTGGCCACTGTTCCGGTAAGAACCCAGTCATCCGTGATGCCGTTTAGGCCCGCGGAATTCTGCACATAGTTAATGCCTCCGGCAAACTGCTCCTGGACAGTAACGGTCAGCCCATCCACGGAGTGTTGCAGTTCAGAGACTTGCTCCTGCATTTCCAGCACCTTGCTCTGCTCTTCACCCAAATCCGTGGTGATGGTTTCCACTGTTTCCGTTAGGTTGGAAACATAGCTGTTCATACCATCAATGGAGCTTTGGAACTCACCAAAACGAGTGGTGTGGGTGGCTACTGTTTGCCGAAGCTCCTCGATGCCGTTTTGAAGCACCCAGGCAGTACCATCCCACACCATCGTTTCCGGAGGCGTAATCGCTGTGTTCACCCACAGCATACCCACATAGGGATTTTCCGGGGCAACATCAGCAGTAATAACATCGCAAATATTCGTGATTGTAATTTGTGCAACGCCCCGCATAATCTAGCCTCCTTACAGAGTGACGACCACCATAAAGGTAGCCTTGGTATCTACATCCGTGTTGGATACGGACAGAGTCTTACCGGTTTTTGTGCCGGAAGTTCCCCAAGAGGTGTCAACCGCACCATCCTTGTTGTACTTGGTCCAGGAATAAGTGCCCTTGCCCTCTGCGTCGATCTCCGCACCTGCCTGATAGACCACCGCCTTCAGCACCGTGCTGCCTTGTCCGTTCTTGAATACATCGCCGCCGGTGGAGGTAATAACCACCTGGATGGGGTCAGAGTTATCAATGAAGGTGGCAACATCAGCGAACTTGCTGTTGTAGGTGTTGGAGGAGGAATCGGAGTCTGTGGCCACGCACTTAAATACAGCATAGCTATCTACCGCTGCCGCATAGATGGTAATGGTGGAAGTGGTAGCGCCGGTGTACATACCTGTGGTGTCGGACAGCTTGCGCCAACCAGTACCGAAGTCAGCATCGTAGCCGGAAGCACCGGTGGAAGTGACAGTGGAATCCATAATCGCCCACTTGTAGGTGACATTGGTAATGTCCACGGTGCTACCGCGCCACAGTTCTGCCTTGGCAGTCAGCGTTGCCACCTCGTTGTTCTTGAATACATTGCCAGAAGGTGTGGTAACCAGCAGATCCGTAATGCCGGAGCCGTTGACCACCCGGCTGAAGGAAATGGTCAGCGGATGGGTAATGGACAGGCCGGTAGAAGCATCCTTGTAGGTAATAACGCAACGGTAGTCGATACCGGGCTGACCGGACATCACATTGCCCTTGATGGTAAGGATATGGCTCTTGGTGCCGGACAGAGCGTAGTTGCCGGAAGAGGTAATGGCGGTGCTGGAACTGCCAATGTACCACTTCACAGAGGTAACGCTACTGGAAGTAATCTGATCCGTGGTAGTGCCGATCACATACAGACTGGGAGTCAGCACCAGGTTGGTGGAAGCCCAGTTGGGAGTATAGGTGTCGTTGTCGGGGTTGTACATCTGGGTTTTTGCCAGATTGGACCCGATATAACCGGTTAGGGTTAACGCGTCATTGTAGTCAACAATTGTAAATTGACCTTGTGCCTTGCTCATATAAAACCTCCTAATTTAGCCGAGTAGGCTTTTTCTTGTGGTAGTATCAATCAAATCGCAAAAGAAGGTGGCTTGGACATCCACATCCTCTGCGGTAATATCGACGGATTTTGAACCGCCGAAATGGGCTGCATTCCAAACGGCATCCGTCACAGGATCGTCCGAAACACGAGTCCAAATAAACTGATTTTCATCAAGGGTATCCGTGATGTTCTCGTCCCAGGAAAAGACGGTAGCATATAATGTGGTTTTGATATTGCCGTTTTTGAAGATGTTACCGTGGGTGCTGGAAATGACCAGTCGGTACATCTTCTGCTCCTCAATTCCGGTAATCCGGTCACTCTGCTCCTGCACCTCTTCCGAGGTCGCATAAGCACGAAGCACCACCTCACCAGTTTCCAAATCCCAATAGGACGAGCCGTCCTGGGACTGCAGGACACCGGCTTTGATGATGTTGGCAACCAGTGTGCCGGAAGTGATAAAGTTGGCAACAATCTGCCCGTCGGCGGTGATAGCCGTCTCATAAGGACCGTTGTAGCCGTTGCTGCTGAAGCCCAAGCCGCCCACATTCCACCGCCATACATTTACTGCCTCCTCAATGGTAGGAGCATCCAGGATAAGAAGCTCATAGGGCTGTCCGTTATCATCGGCGGTGTGAATGACCACATAGCCTCCGGTTTGTCCGGTGATTAGCCCTGTGGCGTTTTTGATGGCGGAATTCATCAAGGTGGGAAACCGATCCACCTGGGAGACAACTTCCTCTACGGCAGCTTCCGTGGAGGATACTGTGTTCAGTAGATTGGCTTTTGCCGAACCCAAAGTGATAGACACATATTTCTCTGCCAGGGTGTCGTAAACGGTGGTTATGACCTTTGCTTTTGCGGAGATCCCCAGCACAGAATGCCGAATGGTAACGGTGTCGCAAAGGGAAACTCTCTCCAAAACAGCAGCATATTCCGGCTGTTTCCAAAGAGGCTCAAAGGAAACCGTCAGCGTAGGAATTGCCGTGCCAAGCGGATTGTTTTGCAGATAGTTGTTGGCGTATGCCCGTAGCCCATCAACAGTTACCGGGCTTTCTGTGCCGAAATGCTCGGTGAAATCCTTGATGAGTGTCTTCCGCTGCACCAAGGTAGTATCAACAATGGGGATCAGCACCTCCGGCAGGGTTACTGCCGTTTCTGTGCCGTCCTCCGCCGTTAGGACTGCATAGGGAAGCAAATCCGTGTATGCACCGGAATTATCATCGTCGTGTTCCAGGGCGGTTAGGTTCTTACCGTACTCAATGACCACACCGGTATGCTGTCCACGGCCTTGGTGGTGAATTACTTTGAAGTTATCCCATTCGTACTCGCCGCCCCACAAATCTAGGAAGGAGCCGGCCACGCCGCCGAGGCAAGCCCGCACACTTTGGGGCTTGGTAACAGAAAACGCCTTGGGGGCAGAATAGTCTGTTTGGCAGGTGAAGTTATGGGGTGTTGCTGTGTTCTGAAAGATATGCTCCATCGCCAAGGTGGGAGAAATGGATTCGCTTTCAAATTGTAGAGCAGCGATGCCAGACAGATCGTAACTGATATGCTGGGCATACACCGTTATCTGCCCGTTAATGGGTGTGGAAATGCGATAAATGCGGAACACCTGGTCAGCCGCCGTATCATTCGGCTTTGCTTTGACCAGGCGTTCCTTTACGATTTCCTTATACAAACTGCCGGTTACAGGATACTTGAATTGGCACTCATACGCACCATTGCGTTCCTCCGTTACCTCACAGAAGGTACAGTCCCGGAGAACGCCGATGCCGTAAGTGTCGAAATTTGTCGAATTGGCTCGAAACAGTACAGGGATCATAAGGTCACCCACCTTGGCAGGATGTCAATCCTAGAGACATTCCCGGTAAAAGATATGGTGTTTTGTCCCCAGCACAGCTTGGGAAAGCCGTCCCCAACGACCATATCATTTCGCAGTTCTGGACCTTTGTAGAAGTTCATCAGTTCAGAATCCACTTCGATATAATCGTCTAGGTCAAGGAAGTTCCAAGTGCTGTTCCCGGCACTGTTTTGGATGGTGAGGGTAACCGGTCCGGAGCCGTAGATTTTGAGGTAGGGCTTGCTTGCCGTAATATAGGGGTTTGTCAGCACAGTACCGGATGCGGTGATGCTATGAGGGCGAGAGCCAGCCAAGTTGTAACGGAAAGGCAGACAGGAGAAGCTGACGGTAAACACACCAATGCGGTTCAGTTCATCCTCGATATCCAGTTTCCCGGCATAAACCGCCTTCCGGTAAAACTCTGCATCATAGGTATCGGTTAGGTCGTGATATCGATCCGGCTCCTCATACAACCATTCCTTCACAGCCGTAATTTTTTCTGCCAGCTCCTGCGTAGATTTGGCAGGCAGAAACACAGAATAGGTCACCTGCACATTGGGATACCTTCCCGGGCCGGCGATCAGTTCGCCGTCTCTGCCCGGGATAGTAAGGAAGTCCACCTCGTACTCCGGAGCAGAAAAGACGTTTTTACTTTCAATACGCAGACCCATATCCAACGAACTGGTGCCGTTATATTCAAAATAATTCACGCAAATACCACTCCTTTCCGCTTTGCGAACTGTCCGGCAGTGACCATAACCTCATTGGTCAGCTGCTGAATATCCTCGTTGGTGTAATTGTTGAAGGTAGAGATGTTCAATACCAATTGCAAGCCAGAGGGTGCAACAGCCCCACTTGCCGAGGCTTTGACCGTAGCCCCGATGTCGCCGTCCACGGTGAAATCGGTAGGCAGTGCGGTTTCCATATCCTCTGCAAGCCCGTGCATAACATCGGTAATGTCAGCACTCATACCTTCGGCAGCCTTCACGGCGTCTTTGCCGTTAGTTTTAATGGAACCGGCAAGACCATCCACCAGCATTTCGCCGATCCAGCCCATCTCTTTCGAGGGAGACGCAATTCCAAAGAAATCGCAAATGCCGTCCCAGATAGAGGAAATCCATCCGGAGACCTTATCCCACAGCCAAGAAGCAAGGGACTGGATGCCCTGCCACAAGCCCTTGACCAGGTTGACACCGACCTCTGCCATCTGGGATACACCCTTGCCCAAGGCACTGACGATGCCTGTGATAATCTGCGGAATTGCCTTCACAATTTCGATGATAATGGTGGGTAGGTTGGTGATCAAAGAGGTCAGCAACTGTATGCCAGCTTGGATAATCAGGGGGATGTTATTCAGAACAGCGTTGATGATGCCGGTAATGATGTCCGGGATTGCACCAACGATGGTAGTGATAATCTGCGGCAACGCTTGGACGAGGGAAATCAACAGGTCAATACCGGCTTGGATGATTTGGGGTATCGCCTGTAATACCGCTGTAATGATACCCTCGATGATTTGGGGTATTGCTTCTACGATGGCGGTGATGATTTCCGGTAGTGCTGCCACCAGGGAGGTAATCAGCTGTATGCCGGTTTCGATGATCTGGGGAATCGCATCCAGTAAGAATGTGATAATGCCCAGTATGATTTCCGGCAGTGCCGCAATCAGCACCGGGAGAGCATCCAGGACACCTTGTGCCAAGCCGGTAATCAGCTGAAGGGCGGCATCCAAAATCATCGGCAAATTCTCGATGAGGGTCTGCACAATCTGAACAACCACCTGGATAATGGTGGGGATCAAAGTAGGCAGCGCCTGGGCGATACCCGTTGCTAGGGTAACCACCGCCTGCAAAGCGGCGTTGAGGAGCATCGGTAGGTTGGCAAGAATGCCGTTGACCAATGCCAGCACCAACTGCAATGCACCCTCTGCAATCTGCGGTAGTGCCTCGATAAGCCCTTGCAGAAGCATAAAGATAATCTGCGAGGCGGTATCGATGATCGTAGGCAGATTTTCAACGATTGCGTTTGCCAAAGAGCCGACAATTTCACCGGCAATTTCCATCAGTTCCGGCAAAAACTCCATGAACATATCCAGCACTTGGGGGAGCAATTCGCCGATGACTTCGCTCATCTTGCTGATGTCACCATTGGCATCCAAGATGCCGTTGGTGAACTCACCAAGTAGAGCATTGCCTTCGGTGGCAAGGTCGGTCAGTACCGGAAGCAACACCGTGCCTAGAGCATTCTTTGCCGCCGTTGCACCGACACTCAAATACTGGAGTTGGTCATCCAACGCACCATAGGCGGACAGCATATCATCGCTGACCACATATCCGGCGGCGTGGGCTTGTTCACCCAGCTCGTTCATTCGCTCCGCACCGGCCTCAATCAGCGGATTTAACTCCTGTGCGGATTTGCCAAGGATCTGCATTGCTAGGGCATTACGCTCGGTTTCGTTTTCAACTTTGCCTAGGGCGTCGATAACTTCCCAGTAGACCGTGTCCGAATCACGCAGAGAGCCGTCGGTATTTGTTACCTGGACGCCAAGCTTCTCATAAGCCTCAACAGAAAGCTTTGTGCCGTCTTGCACCGCCTTCATAGACTTGATTTGCTTGGCCATCGACTTTGTCAGCGTGTCTGTGGAAACATCGACCAGTTCCGCAGCGTACATATACTCTTGGAGCTTGTCCGTTGCGATACCCGTGACTGTAGACTCCGTCAAAACTGTATCTGCGTAGGCTGCACCCGCAGTCGTCATCTCGACCAGTGCTTTGGCACCGGCAACGGCAGCCGTGGCAACAGCTGCGAAAGCCGCCGCCATCGCTGCCGCCGTAGCCTTACAAACAGAGCCTAGTCCTTCAAAGCTACCCTTGGCTTCATCGGACTCTTCGGCGGCATCTTCCACATCCTCCGCCATCTCATCAGCACTGTCTCCAGCATCGTCCATCCCTTTTTCGGCACGGTTCAGGGCGGCGGTGTTATCCTCCAGCTCCTTCTCCATGCCGATTAGGGCGGCTTCAGCGTTATTCAGTTGGATTTGCCAAGCTTGCGTCCGGCGATCATTTTCGCCAAAGGACTCGGCAGCGTTCTGCATCGCGGCACGGAGGGTTTCCACCTTCTGTCGCTGTGCATCAACCTGCCTGCCCAACGCCTCTTGACGGGCGGTAAGGGCTTCTACGGAGGTATCGTTGGCATCAAACTGGGCATTCACCAGTTTCATTTCTGAACCGAGGACTTTGAAGGTTTGGTTGATTTCCGAGATAGATTTCTTAAATTCCTTCTCGCCCTCAAGACCAATTTTTAAGCCAAATTCATCTGCCATTTACACCACCTCCTTAGATACCTTCCGGGATTATTTCGTCAATGAAACGCTCCCGTTTGGGTTTGCAGATGCCGGAATATTGCTTGTGGCATTCCCAAAGGTCCAAAAGAAGGCCAAAGCACATCAAATCCACCTCGTCCGCAGACAGGTGGAGATGTGCCAAGCCATAATAAAGCAGCCGGGTGAACAGTTCATCGTCTGTTACTCGGCTGCTACTGCGTTTTTTGTGTCCGCCTCACTTTCAATATTCCGCTTGGTGCCCTTGTACAGAGCTTCGGTGATTGCCGCCTTATAGGTAGCCAGTTCCGAAGGTGCTGTCAGCAGCTCCACCACATCCTCGGTCAGCAGTTCCCGGGGATCGTCCCGGTGCTTGAGGTTGTGGATCAAAATGGACTGGTTTGCCAGGAGCGTGATAAGCCAGACGATTTCGCCCAAAGCCATCTCGAAGTTCTCCGACTTCATCAGCTTATCGCCCAAGTTCTCCAAGCCGCCATAGCGACCTGCGATTTCTCGGGTTGCCTTGGTGGTCAGCAGCAGAGTGTACTCCTCACCGCCGATGAGGATATTAGCAGTGCGTTCATTCATATAGCCGTTCCTCCTTATTCAGCGGTCTGTGTGGCGTAGGTCGGCTCGTAGACCGACTTGTACCAGTTGGTGATAATGTTGTTGGCAACAGACGCATCGCCCTCGGTTGCCTCTACCTTCCAGGGGTGGCGGTTCTTCTCGTCCACCTTGTTCCGGCGGAGAATCGTACCCTCGATGGTGGGGGTGTTAAAGGTGATGCTGTCACCCTTGGTAGCCAGGGCGGTGGCAGGAATGCCAAACACCACTCGGTACAGCCAAAAATACTTATACTTGCCGTTGGACTTCTTGGCGCGGAAGCCAACCGCAACGGGAGTGCCGCCGTCCTCTGCGGTGGCTACCACGACGCCATTGGCATCAATGGTTGCTCCGGTAAGGTCAGAAGCCGCACCGGCACCGATATCGTCCACACCCAAAGAAAGGGTGCCGGACTTGAATTCCTTCACGATTTCCGCAGCACCATCGTCTGCGTACAGGGTTGCTTCGGCAAGCTCCACAGACAAGTCTGCGGTCATTGCCTTTGCCAACTGAACCGGGGTGGCGTAGGTTTCGTTGCCTTCCTCATCCTCGGTAATCTTGGCATAATACAGTTTGTCGAGACCAATTGTGGCCATAGTCATTCCTCCAGTTCATAACATTGGGCTACATCCACCGCATAGTGGTAGTAGCCGGTTTCCGTTTCATAGCCGATGTACCTTCGCTCTGTGATGGTCAGTTCCGCTGCCAGCAGTGCCTTTACAATGGCATTCTTCTCCTTTGTGTAGCTACCTTGGCAGTACAGGGAAATACGAGCCTCCTGCACTTCTGCATTGGGAGCATTGTCAGCGTGGAGATCGAAGGTATCTACAATGGGGACAACCACGATATATTTCACAGGTGCTACCCCAGTAAACACACCGGTTTCCATAGGAATATCCAGTCCGGAAAGTGCCGACTGGATGTCCGCAAGAACGCTCATAGCTTACCGACCTCCTCTTCCAGTTTTTGCATCATTGCATTTTGGCAGGCTGTTTTGGATGCACTCTTAGCAGGTTTTAGGAAGGGCTTTGCTGGCTGTCCGTGCTTACCGTATTCCAGGATCGTGGCAAGCTTTGCATTACTGCCACCATCCCGACGAGGCTCGGCAAAACCAAGCTTGATATTGTGATTGCCATTTCTGTCCACCTTTGCCGGAGTCAAGCCGAGAGCATTTTCCAATTCACCCGTGGATCGAGAGTCGTACTTTGTACCACTACCGACCACGGCAGATAGGTTGCTCCTAGCTCTGTCAAGAATAATCTCCCCACCGGCTTCTAGGACAGATTCTGCAATGGCATCAAAGTTACTGCCGAGCTTGGACATTCGCTCCAAGAACTCATCCGGCATTTTGATATCAACCTTTGCCACTGGTAGCCACCACCTTTTTAGCTAGGGCTTCCACATACATCCCGCGACCTTTGACGTCCTCTACGGAGGTGATTTCATAACGCTCACCATCGCAGACGATAATATGATCCGTGGTCACAGGCTGCCCCGGGATACACCGAAACCGGAAAAGGTCAGTCGCCTCGGAGAAGGCGGCAAGATTAGCCCACCGCTGACTTCCGTGGCGACCTTCCCGGTAAACACGAATGGAAGCGAGAGTTTCCTCCACCGTAGTGGCGAAACCCTCGCTATCTTTCACACGCCTTACGGCAACGATATCCGCAAAGCCATTCATTTTTCCAAAGCTCATCGCTACACCTTCCAATTCCGATCAAGCCGGAGAAGCATATTGACCGTGTTCCAGGTTTGCTGTCCGGCTTGTACATTGTCTGCAAAGAAGCCACCGGTGCTGCCGTCCCGGGACTCATAAAAGTGGGACGACAGCATAATGACTGCTTGCTCTGTGGTGGGAGGCATCGCATTTTCCGAATAGTAGCCTTCGGGAATATGCTGATAGCTTTCCGCATAGGCAATGGCAGCGGTGATGAAGCTCTCCAGCAGAGGATCGTCAGCCTCGTGTTCCAATATTAAGTTTTGCTTGACCTTTGTCAGAAGTTCACTCATCACCGCCACCTCCTGTTATCAGGATGCGGAGCCGAGCTGCAGCACCTTGACGGCTTCGGGCAGGATCAGCTTTGCATCCACACGCTTGGTAGCCAGGAAACCGACCTGACCCTTGGCTGCGTACAGCTCGTTCAGGCGACGGAAAGTGATGCCCTCACGGTCACCGATCCAGTAGTAGGACAGGTCACCAAAGGCAATTGCCTTCTGACCGGCACCGATGCTGGGGAATGCGGTAGAAGTGTAAACGGGACGACCCAACAGCATATCGGGAGTACCATCCTTGAGAGAGGGCTGCCAGATAAACTGACCGTTCTTGTCCTTCAGCAGACGCAGGGCGTTGACGGTGGAGTCGTTCAGCAGCCACACAGCCTTGCTCCGGTAAGGTGCGCGGAGGCTGTAGTACAAATTGATAACATCGTCAGCGGTGATTTCGGTAGCGGAAGCGGTGGTAACACCAACCTCTGCACCAGTATCAGCATCCAGCAGACCGGTAGGCTTGCCGTTGCCGTCGCCGGTGAGGAATGCAACCTCCTCGGCATTGGTGATACGCTTGGTAAACTCCTTCTGGAAATACTCCTCCAGGTTGAAGGCAGCGTCGTTGAGCAGCTCCTCGGAAATCTTAATCAGGGCAGTCAGCTTGTGCGCACCGATGTACTGCTGACCAAAGGTCTCAGTAGTCTCGGGGATCTCACCGGCTTCCTCTACCCAGTTGGCAGTGCCGTGAGAGGTGACCACAGGGATCTTGTGAACACCGCAGGCGGTGATAAAGGTGTGGGACAGCTTACGGACAACCATCTGGTCGTTGAGGGCAGCGATTAACTGCTTCTCAAAGGTGTCGGGGACGAGATAACCACCATCGGCATCTACGCCCACGCTCAAGGCATTACGAACCTCGACACTGGTCTTGTTCCGCATCTGATTCCAGAAGGAAGTCTTGTAGGCATCTGCCGCACGGCCAGGCTTGGTGTCCACCTTTGCGGTGGCAGGCTTGCCGGTGATGGGAGTGCTGGTAGGAGCGTTCATCTGGCGGTCGATTGCCTCCTGGCGTTCCATACGGTCGATTTCGGTGCTATAGTCCTGCACCTTCTGCTCCATCTGGGCATAGGTAGCGGCATCCTCGGCGGTCATCAGGCCGTCAGCATCCCGCTTGGTTTCCACGAAAGCCTTGGCGGCTTCCCAAGCTTTGTTGCGCTTTTCACGCAGTTCAGAAATAGTCATAGTAAAATTACCTCCAGTTTTTGATGAGATTGAGCCGATCCAAAAGGTCATCGGCTTTGTGTGTACGGGTGGGTGTGGTAGGCTCACTGGCCTGGGGCTTGGGGGCAATCCGGCACTTGGCTGCCAGCTTTGCCTTGAGAGAGTTGACGACATTGGCTTCGGAATACAGCATAGAAACTGCAGGAACTTCCATCGCCTCTGTCTCTGTGCGACTTAAAATGCCATCTGCAAAGCCAAGTTCCATAGCCTTGTTTGCGTCCATCCAGGTCTCTGCGTCCATCAAGTGAGACAGCTTTGCACGGGACAGACCAGTCTTGATTTCGTAGGCATTGATGATGGAATCCTTAACGGAAGCCAGCATCTCGATTGCCTTCTGCATTTCCGCAGAGTCGCCAAAGGCAACCGTCATGGGGTTGTGGATCATCAGCATAGACACGGGAGACATCAGCACCTTTGTGCCGGCCATAGCAATAACCGAGGCAGCAGAGGCAGCGATGCCGTCAATCTTGACGGTTACATTGCCGGGGTAGTCCATCAGCATATTGTAGATTTGTGCTGCCGCCACACAGTCGCCACCGGGGGAATTGATCCATACGGTGATATTGCCGGTGCCGGCCATCAGTTCATCCTTGAACAGCTGGGGCGTGACATCGTCATCAAACCAGCTTTCCTCTGCGATGGTGCCGTTGAGATGCAGTGTTCTCTCCGCCGGGGTCTGTTCCGCTTCCGGATTCAGCTCCGGATTGGTCTCCGCCAGATTCGTCCACTTCCAAAACTTCTTCATCGGGGTTGTTCTCCTTTCCTTCAGTTGTTGGGGTAATATTTGCAAAAGCTCCAGCATTGCCCATGGGGAGCATATTGCCGTTAATGAGGTACAGGTCGCCGCCCTGATCGGCAGGGATACGATCCTGGTTCTCCAGCTCACGGATGTCATTGGCGGACATCCAGCCATTCTGCCGAGCGATGGCATAGCCGTTCATACGACTTTGGTAATCGCCCCGGAGCAGCCCTTCCAGATTGAATTTCACGTAATACTGCTCTTTTTCCTCCGGCGTCAAAAGCACCCGCTGTATGGATTGCTCCCAACGGATGACCCAGGGGTCAAGTGTGTACTTCACGAACTCAAGGGACTGCTGCTCAATATTAGAAAAGCTCGACTTTTCCAGGTCGCCCACCATATGAGGTGGGACACGGAAAATACGAGCAATTTCATTGATTTGGAATTTGCGGGTCTCCAGGAACTGGGCTTGCTCCGGAGAAATGGAAATGGGGGTATATTTCATACCCTCCTCAAGCACAGCGATTTTATTGGCGTTGCTTGTACCGCCGAAGGTAGACTGCCAGCTTTCTCGCACACGCTGTGGATCTTTGATTGTGCCGGGGTGTTCCAGGACACCGCCGGGAGCAGCACCATTGGCAAAGAACTTGGCACCGTACTCCTCACAGGCAATTGCCATACCGATGGAGTTTTTCGCCATAGCAATGGGGCTGTAGCCCACAAGGCCATCAAAGCCAAGCCCGGGGATATGAAGTACATCCTTGGGTTGCAGTTCCACAATAGTACCTTCCAGCGTAGGAGCATCCTCTGGAACAGTGGTGTACTGATAATACAGCTGTCCAGCATCGTCCCGATCCACAGTCATACGATTTGGCATCAACGGATACAGGGCGATTACCTCACCCTTGCCGTTGCGGATGATTTGGGAGTAGGCATTGCCCCACAACAAAAGGTGCGTCATAAGGGTCTCACGGAAAACAAAGGAACTCATTTCCGGATTCGGCTCATCGTGGAGCAAGCGGTACAGGGGGTGATCCAATGCCTTCTCCTTGCCACCATTTTCTGTATAGCGGTATAGATGCAGAGGCAATCCAGCAACGGCCTCTGCCAGAATACGGACACAGGAATACACTGCTGTCATCTGCATTGCAGAGCGTTCTGTGACCTGCTTTCCGGAAGTGCTGCTACCAAGGAAAAAGCTGTAGGTGCTACCGGATGTTCTGTTTTGGGGCTTGTCCCTACTGCGGAACAGGCCGGAGAAAATGCCCATTTATTAACCTCCTAGTATTTTTTAGAGGAGCGATCAACCTCTCAGCACAGTGGGCAAACCGGGTGACAATCCCCTCTCGGGGGAGAGGGGATTCTCATACAGCATGACTGCTCCAAAATTTCATCGAATGGATGTGTATAGGCAACCGGGTTTTAGTGTCTGATTGTCGTTCAGCGGTGATGTGTCCTCGGAGCCACCGCGTAAGCCAACCGCTAAAATGTTTTTAGATTCACCAACGACCCGGCCATCCACAACTACACAAAACTTAAAAAGAAGCGGGGCAACCGTACCTTCGCCTTGGATACCGATCATTCCGCATTTCTGCCAGTCCATCTCTTCGTTGGTCGGTTTCAGTAGCGGTAATAGCCATGTCGTCAAATCCAAATCGTAATGCCCCTGCCGGATATGCCGTATATGCAATGACATAACTGTTTTCAAATAACCGTCATTCGGCATCCACTCCGGTACTTCGGGATAATTCACAGCAAAGACACCTTCGCCGTTGCCGTAGGCGTGGGTGGCCAGTTGGCCGTATCCCAGTTTGCACACGCCTTCACCCGGCTCTTCATTCCAGTTGCTTGGGTGACGCCAGTAGGTGGATCTATGCCGCCTTCTCATACACTGATACACATAAATAGCGGTGGACCCCACTTTGTAATCCACACCGTGCAGAGAAATTCGCAAGGTGTGCGAAGCGGCATCATCTTGGCTTTTGTGTTTTTTCAATGTGGTATAGCAGGGTGTAAGCTTCTGCTCCACCTTTGCCATCTGTGTCCGCAACTGCTCCCACACAGGGAGGCTTTGTGCTGACGTGCTGTCGTTGGCGGCTACCGGTCCCGGCTTCACAGAACCCAAACTGCACATCGTAGTTGGAAGTACGGTTTTGCCGTCTTCTGAATAGCCACGCAGACCAACCTTTACGGTTTTACCTGGCAGTGAAAGGATCTCCGGAGGCACGGCACAGGTATCCGGAGATGCCCACTCCGCTTCCAGTATGTCAATGGTGGTAGTGCCGTTTGTAAAAACAGCCACCTTGGACAGTGCTGACCATTCCTCCGAAAAAGTGAAGTGTAGGAAAATGGCATTCACCATTCCGCTAGTCAGTGTTTCTAAATTGGCGGCGGCAGCATCCGCCTTGGTTACAGTTATTTCAATCATGTGTCCATCATCCTTTACAAAAACAAAATGCCCCGGCTGTCATAAACCGAAGCACTGTTATCGTTGCCACAGCGAATTGCTCGATCCAAAGCCATAATGGTGGCTACCGCACCGTCAATTTTCTCTGTGGATTTTTCTTTGTCCGGCTTAATATTGCCTGCCGGATCTGTGCGAATAAAAATATTGTCCATCATCCAGCGAAGGACCGGCTGACCGCCGTGGGCTAGTTTTTCTTCTAGCACCAGCTTCATCAGTTCCTTCGTCGGCGGACTCATATCCTTAAAGCCCTGACCAAAGGGCACAACGGTAAAGCCCATACCCTCTAGGTTCTGCACCATCTGCACAGCACCCCACCGGTCAAACGCTATCTCTCTGATATTGAAGCGTTCACCAAGCTTCTCAATGAACTTCTCGATGTAGCCGTAATGGACGACATTGCCTTCTGTGGTTTTGAGGTAGCCCTGTCGCTCCCAAACATCATAGGGAACGTGGTCTCGCCGGACACGCAAATCAACATTGTCCTCCGGAATCCAGAAGTGTGGCAGGACGATGTATTTATCGTCCTCGTCGGTGGGTGGGAACACCAGCACCAACGCTGTGATGTCTGTGGTGGAGGACAAGTCAAGACCGCCGTAGCAGACACGACCTTCCAGGTCATCTTCCCGGACAGCGAAAGCACACTTGTCCCATTTCTCCATAGGCATCCAACGGACAGCTTGCTTGACCCATTGGTTTAGCCGGAGCTGGCGAAAGGCGTTCTCTTCGCCGGGGTTCTGCTTTGCAGACTCACAGGCATCCCGGACCTTATCAATGTCAACCGTGATTCCAAGGGAGGGATTTGCTTTTTTCCAGGTCTTGGGGTCTGTCCAATCGTCTGAATCATCAGCACCGTAGATAACGGGATAGAAGGTGTGGTCGATTTTTCTGCCGTCAATGATGTCTTTGGCTTTCTGATGAACCTCGTAGCAGATGGATTTGGTGTCGTTGCCGGCTGTAGTGATTAGAAAGTACAGCGGTTGCATACGGGCATCACCGGAGCCCTTGGTCATAACATCAAAGAGCTTCCGGTTAGGCTGCGTATGCAATTCATCAAAGACAACACCGTGGGTATTAAAGCCGTGTTTATTACCCACATCCGCAGAAAGCACCTGGTAGATGCTTCCGGTGGGTTGGTAGATGAGCCGTTTTTGAGAGTCGAGGATCTTGACTCGTTTGGAAAGCGCCGGACACATTCGTACCATATCGGCAGCCACATTGAATACAATGGATGCCTGTTGGCGGTCAGCGGCGCAGCCGTAAACTTCAGCACGCTCTTCGTTATCACCACAAGTCAAAAGCAAGGCAACCGCGGCAGCCAGCTCGGATTTGCCTTGCTTTTTTGGTATCTCGATGTAGGCAGTATTAAACTGCCGATAGCCATTCGGCTTCAGTGTGCCGAACACATCCCGGATGATTTGCTCTTGCCAATCGATAAGCTCGAAAGGCTTTCTTGCCCAGGTGCCTTTTGTGTGGCACAGGCATTCGATGAAGCTGACCGCATAATCAGCAGATGCCTTATCGTAGTAGGAGCCTTTCGCCATAAACCGGGTTGGCTTGTACTTTTTCAGTTTTCTGATATGCGATCACCTCCTACAAAGGGTATAAAAAATAGCCGCCACCAAATTGGTGCGACTTGCCGTATGCGAGGAACAGCCCCTACCGGGGTTGTCCTCTCTGTTTTGTTTTGAAGTTAGGCGCGGATCATATGCAGGGCATCAACCTTGCTCCATTCATCGCTACCCCAATTCTTGTAAGGAGCGTTGACTTGGCAAGTGCCGTTCATCTTAAAGCCGGCCTTTTCAAATGCAACCAGGATGCGAATCAAGCCGGAGAAGTTGCAGCTGATGGTGAACTCGGTGATGCCGTTCTGGCTGAAGGCCTCTGCGATTGCCGGGATGTCCTCATCCCAAATGACCTCGTTGAAGTCGATGAGGTCGTTGCCGCACCGGCAACTGTTTCGGTAAGCCCAGTAGGCGGTAGGGTTGATTCCCTCTGCCTTAAGGTCCTTGACCTGGTTGGTGATGGCGTTTTCAAAAGTCTCGATTCTTTTCATTGTGTTTCCCTCCGTTGTTCTTTGGTAGTACACATTATTGCTCTGAATCCGGTATATAGCAAGTTATATCTGCGGCATAAAGTACACAATGTAGCTTTAAGAAATTTGGTCAAATAGTGTATTTTATTTGGATATTTCTGCGCCTCCGGTGGCGGCTGTTGCAAGCTGTACGCCAAGGCGAAACCCAACCTTGAAACGATCCAACTGGGTAAGCATCTCAATGTCAGCACGGCAGACCTTGTAGCGAACAAGCAGTTCCATGAGTTCAGGAGGCGCTTGCTTTTGGATCTCTGTCCAGATGCCACTTAGTTCGTGATTCAGTTCCCGGAAGGACTCTATATCCTCAACTGTGTCATCAAACGGACTGACCTGACCATAGAATAGTCGTGCCAAAATATCCTCAGTCACTCGGCATCCACCTTTCTACAGATATCTTCGCCATAGACCACACCTAGGCTTGAACCGCAGTCCCATTCCACATGGATTGTGCCGATGGAATCAACTGCACGGACCGTTCCCCGGCATCCGGGGACTAACTTGCGATTATAGGGATCTTCCATGTGAACCAACTCCACACGGGTGCCGGCAGGGTATCTCTCCCGGAGGCTCTGCAATGCCTCTTCCGAAATCATTCGCATTCCTCTTCCTCCTTTCCCTTCGCTCCGGTTCTAAAGGCCGTGTTGCCACTGAGGTTGCGAAGCAGAATCTTCCGGGTAGTTTTGTACTGGTCGCCAATAAAGCCGAGCCGAAGCAGGAAGCACCGGAATGCGTACTTCTCATTGTCGGTAGACTGCTCCTTGGCCTTCTTGTTAACACGCTTCTGGTTGTTTGCCATCTCGCACAAAGCGGTGACAAATTCCATATAGGCGTGTAGCTCTTCCGGTTGGCAGCCTACCGGAAACCAGGGGAAGTCAAGCCGGTTATCGATTAGGTTAACTGGTAAGGCATCCACGCCCAAGGCCTTCTTGATCAGATCCCCCTTGGCGTCGATCAAGGAGAATAGGTTTTCCAGACCGCTTTCGGTTACCTTGCTCATGGGGATTTGAATTGCTATCCCGGTAGGTCCTTCGGCGTCCTGCTCTTCCTGCTCTGCGGTGGAAGTGAAGTCTTCAATCTCGAAGCCTTCGTTGATAAGATGCTGCACCAGGCGGTCGATTGCCTCGTCCGTCAAAGCGTTGCCGATGTCGACCCCGGCATCCTTATCGATCACGATGCCGCCGACCTCGTAGTTGAAGGTGGGGGCTCCTGCGTACTTAACCGGGTGGCCGGTCCATTGGGAAATGACCAATGCCATTCTCTTGCGTTCTTTGCCCTGGGCGGTTGTTTTAATAGTCATATAGGTGACCTCCTTTAATTTGGGTAGTCACATATTCGCTCTACTTTTCCAATATAGCAAGTTGTTTCTGCAACAGATTATGTACAATATAAGGGACTGAATTTGTGCATGTTACACCTTGCCTCTTGACAAACAAAAGTAAGCTCGTTAGAATGAAAGCACCTATAAAGAGTGCGTGAGGGACAAGCCCTGTGACCGCCAGCAACCTACCGGAAGGCAAGGTGCTAATGCTTGACCGATAGGTTATATGCTTTCTAGTGCAAGCCTATCGTAACGATGGGGTTGCTTTTTTTGCGCTCTCTTTAAGGAATTTACTTAAAGGAGCGTATTTTTATGCGAACCATCAGAAATCTCATCAGCACAGAAAAGAAGGTCTATATTCTTTTGAAAGATCAGGCAACGCAGTATCGCTTTATGAGCGATGCCTTGCGAGAAGGTATTGGGTATGGCGATGGCGTCTCTGTTGCCGACCGCCCGGTGGAGGATATTATGGCTCTCCAACCCAACGGCACGATTTGCTTCTTGGGCTGGGCCGGCCATATGTGTTACCATGTAAGCAAAAACACCGCCTTCCGCATCGACTACGACAAATACACAACCGGTGCGGAGGACTATTTTATTCCGGACAATCTGTGAGATGGGCGTAATAGGCAATGCCTGCAAGCACAAAAAACACACAAGGCAAGGCTACGCCATTACCCCAAAGCTTATATTCTGCGGCATCGGAGTGGGGGCTTGCTATCCACTTTCGGATTTGCTTTTCAGTCTTTGGCTTGGTGTCGGGAGATACAATTTTACGATGCGTTTCCCAAACCTCTGTCCAGAAAGCAACCTCCTCGCCTGTGGGTTCGGCGGTCTCCAAATCAGAACACCACCAATCCGGGAAACCCTGCAACCTAGCACATTCTGTAGGTGTCAATCTACGAACCGCATAGGAAGCGTCAACCACACCATTATGGTAGCCAGGGCAAGTGCCGTTGACTAAGGTGTTGCCACAGTCCTCCAAAACATACTGCCCAACATCCCTAGCGGTAGAAGGATCAAAACCTACCGGAGTCGTGTTGATGATGGGAGGGTCTTTGTAATCCGTAGCCACTAGGGTGTTGGCAAGTTCCTTTTCTGCATTAGAAAAGAAAGAGGATTTACTGGACGAGAAGGTTGGCGCAGCAACTGCGTGGTGTTCGATGGTGTTGAGGGTATACATCACATCGGTTTCACTGTAGCCATCTCCTTTGTGAGAAGGACGACTTCCGTTTCCTTCGATAGCGATGGTTGCACCCTTCACGCAAACTGCCGGCTCTCCGCCGTGGGTGCAGGTAAGTGTGGGAGACATGTTCTCCGTTACATTACAGGCGGATTTACCGCCGCCCTGGTCTATGCAAACAACTGCCACACCACCCTGATTGCAAGTGGGGTTTCCACCATTGGCATCTAGGGTGCGTGTGGTCGTTGCTTCATAAAAACCGCTGTGAGGGTTATCCGATTTCATTGCATTGCTGTCATAAGAGCAGATGCCGAACACCTTAACCAAATCCATCACCATGGGAACATTGCCACCACCGGTTCCCATCCGGGAAGTCAATGTCTGCACTGTTCCATCCTCGGCAATATCAACACGGCTGTCAGCAGGGTGATTGTTGAGAGGAACTGCTGCCGGCTCCATAACCACCGGAGGGTGATGTGCCTCTGCACGGAGGGTGCAAGTTACATCGTGGGTAACATCCATACGGTTGCCGCCTTGGTCGTTGAGGACTACACCATTGCGACCAGTAGACATCCCACAGTTCACTCCGAGGGTAGCTGCCTTATCACCAATGGCACCGTTATAACCATCTAGGCCGAAGCCTGATGCCGTAGTGCCAGTCTCAACACTTCCGGTAGCTCTTTGCCACGCACGGAAGCTCTCCGCAGAATACCGAGACAAGCCCTCTGACTTAAATAATACATCTCCGGCACATTGACCTGTAAGATCGCCGATAAGGAAGATGCGTTTTCTGCGTTGGGGAACGCCCCAATATTGAGCGTCGAGTACTCGGTACGCAACGCTCCATCCGTCTCCCATATAGCAGTCTGCGGCAGGCCATCCGCCTTTTTCAGGCATAGGCACCGAGGGAGCCTCCGGTTCTGCGATGTGGATAATTGAGTCGAGGACCGCTTGGAAGTCGCATCCGGAGTTAGACGAGAATGCTCCGGGGACATTTTCCCAACAGATCCAACGGGGGTATTTGCCATTTGTGGCACACCTCATTTCTTTGATAATACGGACGGCTTGGTAAAACAAACTGGATTGTTTGCCATCAAGACCCTCCCGGCGCCCAGCCACAGAAAGGTTGGTGCAAGGAGAACCAAAGGTAATAATGTCCACCGGCTCAATCTTCCCGCCGTCCATTTGGGAGATGTCACCATAGTGTTTCATAAAAGGCAGTCGCTTGGTGGTTACCCGGATAGGAAACGGCTCGATTTCCGATGCCCACACAGGTGTGACACCGGAAAGCAAGCCGGCCAAAGGGAAACCTCCGGAGCCGTCAAACAAACTGCCGAGGGTAAGTTTATTCATTTCTCAAACCTCATATCGTAGAATTTACCGACTTCCGGGAATCGTTTCTCGAAGTCGGCTAGGTAACGATAGCAAGCACTGCTCTCACCGTTGGCTAGGGCAAACTCCCGGAGACTTTTCTTTTTGAAAAAACTGGGCTGATTGCACCACCGAGCAATGCTTACATAAACGCCACGGTACGGACTCTCCGTGTACCTAGCAAAACGCATCACATAAGGCAGGCAGCGATTTCGCATCAGGATATCGATGCGGTAAAGCAAATCGAAAATATCCTGTTTCCAGAAAGCTTCATCCCATTTGCCGTCCCGATCAAAGCCACAGAAGCAGTAAAATTTCATAACCGCATCGGTGTACTGCCGTGCCAGCTGTATCTTGCGTTCGATCAGCGGAGCCTCTGCCACATTGTCAAATGCGAAAATGTAATCGCCGTCATACTTACTAGCAAATAGCAACTCACAGCGATCCGGAGTCAGCAGCCTTTCATCCAAGCCTTGCTTGAACTGAAACGGTTTCCTAGTCGCTTGCAACTGAAGCAAAAGCTCCCGCCACTGTCCGTAGCCAAAGAAGTTATCATCCAGCAAGCAGATTTTGGGACGAGCCGGATTTTGGAATTCCGCAAGGGGGCTGTGTGGTACAACTCGATCATAGTTTTGGTTCACACAGAACGAGCATTTCCGAAAACAACCCCGGGTCAGAAAGCCAATGGAGTAGTCGGTGTAATAACTGTATTCGCTAGCTTTGCCACCCGCCACAAGCTGTTCTGTAATCCAACTATCGTATAGGTGATAGTCCGGAATATGGTGTTCTATCTCATCGGGAAGGGGTGGTGCTGTATCGTAAAAGAAACCGGTGCCACCATAACGCACCTTCGGAAACTTCAAACATTCCGCAGGCACGGGTGTGTCTGTAAACACCTTGGACAAGTAAACTCTGTCATACTGCTCCAACCCAGCATAGGACCGGAGCAATACAACAGAGTCGCCCTTTGCTTTGTGGTAGCCGGAGATTTTCATACACGCAAGGTTAGGAAAGCGGTGGCGTTTGCGACCAATGAGGTCTGCATCAATTACCGCTACCTTCATTTGCTACCTCCTCATACTGGTAGGTTAAGCCATCTCGCTGTACAGATACACCGACAGAGCTACCGGCCTGCTCAATGTACCGCTTCACGATGACATCACAGAACTTGGGGTCAAGCTCAATGGTGTAGCAACAACGGTCGGTCTGCTCACAAGCGATGAGCGTACTGCCGGAGCCCCCAAAGGGGTCTAACACTAGGCAGTTGGTGAGGCTGGAATTCATAATGGGATATGCCAGCAGAGGGATGGGCTTCATTGTGGGGTGGTCGCCGTTTTTCTTGGGCTTGTCAAACTCCCAAATGGTAGTTTCTTTTCTGCCGGTGTACCACTGATGCTTGCCGTTCTTTTTCCAGCCGTACAAGCAGGGTTCGTGCTGCCACTGGTAAGGACTACGCCCCAACACCAGAGACTGCTTTTTCCAAATACAGCACCCAGACAAATAAAAACCCGCATCGGCAAATGCCTTGCGGAAGTTCAGTCCCTCGGTATCAGCGTGGAAAACATAAATGGACGCATCGTCTGCCATCACGCCTTCTGTGTTTTGGAAGGCAGCAAGCAGGAAATCATAGAAGGCTGCGTCTGCCATATTGTCGTTTTGGATTTTTCCGGCAGAGCCTTCATAGTTGACATTGTAGGGAGGGTCGGTAATGACCAGGTTGACCTTCTTGCCAGCCATCAGCTGTTCAAAGGTCTCCTCCTTGGTGCTGTCGCCGCAGATGAGGCGGTGCCGGCCGAGCGTCCAGATGTCGCCAGCCTTGGTGATGGTGGGCTTCTCCAGTTCGGCGGTGACGTCAAATTCATCATCCTTCACGCCGTCCTTAACGGAGTCTTTGAAAAGGTCATCAATCTCCGCAGGGTCAAAGCCGGTAAGGGACACATCGAAGTCAACGCCCTGCAGATCCGTAATCAACAAAGCCAACTTGTCCTTATCCCATTCGCCGGAAATCTTGTTCAGGGCGATGTTCAAAGCCTTTTCTTTTTCCTCGGGAAGTTCCACCACAACACAGTCTACTTCGGTGTGACCTATATCCATCAGCACCTTGAGTCGCTGGTGTCCACCAACCACACGGCCAGTAGTTTTGTTCCAGATGACCGGCTCCACATAGCCAAACTGCTCGATGGAACGCCTCAGCTTCTCATATTCCAGGTCGCCGGGCTTGAGAGCCTTGCGGGGGTTGTAGTCTGCAGGCAGAAGGTCTGCTGTGCTTTTCTTTTCGATAATCATACGAGACCCCACGCAGCGAAGGCTTCAAAGCCACCCAAAGCTTGGATGTGCTGTCTCGCTGTTTCTACGATTTCAGAATAAGGGATACCGCCAACAGTCTCGTCGCCGATGGCACAACAGAACTCCACGGGCTTGCCGGTTTCCTGTGCCTTCCGCCAAGCGTAGATGTTTACGCTGACATCAGCCTTACTGAGATCCTTGCCGTGCAGACCGCCACCAGTAACGGAGTCTGCCATATCACTGCCTAGCTTCCGGTTGGTAGCTCCGGTGTCAACATCGGTGCCACCAGTCCAATCGCCTAGGGGGTTAACCTCTGCGTTGGGGAAGATGGATTTCAGCTCCTCACTCTTGGCGTTGCTCTGACAGATGATCAGGCGGTCGCCGTCCAGGATGTATTTCCCATCGGTGCGGTTGAAAGCATAAATTGCTCTGGCAATGCCGGTCAGCTTTTTCTGCTCCTCGGTCACAGGCATACCCTTAAAGATGCCGTTGTCGCCACAGCGGATAGCACCGGTTTGATTTCGGGACAGATGGGCGTCCTGGGGAACTTCCACATAATCCACTTCCAAGGGACCGGCGATCCGGTGGACAGCAGCAGTAACAGCATCGGCGGGCAACGCCACAGAAGTCTCTGCAATGATTTGGCACTTGCCGTGGCCGATTAGGACTTCCACAGCAATGCGGGGATTTTCCTCCTTGCCATATGACAAGTCAACTAACGCACCGGCAATCCGGTCCGCCAACTTATCCGGATGTGCCGGATTTACTTTTTCAAACATAAATGGTTACCTCCAAGTGTTTTAGTGTCCGCGCCGTGCTGTCAGCAGACGCTCCATAAGGTCATCGTGCGGGGTGGAACTATAATCGGCAGTGCAGTTTTCCTTAACTATCTGGAAGATTGCAAACCAGGTGGAATTGACCTGCTTCATATAGTCCCGACTCATAGATACATACGGGCTTGCGATTGCGTTGCCGGTGGTGGGGTGCTTTGCCAGAAAGCCAAATTCAGAAATTGCTTCCTCGCACTGTACCCATCGAGAAACTGACATCGCATATTGCTCCACAAGCTGTGGGTTGATAAGCCGGTCACAGCCTAATCCTTTCAGCCACTTGTAGGTTGCGATATACACTTCCTCGGCGCATAAGTCTTTGCCGTTTTTCTGCTTGGCTTTGAGGTATTCCTTCACAGGAGGGATATCCTCGCCGTCAAATTCCGCAGGGGGCGGCAAATTGAGTGCGGTAGCAGGCTTGCCAGCTGTAATTTTGTCTGCAAGCGGTTTCTTTTTAGGACCGGTTCCGGGTCGAGCGCCACCGCGATTTGTACCATCCTTGGCCACATTTACATCTCCTTTCCTCATTGAATTTTATTGGGGGTTAATACCCCGTTTGAATAGGGGAAAATGAACACGTGACCCCACGCCCGTTGCACAGAAAAAAGGTCCCGAAGATTTTTACTCCCCTACCGGGAAAGAAAGATGTGTCCAAGTCTTCAGGTTTACAATGTCACTGATGTGTCTCTGAGTAACAGGGTAGAGTTCTGCAATTTGTTTCTGTGTTAATCCATCCGCATATAACTTTTTTATTTGCATAATGTCCTTCTCGGTAAGCTTGGCTCTGATGTGCCGCTCACCGACACGCAAACACACCGCCGTGCCGTGCCGTATGGCATCCTGGGCGTTCTCTTTCTGTGTGCCCCAGCAGATGTTTTCTAGGCGGTTGTCTGTTGCCACACCATTCAGGTGCCGGCACACATAGTTCAGTGGTCTTGGGCCGGAGAACGCTTCAAGTATTAACTTGTGTACCGGTTCAACATGGGATTTGACCGGCGTTCCACCGTCACGCACATTGACCCGGTAATAGCCCTTGTGTAATCGCTTAGGAAGCTTCCTTAACAAGCCACAACGGTTTGAGTAAATCTCACCTTCAGCCGTGGCAAAGTAGCCCGGGTAGTTTGGGATTGGTGTCATCTACGCAACCCTCCCCAGCGATCGCCTCGCTCTGCGTGTAGCTTGGCGTGGCAAGACTTACACAAAGCAATTAAATTATCTCGTGCATGTGTACCACCTTCTGCTAGAGGGACTTTGTGGTGGATCTCCTCGGTCGGTACAAAATTTCCGTCTCGCTGGCACAGCTCACATACCGGGTGCTGCTGTACATAGCTGTCACGGATGCGTTTCCACACCCGTCCATAACGACGGCGTGTTTCCGGGTCTCTGTCGTAAGTCTCGTACCGCTTGGCTTCCACCTTTGTATGCTCCTCACAGAACCGCCCGTCAGTAAGCTTGGGGCAGCCGGGATAGGAACAGGGTCTCTTAGGTTTCCTTGGCATTCCTTTCCTCCTTCCTAACAAGCTGACGGAGTTTGTAGCGGAGGACATACCAAAGCTGTTCCATATAACCAACCTTTCTGTAGCCCACTCATCCCACCTCCATTTGGGCATAGAAAAAGCCCCACAGTTTCCTGTGAGGCTCATCCATATTTACTTGGCGATTATAATGATATCATAGGGACATAGTGAAAAACAATGAAATTTACTGCACACTTTTTCAAAAGGACATTAAAACGGGTACATCTTGACATTTAGCAGCATTTTGATATAATAGGCTCAAATATGTGCCAGTTTGTCCTCCGGTATCCTTCGGGCCCGGGGGCTTTTTGCGGACTATAACTGGTCGTTTATCAAAAACACGCTCCTGCTGATTGGCAATATTTTTTGAGAAGCGGCTTGACTTTTACATATAAGACCGTTATATTGTAGGCACGGAACAAAAATCGCCTTGCGGTTTTATTGGAACTGGTGCCTGTCTCCGGTTCCATTTTTGCTTAGAATTGGGGTATGCGTTTGCGGATGCATACTTGAGAGAGCTGGAGAAATTCGGCTCTCTTTTTGTTTATAGGCAAAATTAGGCACTCCCGGTTTGGGGAGTGCCTTTGCTCGTTATACCGGTACCTTTACTTTAGCCAATGCACAATCGTGTAGCTTGTAGATATTTCTTGTGCTGTACTGCATATCCACGGCAATTTGCTCCCAGGTTTTAAAGCATAAATACCGCAGTTCAAGAAGTGTTTGGCATTCTGGATCGACCACAGCCTTGATTACGGCAACCATATCGCGCTTCAAATCCACCAACCGGTCAATATCGGCATTTATCTCGTTTTCCAAATCCACAATCTTGCCGATAATATCCTGCATCTTAAACACATTGTGACTGCCGCCACCTGGCATATCACTCATTGTTGCGGTAGCTTTGGTGGTTAAATCACGCAGGGACATGACCTGTTCTAGCTTGCTGTTAATCCGCTGATCCAAGCGATAGGCTTGTCCTAAGTACTCTTTAGCCGTCATTGTCACACGCCTCCTTGGTAGTTTCCGCCACATCCTGAGTCAGCTTATCTGCTGCCTCTTTCCGCAGTCTGCGATTCTTGCGACGGATGGCTTTACGGCGCTGACTGCGTTCCTTACGCAGAATATTGCTCATTGCTGCTCCGGCTGTGGGATCAGAATAGCCTTCGCAGTTGCGATAAATTCCATAGCTCATTTTGCTTCCTCCAATTTTTCAATTTCGATGTATATGCCACACGGCTCATCCGACCATCTTTTCTCGATAATCTCACGAGCAACCTGGGCATCGTCATTCCAAAAGTGGCATTTGGTCATACAGTCCTTCAGCATCTTTTGGAGATTGTCTGTATCCGGGCGTGTAGAACGCCACTGCCCATTCTTATGACTTTTCCCCCTGGGGAACAGCCACATTACTCGCAAAGAAAGCGGACCCTCAAAGGGCTTCTGTGGCCTGTTCACGGAAAGGTATGCGGACAGTTTGTCCTTGGCAGCCTTCACTGCCGGGGGATCGTAAAATATGGGTTTACCTTTCACAACGCGCACCTGCTTCATCTGGGCGGTTGTGGTAGGTGGGTTAATTGCAATAAAGAAATTCATTTTTCTACACCTCAGAATTTTGCAGTTTTCTTTACTGAGATTGTTCCGTTGCGCTCCATCTAAGGGGAAGGGCGGGCATTTAGCCCTTCCCACTTAGGGAGTGTAACGACCGTCTATAGTATTTATGTATATAAATACAGCGTAGAAGAAAACCGAAATTTAGACCTATTTAGGGCTATCCTGCACCTTGTACACATGACCCTTTTCCAAGTAGAACTCGTCCTTCATTTTGCGAATCCGAGCATATACGGCCTTATCCCCAAGATTCAAATATTCCATCATATCTTGTACGGTTACTGCACCGTCCATATTCAAAACTTGGTAAGCTTGCCGGAATTCCTCGTTGGCATCTTCTGCGGTTTTCTTGTGAGAGTTTTGCAGTTGTCCTGCTTCCCATGTCCCTTGTGGCGGAAGTGCCGATAACTCGGCAGCATTGGCTACACGATGGATGGGATATTCAAACCAAAACTCTACAGGCTTGATATTGGGAAATTCTCGGAGGTTGGACTCCATTCTCCAGGCGGTTGCAAAACCGTCTCTCACATTGTTTTTGATATCATCTGTCAATGCCAGCTCAATCATATCTAGCTGGGCATCCGGATCTCGGGCAAACACGCCACTTCCGCTTGCACGGTCCATAGCTTTCTTATTGCCTTGAGATCCCTTTGAGTGATGGTGGCAATAAATAGTTGCACATCCGGTTTCGGTACAAATCTTGTCAAACTGGTTGCAGAACATAGCCATATCGGAAGCATTATTTTCATCGCCTGTGATGACCTTATAAATGGGGTCTACAATAATGGCATCAAAGTGCTGATCTCGCACACGGCGGATTAGTTTTGGGACCAATTTGTCTAACGGCACCGCATGACCACGCAAGTTCCAAATGACGATATTTCCCATATTGCGTTTTGGCAGTTTCTGTGCGTCATAGATTTTCATAAAACGCATAATGCAGGAAGCCGGGTCGATTTCCAGGTTCACATACAGAACTCTACCCTTCTTGCAGGGGAAGCCCAGCCACTTGGAGCCTTCTGCGATTGCGATGCTCAACTCCATAAGAGCGAAACTCTTACCGGCCTTGGATGGACCGGAAATCAGCATCTTATGTCCGCAGCGGAGAACGCCTTTAATCAGCTCGTCAGGTAAAACAGGGAGATTATCCTTGTAAGTATCCAAGGAAACCATATCCGGCAGTTCATCGGTAACACCCTCAGCGAAGTCGAGCCAGTCTACCCAGCTCTTTCTGCCGATATTGGTAGCCACCAAGTACTGCTTTTTTTCACCACGAGTAACACCAGGCATACGGGACAACCGAGAAGGATTCCGGTTCTGTCTGTCAACATCGACACCGTTCCTTGCTAAGAAGTCATACAAAAACTCCACGCGCTTGCGGTACTCGGTGTAGTCCTCCGCATCTACCTTCACAATAGCGTGTAGGCTTTTGCCACCGGAATGAACGAGGCAAGCAATCGGCAATTCCAGCTTCCGGTACAGTGCATCCTGGTCGGCAATCGACATGCTATCCGATTCGACTAGGCAATACTTGAAGCGGACAACGTTGTCATTACGAACACCTTCGCCGTCCACAGGATTGAAACGAATCCAGGCACCGACCCCCGGCTTCCAGTCACCAATGGTCGCACCCAAGTCATCCGGATGCTTTTTTAGTGAGGCAATCAGCTCACCAGCTGTCCGGGAATATACGCCCTTTGCCGGCACCCAGCGCATCTCCGTATCCTGCCACACATCATTTGTCACATAACCCACGAAGTCATCCTTCTCGTACAGAGTTTCCAGATAGGTGATCAGCTCCTGCGTAGGATTCCACTGTTCCGGAGCCGTGTACTGATTGAAGCTATCGCCATCGAAATAAATGATGTCGTTCCAATCCATAGCCGCCCCGGGACCAAGTGCCGTCCATCCACGGTCTTTTGCCATCTGCACGATGGTTGCTCCGGTAATGGGAGAGATGCTGCCATGGAAGGTATCCCACTTGCGTTCGCATTCGCCAGGGTGGTATCGTCTGTCACCACGGCTCCAATTTTCCCAAACCTGGCATTCAAAACCTTCTGCCTTCAATGCCATACCGACATTGATCCACTCTTGGTAACTCACTGCCGCTACATCGATTGCTTGTAGGGCAGATAAAATATTGCTCATAAAAATCCTCCAAATTAAGGTTTGTATTTATTGGGAATAAGCCCACGGGGTAACCGCCAACTGTTAGCGGCAAGCCGGGATATCATCTTGCCGGCCTCCTCAAACTTCCAAGTACCAACCTGTCTGAAGCCGTAACGCTCTAAACAGCGGATCTGCTTGGGTGTTGCCAGTCCCATTTTCTGTCGGCGCATCAGCCGGCCAATCAGCAGGCTTGCCTTGCCCATATTCTCAACGGAAGCGGAGTAAATGCCTCTCTGCTCCAAAAATGCCAGTTGCTTTTCAGAAGGCGGTGCCATTTCCCAAGCAAAGGTAGGAACATAGCCAACCAGGTCTTCCGCTGCGATAGAAACTGCATATTGGAGTGGATCTACCAGTCTCCGTGTCCGCAGACGCATTTCTTCCAGTTCACGGGCAAGGGTTTCTTCCCGTTCCTGGAGGACATTACGCTCGGCTTCATCTTCGGCATCTACAAGGTCAACACTGTCATCCGCATCCTTGATCTGCGCATCGATGCGTTTGGCAATATCCGCATCCTTGGAAATAAGACAAGAGGGGCGGCATAAATCGTGCCGTTCTGTCATCCACAGAAAGTCCAAAAGCAGAAGGTGATCCTTTCCGGGGTGTAGGCGCATTCCGCGCCCTACCATCTGTTGATATAAGCTCCGGACCTTTGTGGGACGAAGAACCACCACACAGTCTACACTTGGACAGTCCCAACCTTCCGTCAGAAGCATTGAGTTGCACAGCACATCGTATTTTCCGTTTTCAAAGTCAGCCAGGATCTGCGCCCGGTCTGTGCTGTTGCCGTTCACTTCTGCTGCTCGAAAGCCGTCATCCTCAAGGATGTCCCGGAACCGCTGTGAGATGTGTACCAATGGAAGGAACACCACGGTCTTTCGATCCTTGCAGTAGTGCGCCATTTCCTTGGCAATCTGCTGTAAGTACGGCTCCAGGAAAGAGCCAATTTGACCGGTGCTGAAGTCACCATTGGTGATCTGGACCTTGCTGATATCCAGCTCCAAGGGAATCATCTGTGCCTTCACCGGACATAAGTACTTGTCCCTAATGGCATCTTCCATGCTGTACTCAAAGGCAAGGCTATCAAAGTACTGACCTAGATCCTTCCGGTCTCCTCTGTCCGGGGTAGCTGTAACACCCAGCACATTGGCATCCGGAAAATGTTCCAGTACCCTCTGATAGCTATCCGACAGACAATGGTGGGCTTCGTCCACCACGATGTCAGTAAAGTAGTTCCGGGGAAATTGCCGCAGTCGGCTTTCCTGCGCCAATGTCTGGACAGACCCAACAGCAATCTGCTCCTCTCCGTTTAGGCAGGAGCTTTCTGCTTTTTCCAGACCACAGGATAGTCCGGTAACTGCCAGCAACTTGTCAGCCGCCTGGGTCAGCAATTCTCCCCGGTGGGCGAGGACTAAGGCTTTTCCTCCACGAGAAACACGCTGTCCCAAGATGGAGGAAAAGACCACGGTCTTACCGGTGCCGGTGGGAAGCACCAGAAGTGTCTTCCGGTGCCCTTTGTCCCACTCGGCGATGACCGCATCTCTCGCCTGTGTTTGATACGGTCTAAGGTTCATCATTAGAAGGTGTCTTGCGACCAGCTCTGCTGGGGTGCCTTTTCTGCATCACTTACCCAGGCAGGGGTCTTCTGCTTGGGAAAGAAGGCGGGATCGTAGTCCAGGAAGCGATCCACATCATTAGCCATCTTCTGCTCACCGTCACGATTGGTGTAGGGACGGGGCTTGAAGTGGGCACGGCCCTGTGCGCCGGGAACCTTGTTCCAGTCCATCACCAAACGCTCACCGTGCTTCTTGAGACCGATGCAGCGGAAGAAATCAGAAATGCGGAACTCCAGGGTGCGGCAGAGAATGAGATCGCACTTCACGAAGGCACTGCCTTCACGAGTGTCCACCTCAAGGGTCAAGGTTGCCTTGTTGCAGGCAGGGAGCTTGGCACTGCCGGGGAAACGCCCACGCTCAAAGTCACGCACCACAAAGTTGTAGTCACCCTCCTCCAGGAGGATAAACTGTTGGCCATCGTCCTCGATGGCATCATTCCAGTCCATAACCAGGTTGTTATCAAAATTGCTCATATCATTACCTCCAAAATTTTAGAACGGCAGCCGATCAGGGTCTGCTTCGATGGTTTCAACGATCTTCTTCCAGTTGGGGATGACCCAACCCTTGAGAAATGCTTCGGGATATTCCTCGACGGGAACATTTGCGGGAAAATGACCACGCTGGGCTACAATCTGCTGCAGCTCCGGCTCTACGATCTTGGACTCGGTCATCATTGCCCGGATCTGCTCCAACAGAGTAGGCGTAGTGGTCTGCTCGGTCTTTTCGGCAGGGACTGCCACGGGCGTAGGTTTCTTGCCACCGAAAATGTGAGCAATGTTGCTGTAGTCCAGTTCCAGCTCATCCGGCAGGCCGTGTCTGTTTTTTGCATCCCAACAGGGATGGTGGGTTGCATACATCACACGCTTGCCGCCCTGGGCTTTCTTGGTCTCATTCTGGGCGGTGACCACATAGGTCTTGTAATTGCAGAACAGCAGAATGTCGCACCACTCTTTCAGCAGAGGCGCAACCTGCTTGGACAGCTTCATCTCCCAGCGGTCATAAGCGCCCATTTCATCGGGCTGCTCAAATTTCCGCATCTTTGCGTGAGCTGTGGCAACCACGTGAATTCCGGCAGCGATTACTGCATCCAGGGCATTCAGTAGCCGACCGAACTCTTCAGCTAAATAGGTGTAGCCTTTGCCGTAGCCGAAATCCTCTATGCCGGCCTTCTTGTACTTGTTGCAGATACCGGCAATGCACAGCTGTTCTGCCCAGTCGGCGGTGTCCAAAATGAGGGTGCCGCAGATATTCGGCTCTTTAGCTACTTCCTGTACAATGCCGATCAGCTCATCGAAGGACTCCGGCTTGCTGATACGGCGGACATCCATATGGGCAGTACCGCCTTCCGTGTCGATGAACAAGGGGTTGGGAAACTGTGCTGCCAAGGTGGATTTGCCGATGCCTTCCGCGCCGTAAATAACCACCTTCTGCGGGCGGCTCACAATGCCGCTTGAAATCTTTAGCATATCGTTGCCTCCTTATCTGAGAGAGCAGGACAGATCCTGCACAAGGGTGATGCCGGGGACTTCTGCACCGCTTTGGAGCAGCTTCTTGACCTCGGTCTTGCTGACTTCCGGCTCCGCCTGTTTGTAGCAATAGCTGTAGCCATTCTCCATGAGCCAGGAGACAGCAGCACGGTTGTCGTCTACATCGACCTTCGTGGTCTTCCGGTAGCATACGGTTGCCACTCCGCAGTCTGTCTTTTCACCGGCACATTCCCGGTCGAGGATTGCCATAAGCCTGTCAACCTTATTGTCGAGTTTGGCTCTGCGCTCTCGCAGCCGAAGCTCCTCGTTCTTAACAGCGGCGGCTTCTGCTCTGGTGTTCAGCACCAGCTTTGCCAGGTATTCCAAAATGCGGCTACGCTCCATCTGCAAGCTGTCCAACTGGGCAAGCAGTGCCTCGTCGGAAATAATCTCACCCGTCTCCGGATTGACCAGTTGCTCAAAGATGTCGGCAATCAGCTGATTCACTTCGTAGAGTTTCACTTGCTCACACCTCCTTCCGTAGCCTCACTGATGGTGACGGTGGAGACTGTGTTGCCGGGAACAAGCACCGTGACTTTGTTCAGCGGACCAAATAAGAAGGTCAGCAACTTTTCACGAATGGTAATGTTCCGGCACTGCACAATGCCGCCCCGTCGGGGGTTCTCTGAAACACTGATGGTTAAATTGTGCTTCATGTCTTTCTTCCTTTCCGAAGGGTGGTATTGTGTTGCCCTTCATAGGTAGGTCACAGAAAACAAAAAAACGGACATTTTTATAGAAATTTTTTTAATTTTTTTACTGCGCGTGCGGTTGCCTTAGCTATGCCAGAAGCGTCTCGTCCTTCTGCCCGTGCAATATCGGCAAAAGAGAGTCCCTCAAAATAAACTCGGCATATCAATGATTGTTGCCGAGGGTTGAGTTGAGCTATTGCAGCATAAAGACGCTGATTATCTAGGCGCTGTAGCACAGACAACTCGGTATTTTCATCGCTGGGCAGCCAATTTTCATCAAGGTTTATAGCATCTAATGAGCAATGACGGCGAGTCTCGGTTTGATTGTTGTTGTACTCCTGTCGATCCAAGTCAATGAGGACGGAACCCCATTGCTCATCCACTTCAATTTCCACGGTCTCATTGGCAAATTCGTACTTGATTTTCATAATTTTCTGTTCCTTTCTTCGTTGGAAAGCGAAGCAGGAGCAGAAAATGGGCAAAAAAATACTGCCGAAATAAAGCAAATCATTTCTGATCGTTGCTTCACTTCGGCAGTTAGGTCACTCATCCTTACGGAAGGAGCCAGGGCTCGATAGATGAACGCTGTTCTTTTGTCACGGGGGATACCCCCTGGGTATCTTACTTCTTACCGGCCTGTCGTTTGGCCTGTTCAATCTGGGTAAGCACATCGCAAAGCCGGACAACTTCCTTTTGCTTTGCAGATTTCAGTTCCAGATAAATTTCGCCGTCTTCGGTATCGATGAGAGCATCGAACACCCTCGGCTTCTTTTCTCCAATAGTTCTGTTGTTCCGAATGGGCTGTCGTATCAGCATAATCAAATTCCCTCCTTGGAAAGCGTTTGTGTAAGTGGTGGCAATTTGCAGATACTCGGTCACTGATACATCAGGCCGGGCATCTTTACGCTGTGTCGGCCGTCATCCGGCATTTTCAGGTCGCCCAACAATGTGGCATAGGTAATTGCGCGTTTTCCAAAACGGTCACGAAGTTCCTCTATGGCATCCTCCAATCTTGCTCTGCGATCCCGGCGGGCTGTATCTACGAAGATACTCAACTGCTCGGTATCGCTTTGTGGGACTAAATCAATAGCCCGGATACATACGGCTCTCACATTCGTGCCCCATCGGTAACGCTCCTTAAAAATGCGGAAACCGGCACTGGCGATTTCGGAAGGAAGCTGGGTCTTAAAGGGCAGTTTGCACTGGAATTGACCGCCGAGCAGATCGTTGCCGCGGACAAAAACTTGAACGCCTTGTGCAGCCAATTCGTGTACACGGAGCCGGTGTCCCACATCCTGGGCAAGCTCCAACAGCACTCTAAATACTTCCTCCTCGTTTTCCAAGTCTGCGGTACAGGTGATTCCGTGACCGATTGACTTAACGGGGCTAACAAAATCCTTATGCATTACTCGAGACTTGTCCGTGCCGTTGGCATACGCCCACAGCTTCAGACCATTTACTCCAAACCAGCTCCTCAATATTTCCGGAGGCACCGCTGCAAGCTCACCAACTGTATGGATACCTCGACTGGCTAGTTTGGCTTCCGTTGCCAGACCTACATAAATCAGTTCGGATGCCGCCAAGGGCCACACCTTTTCACGGAAGTCCTCTTTCGTGATTTGGGTCACCGCATCCGGCTTTTTCATATCAGAGCCAAGCTTGGCGAATATCTTATTGAAAGACACGCCAATGCTGACCGTAAGGCCAAGCTCCTCACGGCAGGCGGTACGGATTTTCTGTGCGATTTCCATCCCTGTGCCGTAAGCACTACTACCAGTCATATCCAACCAGCATTCGTCCATGCCAAAGGGTTCTACTAAATCTGTGTACCGATAGTAGATTTGGTGGGCAAGCTTTGAATACTTGAGGTACTGATCGTACTGGGGCGGTACAAGTATCAGTTCCGGGCATCGCTGCTTGGCTTCCCAATTTACCATTCCGGTTTTCACGCCGGCCTTCTTTGCTAGTTCAGATTTTGCCAGGACAATGCCGTGGCGTTCCTCGGTAGCGCCACACACCGCCACAGCTTTTCCTTTGAGGCTGGGATCTAGCATCATCTCCACAGAAGCATAAAACGAATTCATATCGCTGTGCAGGATAACTCTGTCATTGGTCACGTTCTCACCTCCTTCGCAAATCGTGTAAGCAAATAGTATATCAACCCTCTGTCTTTGTCAAGGTCGCATTTATATACCAAAAGTTGATAAAGTTCTTGACAAGGGTGTTTTCCCCATATATAATTTTTACATAAACGGAAAGGAGTGTGCGACTTATGGCAAACAATAACAAGCCGCAAGTAATCCAATTTCGATCCACCACCATTGGAGGATACAATGCTGTCACGGAGCAAAACGAAAACTTCATTGGCCAGCGAATTGCAGAGGCAAGAAAAAGAGCAGGGTTGAGCTTGGCGAAGTTCAGTACCCTGCTAGAAGAATATGGTGTTTCCATCACTCCCGCCGGTATCAACAAGTGGGAGATCGGCAAGAGCGCCCTCAGCGCCTACCAGCTAATTGCTGTGTCCCAGGCATTACAGATGGATGTAGATTTTTCCCTCTTTATGAGCATGGGCAAAATTCCGGACTTGAACGAGGAAGGGCAAAGAAAGGTTGCTGCCTACAAAGCGGATCTTATTGCCTCCGGTCGTTATAAGCCCCAGTCCGCCACCAACATTATCAAATTTATCGAGATGCCCGTGAGCAACCTTGCCGTATCTGCCGGCACCGGCGCTTTCTTGGATGAAGGCAACTTTGAGATGGTTAGCTTTCCGGAGTCCTCCGTGCCTCATGGCGCAGATTTCGGTCTGCGTGTATCCGGTGATAGTATGGAGCCGGTTTACCACGATGGACAAATCGTGTGGGTGCAGCAGTGCGAACAAGTTGCTCTTGGCGAAGTCGGTATCTTCATTTACGATGGCGAAGGCTACATTAAGGTTTACCATGAACAAGAACCCTGTTCTGCGGATGCTGATGATTTTACCGACAGCTACGGCAACGTGCATATGCAGCCCGTAATGATCTCTTATAATCAAAAATACCGGCCGAGAGAAATTTCTGCTCATGCCGGTTTCCAAGTTGTCGGTCGCGTCCTTTAAGAGTACGATTTATTGGACATATCATTCTGTAGAATTGGAGGTGTCATAGGGAGAGGTCTCCCTACCACATTATTGAGAGTGAGGTTTGAGTTGTGAATACGATGGATAGAGTTACGGATTTGGTGAATGAGAGAGGCCTCACACTTTTTAAGTTGGCAATGCTTTGCGATGTTCCATATTCAACACTAAAGAATACCAGAGCAAGAGGCGGTCAGCTTGCGGTGGACACCATTGAACAGATCTGCCACGGTCTTGGCATTACAATGGCAGAATTTTTTACAGAGAGGGGTAACAAACATGGCTCTTGAATATGAAGCTCGGTACTTTGTTGAGCATAAGGGTTTGCCCCAAGCATTTTATTCTGACGGAACTCGGTTGCTGAAGCTGTTGATCCTAGAAAAAGGCAACGCTCTCCGCAACTATTATGAAAAACTAGAAATAGCCAATCCGGATTATGTGTGTCCGTATGCGGCATCTGATTTCGTGGTTGATTATCGGAAGTATATCCGAGGCAATGACTCCTGCCTAGTAATCCGGGTTGAATTGCCGGCACCGGAAGGTGTACGCCTGTGCAGAGCTATCTACTTTGTTATGGGCGACTATGGGTCGGAGGAGTTATATTTCACCTCTGAACTGAACGCTGAAGGCACCTTCTTTTTATGTGCTTGGGATGAGGATGGCGCTCACTACAATTTTAGTGATGCACCCGATGATGACAGTGATGAGATGGATAAAACCGCCTCGCTATTTTGGGAGATGAGAACCGATGGAGGCATCAAAAGGTTTAAAGGTATATGTCGCGGTGAAGGCTGACTTCCGTGAAGACGGCATTATGATCCCCCGGGAAATAACCTGGGAGGATGGAGAGAAATTTGAAATTGACCGGATACTTGACATACGGCAAGCTGCTGCGATGAAAGCCGGTGGACAAGGTGATCGTTACACCGTCCGCATCCGGGGCAAACAGAGCTATCTGTTTTTTGAGCGTAGCACAAATCAAACCGGCAACAGCATCGGCCGATGGTTTGTAGAACGGCGGATGTAAGATAGGTCAAGAACAAGGAAACTGGAGGAATTGAAATGCTAACACCCGAAACTAAAGATATATGGGATAGCATAATTGCTGATTATAAAGAAGCTCAACACTGTTTGTGGTGTCCAAAGCACACCAAGCAGTGGAGCCGAGATGGCCAGCGAGGCTTTTACTATTTGTGGAAGGCATATCATTTGGCAGAATCAGCACAAGAGAAACATCCGCTGTGGTATGCTCGAATTCTCTATATGATGGCTTGCGAGCAAAGGTATAAGCAGTGGGATTATGAAATTCTAAACTTCTATTTGAAGCCGTGCATTGCCGCGTACAAAGAAGCAATGGCAAGTGCAGAGCAGCCTACCCAAAAGGAAGTTGACGCGGCTCAATATATGTACGAGCAGTATTCATATGAACTTGCAAACATCAGCAATACGGCAGATTGTGTGGAACAGGCATACTCACGGATTGAGGGACTATCCAGTTTTCCTAATTTTGCTTTCCACGATAGCAAGGTAATTGCATTTAGTCATAATGAGTCAGAAGCGTCATTGACCCTCCAATATGACGATGTCATTCTTACACTTGCTTTTGATGATGTAACTGAGGTCCATGTAAACGCAGTTGATCCGGAAATAACCTATATTGTGGATTTTTACTGCTATCCGGCATTCCGGGCAAAAGACTGCCTTGTTTTTGATATTGGCTTTTATAAAATCCGGTGCAGGAAAATACGTGCGTTCACAAAATGAAGGGAGACAGATATGGAACACAAGGATATTCTTCCCGACGCACCACTGGAGGATCTTGCACATTCTGCGTCAAGCAATAATATGGAGCAATTGCAACAAGACAGTCTTTGTGGATGTTTTTATTGCCTTCAGATTTTTGACCCAACCGAAATTGAAGAGTGGCTAATCGACGACAATGCAATCGATTACAAGGGTACAGCGGTTTGCCCCTATTGCGGAGTCGATTCTATAATTGCGAAAAGTGCTGGCTATCCGCTAACTATTGATTTTTTGCAGAAAATGAAAAAGCGTTGGTTCTAGGTGATGAATGAATTCCTATGACCAATTTCATAAATAAACTTGGAGCAAAGCCTACATCCCATAATTTATCACCTTGGGTGTGGGCTTTTTTCTTAAAACGGAGACTAATTTGCGCCTGTTCGTTGACTTTGTTCGTGGTTTGGTGTATCATTATCTTGTATAGTTTGACCATTTTACATAGTTGAACAGGAGCGATAGTATGGAATATTTGTCACTAAAACAAACTGCAGAAAAATGGGGAATTTCTATCCGGCGTGTTCAGACACTTTGTAGTACTGACCGTATTCCAGGAGCCGTTAAGATAGGCTCTTATTGGGCTATTCCGGTAGATGCGGAAAAGCCGGATGATCAGCGTATTCGCAGCGGAAAATATGTTAAGAGCAACAGCTCAGTGAGGTAAGAAAAATGGCAGCAATTAATGATTTGATCAATCAAATTCAAGATCCGGCGTTAAGAGAACGCATTCAAAAGGAAGTTAATAAATTAGCAAAGCAGAAGAAGTTTGGCTTGGTGTTTGAGGAACATATGCCGGAATGTACCCCTCTTTATGATATGCCTGTCAAGGCGGGTGCCACGGTTGCAAAGAAAGCCGGTCAGGTTAACGACATCTATCAAGTTATCCGCATTGAAGATGGAATGGCTACCTGTG
>SVMF01000017.1 GCA_015067565.1 Oscillospiraceae bacterium | reverse complement strand
TGCAGGTGTAGGTGGTGAAGCCTGCAGTCTCACAGGTCGGGGCGGTAACAACAGCCTCATAATCGTGGCCGTTGGCTGCAACTTCTTCCTGTGCAACAAGAATTTCGCTACAAACAGAGCAGTGCTTTCCTTCGGTCAGGCCGGTCTCGGTGCAGGTCGGCGCAACGGCTGCGTCGATGACCTCGGTGTGGCCGAGTGCGGCAACTACTTCTTGCGCAACGAGAACTTCGCCGCAGGTTTCGCAGTGCTTACCTTCGGTCAAGCCGGTTTCGGTGCAGGTCGGTTCGACTGCTGCATCGGTGACCTCGGTATGGCCGAGTGCATTGACAGTTTCCTGTGCAACAAGGACTTCCTCACAGACGGAGCAGTGCTTACCTTCGGTCAAGCCGGTTTCGGTGCAGGTCGGCGCAACGGCTGCGTCGATGACTTCGGTGTGGCCGAGTGCATTGACAGTTTCCTGTGCAACAAGGACTTCCTCACAGACGGAGCAGTGCTTGCCTTCGGTCAGGCCGGTCTCGGTGCAGGTCGGCGCAACGGCTGCGTCGATGACCTCGGTGTGGCCGAGTGCATCGATCGCTTCGGTGTAGGTATCGCCGCAAGCACAGGTGTAGGTGATCACGCCGTCTTCTGTGCAGGTTGCATCCTTCGTGATGACAACCTCGTCATGACTGTGGCCCTTGGCAGGAATGATCTCCTGCGCCACGAGGATCTCTTTACAAACGGAGCAGTGCTTTCCTTCGGTCAAGCCGGTTTCGGTACAGGTCGGCGCAACGGCTGCGTCGATAACCTCGGTGTGGCCGAGTGCATCCACCTCGTTCTGTGCAACGAGAACTTCGCCGCAGGTTTCGCAGTGCTTACCTTCGGTCAAGCCGGTTTCGGTGCAGGTAGGTGCAACGGCTGCATCAATGATCTCAGTATGGCCGAGTGCATTGACAGTTTCCTGTGCAACAAGGACTTCCTCACAGACGGAGCAGTGCTTGCCCTCGGTCAAGCCGGTTTCGGTGCAGGTCGGCGCAACGGCTGCGTCGATGACCTCGGTGTGGCCGTTTGCCTCGACTTCATCTGCAACATAGCTGTCGCTGCAACCGGAGCAGGTATAGGTGGTGTAGCCCTTTGCCGTGCAGGTCGGAGCAGTAACAACAGCAACGTAGTTATGTGCGGAAGTGGGAACCGTCTGCTGCGCAACGGTGACGGTGCCGCAGACCTTGCAGCGCTTGCCTTCGGTCAGGCCGGTTTCGGTGCAGGTCGGAGCAACAGCAGGGATGGTTTCCTCACTATGGCCGAGTGCGGTGATGGTCTGTTCCTCGACATGGCCGCAGACAGAGCAGGTATTGGTGATCTTGCCATCGACGGTACAGGTCGGATCGGTAGTCGTGGTGGTGAACTTATGGCCTGCGGGGACGGGATCAGCGTTATAGGTGTCGCCGCAGTGGGTGCAGGTATAGGTGGTGTAGCCTGCAACGGTGCAGGTCGGAGGAGTCACGACGGAGGTATAAACGTGGTTGCACTCGCCGCCGGCCTTGCTCCACATACCGTTGGTGTAGGTGTAGACGGACATATTGCCCGCATCCTCGGTCAAGGTATAGGTGCCGTCAGCATTCTTGAGCTTGGCCGGGGTCATGGGGATGCTGCAGTAGAGCGGATCGTCCGCCTGAATTACCTGCTGGCTGTACTCATCCTGGCCGGCGCCATTGTTGAAGATGATCTTGCCGGTGCCCTTAGAGCTGGTGATGTTGGCACCGCCTGCCGTGGTATAGAGGAAGCCGTCGCAGACGATGGTGCCGTTGACATCGATTAGTGCATCATGCAGGTCACTTTCCTTACGGTCGTATGTTCTGGAAGGCGCATAGGGCAGCGGAGTGATACGCATACTGGTGTAGTTATGCTTGTAGCAAACATTTTGTCTGATGGTGCCGTCGGCATTGATGCCGTAGGTCCACTCGTCATAGTCGTAAACGATGACATTGTTCTGATTGCTGAAGATGGTAGAAGCCTTGCTGGACAGGCTCAGGTTCAGGGTTGCTGCCTCATCAATATAGATCTCCACGCCGGGCAGTACTTCAACATTCTGGTTGATATTGATATTGCCGCTCTCAGCCTTGATCGTGATGTTGTTGGTCAGAGGAATCGCCAGCACTGCAGAATCGACAGAGGCGGTGCTGACCTTCATGGTCATATTATTGAGGGAGCAATCGCCGTTGACCGTGAGGATCAGGCGGTCAGTGCTACCGTCGTACTTCTTGGAGAAGACGCCGGAGGAGGGGATAAACATACCGCCGTCACCGATAAACTTTACGGAAGAGCCGGACTCAAAGCCGGACATAAAGAGGGTGGTTGCAACATACTCCGAAGCGCCTGCCTCGTAGAATGTTTCAGCCTCGATATTCTGAACATAGTACTGGTTCATGGGGAACACTCTCTTGTCAGCTACCAAAGCAGTGGTTAGGCTACCGCCGCGGAAGTCCATGATCTGGAAGTTTTCATAGATCGTCGAGCCGCTCTTGGCACGAACATTGCCGCTACCGATCACATAGCCCCAGGCATAGAGCTTTGCACCGGAATTCAGGGTGATGTTGGCATTGCTGCCAAGATTGATAAAGCCGCATGCACCGGAAGGGCCGCCACCGGGCTGCATATAGTTGGCATGGCCGACCGCCTGTGCGTGTCTGCCGCCGACGCTGATGGCACCGTTGACGGTGATCTTTGCATTTGCTGCCAGGGTCAGCGTGCGATATGCATAGGGCTGCTCCCACTGGTTGTTGGTCGTGATGCCGCTCTTGCCAATGGTCTTGGGTTCGTCCTTAATCACAGTATTGGCATCGTCGTAGGGAACGAGCAGGGTGACACCTGCGGGGATGGTGTGCTCACCGGAGACAGTACCGTTATTGGTCAGGATGACGGTCTCGTTGCTGACGGCAACGGCATAGTTGCACGCATTCGTCAGATTGTCGAACGGAACGCCATTGACAGAGAAGATGGCAACGGTATTTGCCAGGAAGGCCGGACGCAAGATGGGATCTGCGGCAAAGCTCATAGAATCGGTCGCCTTGTAGGACAGATACTTGCCCCGTGCCTCACTCCACCAGCCGAAGAAGACGTAGCCGCTGTTTGCGGACGCAGCCAAACGGTAGGTCTTGGTTGCAGGCGCAGTTATCTCTGTATTTGCCGTGATGGCAGTGTCATCGACGGTATAGCTGCCGTTTTCGGGAGCAAGGAAGGTGGAAACGATCTCTGCATCACTGGCCAAAACCATGTCGCTGATGGTCACAGTGTTGGTGCTTGTGCCGGCCGGAGAGGTCAGGGTAAACACTGCGCTGGCACCTGCAGCGAGTCTGTGCGCATAGCGGCCGTCACTGACAGAGCCGACATTGTAGGTGAAGTCGCCGCCGCCGCTGAGGGTGTAAGTGAAGGAGAGCTCGCGCTCCTCAGCGTGGTTGTTGGTGACGGTCAGGGTCGTCGATGCGGTTTTGCTAAAGATTAATGCCTGTCTATAACCCGTGGCAGTGCCGGTGATCGTGCCGTCTGCGGCGATCGTCCAGCTTGCCTTGCCACTAGAGGGGCTGGCATCAGTCCAGCTCAGGCCGAGGTTTGCATCGGTTGCGGTAAGAGTGCCTGCTGCACTGACGGTCGCGGGCAGGAGGGTCAAGATCATTGCCAGGACCAGCAGCAGAGCAGAAATGCGCTTGAATGCTTTCATAGTCATTGTCCTTTCATCATTTTTATCACTTGTGGGGGATTGCGTGGGCTTTCATCTTTATTTCCAGCAGGGGCGAGGTTCTCGCCCCTGCGCCGGAAGACTCAGCGAACCATCTTGCCGTCCGGGCCGAAGAAGTATTCCGCCGGGGGCAGGAGGTTGTTGTGGTTGGTCGTCCAGTATTTGCCGATGGCAAGCTGTCCATTCGAACGGACATAGTAGTAATCACCGTCGAGCAGGATCAGGCCTGCACCGTAGCCGCGAGTGCCGTTGACATAGTAATACAAAACACCATTTTCGTTCACGATACCGTCCTTGACCGGCTTGGTTGTGGGAGGCTCTGTCGGCTTCTCGGTCGTGGGAGGTTCGGTCTCGGTGGGAGGCTCCGTTTCTGTAGGAGGCTCGGTGGGAGGCTCCTGGCCGGGAGGATTGATCATCTTGCCGTCCTCGCCGAAGGTATACATACCCTGCGGCAGCAGGCCGTTATGGTTGGTGATCCAATACTGGCCGATGGCAAGCTGTCCATTCGAACGGACATAGTAGTAATCACCGTCGAGCAGGATCAGGCCTGCACCGTAGCCGCGAGTACCGTTGACATAGTAGTACAGAACACCGTTTTCATTGACGATGCCGTTCTTGACGGGCTTCGTGGTCGGAGGTGTGGTGGGCTTGGGCTCCGTCGGAGAGCTCTGTGTGGGAGGCTCTGTTTCTGTGGGAGGCTCTGTTTCTGTGGGAGGCTCGGTGGGAGGCTCCTGCGTGGGAGGATCGATCATCTTGCCGTCCTCGCCGAAGGTGTACATACCCTGCGGCAGCAGGTCATTGTGGTTGGTGACCCAGTAGCGGCCAATGGCAACCTGACCATTGGAGCGGACATAATAGTAGTCGCCCTCGTACAGGATCAGACCGGCACCGAACTTGATATTGCCATTGACATAGTAGTACAGAACACCCTTGACCTCAACGATACCTTCCTTCACCTCAGGAGGCGTGGTCGGTTCTGTCGGTGTGGTCGGTTCCGTCGGATCGGTGGGCTCGGAAGGCTCATCAGGCTCCACGGGAGGATTCACCACGGGCGGATTGGTCATTCTGCCAAGCTCGTCGAAGTAGTACGGGCCTGCAGGCAGCAGATCGTTGGTCTTGGAGATCCAGTAGGTGCGGCTTGTGACGGCTGCACCGGTGGAGCAGAAGTAGTAATAGTGGCCTTCATAATACACGAGGCCCGGCTCATCAATGACTCTGCCGTCTTCTGCGAAGTAGCGGTTGCCTGCGTAGTCATAGATGCCGTTGAAGTCGCCACGGAAGGTGCCGTCGGCCTCGAAGATATAGCGGTGGCTTGCCGTCTCCTCGCGGTTACGGGCATAAACCAGGCCGGTTGCGAAGTAGCCCTTCGGGTAGGTGGCATAGTAAGTCTTGCCGTCGACATCGATCCACTTGCCGATGACGTGCGTGCCTGCCCAGTAATAGCGGTAGCCGTCAGCGGTCTTGACGATCTCGCCCTTGGTCAGGATGTGGTCGGTGAAGGTATAGGTGCGGCCACCGATGGTCTGAACACCATCGACTGCTGCGGGGTTGAAGTAGTAATAGTCATTATTGACCGTGCGCCAGCCGCTCATGGCCTCGCCCTGCACAGCATAGTACAGCTTGCCATCAACCTCGATCAAGCCGGTCAGCAGACCCGTGCAGATGCCGTTGTCGTCGAAGCCGTAGAAAAATTCCTTGGTTTCGTCGTCGGGACTCGGGAGCTTGTGGTTGCCGGTCAGCGGGTTGTTCTCGACATAGTAGTACAGATTGCTGCCTTCCTTGATCCAGCCTTCGCGGATCTCATTGCACAGCAAGAAGATATCCTCGATTTCGGCATACTCGGAGGTGAAGCTGCCACCCTTTTCGCTGGGCTTGTTCGGATGGATGTAAGGAACAAGGTTGAACTCTGCATTGGCAGGGTCGGATGCGAAGGAGTAAAGCGCAGAAGCTCTCATATAAGCAGAGTAGGAAACATTGCCGATATTGCGCACAAGGATCTGGTTCTCAGCATCCCAATCGGCATTGTCCTTGACGGTTGCCTTGATACCGCTGAGGATACAGATGGGGTTGGCGGTTGCCGGATCGATGGGTGCACCGGTCGGGATCCAGTTGACTATAATGGTCATCTCGCTGTTGGCTTCATCGTACTGTGCGCTCGTGAGCTTGAAGAAGTCGTTGACAATCTTCATCTCAGACAGGTCGAGGCGCAGATTCTCGTTGACCTTCATGGTAATGCGGACCTCGGTCAGGTCGCTGATACGCTCTGCCAGCTGCAGCGTGAGCGTCCAGGCCGTTGCGCCCTCGACATCGCTGCCGGGGAGCATATAGGAAAGCTCAGAGAGCTTCTCAGGCAGCTGGATGGTCTCCATATTGATGGCGAAGGTGTACTCAACCGTCATGGGCTGCGTGGGATCGACGGACTGATAGACGAGGTCGTCCTCCGTGGTGGCATTGCCGACCTTGCGGACCCAGGCCAGGGATTCGTTGCCTGCCGTCGCCTTGTCAAAATCGAAAACGGCCTCGCCGTCCTTGTACAGGTTGATGGTGCCCATATTGAAGGCTTCCTCGTTCATCAGCATGAACACGCCGAAGCGCACCGTACGGATGTTAGAGGCCTCATTGCCGATGAAGTAGATGCCCTCGAAGGTACCTGCGTTCTCCAGGCCGTCCTCGAGCATGAGCATGATGTCGTTGTCGTTGAACTTGACCACGTTGCCGTGATAGGTCAGCTCAATGGGCAAACGAGTCTTGACGCCGTAGACAGCGGCCACAGTCGTCTTTTCCAGCTCGATGGTGTCGGGAATGACCACGTGCAGGCTCTTTCTGCCCACACACTCGCCGTTGACCATGAGCTGTACCTCAACATCGCCGTTAGCTAAGGCGGTGAACACACCGTCTTCGACCATACCAACATTGGGGTCGGAGACCTGCCAGCTCAGTTCCTCGGGCAGAGGCGCGGAGTTGCCGGTATTGCTGACACCGATGGCATTGAGCTCCATGGAGGTGCCTGCGGTCAGGTAATCATAATCGGAGGTAACGAGTGCATGGTGGAACTCGTTGGAAACATAAGCGGTGGAAACAACGACCAGGGAGGAGCTGACGCTTCTGACATAGCCGTCGGACGGGCTGTTGATGACGCTGACGGTGTCTGCGCCCTCGCCCTTCGAGGCGAAGGTGGACGAGCCACCGCCGTCGAGGTTGATGGCGGTCACGCAGCCTGCCTCCAGCAGGATCTGTGCGGTTTCGTACAGAGTCGTGCCGGTGGAGAACGGATCCTGACGGCCGTCGATGACGATCAGCACGAGCTTGCCGTCGGCCTTGATGCCGACAGCGGTTCTCGGAGCTCTGCCGGAGTCACGGGCGATGGCGATGGCGCCATTCTTGATGATCACAGCCGAGCCGCCAACCGCCTCGCGTACATTGCCGCTGTACTGTGCCCATGCAGAACCCTCGTCGATCACGGGCGTGCCGTCATTCAGAAGGGCAAAGAAGGGGCGGCCGTTTGCGTTGCTGTAAACCACGCCATCCATGACCAGAGCGCCGCTGACCTTACCGGTGGACATATTGTAGAAGTCGCCGTTTACACCGGCCACGGCATTGAAGTTGGGGATGTAGTTTGCATCGTCAGGGTTGCTGTGGAAGGCGGTAGCCGCTGCGATCTGATCGGGAACGCGGCTCATGCCCCAGCCCTTGGCGGGGTTGTGATCCTTGTAGTTGGCATGGAGCTGAACGGTCTCAATGCCCATGTCGAGGGTCACGGAGTAGTAAACAAGCTGCTTGTTCTCCTTGGTCAGAGCGTAGCTGACATTCTGCTCGACACCGGGAGCGAGAGTGGAATCGGTGGAGGAGAACACACGGAAGTCCTCGACCTCTTCGCCGCCGCCCTGGCTGCCGCCCTCGAGGCGGTCGCCTGCCAGGTTGAACAGGTAATCTGCAAAGACATAGCAGCAGGCCTGACGGATGGTTGCGTCAGCCGCGGTGATGCCGCTATCGGACTCCAGCACACGGATGGCCAGGTCCTTCTTGTAGGTCTCGAAGACAGCCAGACGCACATCCTCGTTGGTCACAAGGCCGCTGAAGCGGTTATTGAGGAAGTAGGCGGCACGGTCGGCATCGGTCAGTTCTGCGGTGAAGTAACCCTCCAAGGCGGCGCTGACGGAGCTGCCCTCCTTGATCTTGGAAAGCAGGTAGAACGAGTCAAGGTCGCCGTAAACGTCGAGCATACCGAAGCCGCTGGCGACTTCGTCGTCCACGCCGAAGTAGTTCTCACGGATCTGAACGATCATCTGGTCCATGTCCATGGAAGCATTGAGCTTGGTCTTGCTGTAAGCGATCAGGTCGCACAGGTCGCCTGCCCAGCTGCCGAGGTCGGCAGAACGGGAGTTGACATAGCCGATGTTCATTGCGCCAAACATATGCTCAAACTCGACGGTCTGACCGTTCGGGGCGGTAAACTCGTTGAGATTGCGCAGGGCCGCTGCCGTGGTGGCATTGGCAAGATCCTGCTCAGCCACGAAGGCGGTAAAGGCGGTGATCTCCGGACCTGCCAGGGTGTTCCAGGAGTCGGTCGTGTACTTGCCGACACCGGTACGGATATAGTTGATCACCAGCTCATGAGCGGTGTGGGACGGATCCGCCTGCGCGTAGGCCTCGGCATAGGTCTCCAGAACCTTGAGGTTGTCCAAGAACTCGTCATAGGTCTTGGTCTCAGGTTCGGTTCCCGTTGCCGTGACGGGCACGATCATGCCCAGCAGCAGTGCGAATGCCAAAAAAAGTGCAGTCAATTTTTTTCGCATTTCCATTACCTCATTTCGAATGTATTTGCACGGATAGGGTTCCGCAGCTTACGTATCCACCTGCTTCAGTGCGCGCAGGAAACGCTTGGCCGAGCACAGTCCCGCAACAGCAACATAGCCGCCTGCGGTGATGGCAAGGATGGCCAAATACGACACATTCATCGTGCCAAGCCACCGCTGCAGCAGGTAAAATCCCACCGTCAGCAGGGCATTGAGGCTCATGAAGCCGACCAGATGCTTCAGGTCGAAGAAGCCTCGCAAGGGACTGTCAAGCTCCTTGGCGCTTGTGCGCATCAGGCAAAGGCCGAAGCCGAGGCTTGTCAGAAGCGTTGCCACGGCAGGGCCGATGACGCCCAGAAGCCAATACAGCAGAATGTTTGCCGCCGCATTTGCGGCCAGGGTCGCCACGCTGTAATACATCAGGCGCTTGGTCTTGCCCGCGGCGCTCAGAATCAGCGTGATATTGGTAAAACGGAGCAGATCGACCAGCACATAAATGCAGAAGATCCGGATTCCGTCGAGATATTTTTTTGAATACAACAGCTGCATGACCTGCGGCGATGAAGCCAGCACGGCGCAGCAGAGGATCGTGGTGGAGATGTAGGTGATCTCCAGAAAGGTGCGATAGAGCCCAACCGTCTGTTCCCGCTCCCCGTTTGCGATATGACGGGTGATGCGGGGCAGGAGCACGGTCACAAAGGAGGCAGTGATGACATCAAAGGGTAACACCTTCGAAGCATTGGCATACATGGCCAGCGTCTCGGTGTCCGTCATCAGGCTGATGAGATACTTGTCGCAGTCGCGACTGAGCGTGTTTAACAGCGTGTAGACCGCCATGGGCGCGCAGTAGGCGAAAATCGTCCCAAAGAGCTTGAAATCGACACGTTTCGGGCGCAGTGCGCAGCCATTTTTCCACAGCACAAGGACAAACAGCAACATCTGAGCCAAATCCATGGCCAGCGTGGTGGCAAGTACCACCGCCACATCCTTGGCCACCGTAATGACCACGATGACCGAGGCCAGACGCACGAGGGAAACCGTCAGATTTCTGACGGCAAGCAGCCTTGCCTTGCCCACCGAGACCAACAGCACCTGCGTGATGCTCAGAAGGTTCTGAAACAGCGGGATGGTTGCACCGTAGATCAAAAGCCGCTTGATATCGGCATTGCCGAAATACTTGCACAGCGGAACGGCAAGAAGCATCACAGCCGCCCCGGCCAAAGTGCTGATCATGCACTGCAGGCAGTAGATGGTCGAAAGGTAGCTCTCCCGTTCGTCGCCCTGCCTGCTGCAATGGAAGTAGTTGACACCGTCTGCCATGCCCAAAATGGTCATGCTCGACACGGTCGACACGATCAGAAGCACCTGCGAATAGGTTCCGTAATCGTGCTTCGACAGATTCTGCGACAGCAGTCGGGTGACCGCCAGCCCCAGCATCACGGTCACGAGCTTGGCAAAGGTCAGAAGCAGGGCATCTGCCGACGAACCCCTGAGCCTACGCATCTTCGATCTCCTTAACCACACGGGCAGGGTTGCCGGCCACGATGCTGTACGGCGGCACATCCTTGGTCACTACCGCATGGCAGGCCACGATCGAGCCCTTGCCGATGGTGACTCCCTTCAAAATGGCCGCATTTTCCCCGATCCAGACATCGTCCTCGATGACGATGGGCTTTGACGCCGAGTGCTCCCAGCGCCAGGCGGGTGTGTGGAAGCCTTCGACGCACATCTGGTGGCGCACCGACGGAGAGACGGGGTGGTTGTTGTTGTCATAGATATGTACCTGATTGGAGATGATGACACAGTCTCCGATCGTGATGCTGCTGACGCTGCCGATGATGCTGCGCTCGTAGATGCAGCAGTGGTTTCCGATGCGGATCTTACCACCCGACATGGATTGAATCAGGCCGTAGATCTCGCAATCGTGGCCGATCTCGATGCAACCGGGGCCATCCGCACGACAATTGGAACGGGCACAAAGGCTGAGATTTTTCCCAATTTTGGCATATTTTTTAAACTTTTTATGCTTGTAATAAACCTTGATCCGTTTCGGGATGCTTTTTTCGCCGGTGCGGAGCTTTTCGATCCAGCCGGTCAAACAATTGCTAAGTCCCATTCAAAATCGCTCCGATCTGCCGACGGACAAGCTCTGCCTGTCCGTGGTGATTTTCCCTTCCGATGCAAAGGGCCTGCTCGGCGCAGCTTCTGCGTGCCTGCCTGTCATGCACGAGACTCTCAAGCTGCTCTTTCAGCTCCGTTTCATTGGTGGCAACGCTTGCGCCGACCGACAGAAGGTACTGCGTCGAGGCCGTCTGCTCGGGTGCGAAGCTCAGAAAACAGCGCCCTGCGCACAGACACTGTGCAATTTTTGTCGAAAAGGCATAGCGCAGCTTGGGCATGATCGCCGGGTCAAAGCTCTCGACATGGAGCAGAAGATCCGTGTTTTCGATCACCCGATGCAGCGCATCGGCCTGCAGGAAGCCGTGCAGACGGATGCCTTCGCAGGCATTGAGCCGCTGCTCAATCTCAGGCAGTGCCTTGCCGTAGACGTCAATGTGCAGGCTCGGGTCGATGCTTCTGAGCTGCTTTGCCACGCGCATCAGGCTTTCGTCCCGGCCGACGCCGAGGTTGCCGAAATATGTGACGGTGCGGATCTTTTCTGGGATCTGCACCGTTTCGGCACACACGGCTGTGTTGTAAGCTACGCTCGACTCTTTTTTCTCGCCGTAGCGCTTTTCATAATCGCGTTGCAGCATGGGGCAGTTGTAGAGCACGAGGCTCGCCCTGTCCAGCAGCTTGCGATACAGCTTATGGCTCTTGCGGTAGTACATCCGCTCGAGGCCATGCCGCTGCTTCAGGTCGATGATGCGATAGGCCTCACCGTTGTACAAAACCAGCGGCCTTCCCGTGCGCTTGCAGGTCTTGAGCACCAGTTTGTCCATGAAATGGCTCTCGCCGACCATGTACACCAGCGCCTGCGGCGAAAGCGCATCAATCCATTTTTTCAGCGCGCGATGTCCCCACGGGCTGATGCCCCAGAGCTTTTCGCGCAGGTATTTGAGGGTGAAATTATATTTACGCTTCTTCAGGAAACCGGGCACCTTCTTGGCTGCGGCCTTGGAAGCAGTCGTTTTTGTCGTTTTTTCGGGGGTAAAGATATGTTTGCTTTTTTTGAGCAGAAAGGCCTTGATCATCTGCACATCTGTCACACGGAAGTAGTGCTCGGCAGCGGTAAAATCCGGCTGCGCCGTGTCCAGATAGAACTGCGCCTTCTCACTTGGCTCATAAGCGGACAGCAGTTTTTTCATCGTGATGCCGTTGGCATCGGTATCGGAAAATCCGCTGTGAGAAAAGACAAGCAGCATACTACTCCGCCTCCGCTCTTTCAATCATAATGGAACTGATCGCCAGGAAGAAAATCGCATACGACACGGTCGAGAAGATACCATGCAGCGCCATGTAAAGGATCAGCACCATCATAAGCGGCAGGTATTTGGTAACGAAATCATGCTTTCTGCTCTTTTTCGACACCTGATACACGATCGTCCCGATCAAGGTGATCATCAAAAGCAAACCCACCAGTCCCAAGTAGTAGGTAATCTCCAGATACAGATTATGCGGATCCTTGCCCAGACGGGGCGCATCGAGTCCCTGTCCAAAGAGTGTGCTGAGCGCATCTTGTGAAATGGCACGGTAGTAGGTAGCAAAAACCTCGCTGCGACCGGTTGTGAAATCATCAAGATTGCCACTTTCGACACGGAAGATCAAGACAGCAAAGAACGACGACGAAAAGATCACATAAAGAAGAAAGCCCAAGGCAAGGACGGTGCAGATAATCGCCGGCATGAATTTCTTGTGGGAATAGAGCCACACAATGCCGGTCAGAGCCATGATCAGCACCGCAACGAAGAAGGTCTTGCTATAGGTCAGTGCGCCGAAGCACAGCAGCACGATCTCCATGCCGATAAGCTGTGAAAGCTTGAAGTGCCCACAGGCAAAGAGCTTCATCGTCAGGGTCATGGCGGTCACAATCAGGGTCATGTAGTAGTTCGGGTCCTCGAACAAGCCCTGGAAGCGTCGTAGCGTCGCACCCCAGTAAGCCGGCATCTCAGGTCCTCGGATTTCAAAGAGAACCGACGAGCCACGCAGCGCAAGGGCATAGATCGACGAAAGCACGATGCTGTAGCAGAACATCTGCGCAAGCTTGCGGGCCGAGTCGGCACTCTGCAACGGCAGCAGAACGCACATCATCAGAAGCTGTCCGGCACACAGGATCACGCCGCTGACATTCAGACTCATCCGCAGGATCAGATAGTTCAGAAAAATCAGAAAAATGTAGAAGTGTGCGCCCTTTTTGACGGGACTCACAACGAAAAACCATACCGAAGCAAACAAGCCGAGGTACAGCAGCAGCGACATCTGCTCAAACTGGAACAGCAGCGTGATGGGAACCATCATCGCATAGTCGACTGCAAAGACCTTCGCATCATAAAGGACGATGCGGGCCACGAGGATCGCAAAGGCAACGAGCGCCAGAAGCGGTGTAATGAACGGTGCGACATACAGCACCGCCATTGCAGCAAGCGCACCCCACTTCGGGTACGGCGCATCGATATTCAGTTGATGCACGGGTGGAATGCTCTTGCTCAGTCTCATATGTCTCCTCTGAAATCACTACCGAAATAGTTTTTCCGTCTGCGTTGCAGCAATATCATGATCCGCAGACACTCGCATCTGCTTTCGCATTTGACAAAGTGCCTCGGGAGAAGTCAAAATTTCAAACAGCGCCTCGTTCAGGCTCTCCTGCGAATTCTCGCACTGCCAGCCGATGCCTCTTTGCACGACCATATCCTCACTCGAGGTCGTCTTCGTCGTCAGCACGGGCAAGCCCAGGAAGGCCGCCTCCTCGATGACCATCGGTGCCGCCTCATAAAACGAGGTCAGAAGCAGCAACGAAGCGTTTTTCATAAAGCGATAGGGGTTGTCCTGCTCGCCGTGGAATATGATCCGATCCGTCAGGCCACGCTGCTCGGTCAGCTCGGTCAGCATCTGCTTCATGGCACCGCTGCCGACAATGTGCAGCTTCATCTCCACACCGCGCTTTTTCAGCTCCGCGGCGGCTTCGATGGCACGCTCGACTCCCTTCTCGTGGGCAAGTCGGGTGACCATCAGCACATGGTTCCCCTCTGCGTATCGGACGGGGTCACACTCGGAGAGCTGTTGGATCTTGTCATAACGGTGGAAATTGCGCACCGTCACGCATTTCTCTTTCAAATGCGGCATGACCTCGCAAAATGCCGCCCGACAGCCGTCGGAGCAGGCTGCGATGGCATCAAACTGTTCGATCACGCGGTTGTTGATCGGGTGGTTGGCATCACTCATGCGATAGTCACAGTGCAAAAAGGCGATCTTTTTGTCCGCCTTGACCTTCTTTAAGACAAAGTCCTGCACACCGCCGTAGAAGTGGTGCGGATTACCGTTGTGCAGGTAGGCCACAGCAACATCATAGTGCTCGGGCAGGGTCTTCTGGCTCGGAGAGATGAAGCGCAGCGCACATTTGCGCCCGAAGCGTCGTCCCAAAAAGGCCAGCACTCCCCTTTTGAGCTTGTCAAGGCCTTTGCACTCTGCCTGGCTCGTGCCGAAGAAGCGAAAGAGGCTCCTGCACTCCTTGACGCGCACGCCCTTGGGCAGATCATTCAGGAACACACCTTTTTTTTGAAACAAAAGCAGTGTGATCTCATATTGGTCGTTCAGCGCCCAAAGGAGATTGTACAAACTCTTTTGGACGCCGCCGACTTTTAAGTTATTATTTACAATTAAAATCTTCTTCATAGGTCAATTGCTCGCAGTGAACCCGTCGTTTTCCGACAGCGAGACCAGGATGTCATTGAACAGCTCCTGCGCTGCCAGGAAGGACAGACGATCCGAATCGTTCAGTCCGGCAGGCACCTCGTGGAAGCTCACGGTAACAGGAAAATCCTCCCTCTCATCGGGGAGCTTCATCGTGCCGATGGGCGTACCCAGCGAGTCTGCGAAATGCAGGGTGAAAACCGGAAGCTGCTCTCCATTGAGTCTTGCAAAGAACTCCAGGGCCCTGTGCGGCTCGTTGGCGGCAGAGACGGTCAGAAGATCCGAATAGGCCGACGAGAACTGCAGATCGCCATAGGAGGTCTTAATCAGCACGACCTCCTCGAGCTCCTCGATGTCGAAGATCACGAGATCGGTCTGAATGGGCGCGTGCGTGACCACGGGGGTCTGACCCGCCGGACGCTCGGAGAGCTGGTCATAGGTGACCACGACGGTATCCTCCGCCTTATCCTTCGGCAAAAGCAGCGCAACCAACAAACCAATGACCGCAACGGCCAACACGCAGCAGCCGATGGTCAGGAGCTTGATGCGTCGATTCAGTTTCTTCTCCTCGTTCATGGGAAATCCTCCCTCAGCGAATGCTCTTGGCAAATTTTGTGACCTTCATCTTTCTCTGTTCTTCGAGATAGCGCTCGTACGAGTGCTCGGTATCGACGATCACGCCGTGGATCTTGCTCTCCTTCTCCTCCTCAGAGGGGAAGGACATATAGTCGCCGTAGATCTGCGTCAGGATCTCATGGTACTTCTTTGAGATCGGGAACGACTCGCCTTCGAAGGAGCACTGCGTCGTTTCGGTGAAGCAGTCGCGGCGATAAATATTCTTCTCAAAGGCAGATGCCGCCGCAAAGAAGCTGTGCACCTTGGCAGAGTTCTTCTTTTTCGCCTTCTTGGCGAAGCGGAGCATCGGGCGCAGCGGCAGCAGGCGGCACAGCCAGATAAAGAATTTCTTCTTGCCGCTGTCGGTCAGATAGCCGCGGCGATCGAGCGACTTGGCAATGACCACCTTCGAAGCCGCAAACTGCAGCCGCTGGACAAGGCGGTTATCGCTGAGATTGTCGATCGGGAAGATATCGATATAGATGCCCTGATGCATCTTGGTATCCTTCGGGATAAAGCGCTCAATGCAAGTCGTCCCGTTACGGCGCAGCTTGCTGAAGAACATCGGCCAATGCTCAGAAAATTCCTTTTGCAGGAAATAATCCTCGCCCATATCCTTCTGCGCCAGGCGCAGAAAACGCTCGTAGTCCTCACGCAGCATTGCCACATCAATGTCGTCATCCCACGGGATGAAGCCCTGATGTCTGGCCGCACCGATGGCACTGCCTGCGAACAACACATATGGAATACCATGCTTGCGACAGATGCGATCCAATTCGCACAGGATCTGCAGCAAAACCCTCTGATGTGCGGTGATGCATTCGTTCAACAGCAGCACCTCCTTCCGTTTTGACAGTTTTCCGCCCGTAGCTTTGCGCAGTGTCGTTGCTTTGAAAGAGGAATTCTGACAAAGCAACGACATCTACAGACATACTTCTAAAACTTAGTCCATAACCTCGACACGGATGGTCACGGTATACTGGATGTCGGTTCTGCCCTCTTCGGTATCAAAGCGGGTCATGATATAGTCGGAATCTCTTGCGACGGTTGCGATTGTAGTCGTGACATCGGACAGGATGGAAATGGCAGACAGCTCACCGCCAACCTCACTGAAGCCGTCGGTCAGATACTGATTCCAGGTAGCCAGCTCTTCGTCGGTCCAGCCGTCCTTGTAACCTTCCTTGGCGATGGCAATGCCTGCATCGAGCAGATCGCGCATATCGCCGGAGGGATAGACCGCTGCGAAGTTCTCACGGTTTGCAACCAGCAGGGGGATGAGGGTATCGACGAGGTAGGCTTCGCCCGTCAGATAGGAAGCGGAGTCAGAAACCTTGTTGCCAAGGTTGTCAACGATGCTGACATCCAGCTTGTAGATCTTCGCCTTGACTGCGAAGCACAGAATCTTGACCATCTCGGCACGGGTGATCAGATCGGTCGGGCGGAGAGTGCCGTTCTCATAGCCGTCGATGACGCCGGCCTTGATCAGGGCATTCCAGTAGCCGCCTGCCCACTCGGGCATCTTGCCGGCATCAGCAAAAACCTCATAGCCGGTGTCGACCAGATCCAGACCTGCAGAAACGCAGACCATCTTGACCGCTTCGGAACGAGTGATGTTGCCGTTGGGCATGAAGGTGCCGTTGGGGTAGCCGTTGACTGCGCCGAAAGCTGCGCAAGCCTGCACATAGTCATAGAACCATGCGTTTGCGGGCACGTCAGAGAAGTTCTTCGGCGTGGTTGCAGCAGGCATCTTGTAAGCGGTTGCCAGGATCTTGCTGACCTCGGCACGAGTGACGAACTGGTCGGGACGGAACGTGCCGTCGGGATAGCCGCCGATGACGCCCTCTTCAACCCAGCGCTCAATGTAAGCCTGGCCCCAGTGTCCTTCGATATCCGTGAGCTTTACGGTAGCCGAGGTGAAGCCCACCATGGCCGCCAGAACAATGGAAAGTGCCAAAACGATAGAAATAAGACGCTTTTTCATGATTGTTACCTCCGTTTTTTATTATCAACTGAGAAGCGCACCATAGCGCTCCATAAGTTCACTTTTTGCATTTGCCTTCTCCACCGCGTAGACATAGCGGATCTCAGAGACAAGGGATTGATCGTTGCCCGTCTGTATCAGGAGATAGCCAAGCTCGGCGCAGATCGTGTCAATGCGCGCGTCGCACTCTTTTTCCAGTGCGTAGGCGGCATCCACGCATTCAAATGCGATGGCTTGCTTTCTCTCCTCGGTCTGTTCCTCCTCGGGCAGGGCGTTGTAACGGGCGATGCCGTCCTGCTCGATCTGTTTGAGGCGGCTGATATATTCATCGCGCAGGCTGTAGACCGAATCGACCAGCTCCTCGATGCGATCGAGCTTTTCCTGCAGGGCAGGATCCGTTTCCTCGGTCGGCGGTACCGTCAGGGGCGGAAGCGTTGTCGGCTCCGTCTCGGGCACACTCGGCTCGGTGGTTTCAGTCGGCTGCGTGGTTTCGGTAGGCTCGGTTTGCATTGGCTCAGAACTGGTTTGCGTCGGGGTTTCTTCCGACACGCTCGGCTGCACAGACGGTTTGTTCTCCATCTCTTGGCCGGCCGTTGTCCGAATGGACACCTCCTGGCCGTAGTTAAGCCGATCGAGTCCCTCGCCAACGCTGTCCCACTGCCAGATCAGCGCTAAGATCGCCGCCAGGAGCACGGCCGCTGCCACGATGATCCATATTCCTTTTCTTCTGCTCATGCTTCCTCCCGTAGCAGCGCCGTCTGACGCTCGCAGAGCTGCTGCAGCCATTGGTCACCGAAGTGCTTGCGCAGACGACGCTCGGCAGAGCGCATCTCGGGCGGTCTTGTCGTCATATTGTGACAATCCGTGCCGATGAAGCAGATCTCCCCCGCCTCGAGCATCTGCAGGCTCCTGCGGCGCAGCAGCCAGTCAGTGATCGCTTTTGCGTTGCACTGTGTCAGAACACCCTGTGAGAGCATCTGGGACAGATAATCAGCAAAGTCGGGAACCTTGCGATACCGCTCGATGTGCGCCAACACAGGGATCACTCCCAGCCTGCGTCGCAGCAGCAGGACATCATCGACGATGCGCTGCGACCACGAGCGGAAGGGCATCTCAAGCAGCAGGAGCTTGCTCTTTCCGATGCACAGTTCCCTAAGCTGGCGGATCTGGCCGATCCCGCTGAAATAGGCAACCTCCGCGCCGAGCAGCAGCTTCGGCATTGATTTTGTCAGGTTCAGGCTTTCAAAGGCCTCCTTGCGCCGCCGAAGGAACTCCTCGGGAGCTTGCCTTTGCGCATCAAAATGCGGTGTCGCCACAGCGAGCGTAATTCCCTCGTCAAAGGCCCTGCGGAGCATCTGCTCGGATTGCTCCACACTCTGGCTGCCATCATCGAGCTTCGGCAAAATATGCGTATGCAGGTCGATCATATTCTCTTTGTGTAGCGATGGTATGAGGCCTTATTGCGGTAGTATCTCTCACTCTTACCGCCGCCACGGCCGGCGAATCCAAGGATGCGCACACCGACCAATTCGAGCTGGCGCATTGCATCGTTGAACTCCTTGCGCGTGACATAGTTCTTGCGCACGACCATGATCACACCGTCGAGCAGCTTCGAAACGACCAATGCGTCCGAAACGGCCGTGACCGGCGGTAGGTCGAGGATGATGTAATCGTAATACTTGGTCATCTCGTCGAGCAGATCCTTCATCAAGGTCGAGCCGAGCAGCTCCGAAGGATTCGGTGTAAATCGTCCGGCTGTGATGATGTCCATATTCTTGGCATGCTCGCAGCGCTGCAGCACGTTGCCAAGCTTCTCGTGCATAACGAGCATATCGCTCAGGCCGGGAGTCGGCTTCAGGCTCAGCTTCTCGGCCACTGTCGGAAGACGCAGGTCCGCCTCGATCAGAAGTGTGCGCTTGCCCGCCTCGGAGAAGGAGTAGGCCAGGTTGCAGGCCGTGGTGCTCTTGCCCTCGCCACGCACCGAGCTCATCACACCGACGATGTGGCATTTCGGCTCCGTGGGGAAAGAGTACATGATGTTCGTTCTGAGTAGCTTATATGCTTCGGAAGCGGCAAAATTCATCTTCGGACCAAACATAATATCCGGATCCCACTCATCCGACGGATTGAGTTTTCTTCTCTTGTCAAACATGATTACTTCTTCCCTCCCGACTTCCTGCTACTGCGGGTACGGTAGTCCTCATAGTAGCCTCGGTAATAGCCGTTGCTGTCTTGCTCTCTTGCATCGGGAATCACGCACAGAAGCGGCACATCGGGATACGCTGTGGTTAGGAAATCCTCTGAGCTGATCTTGTCGTCCATCAGCTCAAGGAAGACCACAGCCGTGGCAGAGAACAAGCCGCCGACCAAAAAGCCCAGAAGGACACTCTTGAAATAGCTCGGCGACGAACGCTGCTGCGGCACATCGGCATACTCAACCACACGCACGGAGCTGCCGTCCACGATCTGCGCAATGCGCTCAGGCAATACCATGGCGATGGCATTGGCAATACGCTCCGCCTCATACGGGTCGTGCGATGTCACAGAGACCTCGAAAATCTCAGTTTCATTGATCGGGGCAGCCGTGATCATGCCCCTCAGACCCTCCGCCTCATACGGAACCTGTGTCTTTTCGATGACCTCGCTCAAGGTAACCTCGCTGTTCATAATGACGATGTAGGTATCGACCAGGCCCTGCGCCGCAGTCAGCTCCGAAGCGGAAATGCTGAACGAGGTGCCGCCAACAGAGAACGAGCTGTTGTTGACATACAGCTTCGTCGTGGCGGTATACTCCGGCTTGACAAACAGCTTCGTCACACCGAAAAAGATCAATGCCAAACCCACAGCGGCAACGGCTATGACCCAAAATCTGCGCTTGAGCGCAGTAAAAAGTCGCTTCTTATCGATTGTCTCCATAATTCTCTCCTATATTTCGCGGTCGGGTACACTGCGGCCACGCTGTTCCTCTTTTCAGCTGCCATTTTTGCAAAAAACCTTTGCAAGTCGTTTTTTGCAATTATTTTGCAACAAAAAGATGATTGTCAGACGACACATCCAAACATTTTCGCCATCAGGCTATACTTCCCGATTCTTTTGAATCATTGTAACACAAAAGCGAGCAAATATCAACCTCTTAGAACAAAAAATATCCCTATCTCCTTTCATACGATTACCTATACCTAATAAAAATAATTGACAAATTCCAATTGGTCGCTCCGGTTGCCCTCGATAAAAACGACCACAACGCTGTCACAACTACGCGCAGCGTGCCTGGAGGGGTCATGGGGAGGGCGGCTCTGCGGCGGGGTAGGCAGTAACAAAACATGAAACGTTTGGATAGCCGCAGGCTCCAGCGCCTCCCCATGCCTGTTCTTTGGTACCTTTCTTGCAGGAGCAAGAAAGGTACGCCCCACGCAGTGGAGCAAACTTCCGACTTGTACAGTAGCAATTTCCTTAAAAAACTGCCTTATTGTTTTACACTGTAGGGGCGGGTCATGACCCGCCCGCCTGCAACCGATAAGATTTTGTCGGAAGCCGCTGCGAATGCGGATCCCTTTCTGACGGTTGAGGCATGCCTCAACCCTACCGGGCCTGCGCAACAACGGACATCAAAATTGGAATTTTATCAAAGCTTTTCATCAGGTTTTCGTATAAGAGGTTATTGCGAAGAGCGAAGCGATGTGGCTGCGGCCTGCCCTTTACGGGTGCAAGCACAAGGTATCGTGGTGCGATGGACATCGGTACTTTGCTCCACTGCGTGGGGCGGGACTTTCTTGTTTCGGCCAAGAAAGTCACCAAAGAACACGACAAGAGAGAGGCGCTGTAGAAAACCTATCGTTCCGTTGAACGGATCGTTACTGCCAAGCTCGGTTTTCAAGCCGCCCTCTCTCTTGACGCTCTCCCGGCACGCTGACGCGGATCGTTCCCCTGTGGTGATCGGTTTCGTGATGCGGAATTCTTGCCGCCTTTGCAAGAAAAAATTTATCAAACTTTATGAAAATAATTGACCAATTTCAATTTGTCGCTCCGGTTGCCCACGATAAAAACGACCACAACGCTGTCACGACGACGCGCAGCGTGCCTGGAGGGGTCATGGGGAGGGCGGCTCTGCGGCGGGGTAGGCAGTAACAAAACATGAAAAGTTGAATAGCCGCAGGCTCCAGCGCCTCCCCATGCCTGTTCTTTGGTACCTTTCTTGCAGGAGCAAGAAAGGTACGCCCCACGCAGTGGAGCAAACTTCCGACTTGTACAGTCGTAATTCTCTTATAAAAACTGCCTGCGAGCGCGCCAAGAATGTCGCGCGCTACGATATGCGAAAGACAAGACTTCTTGCACACGGTCACGGCACGCTGTGACCCTACAATGACGTAAGCAACGCACCGATAAATTGGAATTTTATCAAAACTTTTCATCAGGTTTTCGTATGACACACTGACGAAAAACAAGTTCTTCGACAGTGTGAAACCGCCGAGGCACGAGGCCTCGGCGGTTGGGTTTTATACGGTGATGCTACATTCGGTTCCGCAAATTATTCTATGTAGCCGAGGTAGCGGACGAGCATGGTGCAGACCATTGCGCGGGTTGCGCTTGCCTGCGGTGCCAGCTTGCCGTCCATGCCATTGATGATGCCCTTGTCAACAGCCCAGGTCATTGCATCGACAGCGTAGGAGCTGATGGTGCCTGCATCCGGGAATGCCAGCTCAGTGTCTTCGACTGCGACATCCTCACCCTTTGCAACCGCATAGCGATACAGGATGGTTACAATCTGCTCACGGGTGATGTTTGCATCGGGAGTGAAGGTTGTGGGAGTCGTGCCGTTGACGATCTTATTGCTTGCTGCCCAGATGATGGCATCGGTGTACCACTGATTCTCTGCAACATCGGCAAACGGATTCTCCAGACCCTCAACACTGGGCTCGCCCTCTGCGCGGTACAGGACGGTCACGAGCATTGCACGGGTCATGTTGGTCTCAGGCTCAAAGGTGGTGGGAGTCATGCCTCTGACCAGGCCGAGCTCTGCAGCGATGGTGACATAGTCGTAGTACCACTGACCTTCCTTGACATCCTCGAAGGTGGGCTTAGGATCTTCCTTGCCGCCAAGAGCAACATTCAGAGCGTCGACTTCCTCAGCCGTCAGGCCGATGGCAAGCAGGTACTCCTCAGCCTCTGCCGCCAGGTCAGCCTTGGTCAAATCCTCAACACCGAATGCGTTGGTCAGGGACTTGATGATGTTGCTGTTGGCAATTGCAGTGTACTTTTCGCTGCCGACTTCAACACCGTAGTAGTTTACGTAGGTCTTCATGTAGTCAGCAATGACTTCGTCGTAGGTTGCGCCCATGAAGCACTCCAACAGAGCGTTGGTGAAGCCTGCGCGGTCCTTACCCTCGGTGCAGTGGATGAGGTACGGGCCTTCGTTTGCGATCATGAAGCGGAAGCCTTCTGCCAGACCCTTCTGGAAGTCCTCTGCAGCGAAATCAACGCCGAGGCAGAGGTAAATCACGTTCTGCTTGGAGTAGTAGGTTTCTGCGAAGCCTTCGTAAGCTTCAGCCTCTTCCTTGCTGTCAGCGAGGTTGACGAAGGTCTTGACGCCTGCCGCTTGAGCCGCTGCGTCAGCGTAGGTGTTTCTGCCGAGCTCGGGGTTGATCGGGCTGGAGGAACGGTACAGAACATCGTCGCCCATGCCGGTGGTGGTGACTTCACGGAAGTTTGCGAATTCCTCATCGGTCAGGTCTGCGTAGTCCTCACGGTTGTTGGTTCTGCTGAGCTCATGCAGCAGATACTCTGCCATGTAGCCTTCCTTCTCGTACAGCTCGAAGGTGACAACGATCGGGAACTCAACGCCTTCGCAAGCGGTCCAGAACCAGTTGCCGTTTTCGTCGGTACCCTTGGTTGCGATGCCGTAGGTCTCGAGGAAGTTGCCCATATTGATGGCCATGAATGCATAGCCGGTGGGGTTGCCCTGTTCGTTCTTAGCAACGAGCAGTGCGGGCTTGCCGGAATCGACATAGGAGTAGTCGGGGACAACGGGGAGGATCAGTTCCTGATCGAGGAACTTGACAGTTGCCAGGTCGCCGTAGCTCAGACCCAGATCGTTGACAAAGTTTTCAGCAGCGCAGTTGGTGTAGACATTGCCGTACTTGGTGGTCCAGAGGTTGGGCTCCAGGCCGCCGATGATGATCACGCCATCCCACGGCTCTTCGACTTCACCTGCGACAACGATACGGCCGGAACCGTTGACAGTGCCGTAGTCGAGCAGCATGCCTTCGTACTTAGAAAGCAGCGGAGAGTTGGTTGCGCTGACAACGGGCAGCTCGCCTTCTGCAGCGGGGAATGCCTTGACATAGGTTGCAAGAACCTGATAGTCCTCAGCAACGTAGTCCAGAACGTTGATTGCGCCGTCGAACATTGCAAAGCCGTCGCCCAGATCACGCAGGGTGTAGTTGTAGCCTGCCATGTTGTAGGAAGCGGTCAGGTCGAGGTCTTCGTATGCACCGGTTTCCTTGTTGTAAACCTTGACATTCTTGACGCGGTATTCACCCGTCGGGCCGCCGATCCAAACGCCCTTGTCGTCAGCCTGGACGGTGGACTCAATGGATGCGTCGACCTCGTAGGTCATACCGGCAACGTGCAGGAAGCCACCGACTTCTGCGGCAGGAGTCTGACGAGCGCCCCATTCCAGAGCGTCGAGGATCTGCTGACCGGTAACGGTCTGCAGGCAAGCGACGTTGCCGAAGGTGTGGATATTCTTGCAGGTCAGGTAGCTGATTTCGCCGGTGATTGCCTTGTTACGGACGCCGCCGCCATTCATGATAGCGACATCGACATCCATATCCATGGAATCGAAGAGGTAGTACAGAGCGTCTGCTGCGAAGTCACCGGTGTTGGTCTCGTACTTACGGACCATACGGTTGCCCTCTGCATCGTAGTTGTCGAAGGTGACATCGGTCGTACCGATGACCTCACCAAGCTTCTCGGTGATTTCAGCGATCCAAGCGTTCTTGATCTCTGCAACAGCTTCGTCGGAGCCGGTCCATTCGGTGACGAGCTCGGTGGAGATGCCTTCTGCGCCGATGGTCATCTTGCCGATTGCGCCGAAGTATTCGCCGGTCTGAGTGAGCAGGACTTCGTTGCCTTCCTTGTCGGCAACCAGCTTGCCCTCAACAGTGGAGTGGGAGTGGCCGTCGATGAAAGCGTCGAGGCCGGTGGTGTTAGCAATGAGCTCTTCGCTCGTCCAGGGCTGGGAAGCGGGATCGTCGCCCAGGTGGCCCAGAGCGATGACGTAGTCAGCGCCGCCGTTTCTGACGTTGTCGATGGCAGCCTGTACGTCTGCGTACAGAGCTGCGCCGTCTTCGCCGCCGGAGATGCCGTAGATGTAGTTGCCGTTTTCATCCTGGAAGTATGCAGGAGTGGACTTGGTGAAGGATTCGGGAGTGGTGATACCGATCATTGCAATGACCATATCATCAACGAAGAAGTACTGGAAGGGAGGCAGCACGGTCTCGCCCTTCACGCCATCCTTCTCGTGGTAGAAGTTTGCGGAGATGTACGGGAAAGCAGAGCCCTGAGCGATCTCCAGAGCACGCTCCATGCCGTAGTCGAACTCGTGGTTGCCGAGGGTTGCCAAGTCATAGCCGGCAGCCTCCATCAGCTCGATGATGGTTGCGCCCTTGTCCATGGAGCCGTAAGCGGTACCCTGGATGTGGTCGCCTGCGTCAACGAGGATGACCGTCTTGCCTTCCGCTTCCAAAGTAGCCTTCATATCGGCAATGTTGTCGTAGGACAGAGTCTTGTCAACATAGGTGTGGACGTCGTTGGTGTAGAGGATGACGATCTCGTCACTCTCTTCCTCCACTGCGGGCAGCTTGAAGATCTCGAAGGTGTAAGCTGCGCCACCGCCGTTGAGTCCGTAGGTGGTGAATGCGTAGTAGAATTCCAGATACTGGTTGTGGTTGCCGTTGTGAGCGGCGCCGACATTGCGCAGGTAAATGCCGCTCTCGGTCTTTTCGATTTCCCACTTAGCCAGATCGTTCAGCTCTGCGCCCATGCTCAGACCATTGCCGGTCGGAGCGGAGGTGATGTACAGACCTGCTGCATCGGAGAAGGAGATCATGCCGTCTTCGCCCATGGTGACAGTGAAGACTGCCGCAGCAGTGTCGGTGCCGACCTGGCGGATGCCTGCATCGTTCTTGCCGTAGGTGACATCCTCGCAAACTGCGAGCTTGGCACCATCAGCGATGTTGCTGACGAGGGTGTTGCCTGCCGGGTAGTAGATCAGAACCTGATCGCCGGTTTCCAGTTTGGTGGGATCACAAGCGTCGCCGATGAACTCGCCCTCTGCCTTACCTTCGACGATCTCGCCGGTGTAGACGATTTCCCAGTTGGAAGGAGCGGGAGCAACGCCGCCGTTGGCTGCGGTCTCTGCTGCCAAGAACTCAGCGATGAGGTCCTGAACGAAGCCGCCGCCCATGTCATCGGTCTGAGACCAGATCGCATCTTCGGTGGTGTAGGATGCGAACGGGCCGGAAGCATTGCCGAGGTGGTAGTTGTTGACAGCGAAGATATAAACTTCTTCGTCAACGACTTCTCTGCCGTCGGAGAACTTCAGGTCGACAACACGGTCATACTCTTCACGGGACAGGTCATACTTGAAATCCAGACCGTAGAAGATGGGGTTGGTAAAGTCGTCGCCCTTGGTGCCGAAAATGGGGGTGCCGCTTGCAGTGTTCGCGGTCAGATGGGTTGCTGCGTTGAACTCCAGGAAGCCGCGCAGCTCAGCACCGGTAACGGGCATCAGATACAGGGAGTTGTCATACTTGTACATGCGGTAGATGTCCTTCATGGACAGGTCGCCCGCAGAGACATTGTAAGTGCCGTTGACAACAACGGAGGTGGAGGAGGCATCAACGACGAGGTCGGTCAGGCCGGTCTCAGCAAACAGAGCCTGCTTCTTTTCCTCGGTGTCGAACTTCTCTTCCAGATGGATGGTGCCCTGAGCAATCTGTGCACGGCCGATGAGGTCCATGGTATCAGACTGCTGCAGGTAGAAGTTCTTACCACTGGTGATCTTGTTCCAAGTGCCGATGGCCTTGCCGCAGGTGTTGTTGACATATGCGGAAGCTGCATCGGCATACGGCTTAATCAGAGCCTTCAGACCTGTGTCTGCCGCATAGCTGGACAAGCTGAGGTCAGAGTGCTCCTTCAGGGCGATGTTCCCCTGCATGTCAATTTCGAAAACAGAAGCGGTCAGGTTGTTGCCTGCGCCGTTGACAACGAGGACATCCTCGCCGTCTGCATTCTGGAAGAAATCGCCGGAATAGCCGCCATTGTGGTCATGGCCTGCGATAACGACGTCAATGCCGGTGGTGCCGGCGATCATGGAAGCAACCTGGTTTTCGGTGTTCTCGCCATAGACCAGATCTTCATCCGCAACAACGGAGCCTGCGCCGGAGTGGAAGGTAACGATGACAAAATCGGGAGCTTCTGCTTCCTCAATGATCTTGACCCACTTCTCAGCTTCCCAGCGGATGGAGCGGTAAGCGTTATCCGGATGGTAGAAGCGCATGCCGGGGTAGTTATCGGGAACGTCCCAACGGGTGCAATCGGGGGTAACGAATGCAAGAATTGCAATCTTGTACTCATCGCCGTACTCGTCCTTGATGGTCTTGATGCCATAAGGCTCAACGACATTGGTGCCATCCTCGTAGTACAGGTTTGCGCAAGCGGGCAGAACATTGCCCAGGCCTTCGACATCTTCCTGCAGGTAGTCATAGATGTCGGACATGGTGCTCCACGCATAGTTGAACTCGTGGTTACCAACGGTAGCCAGATCGTAGCCGATGTACTTCAGGGAGATTGCCATCGGGTTCGGATCGGTGGTATTGCCCTGGGTGTACTCAGAGATCTGCAGGGTGGAAACGGGAGTGCCCTGATAGGTATCGCCGTTGTCGATCAAAACAACGTTCTCCCCGTACACCTCACGCATTTCCTTGACAGCAGTTGCAACATTGAGCATGGAGTTGCTCATGTTGGTGTCGTTGAGGATGTTTGTGTCCCAGCAACGGCCGTGCATGTCGGTGGTGGACAGGAGGACAAATTCGCCTGCGATTTCGGGCTCGGGCAGCTCTTCGCCGCCGCCTTCGCCCTCAGCACCGAGGACATAGATCGCCATAGCGCGATAGCCTTCGTTGGTGTGCTGGCTGGTCTTATCCTGCGCGGTGAAGTTGCCGTAAGAGCTCCAGGACAGGTGCTTGCCGTTTTCGTTGACGACATAGACACAGCCTTCGGTCTCAGCGGCCTCTAAGTGCCACGCATCATTGCCCTTATCATAGGGAATGGAGTTGTAAGTACCGTCGATGGAAAGCTTGTGGCCCTCAAAGTTGGTGAGGTTGAAGCCTTCGCCGTCGGCACTGACCGTCCAAACGATTGCATCGTCGGGAGCGGTGATGGCATCGCCTTCCGGAGTGACGGCGACGCCGGCCTTGTAATAATTGTTGATGATTTCGCTGCCAAGTGCCTGGCCTTCAGCAGCACAGACGATAACGATCTTGTTACCGTCTTTGATCTCGCTTGCAAGGACAAACTTTTCGTCAGCAGCTAAGGTCATGGGCAGGATGCCGATGATCATCGCCAGAACGCAAAGCAGGGCAAGCGAACGCTTAAACAGGTGTTTCATATTTTACCTCCTAAAAAATAAATTTTGGGTATTAAACCTGCACCTTTATTTTACTATTTTTTTGATGTTCTCGCAAGATGTAGCTTGCTCAAAAAATTAAAATAGGCAAAGTAAACAAAATTTGAAATTAAAACGATTCATTAGATGCTGGAACAACGCGCGAATTTCGTCAAATTATACAAAAAACAAAAAGGGGATACCCAAGAAAGTAGAATGTATGATATAATAAACGCAATCTTTTTCTTTTGGAGGCTCTCATCATGACCACAAATCAACTTTCCGCATTGCTGCGGGCCGATGCCCGTGCGGTGCTTGAAAATGACCGCAGACATTACTTCAAGCAGATTGAGCAGGCTGCAAAAGTCATTGCGGCAAATGCCGAAAACCGCCCCATCATCCTTCTGGCCGGCCCGAGCGGCTCGGGCAAGACGACCTCGGCCCTGCTCATCGAGCGCGAGCTTGAAAAAATGGGTCTTGTCACCCACACCCTGCAGATGGACGACTACTTCTGCCCCCTGACGCCCGAGGAGCTGGCACTGCTCAAGGAAAACAAGCTCGATCTGGAAAAGCCGACCCGCGTCGACATCCCCTTCTTCCAGGAGCATCTCGACCGCATTCTGGCCTGTGAGGAGATCGAGCTGCCCCGCTACGATTTCAAGACCAGCACACGCGTGTTTGAGGGCAGAAGGCTGCACCGCAAGCCAGGTGAGCTTGTCATCATGGAGGGCATCCATGCCCTGAACCCGACCGTCACGGGCCATGCCGACACAACAGCCCGTGTCTATGTCAGTGTGCGCACCCGCATCACGGCGCTCGACGGAATGACCCTGCACCCGTCGAAGATCCGTCTGGCAAGACGCCTGCTGCGTGACCGCACCGGCCGTGGTCGCAAGCTGACCGAAACCATCGGCATGAGAGATCGTGTCGACCGTGGCGAGCAGCTTTATATCATGCCGTATAAAGAGTTGGCGCATTGCAGCATCGACTCGTTCTACAGCTCGGAAATGAGTATTTACAAGTCGTATCTGTACGAGGATCTCAAGGCATTGGTGCCCGAGTATCCCGATCTGGCAGACCTGGTGCAGATCTTCTCGGAGCTGCCCGAGGTGCCCAGCGAGCTTGTCCCGACCGATTCCCTGCTGCGCGAATTCATCGGCGGCAGCGAACTGAACTATTGATCCCCCCGAATCCCCCCATAGCGTGGCTACCCGGATACGAAAAATACATATTGCATTTCCCTGCATATGCCTATATAATTATATAATATGGTGTATTTCGAATTTGGAAAGTGAACTGAAATGAAAGAAAACAAAATGGGCATCATGCCCGTAGGAAGGCTCCTGTTCACCATGGCGCTGCCATTAGCGCTTTCCATGCTGGTGCAGGCGCTTTACAACATCGTTGACAGCGTCTTCGTCTCGCAGATCTCCGATGTCAACAACGACGCGCTGACGGCCGTCGGCCTGGCCTTCCCCGTGCAAAACATTATGATCGGCATCGCTTCGGGCATCGCCGTAGGTGTCAATGCGCTGATGAGCCGCTCCCTCGGTGCCAAGGATTTCAAGCAGGTCCATGCCGTTGCACAAAACGGTCTGTTCCTGACCATGCTGGGCATGATCCTGACAGCCCTGTTCGGCATCTTCTGTGCCGAACCGTTCATGCGCTCGCAGTCGACCAACGAAGCCGTCATCGCCTACGGCATTGACTATATCCGCATCATCACAATCGCCTCCTTCGGCATCTTCGGTGAGGTTCTGCTCGAGCGACTTCTGCAGGCCACGGGCCGCACAACCTACACGCTGTTTACGCAGGGCACGGGTGCGGTTCTGAACATGATCCTCGACCCGATCTTCATCTTCGGCTGGGGTCCGATTCCCCGCATGGAGGTCAAGGGCGCGGCGATTGCCACCGTCATCGGTCAAGTCGTAGCCTTTTCGATGGCAATTTGGTTCAATGTGCGCAAGAACCCCGAGGTTTCTCTCTCGTTCGGCAGCTTCCGCCCGAACGCAAAGGCTTGCGGCCGCATTTTGGGCATCGGCATTCCGTCGGTCATCATGGTCGCCATTGGCTCGCTGATGTATTATTGCTTCAATCTGGTTCTTGCCGGCATGGGCGACAAAGGCGAGGTCGGCACCACCGTTTTCGGTGCCTATTATAAGCTCCAAAGCTTCATTTTTATGCCGATTTTTGGCATGAGTAACGCCGTTTTGGCCATCACAGCTTTCAATTACGGCGCAAAAAAACCGGATCGCATCCTGCGCACCATCAAGCTTGGTGCGATGGCCGCCAGCGGCATCATGCTCCTTGGTGTTATCGCCTTTGAGCTCTTGCCGAAGCAGCTTCTGGGCTTTTTCAATCCCGATGCAGCAATGCTTGAGGTCGGTGTACCCGCACTGCGGCTGTTGTGTCTGCCGTTCATTTTTGCAGGTGCCTGCATCATTTTCGGCAACGTTTTTCAGGCTCTGGGCAAGAGCATTTACAGCATGATCACCTCCATTGCAAGACAGCTTGTCGTACTGATCCCCGCAGCCTATCTTTTAAGCCTGAGCGGAAACATCGATCTTGTATGGCTATCATATCCGATTGCCGAAGTCGCATCGCTGATCATCTCGATTACAATGATGGTTGTGCTCTATCGAAAAAAAATCAAGCCGCTGTATTTTTCCTCTTGCAATTCCGACGAAACTGTGTTATAATTTAGCACAGCAAAGTACGAAAGGAGCGTCTATATGTTTTTTGCGTTTGCTTTTACTTATTACTATTACTTCGGTAATAGCGATTCGTGCTGCAAACAATAAAAATCGACGCGTCTTTTTACACGACATGATTGTTCGCTGCACGGGAAGTAGTTTTCGTGCAGCGTATTTTTTATTGTAAGGAGCAGAACAATGATTGCAGTACTGAAAAAAGGAACGACACAGGCGCAGATGGAGCACCTGATTGCGTGGTTGCGGGCACAAAACCTGGATGTACATGTTTCACAGGGCGAGGACTATACGGTTCTCGGTTTGATCGGCGACACCGGGAAGGTCGATATGGAGCTGCTTGGCTCATTGGATATTGTCGAGTCGGTCAAGCGCGTAACGGAGTCCTTCAAGCAGTGCAACCGCCAGTTTCATCCGGACGACACGGTCATTTCGGTCGGTGAGGCAAAGATCGGTGGCGGTCATTTTGCGATGATCGCAGGTCCGTGCTCTGTGGAAAACGAGGATCAGATCATCGGGGTAGCGCAGGCAGTCAAGTCAGCCGGCGCACAGTTCCTGCGCGGCGGCGCATTCAAGCCTCGTACCTCGCCGTATGATTTCCAGGGTTTGGGGGCGGAGGGGATCCGTCTGCTTCTGGAGGCGAAAAGGGCAACCGGTTTACCCATCGTGACAGAAATTATGAATATAAACGCTTTGGATCTGTTTGCCGAGATCGATGTGATCCAAGTCGGCGCAAGAAATATGCAGAACTTTGATTTGTTGAAAGAGTTAGGCAAAACGGACAAGCCCATCTTGCTCAAACGCGGCCTTGCCAATACGCTCAAGGAATTTCTGATGTCGGCAGAATATATCATGTCCGAGGGGAATCAGAACGTGATTTTGTGCGAGCGCGGCATCCGTACCTTTGACACCTATGCCAGGAACACTCTGGATCTGACGGTGGTGCCAATGATCCATGAGCTTTCGCACCTGCCGGTTGTGGTCGATCCGAGCCACGCAACGGGTAAGATCAAGCTCATTCCGCCGATGGCGATGGCGGCCGTTGCCTGCGGCGCAGACGGCGTGATGCTCGAGGTACACAACGATCCCATCCATGCACTGTGTGATGGGGCACAGTCCTTGAAGCCGGATCAGTTTGCAGCGCTTGCAGGTAAAATGCGCATCATCCGGGAGGCGATCCAATGAAGGTCGGAATCGTTGGCTTAGGCTTGATCGGCGGTTCTCTTGCCAAAGCCTATAAGGAAAAAGACCACGAGGTCTTGGTTTGCGATATAGACCGCAGCATTGCGGAATTTGCGATCATGGCAAACGCAGCCGATGCACTTTTGACGGATGAACAGCTTCCACACTGCGAGCTGATCTTGCTTGCAATCTATCCGAAAGCGGCAATCGCATGGCTCTCGGAGAAGGCGGATAAGCTCCGGCATACCGTAATTGATTGCTGCGGCGTCAAGCGTGATGTATGTGACATGGGCTTTCGCCTGGCGCAGGAGCACGGATTTATGTTTGTAGGCGGCCATCCGATGGCTGGCACCCATTATTCCGGCTTCAAGTACAGCCGCGCCTCTCTTTTTAAGGGTGCGCCAATGGTACTCGTACCGCCGGTGCGCGATGATATGCAGCTCATTGATGATATCAGGAATCTGCTTGCGCCCTGCGAGTTCGGCAAAATCTCCGTCACAACCGCGCAGCGTCATGATGAAATGATCGCTTTCACCTCACAGCTTGCCCATGTCGTCTCAAACGCCTATGTCAAAAGTCCGACAGCGATGGCTCACAAAGGCTTTTCCGCCGGCAGCTATAAGGATCTCACACGCGTGGCATGGCTCAACGCTCCAATGTGGACCGATCTGTTTTTGGAAAATCGGGATTACCTGATGGCTGAGCTGGACATAATCATTGCTTCCTTACATGACTACCGCGCAGCCCTGGCTGCCTCAGATCGGGACAGACTTTGCAGCTTGCTGGAGGACGGAAAAAAACGCAAGGAGGAAGTCGGATGAATACCGTTTTTGTACATGCCTCGCGCAGCTATGAGGTGAAGATCGGGTGCGGACTGCTCAAAACCTTAGGGCAAGAGCTCCGTAAGATTGCAGGTGGCAAGGTCTTGATCGTCACGGATGAAAATGTTGCACCACTGTACTTGTCGGAGGCCTACCACAGCTTGCAGGGGGCAGGCTTTTCCGTCTCCACAACCAGCCTTCCGGCCGGTGAAGGTTCCAAAGATATTAAATATTATGTAAACCTGCTGAATTTGCTCTGCGAAAAGAATTTCACCCGCAGCGACACGCTCATCGCGCTCGGCGGTGGTGTTGTTGGGGATCTGACGGGTTTTGTTGCTGCGAGCTACTTGCGTGGCATCCGTTTTGTGCAGATTCCGACAACGCTGCTTGCGATGGTAGATTCCTCGATCGGAGGAAAAACCGCAGTCAATTTGAAGAGCGGAAAAAATCAGGTCGGCGCATTTCATCAGCCGGCGCTGGTCTTGTGTGATATTGACCTTCTGTCAAGCCTGCCGCCCAGAGAGTTCCTTTGCGGCTGCGCCGAGGTGATTAAGACGGCAATCTTGTTTGACCGCCGGGTCTTTGCGCATTTGCAGGCGAACGGAACAGACTTTGACCGAACATATGTCATCACCCGATGCATCGAGTGCAAGCGTGATGTCGTCTGTGAAGATGAGTTTGACACCGGACGCAGACAGCTTCTGAATTTGGGGCACACCGTTGCCCATGCCATCGAAAAATTGACGGACTATATCATTCCGCATGGCGAGGCGGTCGCAATCGGCTGTGCGATCTTCGCACGTGCATTTGCAAGCGATGCAGAGCAGATTGAGCAGCTGTTTTCTCAATTTTCTCTTCCACTTACGACGGAATTTTCCGCACCTACGCTGGCAAATGCCGCACTTTCCGACAAAAAACGACTCGGCGACTCAATCACGCTGGTCGTCCCGCATTGCGTAGGAAATTGCTCCCTGAGAACCTATTCGGTCGAAGAATTGGAAGACATCATCAAGGCAGGTCTTTGATATGCATTTGACATTATACCCACGCCCTATCGGCGGCGAAATTTCAGCCATTGCCTCAAAATCGCAGGCGCATCGATTGCTGATCTGTGCGGCATTTTCCGACAGGCCTACGAAAATCCATTGCGCAGAGATCTCTCAGGATATTCAGGCAACGGTAAACTGTCTGACCGCTCTGGGTTCGCATATTGACTATCACAGCGGTGTCTATACGGTCTGTCCGATCGAGCGGCCCACTGCCAATGCCGTGCTCGACTGCGCAGAGAGCGGCTCAACTCTGCGTTTTTTGCTCCCCGTTGTGGCCGCACTCGGTACGGGTGCAGAATTTTTAATGCGCGGCAGATTACCGCAGCGGCCGCTTTCGCCTCTGTATGAGCTACTGGAGGAGAACGGGATTTGCTTCTCAAGGCCAACATCAAATACGCTGCGCATGCAGGGAAAGCTCCGTGCAAATACCTACCGCATCAGCGGAAATATTTCTTCGCAGTTCATTTCGGGTCTCCTGTTTGCAATGCCTTTGATAGGAGAGCCGTCAAGTATTATGTTAACCACAAAGTTAGAGTCCGCTCCATATGTTTCCATGACACTTTCGGCGATGGCGCAGTTCGGCATTGTGGTGCAGGAGACGGAGCGCGGCTACTGCCTGCTCGACGGGCAAACCTATCACACAGGCGGTCAGGCAGTTGTGGAGGGTGATTGGTCAAATGCTGCATTCTGGCTATGCAGTGGCGCAATCTGCTCGCCAATCTGCGTCAAGGGCCTGCGCTTGGACTCCGCTCAGGGCGACAGAAGAATCGTCGATGTGTTGCGCAGCTTCGGCGCAACGATCAGCGTTCAGGAGGATTCCATCACTGTCAGCCCCGGCACCCTACACGGCATTGAGCTCGACGCAAGTGATTTTCCCGATCTTGTTCCACCAATCGCATTGGTGGCCGCCTGCGCAAGAGGAACGACACGCATTTATGGCGCACAGAGGTTGCGAATCAAGGAGAGCGACCGCATTGCAAGTGTCTGCCAGGCGTTGCAATCCCTTGGCGGCAGTGTGTGCGCTACCGAAGACGGACTGTTCATTGAAGGGCATACACTATGCGGCGGCTCAGTCGACAGCTGCAACGACCACCGAATCGCCATGATGGCGGCCATCGCATCGTGTGTTTGCAGCGGAAACATTGAACTCTGCGGCGCTGAAGCTGTGGATAAATCCTATCCTAAGTTCTGGGATGACTTTAGAAAATTGGTGATTTAAATGGGTAATAAAGTTGGCTCTGTCTTGCGTATGGAGATTTTTGGCACATCTCATGCGCCTGAGATCGGCATGACATTGGAAAATTTCCCTGAGGGCTTTGCGCCCAACCTCGAGCTTTTGCGGCAATTTATGGCGCGCAGAGCGCCCGGTCAAGGCGCACATACGACCGCACGAAAAGAGGCGGATGAACCAATCTTTGAAATCGGATTGAAAAACGGTGTCACAAACGGCAACACAATCCGTGCGGTCATTCGCAACACAAATGCGCATTCACAAGATTATGTTAACCTGCAAGATATGCCTCGCCCCTCCCATGCGGACTACCCGGCCAGAATGAAATACGGTGAAGATTTTGATCTGCGTGGCGGAGGTCCGTTTTCGGGCAGAATGACCGCACCGATGTGCATTGCCGGAGGTCTGTGCCTGCAATATTTGCAGAAAATGGGCATTCATATCGGTGCGCAGATTCTTTCCATCGGATGCGCAAAAAATTCGAAATTTGATCCACTTGATCCGGAAATACCATCAAAATATGCCGAGCCGACGCAGGAAATGCTGCAGGAAATCGCTGCAGCAAAGGCCGACGGCGACAGCATCGGTGGAGTGATCGAATGCGCCGTGACGGGACTGCCCGTCGGGTTGGGGGAACCAATGTTCGGTGGCCTGGAAAATCGCCTGGCACAGATCCTCTTCGGCATTCCGGCGGTCAAGGGTTTGGAATTTGGCAGTGGTTTTTCCTGCGCTGTCATGCACGGCAGCGAACACAACGATCCATATTATGTAAACAGCGCTGGCGTGGTCAAAACAAAAACCAACCATGCAGGAGGCATCCTGGGCGGTCTTTCCACGGCGATGCCGCTGATCTTCCGCCTTGCAATCAAACCGACACCATCAATCGCAAAGCCACAGGAGAGCATTTGTTTCTCCGGCGGCAGCGGAATTTTGGAAATCAAGGGCCGTCATGACCCATGTATCGTGCCCAGGGCCGTGCCTGTTGCAGAGGCGGCAGCGGCTATTGCAATTTTAGATGCTGTTTTGGAGGCGAAATTATGAATTTGGAGGAATATCGTAAACAAATTGATGTGGTTGATGATGAGATCGTGCGTCTCTTCCAGGAGCGAATGGACATTGCCGCAAAAATCGCAGCCTACAAGAAAGAACAGGGCATAGCGATTTTGCAGCCTGCGCGTGAACGCGCTAAGCTGGCTGAGATAAGTGAAAAATCGCGTGAGGATATGCAATCTTATATGCGAGTACTTTATTCACTTCTCTTTGAGCTTAGCCGTACCTATCAAGAAAAAGGAAATCGCACAGAACTGTTTTACAAGATCGAAGACGCAATCGAGCATACGCCTCGACTCTTTCCTCAATCCGCAACCGTTGCCTGTCAGGGTGTTGAGGGTGCATATTCTCAAATCGCCTGCGAAAAGCTCTTCAAAAATCCGCAAATCCAGTATTTTCGCAACTTTGAAGGCATTTTTGCAGCGATCGAATCGGGTTTCTGCCAATACGGCATTTTGCCCATAGAAAATTCAACCGCAGGCTCCGTTAAGAAGGTTTATGACCTAATGATAAAGCATAATTTCAGCATTGTACGTTCAACACGGATGAAAGTGGATCACTGCCTGTTAGCAAGGTCATCACATAGCGAAATCAAAGAAATTTTCTCGCATGAGCAAGCCATTGCACAGTGTGCCGGCTTCCTCAAGAGCCTCGGCAATGTCAAAGTAACAGTTTGTGAAAACACTGCGGTTGCTGCGCAGCTTGTGGCACAGTCCGAACGAACGGATATCGCAGCACTGTCGTCTAGATACTGTGCCGAGCTTTATAATTTGAGGATCCTAAAAAATGCTGTGCAAGACGGTGGCAACAACCACACGCGATTCCTCTGTATCAGCAAAAATACACAAATCTTCCCCGGTGCAGACAAGACCAGCATTATGATGGTGCTGCCCCACAAACCGGGCGCACTGTACAAGGTGCTGGCAAGACTCTACGCTCTGGATATAAACCTGCTCAAGCTCGAGAGCCGTCCCCTGCCGGAGCGAGATTTTGAGTTTATGTTCTACTTAGACCTGGAAACATCGGTTTACTCGGATGAATTTGTCCAGCTTATGTGCGAAATCGGCGGCATCTGCGAGGAATTCAAATATCTCGGCAGCTATTCGGAGGTCGTGTGATGCGATACGGATTATTAGGTGAGCATTTAGAGCACAGCGTCTCGCCGAAGCTTCACCGCTTGCTCGGCGATGATTCCTATGAGCTGCTCGAGGTCGCGCCGCAGAAGCTGGAGCACTTCCTGAAAACGCTGAATTTTGATGGCATCAATGTGACGATCCCCTACAAAAAGGCTGTCGTGCCATACTGCAACAGCCTTTCTGAGAGCGCGCAACGCATCGGATGCGTCAATACACTTGTGCGCAGGAAGGATGGCTCCCTACACGGAGAGAACACCGATTATGACGGTTTTTTGTGGCTGCTGGAGCGAAACGGTGGCATCCGTGCCGGTGAGAAGGCGCTGATCCTCGGTTCCGGTGGCGCATCGCTGACCGTACAGGCGGTTCTGAGCTCCTTCGGCGCGGAATGTATCGTTGTTTCCCGAAACGGAGAAACAGATTATGTAAACTATACAAAACACAACGATGCAGTACTTTTGGTCAACACAACCCCGGTGGGAATGTATCCCGACAACGGCAATTGCCTTGTGAATCTTGCTGCACTCCCCCATCTGCGTTGTGTACTGGATCTGGTCTACAATCCCCTGAAAACAGAGCTTTTACTGCAGGCCGAGCGTCTCGGGATTCCGTGCGAAAACGGCCTTTCCATGTTGGTCGGGCAGGGCGTTGCCGCGCGTCGACTCTGGACAGGAAAAACTTGTGCGCAGGAAGAACGAGAGCAGATATTATGTAAACTTAGCTCGCAAATGCGCAACATCATACTCATCGGGATGCCCGGCTGTGGAAAGAGCAGTGTCGGTCGCCTTTTGGCACAGAAAACAGGACGAGAATTCTACGATTCCGATGCATGGATCGAAGAAAAATATGGCCCAATTCCGACATTTTTCGCGCAGTTTGGTGAAGAAGCCTTCCGCAATGTCGAAACGGAGGCCTTGCGAGCGCTCAGCGCAAAAACCGGCTGCGTCATCGCCACCGGTGGCGGCTGCGTGATGCGCGAGGAAAACCTGCAACTCTTACGCCAAAACGGCCGAATCATATGGCTGCAACGGCCCACGAACGAGCTCAGCACAGAGAACAGGCCGATCAGTCAATCGACCGATCTCGATGCACTTTATGCACTGCGGAGACCGCTGTATGAAAAATTTGCGGATATGCGCATTGAGAACGTCACAGCGGAGCAAGCCGCGCTGGAAATTATGGAGGAATTCATATGAACATTTTGGTCTTGAACGGCCCAAACCTGAATATGCTGGGCATCCGTGAGCCACAGATTTACGGCACGCAGGACTACGCAGCACTTGAAGCCTTCATCCATGAAGCTGCGAGTGCGCTCGATTGCACCGTCGTCATTCGGCAGAGCAATCACGAGGGCGTTCTGATCGACTGGATCCAGGATGCTTATGGAAAATTTGATGCCATCGTCATGAATCCCGGCGGCTACACGCACACATCTGTGGCGATTTTGGACGCAATTCAGGCTGTGAGCTTACCGACCGTGGAGGTACATCTGTCCGATCCGGATCAACGCGAAGCATTTCGCAGAGTTTCCCTTCTCCGCGAGGCCTGCGTGGCAACCTTCAAAGGTCACGGCTTTGACAGCTACCGACTGGCGCTGCAATTCCTTGCAAACAAAACTCCTGCACATTGACTGTGCAGGAGTTTTGTTTGATGGGCTACAATAACTGATACTAATTTTCAATAAGAAGTCGACAGTTATGTCATTGCGAGGTGCGAAACGACGTGGCAATCTCCAAAAGCAAAATGCCTGCATGAGATTGCCACAGCCGCAAGCGGCTTCGCAATGACAAAATTTCACTCTGTCTACTTTTCATCGAAAATTATTATGAATTCCCGTTCATCTTTATAACAAAAGTGCAGGCTGTGCCGAGTGGCACAGCCTGCTTTTCTATTGGGCATTGCTGCCCGTTCGGTTTATGCCTCAGCCATATATGCAGCAACTGCATCACCGTAGGTGAGCATTGCGTTGACCATAGCGGTTCTGGCGGCATCGCCCGATGCACGAACCTGTGCAACAAAGCTCTCGACGCTCCATGTGATGGTCTTGGAGACAGCCTCTTCGCCGTCATAGAGGGTAACCGTGATGAGATTTCTCATCTGCTTTGCACCAATGTTGTCATATACACCGGCGAGCATGATCTCGTTGTAAGCCTCAGCAGAAACCTTCGCGATCTCCTCGTTGGTCTTTGCATCGCGGATGACAAAGTACAGATCGGAGTCGGCCTTTGCAGTGTAACGGGTGGTGATGGTCAGAGTGACCTTGGACAGCAGGGTGACATTTGCGCTCAGGTCTTCGCCCTCGCCGGTAACAGCGGCTGCATCCTTCGCAGCAGGCTCAGTCTTAGTGGCAAATGCCAGATGCTCAGCGGTCAGGTCCGCGTTGACCAGACGATCGGTCTTGTAGTTCAGATAGGTCTGAACTGCAGCGCCGTAGTTGAGCATATCGACATACATCGTCTTCTGTGCTGCAGTTGCGGTCGGAGCGTTGAAGCGTTCCATAAGGAAGCTCTTCATGGACTCGGTCTTGGACTCGCTGCAGAAGACATTGCCTTCGGCGTCGACAGCATAGAGGGTAGCGGTGAAGTCGTCTCCCATTTCCTTGGCATGGATGCCGATGTAGTCAGCGCTGTACAGGAAGGCCTCGCCAGTGGCCTCGTTGCCCTTGATGTCGAAGTCGATCATGTCGCGGTCGAAGCCGTAGACAGTGCGCTCGCCATCTCTGTCAACGACGAGGTAGAGGTCCTCGTAGTCAGCAACAGTGGAAGCCAGGACAGTATAAACTGTCTTCATCTCTGCACCGAGGGTGACGTTCATGGTGAAGTCCAGAGCCTTGTTAACGGAGATTTCCTTGCCGCAGGCGCAAGCGCCGTCAGCGTAGATGTGGCCGGTAGCCGGGATCTCGCGGGTCTCGTACATACCGCACTCACAGGAACGGATTTCGGTGCCGTTTGCGGAGCAGGTGGCCTCGGTCTCAACTGTCCACTCGCTGAAGCTGTGGGTCGGATGCTCTGCGTTAGTTTCGAAGATGTTCAGAGCGCGAACGATCTGAGCATACTTCATCGGGCGCAGACCGCCGGTGGCAACGGGGGAGCTGCCCGCCGTCTTGACATTGCACAGCGACAGGACGGTGTTGTTTGCCTCAGCAGTGTTGTTATGGCTGATCATACAGCGGACGAGGAGCAAGCCATCGGCAGCGATGTAATCGGTTTCAAGCTTGTAGTACATCTCCGTTCTGGAGTTGACGTTGGCAACCTCGACCCAGACGCTTCTCATCGGATCCCATGCCTGCAGCATAACATAGCCTTCGCCGTAGGGAACCTTCATGGAGATATGGACGGAAGTGTTCTTATCGACGACCATCGCAATACCATGGTTGTTCTTGAGATAGACCTCGTTTTCGGGGCCGTCAGCCTCGTAGCGGTTGTCATAGTAGGCAACGCCGAGTGCCTCAACCTCACCTGCAGAGAGGTAGATCTTTGTCGTACCGGACAGATAATAGAACTTAGAGGTCTTGGAGTCAGCAACGGTGCTGTCCTTAGCAAGCTCAACATAGACAACCTGGTTGTTGTACTTGATGGGCAAGCCGTCTGTATCACGCAGCGTCAGTCTACCGTTTGCCTCGACAGTGGTGTTCAGAATGCCGCTTGCGCTGAGGTAGGTGCCGGAGTATACAGCGCCTTCCTCGGAGTCGGTATTCTTGTTTCCGGTTGCGTAGTAGAGCATACCGTCAACAGCGCTGACAGAGAGAAGCTCGAGGTCATACAGACTGGTAGAGCCTTCGGTCACGGAGGAAGCATCACGCAGGACGAAGGTTCTGCTGGTGCCGGACTTCAGGCAGACCAGTGCTAGAGCGGAATTGTTCTTCGGGCTAATACGGAAGCTACCGTTCGTGCCCTCGCTGATGGACCAATAGAAGGCCGTGGTGGAGACACACAGCTGATCACCGGAAGCCGTCAGGTAAGCGCCGTTTGCATTGGTGATGGTGTAGCCGTTAGCGGTGGAGTTCAGGGTCATTGCATAGTTTGCGCCACCGTTCTCGGTAACGGAGTTGCCGATGACGATGATGGTCTTGGCAGTGACCGTGCCCGGCGTAGTAGAGATGTTGTTGGGCATTGCGTAGTACTTCTCGGAGTTGAGAACTGCGAAGACGTACTTACCGTTGCTCAGGGAGGAAACGTTGGGGTTATCTCTCCACATAGTCTGGTCGAGCAGGTAGTCGTTGATGTTGGAGAAGGTCGGGTTCAGTTCGCCCGCTGCAGCGTAGACAGCGATCGGATCGAACTTAACCTCTTCCTCGGGTTCTTCCTGTGCAGGCTGCTCGATGGGCAGGATCTCGATGTCGAAGTATTCCTCCTGGTCTTCCTTCGGCAGACTAACGGCATATGCGCCGAAGTAGTAATAGGTCTTTGTACGGAAGATCAGCGCGCGGATGTAGCTTGTGCCCAGCGTGGAGGAGGCAATCAGACGGTGCGTGCCCTTGACACCCTCAGCCAGCTGCCAGTAGTAGGTGCCGGTGATACCATTGAGGTTTGCGCTCGAAGCATAGCTCAGGTACTTGGTTCCGTTGGAGATGGTGTAGCCGTTGTCGGTCTTGGTCAGCGTAACCTTGAATCCCTCTGCATCAGCAGCAGCGACCTTGCCGTCAGTGACGGTGATCTCGGTACCGTCGATCTTCGAGGAGAAGGTATTGCCCATTGCGTAGTAAGTGCCGTTGACATTGGCTGCCAGGACATATTCGCCCGTGGTGATCTCGGTGGAGACCTCCGGCTCTTCTTCCTCAGGCTCATCGCCCTCGGTGTCGGCAGCGGTGTTCATCGGGTTGTAGATACGCAGAGCGTCGATGTAGACGTTGTACTGACCGGCCTTGGTCTCGGGAGTCAAGCCCTTGGTGGGTCTTGCGTTGGTGGTGTCGATGGTGCAGATCTCCAGAGGCTCGTTTGCGCCGAAGCCGAGCAGCTCACGGATGGCTGCCTCGTCCAGGCCGTTGACCGTCTTAACTGCCTTGACAGACTTTTCTTCTGCCTCAGGCTTTTCAATCTGCAGGATATACAGGTTCGTGTCGGGAGCGCCAACAGCGAATGTATTGGTAGAAGCGCTGTAGCCCAGGACCTTGCTCTCGTCACGAGCGCCCTTGATGGTGTATGCGTCGTCGCTCGGGGTCAGGTGCCAGTATCTACCGGTCATCCCGTCGGGGCCGGTGTAGGTCAGGTTGCCGATGGTGTAGCCGTCGGGTTCGAAGGTGAAGGTGGTTGCAACAGCGGCTGCAGCTGCCTCAGCGACCTTGCCGTTCTCCTGAACGGTGATCGGGGTAGCAGTGCCGTCATCCTTCATGGCATAGTAAGTCTCGCCAACCTTGGCAGCCAGCACATGCTCGCCGGAAGCGATGCCGGAGTAAATCTTGTTGTACTTGTGGTCGAATGCAGCATTGTAGAATGCACGAACCTTGACACGATAAGTACCGTAAACAGGATTGCCTTCCTTGTCCGTGTTGCGGAACATGATCACCGGGATCTGCTCGAAGCTTCTGTTGCCATCGAGCCAGGTATCCACAAGGATGTTCTTCACCAGATCATTCTGACCGTATTCCGCATCCTTCTTGTTGGGATCGTATCTATAAACCTGGGCAACGATAACACCGGAGGTAGCGTTGGTAGAGCCGATGATGTCGAAGCCGGTGCCGGAGTAGGTGAACCAGCCGGTGTGCTCGTAGTCGTCCATGTGGACGGTGACCGCCTTGGTGTTACCCTCGGAGTACGGGTTACGAACCTGGTAAGCATCGTCGAAGCCGTGCAGAGCCATATTGTGGTACTCGCCGGCCTGCTGTTCGCCCTCAGCGGTGACGACGCCACCCTCGCTACTGGTGGTTCTGCCCTCGAGATCGACCCACGCGGAGTCAAATTCGATGAAGCTCTCTTCGAAGTAGATGTTGTTTGCGGGAATGACATTGAAGTCGACCTTGATGGTCTTGGCATTATAGTTGTTATAGACAGATGCTTCCATCGTCAGCGGAGTCGAGTACTCGGCGACCTTATCAAAGTTGGTGGTCGTCGGCTCGAACACGAGCTGGCCGTTGTCGGGATCCTGCGTGAGTTCGCCGTACGGTGTCTTGCCGAAGGCAGCGATCTCAAGCAATTCTTCAAGCATGACATCCTTCATAACGCCATCTTCTTGCTTCTCACCAATCTTAATGCCGCTGTAGTCGATGAAATCGACAGCCTTGGTCTTCAGGCCGAAGTCAACCAGAATGAACAGGTCTTCGACACCATAGATGGTAACCAGGGTCGGACGGGAGACGAGGGTGGTAGAGTTGTTGTCAGCGTAGGTGCTGCCGCCGGGGACGCTCACGGTCGCCTCGACAACATAGTAGAACTGTGTCGGGCCTTCGCCATCGGTTGTATAGGTGATGGTTCCGTCTTTGTGGATGGTAACGGTGGTGCCGTCGATGACATAAGTTCTGGAGTCGTCCTCCGGATTGTACTTCGCACCGGTCAGCGGGTTACCGTTCTCATCGGTGAGGTAGATATTGACAGGGGTAATGAAGTAGCCGTCGGGTGTTCCCTCGGGAACCTCGAACAGGTCGTTTGCCATGACATCAATGGTGTATTCCTTGCCGGCCTCGGCAATATCAACATCATTGATGGTATGCGGATTCACACCTGCATAGGGAACGGGGAAGTCCTTCTCCACAAAGCCTTCGTTGCCGGTTGCATCGGAGGGCTGGTAAGAGATGGTAGCCTTGGTGTTGGTCGGGATGACACCGTAGCCGCCGCCGATGTAGCGCAGGTAGTAGGACAGAACGATCTCCTCGGCAACAGAGCCGCAGGTGATGCCGGTGCAGGTAATCACATTGTTGGAAACAGTGCAGGAGGTGCCTGCCTGCTGCTTGAATGCAACAAACTCGAAGTCAGCGGGGATCTCGTCAACGATCTTGCCGTTCTTGATGTCGAACATATTGACCGTCAGGGTGACGAGGTAGAGCTGCTGAACATTGCCGTGATCATCCGTCTTGCGAGTGACACCTTCCGGCAGATTGTTTGCATTGGTAACTTCCTGTGCGTGCTTGCCGGTCTCAGAGACGAGAACATCGACCTGCGTTGCACGGGAGTAGACGGTGGTCTGCGTGCCGTTCGGAGCGGTAGCAACCGCGGAAACGACATAGTAGAACGTGCTTGCGCCGCCATTCTCGGTATAGAAGACGATGGTGTTACTGAGAGGATCGACCACTGCGTCAAAGCCGCAGCCGACCTGCTCGACTGAGTCGTTGTAAACGGTGGGATTACCGTTTGCATCGGTGAGGGTAATGGTGAAATTCGAAAGCGTATAACCACCCTGTGTCAGTTCTTCAAACAGGTCGTTTTCCAGAACAGGGATGGTCGTTGGAGTGTTGGGCTGGCTCATGATACGGTCATTGACCGTCCACGGAATGACCGTAGCAGTCGGCATGGGGAAGTAAGCGGTCTGTGCCGTGCCGTTTTCGCCGAGGGTGGTGTAGTCATACTTTGCCTCGGTGTTGGTATAGACAGCGCCGTAGCCATCGCCATTGTAAATGAGGTCGTAGCTCAGGGTCTCGCCGTCCTTATCCGCTCTGACCTTCTGCTTAGAGATGGTGGTTGAGCCATCGGGATTGAGGGTGATCTTCCAGCCTGCGTCGTTCAGGGCCTGCTTGCTGGCCTCCGTCAGGGTAAAGCCCGCAGGAATGGTGTCAGTCAGCGTGCCTTCAACATACTGCTCTGCAACGAACTTCACAGCGATGTCCTTGTACAGTTCCGCCATGGTGGTGTCGTCGATAGAACCGGTGATCTCGTCGTAGTAGTCGGCCCAGGCAGAGGACTTCACGAAATACTCGCTGGAATTCTGATTATCGGTGTGTTTTTTGATGTAGGAACGAATGTCGGTATAGAGGGAGCTTGCTTTGTTCCAGTTCCAGTCAGAGAGTTTTTCGTTCCACTGGTAGATATTGGAGGTCTGCAGGAAGAGTCTCGCCATCCTGATATCTTCGTCAACGATGTTGGTGGTATCGTTCAGAAGTGCAACGTTATTGATGATGGATTCACACTTGGTATAGCTATCGACGGTCTTTCTCAGATCCTGGCCTGCTTCGAGTGCACGGAAGTACTCAGCGGCAGAGGTTCTCATACCGTTGCTGTCGGAGTACCAGTCCTGAGCGCCGGTAGCGTAACGGGCGGTGGGCAGGCCGTCGGTGAACATGACGATGACCAGGTTACGGGTGGTGTTCTTGCCACCGATCGAAGAGGTCTCGCCACGGACCTGTGCCATCAGGTTGGTCATTCTCAGACCGCCCATGGTGTTGGTCATGCCCTGCAGGGTGTAGTTCTCATCGGGCTTGGTCATAACGCCGTCATAAGCAGCCATGACCTTGGCCTTGGTATTCATGTAGCAGTTGTTGTAGGTCAGCGTGGAGTAAGCGCTGTTCTTCAGACCGGTATCCCAGGAATATGCATAAGCGATCTTCGTCGAGCCGTTCCAGGCATAAGCCTGAGAGTCGTACATGACGACAGCAATACGGTTGTTGCCCTCGTTGTTGTTTGCGAAGACCTTATTGGAGAACTCCTCAACAGCCTTTCTCATGTACTTTACGTTTTCGGTATACGGGGGATACATGGAGTTGGAGTGGTCGAGAACAAGGATGACGTCGGTGTTGCCGCCTTCTCTGACCTCTTCGATCATGTCGTTGGAACGGACATTCAGCTCAACATGGAAGGTCTGCTTGATATTGCCGTTGACATCCTGTCCGTTAATATCGGAGTACCAATTCTCAAAGCCCAGGGTGCTCTGGCCACCGTTGGTATGCGGAGAAGTAGCGCTGCCTACGGTTGTCTCGATCGCGGTCTTGGTTCTCAGAACCTCGGTGGTGGAGAAGTTGACCTTCACCACATCGCCCGCCTTAACTGCGACAGCAGCATTGAGGTCAGAGTACTTCGTCGTGCCGTTGACGATGCCGTCAAACGGGAACTCGGAGAGCTTGAAGGTCTTGCCTTCGTGGGTAACATTGAAGTTGGCGTTGACAACATAAAATGCCTGTGCACTCGGCGTCTCGGTCTTCTTGACCGTGCCGTTGAGCAGGTACTGCACCGTGAAGGTAACTGCGGGCAGCGGCTCGAAGTAAGCAACCAGATCGATGTTGGTGTTCATGGCGGTCGCAGTGTAGCTGTTGTCGCTAACGGTCACATCGGTTCCGTTGACAGTCACATTCTTCAGGCGATAACCTGCAGCCGGGGTGAAGTTGAAGGTGATGGCTGTACCCTTGTTCTGGAAGGAGCCGGAAGCGACAGCAGCACCTGCAGCCGTCAAAGCCTTGATGGTGCCTGCGTTGCTCGGGGAAGCAGCGTAGGTGACCTTGATGTTCGACTGCGTTGCGCCGTAAAGCACGGGATAGCTGATATCCTCCGTCTCGCCGGTGTAGGTACGGAACTGCAGGGATTTGTTGAACATCAGGTAGCGGGTAGCACCTGCGTCAGACCAACCCACATTTTCGATTCGCACCGCACCCTTGTCGATGTAGGAGATATTCCAAAGAGCATAGCTGTTGAGGACACCATTGTTGTCGGTCAACGTATTGGAGGCATAGATGAACTTGTCCTTGGACGTGGTGCTTCTTGCACAGATGTACCAGTTATCAGAAGTCGCACCATACAGACGGATGGTATAGTAGCCGGTATTGCCGTACTTCTCGAACATCATGAGGTGAGCGGTGTTCAGGCCGCTCATCAGATACGGAGCGGTCGGGTTCAGAGAGACACCGATTGCGCCCAGCTGCAGCGCAGCGGACTTTCTTCCGATGGTCTCGTAATCCTCAGCCTTCGGAGCCTCAGGGTTCTCAGCGGAGCAGGCAATGTCGTTATCGGCATACATTAAATATGTAGTAGTGACATTGTGTGCATTGTTCTCATAGGTCTCGTCGCCGGACAGGCCGGTGATGACATACAGACCGGAAGCATCCGTCTCGTCCCAGCCGGTGATCTGCTCAGCGGTGTAGCCACCATCGGAGATACGGGGCAGGAAGGTGATACGGAAATAGTTTAAGGAAGATGTCGCATGGATCGTGAAGGTGTAGGTGTAAGCACCCAGAGTTGCATCGTAGGCATAGTCCGCAGGATCCAAACGATCAGAGGACTTCTCCACGCAAGCAACACGGTAGCCTTCCTTGGCCTTGATGACGAGGGTCATCTCTTCACCGGCAGTCACGTCGGTGATGGTGGCAACTGCGCCCTTGACCGTTGCAGCCTCGCCGTAGCGGGTCTTGCCGCCATCCAAAGACAAGTATGCCTCGCCTTCGCCGGTGATGATCTTGATCTTCGCCGTCAGTTCGGAGGTAGTGCCTTCGTCGTCGCCTTCATCACCGGAATCGCCGGAGCCGCCGCCACTGACCGTGCCGCCAACCTTGTACAACTGGATCGCAGTCTGGCCATCATTGTCATAGCAGGCAAAGCGCGGGCTGCTCATGTTCCACTGCAGCATTCTGAGGCCGCCGGCAGCACTGGCCGCAGCATTGGTGATCGTTGCCTCGCCGTCGGCTGCGATGGAAACATTCCAAGAGGTGTTCGCCGAAAGAGTGGCGTTGACATTCAGGGAGTTGCCGCTCGTCCAGGTCAGATACTTGCCGTCAGATGTCTGGAACGCGTAGGTGCCGCTGTTTGCACCTGCAACGACCTGCAGAGGCATCAAGCCTGCGGGACTGTCGCTGAACACGGTGCCCAGGCCGTATTTGGAGGACGTCGTGCTGATACCGGACAGCTCAGATTTGCCGTCTTTTGCGGTCTCACAAACAAGGATGACCGTATCGCCAATGGCGATGGAGTCCGTCTTCGTGTAGGTTGCTGCACTTGCCGTCAGAGCGATGGCAGGAACCATGCTCAGGATCGTGCAAATGGCAAGCAGCCACGATAATACTCGTTTCGTAACTTTCATTCCAAGTTCTCCTTTCAAATTGCTCGCACCGGATCAATACGATCCAAATACGTTGTTTGCCCCTGCGTGATAACAGTTCAAAGCACTGTCATCGGGGAACTTCTGGTCGATGCACGAGGCCCAGGACTCTGCAAATGCGTAGAAGCCGAGACCCTTGACATCGTAGCTGCACTGCTTCATCAAGGACGGGGCATTATTGACGATCGAGCAGGAAGAAATCTGCGATTCGACATCAAAGCATTCCTTGACCAGTGCGGGTTTTGTGTACGCCTGTTTCATTTTCTAACCTCCAAACTTTTTGCTCAATATATACGAAACAACACCGCATAGACGGTGATCGTTACAACTGACTTCGCAGCAGCTGCGCCGCCTCCACATTCGGAAGGCACGCCAGATGGAAAACCGCTGCGTTCGGCAGCATCTGTGCTGCCAGCTCCACCTGCCTCGGGAAATCGGTCTGATGCTCCGGCAGGATGTACGCGCCGCGCATCAAATGCTTCAGCGCCTGCGCTCCGCTCAGCCTTCGGATCGTGTTCTCCTTGGCCTGACAGAGGGATACGACCGCCCGAACCGGGGCGGAAATGTTCTCGCAATCGTCCGAGCTGCCCGAGATCGGCACACCGTAGGCCATCATGCGGCCGTTTTCCATGCCGATGACCGCCCGATCGCCGTTGACGACCGTTGCGCCCAGGTGACTGCGCCAGAGCTCAGCCTGCGTGCTCTTACCCGTGCCACTCGGCGCGGTGAATAAGATCGCCTCTCCCTCGTAGAGGATGTATGCACAGTGCAGCAGGAGCCGCCCGAATCTCGGAAGATAGTGGGAAAGATCGAAGACCTCGGTCAAATGGTCGACCTGCGTTCCCCAGGGATGACGCTGCTTCAGGATCGTCATATCCTGCACGATCATCTCGCCCTCGGTGTGCTCCAGCACGCTGAGAGAATCCGTTGCCGTGCAGAAATTCGAGTAGATCCGCAGCGAGCCGCCCTCGCAGGGAAAGTAGCGTACCTGCGCATCGCGGTAGCTCGGCAGTGTGAACGGCTGAGCCAGCGTATCGGCATAGGCCACGCGGTAAAGCAGCTGCGGCTTGCGTTCCTCGCCCTGATGCACGAGAAATCTGCTCCATTTGCCCCCGACCGCAAGAAGCTGCGGCGCATCGACCGCCAGCGTAAGACCCGCAATGTCAAACAATTGCAACTGTCTCACCCTCCTTGCCTCGTCCGTGAATCGCGCTCAGTTTGTCGAGAAATTATCCAAAACCGATGATGTTTTTAACATTTTTTTCACTCGACACTGCCCCAGAATACACAATCTCCGATTTTAGTTATCATAGCATAACGGAGCGCATATTTCAATAGTAAATATGTCAAAAATTATAAATTTTTCCACCCATTTTTTATATTTTTCCATCTTGTTACCGACTTATTTGGGTTGCCTCCTCATTCTTTTTGAACTTTATTCAAAAAAAGCAAATCATCAGCAAGTTTCTTCCGTCATCGTCCCAAAATACCAATTGAGCACAAGTGCTGTCGTGTTCTCAGGAGGGCTGCGAAACATCTGTGCCGACAAGCAAGGATTGTGTACGCCTCAAGGATACTGCGCTTTACGCACGCGACACCATCAAACACCATTCCTGCACAAAAAACCGTCGAGGCTTTATGCCTCGACGGTCAGACTGTCGAAAAACGATAGTCTTGTCATTGCGAGACCGCCGAATAGGCGGTCGTGGCAATCTCGAAAGTTTGATTTTTATCTTTCTTTCGGCAGAATAGCAAACTTTCAGCACGAGATCGCCACGTCGCTACGCTCCTCGCGATGACACGATAAGAACTTTTTTGACACGCTCACCGTCGAGGCTTTATGCCTCGACGGTTTCAGTCTGTCGAAAAACTCGATTTTCGACAGACTGTCAGAGTTCAAAAAGGCGGCAAGACGAGCAAACCGAGCGCGTCGGCGTACGATGGTACGGTAGAGCTCGGTTTGCGATGTAAGTCAAAATGCCTTGCGCAGCAAGCATTTGAAGTGCTTTTTTGCTGTATCGGAGATACGTTCGCAATCTCTTATTTGAATACAGATCGCCAACCGCCAAAAATTTGCATTTTGACGATTGGCGACTTTTTTGACACTCTGAACCGTCGAGGCTTTATGCCTCGACGGTTTTATGAATCGCTTTTTTATTCCACCCGATCACGGAACATAGACATACGAGCCACCGGTCAAAACGGTGCCACTCGTGGTGCTGATGTCCAGATCGAAGGTAATTCCGGTCACATCGCCGGCCTCCTCGAGCTGCTCGTCAAACCACAGCATCTGACTGACGCTCTGCTTGCCCGCAGGCACGGTGCAGCGCCACTGCGGATCCAGCTCGCAGCCGCTGACGAGCACATTCTTGGCCGAGAAAACAACCGTCTGCCCGGTCTTGTTGTGCAGGTAAAGCTCAAGCTTGCAGCCCCAGCGGTCATCGGGGTCAAAACCCGTGATGATCGCGGTATACTCGGCATTGTCGATCAGGACGATGTCGGTGGTCATGGGGTTACGGGCCTGCGGGATGTAGGCACTCTTGCCCGACGGATAATTGGTCAGCTCAACCTTCGCCAGTTCCGCACTGGCAGAATTGACGCGCAGGACAAAGTCCACACGGGTGACCTGCATGATGCCAAGCGCCTCCATCTCGGGCGAGGGCCAGACGATCTTCTCCTCGGCGGTCATGCCGGCCGGAACCTTGACGGCCCAGTTCGGGTCGAGCTGGTAGTCATTGACATAAACATCGTCCATGGTGAAAACCTGCTCTGTGCCGGTGCGGTTGACCAGCGTGACATCCCAGCAGTAGTCGCTAAGGCTGTCGATCTCGGCCTTTTGCAGAGTGAAGGAACAAAATTCATTTTCAAACAGGCACTTGCTGTTTGCGCCCTCGGTGATGACCTCACCGTTCATGCCGGTCTCGGCAGTCGGTTCGGTGACCAGCAGGTTGGTCGGAACGGTGGGCGCCTCGGTCGGCTTCTTCTCCGAGGAACAGGCGCACAGAGCAAACATGATTCCAAGGGCAAGCACCCATGCCAAATATCGTTTCAAAAACAACACCTCTTCCTTGTATCAGACTACGGCTCGGGCAGCTCCGGCAGGGGCTCGGTGGACTCTGTCGGAGGCTCGGTGGATTCCGTGGGCGGCTCGGTCGGCTCGGTCGACTCAGTAGGCGGCTCGGTGGATTCCGTAGGCGGTTCCGTCGGCTCGGTCGACTCGGTAGGCGGCTCGGTCGGTTCGGTTGTCTCGATCAAATTGCCGTTGGAGTCAATCTGCTGGTTCATGGGGATGGACGGATCGAGCAGGTAGGCAACCTCCTTATCTCTGCGGTCATAGTTGGAGATATTCACACGATCGGTAGAGATCACATTGCCGTTCTTGTCGATCTTCTGCATATAGGTGTACACCTTGTAGCCGTCGTAGGCGGTCTGGATGGTCTCGCCGTGGGTATACCCGGAGAACTTGCTGTAATTCTTCATATCCGGGTGGATATAGACCGTTTTTTCCTCGGCCTTGTCGGAATCCTGGATCTCGTAGAACAGCTTGACGGTATAATCCTTGGTCTCCGTGCCAACGAAGGTCACATGGACATAGCCATCGGAGACAGAGGCATCAATGCGGATGGGATAAGGGGTGTTATTGCGGAAGCGGTAGTCCAGATAGCCCCAGTAGATGGTGGCATCCATGCCCCAGGGGACATAAGAGGGGGTGAACTGGTGCTCGGCACGCTCGATGACCTCGAGGTCAGCCTTCAGCGTGCACCAATACAGCGTCGAAGCGACCTGGCAAACGCCGCCGCCGAGCTGATTTTCGGTACGGCCGCCGACATAAACACCTGCCTCACCGTAACCCTTATCCGCGGTTCTCTCACCGACGATGTCGTTGAAGGAGAAGATGTCACCGGGGTTGAGGATGGTGCCGTCGATGGCCTTACTGGCCAGCTCCAGGTTGCGCGTACGGGTGGGATTCCAGACGTGGGGGCTGTCATAGGTGGCCAGAACATCGCTGAACAGGCTGTTCTTGATGGTCTCGGTCGAACGCGCAGGCTCCAGATCGGTCAGCGGCAGGACGACCGTATCGCCGGGCAGGGCCGCAGAGAGTTTTTCATACGCATCGCGCATGGTGAAGCCCCAACCCTTCTCGCTCTCGGTGATCTCATAGGTCTCCTTGTCGCAGACGGCATCGACGGGCGCAACGCATTTGTAATCCTTGTACAGCTTGTCCAGATCCAGCGGCTGCGGAATCTTCTCGTCGTAGATATACTGCAGGTCGAACCGAGCGACCATGTAGGTGCGCAGGATCTCCTCCTTCAGGTCGTTCAGGTCCAGCTCGCGCTGGATGCTGCCGAGCTGGATCTCGATGCAGTCGACCTCGACGGGATTGCCGTCCTCGTCGTCGATGAAGGTCTTTGCGTCACGGTAGGTCGTCTCTCCGCCCTCCGTGGCATTCTCGTTCAGGCGGCTGAGAACATCGTCGATGTAGCCATGATCGTTGATCTGCAGGAACTTGGAGATGTCCACATCGTGACGATCTGCAGCTTCCACCTCGGCCGCACGGCCGAACTGGTAGGCAGCCTCAACGACCTCCTGCAGGTCGAAGCGGATCTCGACATTTGCCTTGGGCAAGCAGATGGTGTTTTCCAGGATATAGGGCTTGCCGTCCTCATCGAGGGGCGCATCAGGATCTTCCTCGATCGGCTCCCCGGGCAGCTCCTCGGTCTCCTCGGGCTCAGTGGTCTCGCCGGAGCCGTCGGGGGTAGGCACGGGGTTCTGCGGATGCTCGATGATCTCACCGAACATATCGGTCTGCTGCTCCTTCGACGGGTCATAGGTCGTGGTGAACAGCTCCATAACATCGTCGCTTCGGTACAAGCGGATGTCCATATTTTCCATCTTGTCGCCGAAGGTGACAGTGTTGGCCAGCGCCTTGGCCTCTTCCTCGCTCATACCCGTGGTGTCCACGGCCGGGAACTGCGCACGCAGGGCCTCCAGCGCCTCCTCACGGGTCATTCCGCCGACGGGAACGCCGGCAACATAAGCGTTTTCGATGATGCGATTGGCCTCCGGCTTGGCCGTATTGCCGCCGTCGGACTTTTTGAGCATGAAATAGCCGACCAGACAGGCCACCAGCAGCAGCGCACCACCGCCGATGCCCCAGATGAGGGCCAGATTGTTCTGTTGTTTTTTTCTTCTCGTCTGAGCGGGACGGGGTGCCCGATTCGCAGGACGAGGCTGCGGTGTTTTTTCAAATTTTCCCATAAGAATACTCCTTATTTTCTGCACTTGTTCCTTCTATTCACTATTATTATACCGAAGATGCGACAAAATGCAACAATGTTTTCTACACAAAAAAGACGAAATTATGTAAACTCATTTGTGCACTTTTGCCGAGGTAAAAACACCTCTGAAAAGATAGACGAAAAAATCTGCGTTTTGTTTCAAAAAATTCTAAAAAAGTGCAGAAAATTCTTTCACGAAACCCTCGCTGGCGCGCAGGGGATTTTCTCCGGCCGCGAGGTTGAGGATCAGCGTCGGCTTATCCATTTTAGGCGACAAATACAGACGCTTACGGAACTGCGGCAGGTCGCAAAGCTGCGCCACCATCGCAAAGTCGAATTTTGTCATCACGAAGCGCACCGTTCGGCCGCTCTGCGAAATATCGGTGATGCCGATCGCCGCAGCCTTTGCGCGCAGCAGGGCAATGGCGATCAGATTCATTGCGCCGTGGGGCGGATCGCCGTAGCGGTCGACGATCTCGTCGAGCAGCTCATCGGCATCGTGCTGCGAGCGGATGGCAGCCATTCGGCGGTACAGATCCATGCGCTGCTCGCCCGAGGCAACAAAGCGCTTGTCGATGTTTGCAGTCACATCGAGGTCGGCCGTACACTGCACCTCCTGCACGGGCTTTTCACCGCGCTCCTCCAGAACAGCCTCCTCCAACAGCTTCAGATACATATCGTAGCCGACCGAGAGCATATGTCCCGACTGCTCGGCGCCCAAAAGATTGCCCGCGCCACGAATCTCGAGGTCACGCATGGCGATCTTGAAGCCCGAGCCAAACTCAGCAAAGTCACGGATGGCATTCAGGCGCTTTTCGGCCACCTCGGTCAGAACCTTGCCCTGACGGAAGGTCAGGTAGGCAAAGGCATGGCGGTTGCTGCGGCCGACACGGCCGCGGATCTGATGCAGCTGCGCCAGACCGAGCTTATCGGCATCCTCGATGATCAGCGTGTTGACATTCGGGATGTCGATGCCCGTTTCAATGATGGTCGTGCACACAAGAATCTTGATCTCGCCGTCGGCCATGCGTTGCATCATCTCGCTGAGCTCCTCCTCGCTCATCTTGCCGTGGGCAATGCCGACCTCCACATCGGGCAGGGCAGCCTTGATCCGCGCAGCACAGCGGGCGATCGTCTCGACGCGGTTGTGCAGGAAATAAACCTGCCCTCCCCGCTCAACCTCGCGGCGCATTGCATCGACCAGCACCGGCTCGGCGTATTCGAGCACAAAGGTCTGCACCGGGAAGCGGTCGTGTGGCGGCTCCTCGATGGTGGACATATCACGAATCCCCGAAAGAGCCATGTTGAGCGTTCTGGGAATGGGCGTGGCCGAGAGGGTCAGCACATCGACCCCTCGAGCAAGCTCCTTGAGCTTTTCCTTGTGCGACACGCCGAAGCGCTGCTCCTCGTCAACGATGAGCAGACCGAGGTCCTTGAATTCGACCTCTTTTTGCAACAGCTTGTGCGTCCCGACGATCAGATCGAGTGCGCCTGCGCGCAGATCGGAGATGTTTTTGCGGATCTGGGCAGCCGTGCAGAAGCGTGAGAGCATCCCGATGTTGACCGGGAAGCCGCGGAAGCGGTTGACCGCCGTGGTGTAATGCTGCTGCGCCAGAACCGTGGTCGGCACTAAGATTGCCACCTGCTTGCCGTCCAAAATGGCCTTCATGGCAGCACGCAGAGCGACCTCGGTCTTTCCGAAGCCGACATCGCCGCACAGCAGTCGATCCATCGGCTGCGGTGCCTCCATGTCTGTCTTGATCTCGTCGATGCAGCGCAGCTGATCGTCCGTTTCGGCATAGGGGAAGTTCTGCTCAAACTCCGACTGCCACGGGGTATCCGCAGCAAAGGCATAGCCCATCAAACGCTTGCGCTCGGCATAGAGCTTGATGAGATCCTCTGCCAGCAGCTTAGCCGCCGCCTTGGCACGGCTCTTGGCCTTCTGCCAGCTGTCACCGCCCAGACGGTTGAGCTTGACGGGGCTCTCCTCGCCACCGCCAATGTATTTTGCGATCAGGTCGAGCTGCGTAGCAGGCACAAACAGCGTGTCCGTACCCTGATAAGCGATTTTGACATAGTCCTTGATCGCTCCGTCGACCTTGATCTGCTCCATGCACACATAACGGCCGATGCCGTGGTAGTCGTGGACGACCAAATCCCCCGGCGCAAGGTCTGCAAAGGAGTCCAATTTTTGTCGATTGGTTGGCTTTTGATGCTTTTTGCGCGTTTTTTGAGCGTTTTGTGCCATAAGCTGACCCTCGGTCAGCACCGCAAAACGCAGATCGGGATATTCCATGCCGAAGGGCAGTGCACCGTCCGTCAGCAGGATCTGACCGGCCTTCGGCAGCTTCATCAGAGGGAAGGCGAGGAAGGCAGAGAGATTCTTTTCACGCATCTGCTCGGCCAAAAGCTCACCACGCCTGCGGTTACCGCACAGAACCAGCACCGCAAAGTCATTTTTTTGATAAAAGGCCAGATCGCTGACCGCCGCATCCAGATTGCCGCCGTAAGAGGGCAGCTGCTTGGCCGTCAGGAACAAAAGCGCCTTCGGCTTCAGGCCTTCGGGGTAGCTTGCGGCCAAAAAGGAGTCCAAAAACACAGCCGCATGGCCGTTCAAGCCTTCGCAAAGCCGCTCCCAATCGATTGAAAATTCGCACAGCTCGCCGCACAAAATGCCGGAGTCCAGAAGGCTGTCGAGCATCATTCCTTCCTCGTCGGTGTAGCGGTCAGCAGCACGGTGCAGGTTTCCGTGATCGCAGAAAAACACCACGGTTTCTGCTGAAATATAGTCCGCTGCGCAGGTGAACTCTGGATAAATGAGCGAAATGTAGCGATCTGCAGCAGAAAAGCTCAAATTCGCTCGAATATTCTCCGCATCCTCGGTGAGCGTCCGCAAAAGGGCCTCATTCGGTGTCTTTTTGCGGCGCAGACGGGTCAAAAGTGCCTCGAGCGCATCGGCAAGTCCCTCGATGCCCTGCGGATGCAGGGACGGGATCGTCTCCGCAATCGGCAGAATGACGATGTTCTCGACATTCTCCGTCCTTCGCTGGCTCACAACATCGAAGCTGCCCATCGTGTCGACCTCGTCACCGAAGAACTCAATACGCACCGGCTGCTCCGACGAGGGTGAAAAAACATCCAAAATGCCACCACGGACTGAAAACTGACCCACTCCCTCGACCATCGTACAGCGGCTATAGCCACATTTGGTCAGACGGGCGCAGACCTCCTCAATGGACATCTGCGTGCCGACAGAAAGCGAAAGTGTGCAGGAAAACAATGCGCTTTTCGGCATGGTGCGCATGACAAAGGCCTCCCAGGTCGTGATCACGACGGGTGCGTTTCCGTTTGCCATGTCATAAAGGAGCTTTAAGCGCTTGTGCTCCCAGCCACGCGAGATGGCCGAGGCATTGTGGAAGGTCAGGTCACGGCTCGGCAGAAGCGGAAATTCCTTGCCCAGGAAGGATTCCAGCTCCTGCTGTGTGCGACGGGCGGCAAGCTCGTCCTGGCATAGGATGAGCGCAGGCCGTTTCAGGCTGTTGAGGGTGGTGGCGATCAGGTGTGAGCGGTTGATCTGTGCCACACCGGACATTCCTACCACCTGGTTTTTTTCTACCGCCTCAAGAAGCTTATGTACATCGGGCAGTTGATTCAGAATATTGAGCAATTGTTCCAAAAGAGAACCTCCTTCCATCTTGTATGATACTATTACCCAATAATAAATTCCAATTTATCGGTTCGTTGCTCACGTCATTGTAGGGTCACGGCATGCCGTGACCCTGTGCAAGAAGTCTCGCCTTTCGCATATCGTAGCGCGCGACATCCTTGGCGCGCTCGTAGGCAGTTTTTATAAGGAAATTGCTACTATACAAGTCGGAAGTTTGCTCCACTGCGTGGGGCGTACCTTTCTTGCTCCTGCAAGAAAGGTACCAAAGAACAGGCATGGGGAGGCGCTGGAGCCTGCGGCTTTTCAAACGTTTCATGTTTTGTTACTGCCTGCCCCGCCGCAGAGCCGCCCTCCCCATGCCCCCTCCAGGCACGCTGCGCGTTGTCGTGACAGCGTTGTGGTCGTTTTTATCGAGGGCAACCGGAGCGACAAATTGAAATTGGTCAATTATTTTCATAAAGTTTGATAAATTTTTTCTTGCAAAGGCGGCAAGAATTTCGCATCACGAAACCGATCACCACAGGGGAACGATCCGCGTCAGCGTGCCGGGAGAGCGTCAAGAGAGAGGG
>SVMF01000030.1 GCA_015067565.1 Oscillospiraceae bacterium | reverse complement strand
CGAAAATACGCATTGTTTACATGTCTGAATCGTGCAAAAACGGTTAAAAAGAGCCGTTTTTGCACGATTGCACAGCAACGCTGTGCGAATAAGCCGCAGTAGCGACTTATTCAGCAGACATTACATAGCTCAAAACGAATGATCGCTTCATAAGCGAAAAGGAAAACCACCAGTCCTGCTAAGAACAGAACTGGTGGCATAAGAAATTTTTTGCCTACGAACCATTGGCTACGTCATAGGCTAAAGGCCTATCTCGAGATGCTTATCTTATTGGGTTGCCATGTAGGCGGCAACTGCGTCACCATAGGTGAGCATTGCGTTGACGAGGTCAATTTGGCCTGCGTCGGTGCTCGTTGCACGAGTCTTTGCAACATAGCTCTCAACGCTCCAGGTCACGGTATCGGTAATGGCAGTGTCGCCGTCGTACAGAGTGACGGTGATGAGTCTTCTCATCTGCTTTGCGCCGACATCGTCAAAGTCTGCTGCAATCATGACGGGGTTGAGGTTGTAAGCAGGCAGCTCCTTGATGACAGTGCCGTCAAGTGCGTCCTTGACAATGAACTTCATGTTTGCAAGGTTTGCACCGGGCTTCAGGTGGGACAGAGTCAGGGTGACTCTTGCCTTCAGAACGACGCTGGTGTTCAGCGTGCCGAGGCCGCCCTCTGCCTTGGAGCCATCGACTGCCTCGGGGATCACGGTGGTTGCGTAGGTCAGGTGCTCCTCCGTCAGATCGTCCGCAACCAGATTGTCCGTATCGTAGTCGAAGTAGGTCTGTGCAACTGCGCCGTAGCGAAGCATATCGACATACATCGTCTTCTTCTCCGGAGTTGAGGTTGCAAGGTCCAGACCTCTGAGCAGATAATCCTTGACGGAATCCGTCTGCGTCGGGCCGTAGAAGATATTGCCCTCTGCGTCCTTGCAGTACAGCGTTACACGGATTTCGTCGCCCATTTCCTTTGCGGTCAGGCCGGTGAAGCTTGCATTGTGCAGGAACGGATTTGCTGCATTGGGCATCGGGGTCAGGGCAGTCTGGCCTTCGCCGTAGCCGAAGGTCACGGTCTTGGGCTCTGCGCCAAACATATCCTTCTCGACAACGAGGTAGAAGCTCTCATACTTGCCAACGAGTGCGTTGGGAACGGTGAAGGCTACGCTCATTTCCGCACCGACAACGATGCTCATGGTCGGCTTGAGTGTCTCGACAAACTGCTCCGTCGGCTCGTTTGCGCCGCAGATGCACTTGCCATCTGTGAAGGTATGAGCCTCAGTATAGTTGTCGGAGCACCTGCTACAGGCTACGGTATGGAGCTTGCCATTGGGAGTGTAGGTGTAGCTGTGGCCGGTTGCATCAATGTGGATATAGTCTTCGGGGAGCTGATAGTTTGCTTCTGCATCCAGGAAGATCAGGCCACAGACGGTGCACTTGTAATGCTCGTCGATACCTGCTTCGGTACAGGTTGCGGGAACCTTGTTCATATAAATAACCTTATGGCTACCGCCCTCGACGGTTTCGGTCTTCTCGGCTGCGCACTTATCGCAGGTATAGAGGTAGCTTGCGCCGTTGCAGGTTGCTTCGCCGATCAGCATGCCTTCGTCCCATTCGTGCGGAGCTTCTTCGTAGTAATCACAGTTATCACAAGTGATCATATGATTTGCACCGTTGTCGATATAGACGAAGCTGTGATCAGAAGAGGGGATAATAACATAGGATGCGGGAACTTCAGTAGTGCAAGCCTCATCAAGGAAGTACTTTCCGCAGGTTTCACAACGATAGTGAGCGAGGTTGCCATCCTGACCGCACGATGCGGCAACTGCCGCGTAGAACTTCGTATTATGACTGCCACCGCCAACGGTTTCGGTCTTTTCTGCAGCACACAGTCCGCAGGTGTAGAGGTAGGATGTGCCGTTGCAAGTGGTTTCGCCTATCTGGACACCGTTGTCCCATTCATGAGGGGCTTCTTCATAGTAATCACAGTTGTCACAGGTGACCATGTGATTTGCACCGTTGTCGATATAGACGTAGCTGTGTTCGGTGCCGGGGATCATGACATAGGACGAAGGAACTTCGATGCTGCAAGATGCATCCATAAAGTACTTGTTGCAGCGCTCACAACGATAGTGCTCGATGTAGCCGTCCTGCTGACAGGCTGCAGCAAGGGCAGGGTAGTGCTTTGCACTGTGAGAGCCGCCTGCGGTAGTCTCGATCTTTTCAGCTGCGCAATCATCGCAGGTAAAGAGCATCGATGTGCCAGCACAAGAGGATTCTCCCATTGCCACACCATTGTCCCAATTGTGCCCCGCTGTGTCGTTAAGATCGCAGTTTGCACAAGTAATTAGGTGATTATCACCATTGTCGGTGTAGATGTAATCGTGGCCGAGCGGATCGACCTCGTCGAGCGTGAAGAAGTCGCCACAGTCACACTCGTACATGGTGTAACCCGGAGTGTCACAAGTCGGTTCTACCTCATAGCTGTAATAGTCATGGCCATAAGGAGAGACTTCGTCAGTGATGTAGCTTTCGTTACAGCCAGAGCAGATGTACTCGGTATAGCCTTCCTCGGTGCAAGTTGGATCATAGACGTGTGGCACGAAGTTATGGCCGGAGGTAATGATAGTTTCTGTGTAGCTTTCCTTACAGATGCTACAGGTGTAGAGGATGGAGCCGTTGCTCGTGCAGGTCGGCTGCGAAATGATCTTGCCATCGTCGTAGCTGTGGCCTTCAGAAAGGATGACCTCTTCGATGGTATTACCACAGTTTGCGCAGGTGATGACGGTTTTGCCGTCTTCGGTGCAGGTGGGAGGTGTTGTTACACCATCGTCGTATGCATGGCCTTCGGCGATGATCTGCTCGGAATAAGAATCTTTACAGAACGAGCAAGTGTAAACGAGCAAGCCGTTCGTGTCACAAGTGGGCTGAATCGTCACTTCGCTGGTATAATTGTGATCGGAGACGGGAGTACGGTCATCAATATAGCTATGGCCGCAGTCCTCGCAGGTGTAGGTCGTATAACCCTCGGCCTGACAGGTCGGGTTGGTTACAACACTGCGATAGCTGTGATTTGTCGGAGGAACCTCTGCATCGATGTAGCTGTCTCCGCAACGGCTGCATCTGTGCTCAGTATAACCGTCGGACGAGCAGGTGGGAGGCACAGTCGTAGAGGTGTAGCTGTGTCCGAGAGCGGGTTCGCCGATCTCAACATAGCTGTCACCGCAGTTAGCACAGGTATAGGTGATATTACCGTCCTCAGTGCAAGTAGGAGCGTTGGTCTTGGACTTGTAATTGTGATCGGTAGGATCGAGCGTTATGGTCTTGAGAGTTGCTCCGCAGGAATCACAAATGTGCATGATGCTGCCGCTTTCAGAGCAGGTAGCGCCGATCGTCTCGACCGTATAGCTCAGGTGGGCGCACAGACCGTTGAAGACCGTTGTGTAGATGGGCTCGCCTTCGGAGGTCAAGGTGTACATCTCGAGATACACCTGGGTGGTATTGCTGCTTTCGTAGCAGGAGAAGATCTTGGAGGAATTGTTGAAGCGCAGGGAGTTTCTCGTATAGTTGCCGGCAGAAACGAGATTGAGCAGATAGTCGTTGGTATATTTGAAAGTCCAGGAGCCGTTTGCATCCGGGAATTGAGAGGTGCGCAGGTAATTTCCGCTGGACGATGCAGATGTCAGATAACCGAGATCATCATAGAATGCGATTTGAGAGCTTTCAGAGCTGCCGTTGACACCCCAGTCGAGTGTGAAAATGGCGACATTGCCGGCTTTGTTGATGATGATCGTGTCACCATTCTTGGTGATCGGCTCTGCAGAACGGTTGTTCGTGTTCTGTGTTTTGCTCATCGCATAGTTATAATTTGCGCCGACGAAGATGACACGGTCGCTGCCGATGCCGAGGCCAGCACCCTTCCAACGAGTGAACTTGATGCCACCGGCATAGGTATACAGGGCGTGCAGCGTTATATCGGAGGAAATGGTGTATTCGGTATTTGCCTTGTAAATGGTGGGAGCGGTGACGCTATTGTCGATTTCAGAAGCAACCCATCCCACAAAGATCGCATTATTGTAGTTAAGGTTCGGAGTACCACTCGGAGTTGGGAGCTTGACGCTTGTTCCGGAGAGGGGCTTCGGCTCGGTTACGCCATCAGGAACGCTGAAGTTCACAGTGAAGCCGTCGTTCGGTTCAGGCAGCTCACCACCGCCAACATCCTCCGCGTAACCACACAGAGTGCAGGTGCCATCAACGATGTTACAGCCCTGATCCTCACCAAAGTCACAGCCGTTGAGACATTCGACGAAGTGGGTGCCGTCATTGTTACTGGTATAGGTGAACTCGTGCTGGCAGGGCTCCTCGGGTAGCTCGGAACCGTCAAAAACAGTCGTATAAACGACACCTGCGCTCGAGCTCTGCAGATAGAGCTGAACATCCTTCTGCGTGTTCGTCGGGCCATAGCAGCCGAACAGCGTCGAGGAGGTGTTATAACGGATGATATTTCTGGTGTAGGAACCATCTGCCGTGAAGGTGATTGCATGGGTGCTGGTGTCACGCGTAAATGTCCAGGTGCTGTTTTCGTTGAGGGTCTCCGAGCTTCTCAGATAGTTTCCGGAAGAGGACGCAGCAGTCAGATAACCATTTTCATCACGCAGAGAGATCTTGTTGGTCTCACTGTCGCCATTGATCCCCCAACCGATGGTCAGGATCGAAACATTGCTACTGCTGTCAATAGTGACCGTGTTGCCGTTCTTGGTGATCGGCTCGGCAGCGCGGTTGTTGTTGTTCTGCGTCTTGCTCAGGGCGTAGTCATACTCCCTTGCAACGATGATCGCTTTGTCACCGGGATAGAAGCTGTTCGTGCCGTCATAGAGCGTAAAGACGTGGCTTCCGGAGTAGGAATACAGAGCGTACAGTGTAATATCAGCAGGGATGGAATATGTAGAATCGGTATCGTAGATAGAAGGAGCAGTGGTCGAATTGTTCACCGGCTTATTTGTCCAGCCGATAAAGGTTGCACCATTGGGATTGTTCGTGGGAGTTCCGGTTGGAATAGGGAAGATGACGGTATTTCCGACGAACGGCTCGATCGGCTCAACACCGTCGGGAACTACATAAGTGACGGTGAATTCGTTGCTGGGCTCCGGATCATCACTGCCAGCCTCTTCCTTGTAACCGCAAAGGGTACACACACCGTTTACGATGTTACAAGACTCCTCCCTGGAGTAGCCGCAATTGTAGTTGCAGTATGCAACGTGAGTTCCGTCCATATTCGCGGAATATGCGTAGTTATGTGTGCAGGTCTTGCGGTACAGGTAGAAATAGCAGGAGCCGGTGTCGTCTGATGTGGAGAGGCTGAACATCGGCAGATCGTTATCGCCCATGGTACTCGCATCGTCGCGCAGGCAAAGGACATTTCCGTTTGCGGATGTCAGCGCAAAGGTATCGTCCGTAAAGAGCTGAACGGTCCAGCTGTAAGCAGTAGAGGAAAGACCTAGACGCTTGTTGCTGGAGGTGGAAATGTCGGCCAGATAAGAACCAGCAGAATTTTTCAGCGTCATCGTGTGATTGCTGCTGTTGTAGGTGCCCGTCCAGATGGCAGAGGCAGGAGCGGTAATGGCCGCAGGCCGATCGGAGAAGTTTGCCGAAAGGGAGAGCATACAGTAGTAGCTGGTCGATTCCGTGCCAGTCAGTGCGTAATACGAGCTTGTCGAGGAGTATTCCGCATCAAACAGAAGAATGTAAGAATCGCTTGCCAGATCGGCCCAATCGTCTACAATGAAATAGGGCTCGTCGGCACGGGTCAGACGACCGTTGTGCGGTCTAACGACCTGTGTGGGGTCTGTGCTTTCAGCGGCAGCAACGCTTGGCACAAAGAGTGAGATAAGCATTACCAGAGCCAGAAGCATGGACAATGATTTTTTGATCAATGCATTCATAAGAAACCTCCTTGAATAATTTATTACATTGCATTGCTAAAATGTTTCATTATATTATAGCACAATTTTTAAATAAAGCAAGAATAATTGTGAACTTTTCTTGCGAAAAACTGAAAATTATGTTATAATCCCTATGACTTTCAAAAAAAGGAACGTAACAGATTGAAAACAAGTGATTTTTTCTATGAATTGCCGCAGGAATTGATCGCACAGACACCGCTGCAGCAAAGAGACAGCTCGAGACTTCTGGTGCTGAATAAGCAGACTGGAGAGATAGAGCATCGTAATTTTTACCATATATTGGAGCATCTGCATGAGGGCGACTGTCTTGTGATGAATAACTCTCGTGTGCTTCCTGCAAGATTGCTCGGACACCGTCCTACCGGTGGCGCGGCAGAGCTTCTGCTGCTGACGCAGAAGGAGGGCGACATTTGGGAGTGTCTGGCACGCCCCGGCCGAAAGCTGCGCGAGGGTGCAGAGGTAATCTTCGGAGATGGCAGACTTAGGGCCACGGTCGTTTCCGAAACACAGAGCGGAAATCGTCTGGTGCGCTTCCACTATGACGGTATTTTCCTGGAGATTTTGGAGCAACTGGGTAAGATGCCGCTGCCGCCATACATCAAAGAAGAGCTGCAGGATTCAGAGCGCTATCAGACCGTCTATTCCAAGGTCAACGGCTCTGCGGCCGCGCCGACTGCCGGATTACATTTTACGAAGGAATTGCTTGCGCAGATCGAGAAGAAGGGTGTCAAGCTTGCCTATGTGACCCTTCACGTCGGACTCGGAACCTTCCGCCCGGTGCAGGTCGATGACGTAACGAATCACCATATGCACTCTGAGCTGTGCATGATCTCGCAGGAAACGGCAGATATCCTCAATGAGACCCGAAAGAACAGCGGTCGCATTGTCTGTGTCGGAACGACCTCCTGCAGAACGCTGGAATCTCTTGTGAATGAAGATGGCAGCTTTGAAGAGCGCTCGAGATGGACGGATATTTTCATCTATCCTGGCTATCGTTTCCGTGCGATGGATGCGCTGATCACCAATTTCCACTTGCCTGAAAGCACGCTTATCATGCTGGTCAGTGCTTTTGCAGGCTATGATCCCGTTATGGCAGCCTATGCTGAGGCAGTAAAGGAGCGTTATCGCTTCTTCAGCTTCGGTGATGCCATGCTGATTGAGTAGGAGGTAGAAAATGTTTGAACTGTTAAAGACAGAAGGCACTGCCCGACGTGGTGTGTTTACCTGCGCTCATGGTACGGTGCAGACGCCTGTCTTCATGAATGTCGGAACACAGGGAGCGATCAAGGGTGCCTTGAGCGCTGAGGATCTGGAGAACATCGGTTGTCAGGTCGAGCTGTCGAATACCTATCATTTGCACCTGCGCCCCGGTGATAAGGTTGTGAGGGATATGGGTGGGCTGCATAAATTCATGACATGGAATAAGCCGATCTTGACCGACTCGGGCGGATTTCAGGTGTTTTCTTTGGCTTCTCTTCGCAAGATAAAAGAGGAGGGAGTGTATTTCGCTTCCCATCTTGACGGACATAAGATCTTTATGGGTCCCGAGGAGAGTATGCAGATCCAATCCAACTTAGGTTCGGATATTTGTATGGCTTTCGATGAATGCATCGAAAATCCCTCTCCGAGAGATTATGTCCTCAAATCTATTCAGCGCACCTACCGCTGGCTGGAACGTTGCAAGAAGGAAAATGCAAGACTCAATGCCTTGGAGGGTACTGTCAATCCGCAGCAGATGCTCTGGGGTATCAATCAGGGCGGAACTTATGCCGATCTTCGCATTGAGCATATGAAGATGATCGCAGATCTTGATCTGCCCGGCTATGCCATTGGCGGTCTGGCAGTTGGCGAGCCGACTCAGACGATGTATGACATGATTGAAGCTGTCGAACCCTATATGCCGCAGGAGAAAACGCGCTACCTCATGGGTGTCGGCACACCTTGGAATATCATCGAGGCTGTGGCAAGAGGTGTGGATTTCTTCGACTGCGTTATGCCTGCAAGAAATGCCCGCCACGCAAAGCTTTTCACATGGTCGGGCACGATGAACCTGAAAAATGCCAAGTACGAGCGCGATGAGCGTCCGATCGATGAGCAGTGCGATTGCCCGGTGTGCCGCAGATATTCGCGTGCCTATCTGCGACATCTGTTCAAGGCGGAGGAGATGCTGGCCATGCGCCTTGCGGTGATGCATAACCTGTATTTTTATAATAAGCTCGCAGAGCGGATCCGCCAGGCACTTGACAAGGGGTGTTTTGCCGCCTTCCGCGCGCAGTATTCCGAGCTGCTTGCGCAGCGTGCTGAGGACTAAATTTTAATTTGCAAATTTTATACTTGCTTTTATTGAAAAATGACTGTATAATAAGAACAATTTCTGGCAAACAGTAGGAGGTAAAAATATGCCCACCAGCATGATTATTATGGTTGTCGCAATGATTGCGGTCATGTACTTCATGATGATCCGTCCTGAGAAGAAGCGAAAGAGGGAAGAAGAGCAGCTTCGCAATTCTCTGAAAGAGGGCGACAAGATCACGACGATTGGCGGCATTGTCGGTAAGATCGTTGAGATCGACGGCGAGAATATCGTCATCGAGACCAGCAAGGACCGTGTTCGCGTAGAGTTCAAGAAGTGGGCCGTCGGAACCAATGAGACGGCTGCTGAGAACGCAAAGAAGGCTCGTGCAGAGGCTCAGGCTAAGGCCAAGGAGCGCGCAGAGCAGCGCAAGCGCGAAAAGGCTGAAAAGAAGAATAAGTGATCAAAAAAACGAGCTGAGTTCGAACTCAGCTCGCAGTCTGTCGAATAACCCCTGTTTTGCGTCAAGCAAGACAGGGGTTATTCGGACATTGAGCGAAAATAAAAGAAAATATGTGCAAAATAAAGCTGTTATGAGTATCCCTCCAGCGCCATTTTGCAAG
>SVMF01000029.1 GCA_015067565.1 Oscillospiraceae bacterium | reverse complement strand
GGTGTCCACGATTTCAAATATTCCTCGTTCCATCTTTCCGCGTTCTAACATCTTTCATCACCCACAACTATTATACCATATAACGCAGAAAAAGCCCAGTATTAACTGAGCTTTTTCGACAGACTGAGAACTCCGACTTGAGTCGGAGTTCTTTTACTTTAATAGATTGTGTGTGCGTTGCATGACCTCATCATAGAGCGAGCCGAGACGCTTTTTTGCCTTCAGCAGCTCGCTGTAGCCGATGGCTGTGCCGTGGATGTCGCTGCCGAGGGCAACGATGCTCTCACTTTCGGCATAACGAAGGGCCTGCTTTACGCTTCTGAAATGGCAGAAGGCCGCTGCGTTGATCTGCGCAAGACAGCCCAGCTCCAACAGAAAATCGATGTACACCGATGGGTAACGGTCAATATGTGCCAGAACGACCTTGAGCCCCTTGCCGTAGATCAGCGAATCGATCGTCTGATCAAAGCGACCGGCTGAATAGTTTGGCGGCAGCTCCAAAAGCAGGACATTGGTTCCTTCCACACACAGCTCGTGCAGGCGATCCACTCGCTCCAGACCGCGGCAAAGCTGCACCTCTGCGCCGAGCAAAACCTTCGGTGCATGGGGCATACGCTGACGCAGAGCCTTGGCGCAGGCCTCTCTGCGGATTAAAAATTGCTCACAGCTATCCACATGGGAATAAAAATGCGGCGTTGCGATCACGGTATCGATCCCGGCCTGATGCGCAAGCTCCAATTGCTGAAGCGCAACCTCAACCGAGGTGCAACCATGATCTGCTTTGGGCAGAATATGCGCATGGAAATCGATGCTCATTTGTTCTGCGAGGTCTCCCCATAGTATTTGTAATGCTCGCCACGGTAGTATTTATTGTAGTGATAGCTGTAATGTGCTTCTGCCTTATTTTCCGGGTCGTTGAGGATCAGGCCGACGATGTTGCCGTTCATCTCCTTCAGATGGTGGATGGCGTCGTTGACATCGCGCAGGTGGTTCTTGCCACTCTGTACGACCAGGATATAACCGGTGATCTTCTCTGCGAAAACGCAGGTGTCGGTGACGATATTGACGGGCGGTGTGTCGATGATGACATAGTCAAAATACTGACGCACATAGGTCAAAAGGGAATCCATCTGCTTTGAACCAAGGAGCTCTGCCGGGTTCGGCGGCACCTGACCTGCCGTCAGGACACTGAGGTTACTGACGGTAGTCTCGCGCAGCTTGATCTCGGAGGTCAGGCCGGCAAGAATCTCACTTAGACCGTTGCGGCACTCGAGGTTGAAATAGCGATGTGCCGACGGCTTACGCATATCGGCATCGATCAGAAGGACGCGCTGCTCAGCCATAGCAAAGGAAACTGCGAGGCTGACGGCATTGGTGGACTTGCCGTCGGCGGACAGGGCGCTCGTGACGGCAAAGATCGGGCACTTTTCACCCTTGCCGGTGAAGATCAGCTTGGTACGGATGGAGTTGTAGGCCTCCTTGATGGTGAAGGAGCTGTTGGAGTGCAGGCGGGGCTTCGGGCCGCGGCTCTGCAAAACCGATTTATTCTTACGAGAGAACAGGCTCATCATGAATTCCTCCGCTTTGTAGAGGTGTGTTGCGCAGTTGCGCTCATGCTCGGAACGGTGCCCAGAACGGGAATGTCAAAGGCGCGTTCCAGATCCTCCTCGCGCCAGATAGTCGTATCGAGGATGGCGATCAGAACGACGACGGCGATAGAAAGTGCCAGACCGGCCAGAATGCCGAGGGTGACATCCTGCTTCAGATTCGGGGAGATGGGGAAGTTCGGACGGATCGGCTCGTTGATGAGGTTCAGTTCACCTGCGCCTGCCAGCTCAGGGATGACCTGCGGAGCAACCTTCTCAATGGCACGGGCGACACGGTAGACACTGTCGGGACTGCTACCGTTGAGACGGATGTTGATGACAGGGGAGTCCTTGCCGGCATAGGCGGTGATCATACCCTTGACGGCGATGGCCGGGACGAAGCCGTTGAGCTCTGTGGAGACCTCGCGTGCGATGCGGTCACTCTTGAGAAGTTCGCAGCACAGCGAGGCGAGTCTTGCGTCGGCGGTCTGCTCACCTGCGGTCAGAGCACCATTGACACGGCTGCTGGCGCGGATGGCAAAGGACATGCTGGTGTGATAGGTGGGCTGGACATAATTCTTGGTGTAGAACCAAGAGCCGACACCGAAAACGATCGTGGCCAGTACGATCCATACCAGATATTTCCGCAGGGCCCACAAAATGTCCTGCAATGTGATTTCAACTTTGCTCAAAAAGACATCCCCTTCCTTGGGTGCACAATAATTTACGATATCATATCACAAAAAAAATCAAATTGCAACTATAAACTTCACAATTTTCTTGCAAAGCAAGGAATGTTGTGCTATACTTTTAGAGGTAAAAATTGTGCTATTGCAACTTTGGAGGTTAAATCACATGACAAATGAAAACATTTTGATCGGTTCTGCCATAATCGGCCAGTCAGGCGGCCCCTCTTCGGTCATCAACGCCAGCGCTTATGGCGTAATCAAGACCGCACTCGAAAGTGAGTATATCACCAACGTCTACGGCGCAAATCACGGCATCAAGGGGGTTCTGGATGACCGTCTGATGGACATGAGCAAGGAAGACCCTGCAGAGCTCGAGCTTCTGCTGCATACGCCTTCGTCCGCACTCGGTTCCTGCCGTTACAAGATTGCTGAGCCCGAGAAGGATGACACCGACTTCAAGCGCATTCTCGAAATCTTCAAGAAGTACAATGTCCGTTACTTCTTCTACAACGGCGGCAATGACTCCATGGATACCTGCAACAAGATCAACCGCTACCTCAAGAGCGTCGGCTATGAGTGCCGCGTCTTCGGTGTGCCGAAGACCATCGACAACGACCTGTTCGGCACCGACCATTGCCCCGGCTTTGCCTCTGCTGCAAAGTATATCGCAACGAGCGTGATGGAGGTTTCCCGTGACAGCCAGGTCTATAACACCGGCATGGTCACCATCATCGAGTGCATGGGTCGCCACGCGGGTTGGCTGACCGCTGCTGCGGCTCTGGCCGGCGAGAAGGGCGATGGCCCCGATCTCATCTACCTGCCCGAGGTCGATTTCGTGATGGAGGACTTCGTGCGCGATGTCAAGCGTGTTTACAACGAGAAGCACAATTGCATTGTCGCCGTTTCCGAGGGTGTTCACTATGCCGACGGCCGCTTTGTCTCCGAGGCAAAGACCTCCGGCACCGACGGCTTTGGTCATGCACAGCTCGGCGGTCTGGCTGCCCGTTTGGCTGCTGTGGTCAAGGAAGAGCTGGGTGTCAAGGTTCGCGGCATCGAGCTGAGCTTGCTGCAGCGCTGCGCGGCCCACTGTGCCTCTGCTACCGACATCGAGGAGTCCTTCAACTCCGGCAAGACCGCTGTGGAATCTGCTTTGGCAGGCGAGAGCGGCAAGATGGTCGGCTTCCGCTGTGACCGCACTGACGGCTACCGCTGCGAGTATGTGCTGTTTGATCTGGAGAAGGTCGCAAACTTTGAACAGAAGGTTCCGCTCGAATGGATCACCGAAGATCATGCCCATGTGACCGACGACTTCATCCGCTACTGCGCTCCGCTGATCCGTGGCGATCTGGTTGTCCCGATGGAGGATGGCCTGCCCCGCTTTGCAAAGCTCAAGAAGGTATTTGCATAACACAAAACGACAGTTCGAAACCATCCTGTCGATAAACAAAACTATGGAGAAAAAATATGAAAAAATCGGTTCGCAATCTGACCCATGCGGCGGCGTTGGCTGCCCTGTATGTCGTTTTGACCCACCTGCAGAACATTTTGCTGCCCGGCACAACCTCAAATGCCATTCAATTCCGCATTTCTGAGGCGCTGTGCGTCTTTGCCATCTTTACGCCCTCGGCGATCTGGGGATTGGGACTTGGCTGTCTGATCTACAATCTGTCGTATCTCGGTGCGTTGCCGTTGGACTTCTTCATCGGCACGGCCGCAACCGTGCTGGCGACCATGGTGATGTATCAGTGCCGCAATCTGCGTGTGCTCAAGGTGCCCATTGTGGCACTTCTGATGCCGGCACTGTTCAACGGCCTGCTTGTTGGTTGGGAGCTGACGATCTACCTCGGCGGAGCGTTCGTGCTCAATGCAGCCTATGTTGCCATCGGTGAGCTTGCGGTTCTTTTGAGCCTTGGTACGGCGCTGTATTACCTCTTATGCGCCCCGAGGCTCCAAGCCACGCTGTTCCCAAAAAATTGAACGGAGGATACCAAAATGAAGAAATTTTTAGCCATCATTCTGTGTTTTGCCATGCTGAGCGTTCTGGTCGCCTGCAAAAGCGAGGAGAAACCTGAGATTGCTGATCCGAGCGAGAGCGCAGCAACCAACGAGAGCACTCCTCCCACGGCATCGCTGCCTTCGGAAGAACTGACGAGCGAGGATGCCAATGAGGAGCATGATCACACACACATCAACTACAAGGGCCGTGTTGCTGTATTTACCCCCGAGGATCTCGAGAGCATCGAGGGCCGTGCCTGTGACTTCACCTATGAGCAGGGCGAAAACACCCTCTACATTTACAACAAGGTAAGTGCTGACGGCATGGACTTCAATCAGGTGCAGTTCAGCTTTGGTGAGGATCATGTGCGTGTTTCTGCGACCTTCTCTGCAGATAAGGGCACGGAGGAAGCACCGGCTACCGCTGAGCAGATCAAGGAGCAGACTGAGAACGCTCTGAAGGATTTCAATAGCAAGCTCACAGCGATCTATGGCGAGGGCTCCGTCGGTGAGCAGCACGGCACCAGCTACACCTCCTGGAGCGACCACACCGGCAACTACATCATCTTGACCCGCATCAACGAGACGACCATCCAGGTTGCCTATTACATCTACGCTACGAACTAAGCATTGGGGCCTTCGCTGTCAGCGAAGGCCTGAGCTCGTCCCAAAGCCCTTAATATGTCATCGCGAGCCCGTAAGGGCGTGGCGATCTCAGGCTGAAAGCTTGTAATTTCTTGCAAAAATGGCTGAAATCGAAACTTTTGAGATTGCACCCGCAAGGGGTACGCCGCATCCGTAAGACAGCAAGCTGTCAACGGCTGCGCAGCCACGTCGGCACAAGTGCCTCCTCGCAATGACAAGACTATCGTTTTTCGACAGTTTGGGGACGGGCATGCCCCGCCCGGCGGCAATCGCTACGATTTTGCCGGAAGCTACTGCGAATACGGGCTTGTTTCTGCCGGTTGAGGCATGCCTCAACCCTACAAGATGGCTTTTATGACAGTTTCAAACGGGCAGGTCAAATGACCTGCCCGTTTCAGCGTGTCAAAACATCAAATGTAGGGGAGGGGCATGCCCCTCCCGGAGCGTGTCAAAAAAGTTCTTATCGTGTCATCGCGAGGAGCGCAGCGACGTGGCGATCTCGTGCTGAAAGTTTGCTGTTCTACCGAAAGAAAGATAAAAATCAAACTCTCGAGATTGCCACGCCTTTCCGGGCTCGCGATGACATATCAAGGACTTCTTTGACAAGCTCAGTCTGTCATGAAGAAGCGCTCTCTTGTCCCAAGCTTAGACATTGACGGTTGCACGATCCCTTTTGGCACTATGCGGGGGGCCGTAATGGCGCTTGCTCTGCTGCTTTTGACACAAGATGTTGTGAAAAAACAAAATATCAGAACTATTATGAAAAAAGTGAAAATATTTCTTGACTTTTTACCCCTTCTTAGGCTATAATAGCATCCGCATGAGTATGTGCTATCAATTTTTGTTTGCTACACGCACTGCGTGTTGAGCATAATTTTACAGGAGGTGTACACGATATGCTGCGTACCTATCAGCCCAGAAAGCGTCATCGCGCAAAGGTTCATGGATTCCGCAAGAGAATGGCTACCGCCAACGGCCGCAAGGTTCTTGCCCGTCGCCGTGCAAAAGGCAGAGCTGTCCTGTCCGCCTAAGGATTCGTGACCGCACCAAACTGCTTGTAACGTCAATCAGAGGCGAACAGAATTCTGTTCGCCTTCTTTCGTACCCAAAGGGGAAATGACCAATGCTGCACACCGTTTCACTGAAGGAAAATGCCGTCTTCCGTCGACTGTACTATAAGGGCGCTTCCGCAGGCAACCGATATCTTATTGTTTACTGCCGCCGCAACGGTTTGGATAAGAACCGCCTGGGGCTGACCGTCAGCACAAAGCTCGGTCATGCAGTCGTGCGCAATCGGATGCGCCGCCGCCTGCGTGAGATCTACCGCGCCGACGAGGAGAGCCTGCTGCACGGCTATGACATCGTCATTGTCGCTCGCAGTGCCGCCATCGAGGCGGAATTTTCCAAGCTCTGCCGTGCCTTTGAGAAGGCGACGCAGACCCTCGAGCTGAGGTGTGAACCATGAAAAGGGTGCTCATCGGCTGCATTCGCTTCTACCGCAAGCATATTTCTCCCCACTTTCCCGGCAAATGCCGATTCATTCCTACCTGCTCGGAATACGGCATCGAGGCGCTGGAAAAATACGGTGCGCTCAAGGGCGGCTGGCTGACACTCAAGCGGTTACTCAGGTGCAACCCATTCAACCACGGGGATTTTTATGATCCCGTACCCTGAATTACTTTTTAGGAGAAAAGTATGTCTTTTATTGAAATTCCGTTTGGCTATGTGTTGGAGTTTTTCTACAATTTCTTCAACAACTACGGCATTGCTCTGATCCTCTTCTCCCTGACGGTCAAGATCGTCTTGCTGCCCATGAGCATGAAGAGCAAGAAGAGCATGATGAAGACTTCCCGCCTGCAGCCGAAGATCAAGCAGATCGAGCTGGCCTGTGGCGACGACAAGCAAAAGTATCAGCAGGAGGTCCAGCAGCTTTATAGGGACGAAGGTGTCAGTATGTTTGGTGGCTGTCTGTGGTCCTTGCTTCCACTGCTCATTTTGTTCCCCCTGTATACGGTTATCCGTGAGCCGTTGCAATACATCCTGCATCTGAGCACTGATGTGATTAAGGAATTGGGCAAGGGTGTCTCCGACTCCGGTTACTGGCAGTATGATGTTGCCAGCAATATCGAGAGCTTTGTCGATACCGTCAAGGGCATCCCTGCGGACATCAAGAACTTGAACCTTGAGTTCCTGGGCGTTGACCTCGGTCAGACCCCGAATTGGAAGATCTGGAAGCTGTCTACCTGGTCTGAGATCGGTGGCGCACTGTTCCCGCTGGTTTCGGGCGGCCTGAACTATTTGTCCATGTTCATCAGCCAGAAGATGAACAATACCGTCATCCGCAACGAAAATGGCGAGAAGGATGAGGCTGCAGCGAATACGGCGCAGACCGGCAAGACCATGACCATGCTGATGCCGCTGATTTCTGTGTGGTTTGGCTTTATCATGCCGCTCGGTATCAGCGTTTACTGGATCGCACAGAGCGTATTTGGTATCATTCAGGATGTCATTTTGACCAAGCACTATCGCAAGGTCTATGACGCTGAGGACGCTGTCAAGCGTGCTATGGCAGCAGAGCGTGCCGCTGAAGAGGCGGAGCGTGAGCGCATCCGTGCCGCAAAGCGTGCGGCAAACCCCAACGGTATTACTGAAAATACCAGCAAAAAGAAGCAGCAGCTGCGTGAGAAGCAGGAACGCGATGCCGCTGCCAAGGATTATGAGGCGAAGATTACCGGTACCCCCGCAAACCCGACCGAGGAACACCCCGGCGGCGAGCCGAATCGCCCCTACGCTCGTGGCAGAGCCTATTCGAGCGATCATTACGGAAAACACAAAGATTGAGGAGAATTTATGGAAAAGTATATCGTCACGACGGGCAGGACCATTGAGCTTGCGATCGAGGCGGCATTGCAGCAGCTCAAGCTGGACCGTGACAGTGTTTCTGTCGAGGTCATCCGCAATGCAAGAAGCGGCTTCTTGGGCATCGGCGCATCTCCCGCTGAGGTAAAGGTGACTTATGAGGCTCCCGATGAGGCACCGAAGAGTGCACTTTCCTCTGCCTCCCGTTCCAAGCCGAAGGAAAAGCCCGACTTGACGCCGAGCGTCATTTCCCGTCCCGGCAAGCCCATTGAGCAGAAGAAGTCTGAACCCCGCAAGCAGGAAAACAAGCCTGAGCGCAAGCCGAAGCCTGAGCGCAAGCCCGAAAATAAGGCAGAACATAAGGCCGAGAACAAGCCTGAGCGCAAGCCGAAGTCCGAGCACAAGCCGAAGTCCGAGCACAAGCCGAAGCTGGAGGCTCCTGTGGTCAAGGAATATGCCGTTGCTGCTGAGGGCAGCGTCGAGGCTCAGATCGAGACCTTCCTGGCCGGCCTGCTCAAGCATATGGGCTCTGAGGCGGTTCCCCACGCATACAAGGTCGATGATGAGACCTACCGTGCCGACCTCGTCGGCGGTGACGCAGGTCTGCTGATCGGCAGAAGAGGCGATACCCTCGATGCCATCCAGTACCTGACTGGCTATGCCATCAACCGTGAGCGCGAGAAGCGCCTGCGCATCAATGTCGATGCCGGCGACTATCGCCTGAAGCGCGAGGAATCCTTGCAGCAGCTTGCAAGAAAGATGGCTGCAAAGGCTGTCAAGTATCACCGCAATTTCACCCTCGAGCCGATGAATGCCTATGAGCGTCATGTCATTCATTCCGCGCTGCAGGAATATCCCGAGGTCACGACCTTCTCGACCGGCTCCGAGCCGCATCGCCGCATTGTCGTTGCCTACGCAAAAGAAAAGTAACAACAAACGCACAGCGCATCATGCGCTGTGCGTTTCAGTCTGTCGAAAAACTTGTTTTTCGACAGACTGGCAGAGCTCAAAAAGTCGGCAAGACGAGCAAACCGAGCTCGTCGGCGTACGATGGTACGGTAGAGCTCGGTTTGCGATGTAAGTCAAAATGCCTTGCGCAGCAAGCATTTGAAGTGCTTTTTTGTTGTATCGGAGATATGTCGCAATCGCTTATTTGAACACAGATCGCCAACCGTCAAAAATTTGCATTTTGACGATTGGCGACTTTTTTGACACTCTGAAACGCACAGCGCATCATGCGCTGTGCGTCAGTCTGTCGAAAAAGCTCAGTTAATACTGGGCTTTTTCTGCGTTATATGGTATAATAGTTGTGGGTGATGAAAGATGTTAGAACGCGGAAAGATGGAACGAGGAATATTTGAAATCGTGGACAC